>NZ_MTHE01000001.1:0-618972 GCF_001956865.1 Brevundimonas sp. ZS04
GGTCGGCTTGGCCGGTTCGGGCGGCGTCGGAATGCCCAGTCCGCTCGAGGTACTGTTGTCGAGGGGTTTGTTCTTGTTGAACATCTATACTCTCCGCGTCACGCCGGGACGACCGGCGTTTGGTCAATGTCAGCCCCTGAGGATACAATCCCTGCCGATACTTAGGGGGGGCTGAGACGGAGAGGTCAAGCGGGGCCTTTCGAACCCCGCTCGCCGATCACAGCGCTTCGACGGCGGCCAAAACCTCTTCGGCATGCCCCTTCACCTTCACGTTCCGCCAGGCGCGGCGGACCGCGCCCTGGCTGTCGATCAGGAAGGTGGCGCGTTCGATGCCCATGTATTCGCGGCCGTAGAGCTTCTTCTGCACCCAGACGCCCCAGGCTTCGGTGACCACCCCGTCTTCGTCTGAGCCGAGCACCACCTTGAGGTCATGCTTGGCCTTGAAGCGGTCCAGCTTCTTCACCGTGTCGCGGGACACGCCGATCACCACGGCGTCGGCCGCCGAGAACCGGTCGATCAGGGCCGAGAAGTCCTGGCCCTCGGTCGTGCAGCCCGGCGTGTCGGCCTTGGGGTAGAAGTAGAGGACGACGTTCTTGCCCTTCAGCCCGTCCAGCGACACGCGCCCGCCGCCATCCGTCGCCAGGTCGAAAGCAGGGGCGGGGGTGTTTTCGGTGATGTTGGTCACAGCGCTCTCCCTAAACCGGCCGCACCAGCACCAGCTTCTTCTTGCCGGCGCCGAGTTTCAGCACGCCGTCGGCGTTCAGGTCGGCCTCTTCGATCAGGCGGGCGCCGTCGTTGACGACCTCGTCGTTCAGGCGAAGGCCGCCGCCCTGGGCCAGACGGCGCGCTTCGCCGTTGGAGCCGCTGAGGCCCGCCTTGGTCGTAACGGCGGCGATCATGGCGCCGATCACTTCGTCACGCGGCAGTTCGACGGTCGGCAGGTCGGCCGACAGCTGACCCTTCTCGAAGGCGGCTTCAGCAGCGGCGCGGGCGGCCTGAGCGGCCTCGACGCCGTGCAGCATGGAGGTGGTGGCGTCGGCCAGGGCCTTCTTGGCCTCGTTGATCTCGGCGCCTTCCAGCGCCTCATACCGCTCGATCTGATCCAGAGGCAGGTCGGTGAACAGGCGCATGAAGCGGCCCACGTCGCCGTCCTCGGTGTTGCGCCAGTACTGCCAGTAGTCGAACGGCGACAGGGCGTCGGCGTTCAGCCACACGGCGCCGCCGACCGTCTTGCCCATCTTCTGGCCCGAGGCGGTGGACAGCAGCGGCGTGGTCAGGCCGAAGGCGGCCTTGTGGTCCACCTTGCGGGTCAGTTCAACGCCGTTGATGATGTTGCCCCACTGGTCCGAGCCGCCCATCTGCAGGGCGCAGCCATAGCGGCGGTTCAGTTCCAGGAAGTCCGTCGCCTGCATCAGCATGTAGTTGAACTCGAGGAAGGTCAGCGGTTGTTCGCGATCCAGGCGCAGCTTGACCGAGTCGAAGCTCAGCATGCGGTTGATGGTGAAGTGGGTGCCGTAGTCGCGCAGGAACTGCAGGTAGCCGAACTGCGACAGCCACTCGTCGTTATCCAGCATGACGGCGTCGGTCGGGCCGTCGCCGAAGGTCAGGAATTTCTCGAACACGCCTTTGATGCCGGCGATGTTCTCGGCGATCTTTTCCTCGGTCAGCAGGGGACGCTGGGTGTCCTTGAACGAGGGATCGCCGACCTTGGTCGTGCCGCCGCCCATCAGGACGATCGGCTTGTGTCCCGCCTGCTGCAGGCGGCGCAGCAGCATGATCTGGATCAGGTGACCGACGTGCAGCGACGGCGCCGTCGCATCGAAGCCGATATAGCCCGTGACCACGCCGGCCGCGGCCGCCTCGTCCAGTTCGACCGGGTGGGTGATCTGGTGAATATAGCCGCGCGCCTTCATCAGGCGCAGGAAGTCCGATTTGAAGGCGGTTTCGGAAACGGTATGGGTCGTGGGCTCGGTCATGGTCGGGTCCGTAGCATCAGAACCGGCGGCCGTCTTCCGAGGAATAATGCCGCCGAGGGAAGGGCGGCAAGGATCGCGGCCGCTCTCTAGTAGAGGCCGTAGTAATAGGCGGCGAAAAGGGCCGATTGCGCGATCATGGGCGCTAGCTACGTCGCGCCTGACGTGGCAGTCAAGCCGCCATGACGACCTCCCCGAAAAAGACTCTCCGCGTGCTCGGCTTCATGACCGGCACTTCGCTGGACGCCGTGGACATGGCGATGATCGAGACCGACGGTCACGACATCCTGTCTTTCGGTCCCGCCGGCGAGATGAAGCTGGACGGCGAGACCCGCGCCATCATCGAAGACGCGATCGACGACGCCTTCGACTGGGAACGCGACGAAGAAGAGCCGGACAGCTTTGAAGACGCGCGCATGGCCGTGGCCGACGCGCATCTGGCGGCGGCGCTCGGCTTCATGGCGGTGAACGGGGTGAAGTCCAGCGCGCTGGATCTGGTCGGCATTCACGGTCAGACGGTCTTGCACGAGGCGCCGACGCCGGATGCTCCGGGCCGCACGGTGCAGTTGATCGACGCTGTCAGCGTGGCCGAGGGACTGGGCGCGCCGGTGGCCTTTGATTTCCGTAGTGCAGACGTGGCGGCGGGCGGGCAGGGCGCGCCGCTGGCCCCTGTCTATCACGCGGCGCTGGTCCGTAAGGCGGGGATGGAGGGGCCGGTCGCCGTGCTGAACCTCGGCGGCGTTGGCAACATCACCCTGATCCGCGCTGACGGCGGGCTGGAGGCCTTTGACACCGGCCCGGCCAACGGCATGGTCGATCTTCTGGTCCAGTCCCGCATGAAGAAGCGGATGGACGAGGGCGGCCGTCTGGCGGCGGCGGGAACGGTCGATCCGGTCGTGCTGGACGCTTACCTGGCACATCCCTATTTCGCGGCGACCGGGCCGAAGTCGCTGGACCGCTTTGACTTTTCGCTGGACCCGGTGGCGGAACTGTCGCTGGAGGACGCGGCTGCGACCCTGACCGCCTTCGCGGCTCAGGCCGTGGCCCTGGGCGTCGCCCGCTGTTCGGAACAGCCGAAGGAGGTCGTCGTCTGCGGCGGCGGTCGCCACAACCCCGTGTTGCTGGCCGCCATTCGTGAACGTGTCGGCGTTCCCGTCTCTACGGCTGAGGACAAGGGCTGGCGCGGCGACTCGATCGAGGCTGAAGCTTTCGCGTTCCTGGCCGCGCGCTGCCGCATGGGCCTGCCGATCAGTTTTCCCGGCACGACGGGGGTCGCAAAGCCGATGACCGGCGGCCGGATTGTAGAGCCAGGAGAAGAATAGGGGTGGGGGCTTCATCGCGTTTCTGGGGCGTCGCCAGCGGTCTGGCGGCGGGCGCCCTGTGGGGTCTGGTGTTTCTGGCGCCGAAGGTCGTGCCCGAGGCTTCGCCGCTGCTGCTGACGGCGGGGCGGTATCTCGCCTATGGCCTGATCGCGGCTCTGTTAATCGCGCCGCGCTGGAGGCGGGCGACAGCGGCCCTGACGCGCAAGGCGTGGGGCGCGCTGGTCTGGCTGAGCCTGGCGGGCAATCTGATCTATTTCGCCTTTCTGGTGGTCGGCGTGCATTACGCGGGCGTTGCAGCCTCGGCCCTGATCGTCGGCATGGTGCCTGTGGTGGTGGCGCTATGGGGCCTGAAGGACAAGGACTCGCCGCCGCTGTCGCGCGTGGCGCCGCCGATCGCCGTGGCGGCGCTGGCGGTCGGCCTGATCGGCTGGGAATCGCTCAGCCAGGGCGGCGGCGCGGCGGCCCAAAGCGGAACGGCCACCCTGATCGGCCTGGGTTGCGCCGTGGCGGCCTTGCTGTCCTGGACCGCCTTCGCCGTAGGCAACAGTCGCTGGATGGGACGCTTGCCTGACGTCACCCCGCATGAGTGGTCGCTGCTGACCGGGGTGGTCACAGGAGGGCTGGCGCTGCTGCTGGTCATCCCGTCGCTGTTCATGCTGGACGGCATGACGGATGACGCCTGGCTGCGCCTGATCGGCGTCAGCGCAGGGGTGGCCATCTTCGCCTCCGTCATCGGCAACGCCTTCTGGAACCAGGCCAGCCGCCTGCTGCCCCTCACCATGCTGGGCCAGATGATCGTTTCCGAGACGTTGTTCGCCTTCATCTACGGCTTCATCTGGGAGCAGCGCGGCCCAACGGTGATCGAGGTCGTCGCCATGATCCTGATGATCGTCAGCGTCGTCTGGTGCGTTCGCGCTCACCGCCCGGCGGCCGTGGCGGCGGCGGAAGGCGAGCATTAGAAAACGACGTAATTTCGTCTTAATCTGCTGTCCAAGTTCTTCATCGGGAGGGACACATGATTGCATGGATCGCCACACTGTTTCTGTTGGGTCAGGCAGAGGTCACCTCGCACTCCAGTGAACTGAGCGCCGAGGCGCGAGCCCTGATTGCTCCCGTGCTTGAAACAATCACCGAGGAACAGCGACGACAAGCGCAAGCGCCGCCTCCTCAGGATCACGAGGAACGTTTTCTCCGGATGTATCGCCTGGATCAGATGGGGCGACAGGCGATGCAGAAAGTCGATCTGAGTATTCTTCCTCCGGATCAGGAGCAGGCCGCCAACAAGGCGATGTGGCAGGTTCAGGAGGAGGTGGACGAAGCCAATCTCAACGCCTTGCTCGCCATGCTGCCGCCGGAAGGCTGGTTCCTCAAAAGCCGCTATGGCGAGGGGCCGTCGCAGACGGCCTTTCTCATCATCCAGCATTCAAACCTTGAGCAGTGGCGACGTTTCGTGCCGGTGCTCGAGCCTCTCGTGGCGACGGGCGAGGTTGATGGGGCGCAGTTCGGTCTGATGTACGATCGACTGGCCGTGAACGAGGGGCGTCCGCAACGCTACGGGACGCAAGTGACCTGCAAGAATGGACGCTGGGTCATCGACTACGACAACCTTGAGGATCCCGCGAACGCCGACCGCCGTCGCGCGGAAGCAGGATTTCCGCATACGCTGGCGCAGTACGAAGCGCGTTTCGCCTCCTGGCCGACTTGCCGCGAAAACTGAGCAACGCTCGCCGTCGCCATGCGTTGAGGTCATAGCGGACCGGGCCCCTCTGGCGACCCTTCATCGCGATGTCGGCCGCGTCGTTGGAAACGGCTCGCGAAGGCGTCGATGGAACTGTTGCTATTGGAGTGGTTGGGCAAGCCCGTCTGGATGTGGGCGGGTTTCCTGACGGTCGTCATCGCCTTGCTGGCGCTGGATTTAGGGCTGTTCAATCGGCGCGATCATGAGATCGGGGTTCGCGAAAGCTTGGCGCTGTCCGCCTTCTACGTCGCCGTGGCTTTGGCCTTCGGCGCGTGGCTGTGGTCATCGCAAGGGGCTGACAGCGCCGTCGAATACCTGACCGCCTACGCTGTCGAGAAAAGTCTGGCGATGGACAATGTCTTCGTCATCGCCTTGATCTTCAGCGCCTTTTCCGTGCCGCGCCTCTATCAGCACCGGGTTCTGTTCTGGGGGGTGCTAGGCGTCATCGTTCTGAGGGCGATCATGATCGGCGGGGGTGCGGTGCTGGTCGCCCGCTATCACTGGGTGCTTTATCTGTTTGCCGGGTTTCTGATCCTCACGGGCGTGAAGATGTTCTTTTCGCGCGGCGAGGAAACGGACATCGCCGATAACGCCCTGCTGAAGTGGTTCCGGCGACGGATGCGGGTGACGAACGACCTGCACGGGCACGCCTTCTTTGTCCGCACGCAAAGCCGCCGCTCCGGCGAGGTGAAGCTGCACGCTACGCCGCTGTTTCTGGCCTTGGTGACGATCGAGATCGCTGACGTGATCTTCGCCGTGGACTCCGTGCCGGCGGTCTTCGCCATCACGACGGACGCCTATGTCGTCTACACGTCCAACATCTTCGCCATATTGGGGCTGAGGGCGCTCTATTTCGCCCTGGCGGCGGTGATTCACCGCTTCGCCTATCTGAAGCAGGCGCTGGCCGTTCTGCTGGTTTTCATCGGCGGCAAGGTGTTCGCCGCGCCGTTGCTGGGGATCGAGAAGGTGCCGCCCGCCGTCTCCCTGTCGGTGACGGCGGCGATCCTGGCGACGGGAGTGGTCTGGTCCCTGTGGCGGACCCGCGCGGAGGCCGGACCTCCGCGCTGATCTTCAGGACGTCAGGCCGGCTTTTCGGCCAGGCGCTTGTCCAGATAGGCGCCGACGCGGCGCTCGACAGCGCCGATATGGTCCTGCCAGAAGTGGGTCGCGCCTTCTTCCAGCTCATAGTCGATGACGATGCCCTTCTGGGTGCGCAGCTTATTGACCACGCGCTCGACCTCGGCCGGGGGCACCACCGTGTCGGCCGTGCCATGCAGGAACAGGCCCGAGGCCGGGCAGGGGGCCAGGAAGCTGAAGTCGTAGATGTTCGAGGGCGGCGACACCGAGATGAAGCCGTCGGTCTCGGGGCGGCGCATCAGCAACTGCATGCCGATGTAGGCGCCGAACTGATAGCCCGCGACCCAGGTCTGGGTGGCGGCAGGGTTGTTGGCCTGCAGCCAGTCCAGCGCCGTGGCCGCATCGGCCAGTTCGCCGATGCCGCTGTCGAACTCGCCCTGGGACTTGCCCACGCCGCGCGAGTTGTAGCGCAGGGTGGCGAACCCGCGCTGAACGAACAGCTGGTGCATCGTCAGGGCGACCGGGTTGTTCATGTGCCCGCCCGCCTTGGGGTGCGGGTGCAGGATCAGGGCGATCGGCGCATCAGGCCGCTTGCCGGGCGAATAACGGCCTTCGATGCGGCCAGAGGCGCCGGGCAGAATGACTTCAGGCATGGATCGCGGTCCCTACAATCAATAGAGGTTTCGCCGGACGGATAATACTTGACCGAGGAGGTAGGACTTTCTAAGTCCCCGGTGCGTGACGCACTCGCCAGCGAGGCCGGGGGTCTTAGCATGGCCGCCCCAAAAAGCGTTAGAATTTTGAGGTTATAGGGATGCGCCTGTCGACAAAGGGACGTTACGCCGTGATGGCGATGGCCGATCTGGCGAAAAACGGCTCGGGCCGGGCCGTGTCCCTGGCCGAAATCGCCACCCGTCAGGAAATCTCGCTCAGCTATCTGGAGCAGTTGTTCGCGCGTCTGCGCAAGGGCGGGCTGGTGAAGAGCATTCGCGGGCCGGGCGGCGGCTATCGCCTGGCCAAGGGGCCGGAGGAGACGGTCGTGGCCGACATCGTTCTGGCCGTCGACGAGCCGATCCGCGCCACGCGCTGCGCGGCCCATGGCACGCCGCGGGGATGCATGACCGGCGGCGCGCGCTGCATCACCCACGATCTTTGGGAAGATCTGGGCGCCGAGATCCATCGCTATCTCGCCGGGGTCAGCCTGGCCGATGTGATTGAAAAACGCACGAACCGGGCGCGCATGGGTCAGAAGGATCCGGCGTCCATGGAGGCAGCAGCGTGAGCGTATATCTGGATTACAACGCCTCGGGTCTGGTTCGTCCTGAAGTTCAGGAAATCATGGCTAAGGCCTTGGCCGACAACGGCAACCCTTCGGCCGTGCACGCCGCCGGTCGACGCGCCCGAGCTCGTATCGAGACGGCGCGCGCCCAGGTGGCCGATCTGGTCGGCGCCGATCCGACGGCGATCATCTTCTCTTCGGGCGGGACCGAGTCCAACGCCCAGGCGATCCACAGCGCCCTGGCCGCTGGTTGTGAGCGACTGATCGTCGGCGCGACCGAGCACCCTTGCGTGGCCGAGGCCGCCGCCGTCAGCGGCGTTCCGGTTGAAGTTCTGCCGGTGGATGCGGATGGCGTGCTCGATCTGGCCTGGCTGGCCGAGGCGTTGGCGCGTCCGGGCCGTGCGGTCGTCGCTATTCATCACGCCAACAATGAAAGCGGCGTGATCCAGCCGATCGCTGAGGCGGCGGCTCTGGCTCGCGCGGCAGGCGGCTGGTTGCATGTCGACGCCATTCAGTCGGCGGGCAAGATTCCCGTGACCATGCGTGTGCTCGGCGCTGACAGCCTGACCCTTTCGGCGCACAAGCTGGGCGGGCCGCAGGGTGTGGGCGCTCTGGTGCTGAGGGACGGCGTTTCAGCCGTGCGCATCTTGCATGGCTCTGGACAGGAGCGGGGCCTCCGCGCCGGAACCGAGAACGTGCCAGGGATCGCCGGCTTCGGCGTCGCCGCCGACTGCGCCGCGCGTGATCTGGACGCCGCCATGGCTCATGTCGCCTGGCGCGACGCGGCCGAGGCCAAGGTCAAGGCGGCGGGTGCGACCGTCATCGGCGGCGCGGTCGAGCGCCTGCCCAACACCCTGTTCATGGCGGTTGAGGGCTGGGACAGCCCGCAGCAGCTGATCACCCTCGATCTGGTCGGGGTCATGGTCTCGGCCGGTTCGGCCTGTTCGTCGGGCAAGGTCAAGCCATCCAAGGCGATCAGCGCCATGGGTCTGCATCATCTGGCGACCGGCGGCGTGCGCGTCTCCGGGGGCTGGGGCACGACCGAGGCTGACTGGAATCGCTTCGCGGATGCCTGGGTCATGGCCTGGGATAAGCACAAGGCGCGCTTGCAAGAGCGCGCAAAGGAAATCGCGTAACTTATGGCTATCGTTCAGGAAACAATCGATACGGTCGCGGAGCTGGAGCGATACAAGTACGGCTTCACTACTGACGTCGAGCAAGAGTTCGCCCCCAAGGGCCTGAACCCCGACATCATCCGCTTCATCTCTGAAAAGAAGGGCGAGCCGGAGTGGATGCTGGAATGGCGTCTGGCCGCCTATGAGCGCTGGCTGGCGATGGAAGAGCCGACCTGGGCGGCGGTGAAATACGATCCCGTCGACTATCAGGATCTCTACTACTACGCCGCGCCGGTGAAGAAGGAGGGGCCGAAGTCGCTGGACGAGGTCGATCCCGAGCTGCTGGAGGTTTACGCCAAGCTGGGCATTCCGCTGAAGGAGCAGGAGGTTCTGGCCGGCGTCCAGGGCGCGCCCAAGGTGGCGGTCGACGCCGTGTTCGACAGCGTCTCGGTCGTCACCACCTTCAAGGAGGAGCTGGCCAAGGCGGGCGTGATTTTCATGCCGATTTCCGAAGCTTTGCGTGAATATCCTGATCTGGTGCGTCAGTATCTGGGCACGGTCGTTCCGGTCAGCGACAACTATTTCGCGGCCCTCAACAGCGCGGTCTTTTCCGACGGTAGCTTCGTCTACATCCCGCCGGGCGTGCGCTGCCCGATGGAGCTGTCGACCTATTTCCGCATCAACGCCAGCCAGACCGGCCAGTTCGAGCGCACCCTGATCATCGCCGACAAGGGTTCCTACGTCTCCTATCTTGAAGGCTGCACCGCGCCGATGCGCGACGAGAACCAGTTGCACGCGGCGGTCGTGGAGATCATCGCCCTGGACGACGCCGAGGTGAAATACTCGACGGTTCAGAACTGGTACCCCGGCGACGCCGAGGGCAAGGGCGGCATCTACAACTTCGTCACCAAGCGCGCCGACTGCCGCGGCGATCGTTCAAAGGTCAGCTGGACCCAGGTCGAGACCGGCTCGGCCGTCACCTGGAAATACCCGTCCTGTATCCTCAAGGGCGAAGAAAGCTCGGGCGAGTTCTACTCCATCGCCATCACCAACGGTCATCAGCAGGCCGACACCGGCACCAAGATGCTGCACCTGGGCAAGAACAGCCGCAGCCGCATCATCGCCAAGACGGTCTCGGCCGGTAAGTCGGACTCGACCTATCGCGGTCTGGTGTCGATCCACCCCAAGGCGACCGGCGTGCGCAACTTCACCCAGTGCGACAGCTTGCTGATCGGCAAGGAGTGCGGCGCCCACACCATTCCCTATATCGAGGTCCGCAACGGCTCGGCCCAGCTTGAGCACGAAGCGACCACGACCCGCCTGTCCGAGGACCAGCTCTTCTACGCCCAGCAGCGCGGTCTGTCGGAAGAGGAGGCCGTGGCCCTGCTGGTCAACGGCTTCGTCCGCGACGTCCTGCAGGAACTGCCGATGGAGTTCGCCGTCGAGGCCCAGAAGCTGGTGGCGATCAGCCTCGAAGGCTCGGTCGGCTGAGTGAGTTGAAGAAGAAAAACAATGCTTAAGATCAATAACCTGCACGTCTCCGTCGCCGACAAGCCGATCCTCAAGGGGCTGACGCTGGACGTGCCTGCGGGCGAAGTTCATGCAGTCATGGGGCCGAACGGGGCGGGCAAGTCGACGCTGGGCTACAGCCTGTCGGGCCGTCCCGGTTATGAGGTGACGGATGGTTCCGCCTCGTGGAACGGCGTGGATCTGCTGGACATCGAACCGGCCGAGCGCGCGGCGGCGGGTCTGTTCCTGTCGTTCCAGTATCCGATCGAGATTCCCGGCGTTCCGGCTATGACCTTCATCCGCACGGCGCTGAACGCCCAGAAGCGCGCGCGCGGCGAGGAAGAGGTTTCGGCCCCGGCCTTCCTGAAGCTGGTCAAGGCGGCGTCGCAGTCGCTGAAGATGGACTTCGACATGCTGAAGCGGCCGCTGAACGTCGGCTTCTCCGGCGGTGAGAAGAAGCGGATGGAGATCCTGCAGATGGCCCTGCTGGAGCCGTCGCTGCTGATCCTGGACGAGACGGACTCCGGCCTCGACATCGACGCCCTGCGCATCGTCGCCGACGGCGTGAACGCCATGCGCAGCCAGGAACGGTCGATGCTGGTGATCACCCACTATCAGCGCCTGCTGGACTACATCAAACCGGACCGCGTGCACGTTCTGGCGGGCGGCCGCATCGTCGCCTCGGGCGGGCCGGAACTGGCGCATGAGCTGGAGGCGGAAGGCTACGACAAGTTCCTGCCGGAGGCGGCATGAAGGCGCTGGCCCGGCTAGATCTGACCGACGCCGCGACCTTCCCCTCGCGGCGGGTTGAGGAATGGAAATACAGTGATCTGAAGCGCCTTCTTCGTGAAGCGCCTGAACCGTCCGGCACCGCCGTCGTGGGCGCGCCGGGGCCGTTCTATGATCTGGGCGGCGACGCGGTCGTCTTCGCCAACGGCCGCCCGGTCGGGGTGAAGGACTATATCGCCTCGGGCGAGCAGACGCTGCGCCTGCGCTTTATCTCGGACGCTGTAGGCACTGGCCACACGGCGGCGGCGCGCATCGTCGCCCGTCCCGGCGCGCGCCTGCTGCTGTTGGAGACGCATGAGGGCAAGGGCTCGGCCTATGTCGCCCACAACAAGGTCGAGATCGACGTCGCCGCCGACGCCGAAGTTATCCGGATCGTCCTGACCGACGAGCCCGCCGACGCCATTTCTGTGGCCGAGGCCGAGGTGCGGCTGGAGGCGGGCGGGCGCTATCGTCAGACCATCGTCGCCACCGGCGCCAAACTGCAACGTCTTGAGACCCGCCTGCGCCACGGAGCGGAAGGCGCCGACGCGCGCGTGGACGGCCTCTATCTGCTGAACGGCGCGCGCCATTCGGATCAGACCTCGGTGATCGACCACGTCGCGGCCAACGGCACGACCAGCCAACTGATCAAGGGCGTGGTCCGCGACGAGGCGCGCGGCGTTTTCCAGGGCAAGATCCTGGTTCAAAAGGGCGCCGACGACACCGACGCACGGATGGGCCACCACGGCCTGATCGCTTCGGATCGCGGCGAGATCGACGTGAAGCCCGAGCTGATCATCTACGCCGACGAGGTGCAGTGCGCCCACGGCGCGACCGTCGGGACGCTGGACGAAAGCGCCCTGTTCTACATGCAGCAGCGCGGCATTTCGGCCGATGAGGCCCGCGCCCTGTTGACCCATGCCTTCCTGATCGAGGTCGTCGACCGGATCGAGCACGAAGGCGCCAGAGAGGTGGTGCGGGAATGGCTGACGGCTCGCCTGTGACCAACGCTTCCGTGACGGGGTTCGATCCCTATGCCGCACGCGCGCAGTTCCCGATCCTGTCGCGACAGGTGAATGGAAAGCCGCTGATCTATCTGGACACCGCCGCCTCGGCGCAGAAGCCGCGCGCCGTCATCGACGTCTTGGTCGCGTCGATGACGGGCAGCTACGCCAACGTCCACCGGGGTCTGCACACCCTGTCGAACGAGGCGACGGAGGCCTATGAGCGTGCGCGCGAGATCGTGGCTCGCTTTTTGAACGCGCCCTCGGCCGACAATATCGTCTGGACCAAGGGCGGGACCGAAGCGATCAATCTGGTCGCCAACGGCGTCGGCCTGTCGATCCAGCCGGGCGATGAGATCATCGTCACCGAGATGGAGCACCACTCCAACATCGTGCCCTGGCACTTCCTGCGCGAACGGCGCGGGGCGGTGCTGAAATGGGCGCCGATCAGGGACGACGGTTCGCTGGACATGGAAGCCTTCGCCGCCCTGCTGGGGCCGAAGACGAAGCTGGTCGCCGTCACCCACATGTCGAACGTGCTGGGCACCATCAATCCGGTCGCTGAGATCACCCATCTGGCCCATGCGGTCGGGGCGCGGGTGCTGGTCGACGGCTGCCAGGGCGCGGTCCACGCGGCGCCGGATGTTCAGGCCATCGGCTGCGACTACTATGTCCTGACCGGGCACAAGCTTTTCGCGCCCACGGGCATCGGCGTCCTTTGCGGCTCGACTGAGGCGCTGGAGGCCCTGCCGCCGTATCAGGGCGGCGGCGAGATGATCGTTACGGTCGAGAAGGAAGGCGTGACCTACGCCAAGCCGCCGCACCGTTTCGAAGCGGGCACGCCGCCGATTCTGGAAGCCATCGGCATGGGCGCGGCGGTCGAGTGGCTGTCGCAATATGATCCGGCGGCCATTCAGGCGCATGAAATGGCGCTGTATCACCATGCCGTCGAGCGCTTGCGGGGGCACAACTGGCTGCGGATTCTGGGCGAGGCGGAAGGGAAGGGCGCCATCCTGACCTTCACCGTCGAGGGCGCGCACGCCCATGACGTGGCCCAGATCATGGACCGTTACGGCGTCGCCGTCCGCGCCGGACTGCACTGCGCTGAGCCACTGGCGAAAAGACTGGGCGTGAGCGCAAGCGCGCGCGCCTCCTTCGCCTTATATAACACCATGGAGGATACAGACGCCTTCGTGGACGCGCTGATCAAGGCGCGGAACTTCTTCGTGTGACGAGTATGGACGCCAAGACCGACAACGCGATCAGCGACAGCGACGCCTTCGCCGCCAGCTGGGACGAGCCGCAAAAGAGCGCCTTGTCCCAGACCGAGCTGGACAAGCTGACGGACGACCTGATCGAGGCGCTGAAGACGGTGTACGACCCGGAAATCCCGGTCGACATCTATGAACTGGGCCTGATCTACAAGGTCGACGTGTCTGACGACCGCGACGTGCTGGTCGAGATGACGCTGACGGCGCCGGGTTGCCCCGTGGCGGGCGAGATGCCCGGCTGGGTCGAGACGGCGGTGGCCAAGGTCGAGGGCGTGCGCAGCGCCAAGGCCAACCTGGTGTTCGATCCGCCGTGGGACTCCTCCAAGATGAGCGACGAGGCCAAGCTGGCCCTGAACATGTTCTGAGGAGGCCCTGATGACCGAACTTCAGACTGCAACGACCCGGCCCCGGCGGCCCCGGCCCAAGGCGGTGACCCTGACGGACGCCGCCGCCGCGCGCGTGCGCGAAATCATGGACAACGCTGAGAAGGACTACGTCGGCCTCCGCGTCGGCGTGAAGAACAGCGGCTGCGCCGGGCAGGAATACACCTTCGCCTATGCGGAAGAAGCCCTGCCGCTGGACGAGGTGGTCGAGGACAAGGGCGTCACCATCCTGATCGAGCCCAAGGCCGTTCTGTTCCTGATCGGCACCGAAATCGACTATGAGGTGACGAAGCTGGCCTCGAAATTCGTCTTCCGCAATCCGAACGAGACGGACGCCTGCGGCTGCGGCGAGAGCGTCACCATCATCCCCGCCGCTGCTCTGGACGCCGACTGACATGATCCGATTGGAGGGGGTGACCCGGCGCTATCGCAGCGCGGCGGGCGACCGCACGGCGCTGGACGCCGTCGATCTGCATGTCGCGCGCGGCGAGGTGTTCGGCGTGGTGGGCCGTTCGGGGGCGGGCAAGTCTACCCTGATCCGCGCCATCAACCGGCTGGAGACGCCTGATGCGGGCAAGGTCTTCGTTGATGGGCAGGAAATTACCGCCCTGAACGCCGCCGAACTGCGGGCCGCGCGGCGCGGCATAGGCATGATCTTCCAGCACTTCAATCTGCTGAACGCCAAGACGATCGAGGACAACGTCGCCTTCCCCTTGCGGCTGGAAGGGCGGCCTGAGGCTGAGGTGAAGGCGCGGGTGAGGGAGCTTCTGGCCCAGCTGGGGCTGGCCGATCATGCCAAGAAGCACCCGTCCCAGTTGTCGGGCGGCCAGAAGCAGCGCGTCGGCATCGCCCGCGCCCTGGCCTGCGGGCCTAGCGTCCTGCTGTGCGACGAAGCGACCAGCGCCCTCGACCCCGAGACGACCGAAGACATCCTGACCCTGCTGGACGGGCTGAACCGCGATCTCGGTCTGACCATCGTCCTGATCACCCATCAGATGGAGGTGGTGCGCCGCGTCTGCGATCGGGTGGCGGTGCTGAAGGACGGCCGGATCGTGGAGCAGGGCGCGACGGCCGACGTCTTCCTGCATCCGCAGCACGCCGTGACCCGCGCCATGCTGGCCGAGGGCGAGGAGACGGTCGACGCCTCGGTCGCGCCCGCCGGGGCGCGCATGGCTCGTCTGACCTTCCGTGGCCCGTCGACCTATGAGCCGGAACTGAGCCGCGTCGCACGCACGGCGGGCGTGGATTACTCAATCCTGTCGGGCCGGATCAGCCGCATCCGGGGCGAGCCCTATGGTCAGATGACGGTCGCCTTCAACGGCGGCGACGCCGAGGCGGCTCTGGCGCAACTGGCCGCGCGCGGCGTCGTGGTGGAGGCGGTCTGATGTTCGCCAATGTGGACTGGGCCGATATCGGCAAGGCGACGATCGACACCCTGCTGATGCTGGGCGGGTCGATGGTGCTGACGGTGATCCTGGGCGTGCCGCTGGGCGTGCTGCTGTATCTGTCGGGCAAGGGGCGGCTGGCGGCCAATCCGGTGCTGAACGCCTTGCTGTCCTTTGTGGTCAATGTGCTGCGTTCGGTGCCCTTCATCATCCTGCTGATCGTCATGCTGCCGGTGACGGTGCTGCTGGTCGGCACATCGCTGGGCGTGGCGGGCGCCATTCCGCCGCTGGTCGTTGGTGCCGCGCCCTTCTATGCGCGCCTGGTCGAGACAGCGCTGCGCGAGGTGGACAAGGGCGTGGTCGAGGCGACCCAGGCCATGGGCGGCTCGACTTTCCAGATCGTGACGCGGGCTCTGTTGCCCGAGGCTATGCCGGGCATCATCGCCGGCGCGACCGTCACCGCCATCGCCCTGGTCAGCTACACCGCCATGGCGGGCGTAGTGGGGGCGGGCGGTCTGGGCGACCTGGCTATCCGCTTCGGCTATCAGCGGTTCCAGACCGACGTCATGGCCGTGACCGTAGTTCTGCTGCTGATCCTCGTACAAATTCTGCAGATGATCGGCGACCGTCTGGTCGCTAAGGTCTCGCACCGCTGATTTTACGAAAGCCTGCCCTATGATCCGCCGTTCGCTGCTGCTGTCCGCCGCCGCTGTCCTGACGCTCGCCGCCTGCAGCCAGGGCGCGGACAAGAAGGCGGGGGCCGAGGGCGCGCCCCTGCTGGTCGGCGCCACCGCCGTGCCGCATGCCGAAATCCTCGAGCAGGTGAAGCCGATCCTGGTCGCCGAAGGCGTGCCGATCGAGATCAAGGTCTTCAATGACTACGTTCAGCCGAACGTGCAACTGGCTGAAAAGCGGCTGGATGTGAACTACTTCCAGACCAAGCCCTATCTGGACGAGTTCAATACGGCGCGCGGCACGAGCTTGGTCACTGTGGCCGGGATCCACGTCGAGCCGCTGGGCCTGTATTCGCGCAAGCACAAGGCGCTGGCCGATCTGCCGAACGGCGCCCAGGTGGTTCTGCCCAACGATGCGTCGAACACCGGTCGCGCCCTGCTGCTGCTGCAGGCGGCGGGCCTGATCACCTTGGCGGATCCGCAAAACCCGCTGCAAACGGTGCGCGACATCGCGACCAATCCCAAGGGGCTGAAGTTCCAGGAGGTTGAGGCCGCGACCATCCCGCGGATCCTGCCCCAGGTGGACGGCGCGGTGATCAACACCAACTACGCCCTCGACGCCGGGCTGAAGCCCAAGACCGACGCGCTTCAACTGGAAGGCGCCGACAGCCCCTATGTGAACTATCTGGTCGCCCGCCCGGACAATCAGAACGACCCGCGCATCCAGGCCCTGGCCAAGGCCCTGCGCGGCCAGGCGATCAAGGACTTCATCGCTTCGAAGTATGAAGGCGCTGTGATCCCGGCGGCCTAGGCTGCGGCGTTGACCGCCTCGGCCGCTGCGGCGGCCTTGGCGGCCTCGTCCGGGGTGGAGACAAGAACGGCGGGCGTGACCGGCTGACCCGTCGCCTCGGCGATCAGTTCCGCCGTCTTGCCTTCCACGGCTGCCTCCAGCCGTTCCAGGAACTCGGCCTTGGGCAATCCGGTCGGGATCGGTTCGAGGAATTCCAGCGTCGCCGTGCCGGGGTTCTTCCGGTACTCTTCCAGCGGCCAGAACAGGCCCAGGTTGGTCGCCAGCGGCACGACCGGCATGTCGAAGTCGCGATACATGTGCCAGACGCCCGAACGGTAACGGTACTTCTCGCCGACCTTGGCCAGATTCCCTTCCGGATAGATCAGGATCTTGCGCCCCTCGCGATTGGCGTCGGCGGCGCGTTCCTTGAGCGCGGCGCGCGCGGCGTGGCCGCCGCAGTTGTTGACGACGATGGCGCCCAGCTTCTTCAGCACGGTTCCCAACAGGGGGAACTTCTCCAGATGGTCGCCGGTGACGAAGGCCACGTCGTCGAACTGATCATAGGTGGCGAAGCCGTCGCCCCAGCTCTGGTGCTTCGAGGCGATGATGAAGGCGCCGGTCGGGATTCGTTCCTTGCCGCGCGTCTCGATGCGGATGCCCGCGAACAGGCTCATGGCCTGCACCATGCGCCGGACATAGCGGCGGATGATCCAGCTTGTAGCCTTGCGGCCCGGCGCCAGTGCCGCAAAGGCTGCGGCCAGGCCGTAGGTGATGGAAAGCGCCCAATAGGCGATGTTGAACAGCAGGCTTCGCATCTGGCGACTATGCCAGCCTGCCGTTCAGAGGCGAGCGTAAAGTGAAGCCTGGAGGATCAGCGCAGCGGTTGACCCGCGCGGATACGGGCGATGACGGCTTCCAGTTGCGCCTGAGGCATGCCGCCGGGGATCAGGTTGCCGTTGATGATGAAGGCGGGGGTTCCGCTCAGGGCCAACGCCGAGGCTTCGCGCGTATTGCGCAGGATCACCGCGTCGATCTCTTCGCGGTGCGTGGCCAGGTCGCGATCCAGCTGGTTCATGTCGACCCCGGCCGCGCGTGCGAGGCTGCGCGCCTGCTGGTCGGTCTCGATACGCCCCTTGGCGCCCATGAAGGCCTTGTGCACCTCATGGTACTTGCCCTGGTAGTTGGCGGCCATCGCCAGACGGGCCACGTTCTCGGACACGGCGCCGAAGATGGGCCATTCCTTGTAGAGGATGCGCACCTTGGGATCGGCCTTCATCAGGCCTTCCAACTCTGGGATCATCATTTTGCAGTAGGGGCAGTTGTAGTCCATGAAGCCGATGATGATGATGTCTGCGTTCTCGGCGCCGATGAACGGCGTCGCCGGATCGCGCAGCAGGTCGCTGAAGCCGACTTCCGCCACCATGGGTAGATCCTGAGCGCCCGACGTCCCAGCCGCGGCGACGGTCGCCGGAGCATTGCCAGCGTCGGCCGGACCGCACGCGGCCAGGGTCAGGGCGACGGCGAGCTTCACTGCGAGGGCGGGGTTCTTCATCGGGTCAGGCTTTCCTGCTTCGTTCGACGCGCGGATGCACGATCAGGTCGGGGAGGGACCGCGCCAGGGCGACGGTTGATGCTTCTTGGTCGAGGCGTCCGCTTAAGTCACGCTTAAGGCGGCGGGCGACGCCTTGTTCAGGCGGGCGATCTCGGCGGCGACCTGTTCGGGCGCGATCTCGCCCATGTGCGCCTTCGCCAGCGTGCCGTCCGCATGAAGGAAGAGCGTTACCGGAATGCCGACCGTGCGATAGTGACGCGGCAGGGCCATGCCGGTGTCGAACAGGACGTGGCGTAGGGATAGGCCCTCGCGCGCCAGGTATTCGCCGACCGTCTCCCGGCTCTCGCCCTGATTGATGAACAGGAAACGGATGCCGGGGTGAGACTGCTCGGCTTGCGCCAGGGCCGGCATCTCTCGGCGGCACGGCGGGCACCAGGTCGCCCAGATGTTGATGACGGTGGGCTGATTGACGGACTGGGCCAGATCGATCGGCGGGCCTTCCAACTGGACCAGAGTCAGTTCGGCGGGAGGCAAGGGCTCGGTCGCCGAGGCCAGTTGATGCGTCGTGACCCAGACCAGCGCGGCCGCCGCCACAGGGGCGATGGCCCAGGCGCGTTCCTGCCGGGTCTTCAGAAGCAGGAAGGTGGCCAAGGCGATGAAGGGCAGAACCCACAACCAGGCGAATTCGCCTTGCCACACGGCGAAGGCGCGCATGGGATCGCCGCTGAAATACGCCCAGTTGGCGACGACATGGGCCAGGCGGGCGACGGCGACCCCACCAATGGCGACGACCGTGCTCCACAGGTTGAAGCGGCCGCTGATCCGGCTGACCAGGATGCTGGAGCCGATCATGAAGACGATGATGCCGGCGATGATGGCGAGACGCTCGCCGGACAGGACCAGGGGGCCGAGCGACAGGCTGTTCATTCGGCCGCCCCCGCTCGTTCCAGCGAGGTCAGGACGGCGCGGGCCGAGGCCTCGCCGATCAGGCGGCTTTCGGCGGCTTCCTTCGAGGTTCTGGACAGGAAGATCATGGTCGGCGGCCCGACGACGCCATATCGGTCGAGCAGATCGCGTACTTCGGGCGTGCTTTGGGTCACATCGACCTTGATCAGGTCGACAGCGCCGAGTTCGGCGAGGACTTCATCGTGCTGGAAAACCTCGCGCTCCATGACGCGGCAACTGACGCACCATTCCGCGGTGAAATAGACCAGAGCGGGGCGAGACTTGGCGGCGGCCTGGGCGACGGCGGTCTCAAGCGCAGCATTGTCGGCAACCACGACCGCCGGAGCGGCTGTGAGAGAAGAGACGCCGTCGGCCGCGAGCGCGGGGCGAGCCAGCGGGGCCAGGGGCCGCCAGGGACTGACGGCGTCGAGGCTGACGCCTATCAACAGCAGTATGCCCCAGACGGCGGCGATCAGGCCGGCCGCGCGAGCGACGCTGTTCAGGACGCCCGACGCCGCCGGGCGGAACAGGCCCAGGGCGGCGGCGGCCGCGAAGCACAGGGCTGCGCCCAGAGAAAGGGTCGCGACTGGCGGCAGGATGCGGCTGGCCAGCCACCAGGCCATGCCCAGGAAGATGAAGCCGAAAACGATCTTCACGCGGTTCATCCACGCTCCGGCCTTGGGCAGGAAGCGCGCGCCCGCGGTTCCGAAGACGATCAGCGGCACGCCCTTGCCCAGCCCCAGGAAGAACAGGGCGGCGGCGCCGAGAATCACATCCCCAGTCTGGGCGATATAGAGCAGGGCTCCAGCCAAAGGGGCGGTGACGCAGGGGCCGGCGATAAGCGCCGACAGGAAACCCAGCCCAGACGCCGAGACCACGGAACGCCGTCCCGTCCCGGTGTCGCGCGACAGGCGGCTGGTCCAGGCTGAGGGCAGTTGAAGCTCGAAGGCGCCGAACATGGAAACTGCTAGGACTGTGAAAACGACGGCCAGGCCGCCTACGGCCCAGGGCGATTGCAACACCATCTGCAGGTTCTGACCCGACCAGGCGGCGGCGACGCCCAGCAGGCCGAAGGCCACAGCCAGACCCAGGACATAGGCGACCGACAGCAGCAGGCCGCGCCGGGTGCCTTGCCCGTCCACGCCCCGTCCGATAACGCCCGCCAGGATGGGGTACATGGGAAAGACGCAGGGCGTGAACGCCAGCAACACGCCGAAGCCGAAAAAGGCCAGCAGCACCCAGACCGTTCCTCCCTGGCGCGACAGCCGGTCAACGAAGCCCTGATCCTGTTGCAACTGGACGGCGGCTGCGGGGAGGACGACATCCGCCTCAGTTGCATCGATGAGCACAGGTTCCGCCTCGGCGCTTTCGGCGGCGTCGGACGTCTGAGCCGCCGGTGTCTTCTGCAAGGCGAGTGCGGCTGCGGCCTGGGCCGTTGCGGCTTCGGCCTCGCGCGAGGCGATGCGGGCGCTCGGCAGGGCGGGGACATCGACCGTTCGCGTGGTCGGCGGATAACAGATCGAGTTTTCCAGACACCCCTGATAGGTGATGTTGATCGACGCAGGCTCGTTCGCGCGCTTCAGCGCGTCCGCCGACAGAACCGCGCGCCCAGCATCGCGCCAGATATCGACGACGCCGAAGCCGGGGTCGTCCTTCTTTTCTCCGGCTCGAAGGCGAAGGGGAAGCGCAGTCTTGCCGTCCGGCGCCGTGGCGGCCGTATGGTCCTTGTAGAGATAGTGCCCCGGCGCGATCTTCCAGGCGAAGACCGTGTCGCCGTCGGCTTCACGCGAAATCTGAAGGGTGAACGCCTCTTCAGGGGAAAGCAGAGGCTGGCCGAAGCTCTGACCCAGCCCCTGGGCCAGGCTCGGCGCCGGAGCTGACAGCATGAGGACGGCCAGGGCCGCCAGGAGGCGCGAGAAAATGATCTTCATACCTGTTTGGGTCGGAGAATGAGCTTAAGTCAGGCTTAAGCCGAGGTTCGCATCAATAGCCAATGAGATTGCTCACTGTAGAAGACGATCCGGTTCTGGCCGACGGATTGCGTGTCGGCCTTGGGGCCTGCGGCTGGACCGTCGAGCCGGTCGCCAGGGTCGAGGACGCTCTGGCTGCGCTCGAAAGCTCGACCTTTGACGCGGTCGTGCTGGATCTGGGCCTGCCGGATGGCGACGGCCTGGAGATCCTGCGCTTCGTACGGCGCCGAGACATGGACGTCGGCGTGGTGATCCTTTCAGCGCGCGACGATAGCCGCGATCGCATCGCGGGGCTGGACGCCGGGGCCGACGACTATGTGGGCAAGCCGTTCGATCTGGATGAGCTGGCGGCGCGCCTAAGGGCGGTCCGTCGCCGTCTGTTGGGGCGTTCACAACCGGCGCTGTCGTACGAGGGGGTGACGCTGGACCCGAAGTCGCGCCTGGCATGGCGGGGCGAGGGCGACCTGCACCTGTCGCGGCGCGAGTTCGCCATCCTTGAAGCCCTGATGGAGCGCCCGTCGCAGGTGCTGTCGCGCAGCCAGTTGGAGGAACGCCTCTACGGTTGGCAGGAGGATATCGGCTCCAACGCCGTCGAGGTCCACATCCATCACCTGCGCGCCAAGCTGGGCGCCGACTTCATCCGCACGGTGCGCGGTCTGGGGTACAAGCTCCAATGATGTCCATCCGAACGCGGCTGTTCGCCATTCTGGCGCTGGTGACCGCCTTGGTCTGGGGCGGGGCGGTCGTCTGGGTCGAAGTTCAGACACGCAATGAGGTGCAGCGCGTGCTGGACCGACGTCTGATGGAGTCGGCCCGGATGGTGTCGTCCATGATGCAGCCGGGCAGTCTGTCGCCTGTCGTCAATGAAGAAGGGGGCGGCCGTCTGGCGGCTTATGACCAGCAACTGGCCTGCCAGATATGGTCGATGCAGGGCGAGTTGATCGCACGGTCGCGAAGCGCGCCATCCGCCATGTTGGCCAGCGGCGAGGATGGATTCTCCGAACGCGTGATCGATGGCGAGCGTTGGCGCGTCTACACCGTCCATGTGCCCGAAGGCGGCTATCGTGTCATGGTCGGCGACAATCTCGCGGTCCGTGAACATCTGGTGGGCAGCGTCGTCACCGGCCTGCTGGGGCCGGCTGTTCTGGGCCTGCTGGCGCTTGGCGTTCTGATCTGGTGGTCGGTGGGGGCGGGCCTGCGGCCCATTCAGCAGATGACCCAGGCGCTCGCCAGTCGTCGAGCGGACGACCTGACGCCGGTTGATGTGGCGCCGGGCGGCAAGGACTTGCAGCCTTTCGTTTCGGCGCTGAACGACCTGATCGCCCGCGTCAGCGAAGCGCGTCGCCGAGAGACCGAGTTCACCGCCGCCGCCGCTCATGAACTGCGGACGCCGCTGGCGGGCCTGCGGGTTCAAGCGCAGATCGCGGCCAATGCGACGGATGAGGGCGTGCGCAAACACGCGCTGGAGCAGATACAGACCTCGGTCGACCGCACTGCGCGCCTTGTGACGGGGCTTCTGGCGTTGGCGCGTGAAGACGAGGCGGCTATCGAAGCCGATGATAGGCGCTGGATCGACTTGCACACCCTGTTCGCCAATGACGCGGATGCGCGTTTGGAAGTCCTAGATCAGCCCTTCCGGATTTACGTTCAGCCGGATCGTTTCGAGACGGCGGCCGCCAATCTGCTGGCCAATGCTCAAGCCATGGCCAGCAGCCGTATCCGTGTCGCGGTCGAAGGTCAGGGGAACGACGCCATTCTGGTGGTCGAGGACGACGGTCCCGGCGTTTCGACGGCTGATCTGGAGCGCCTGGGCCGCCGCTTCTTCCGCACCTCCGATGCGCCGGTCGGCGGCAGCGGTCTGGGCCTATCCATCGTACTGTCGACGATGAAGGCGCATGGCGGGGCTGTGCGCTTTACGCCCTCGGCGCTGGGCGGCTTGCGGGTCGAACTGGACGGCCTGCCGATCCGGCCGGCCTGATCGAAGGCTCAGGCGGGCATTTCGATGGCGGCCACGGCCTGCGCCGCCAGACCTTCGTTGCGTCCGACGAAGCCCATTTCCTCGCTGGTCGTGGCCTTCACGCTGACGGCGTCCAGCGGCAGCTTCAGCAGGCCCGCCAGCCGCTCGCGCATGGCCAGCCGGTGCGGCTTCACCTTGGGCTGCTCGCAGATCAGGGTCACATCGACATTGATGATGCGGCCGCCGCGCAGGGCCACACGCTCCGCGGCGTAGACCAGAAAGCGATCAGACGAGGCGCCCTTCCACTTGGGGTCGCTGGGCGGGAAGTGGTCGCCGATGTCGCCGTCGGCGATGGCGCCCAGAATGGCGTCCGTCAGGGCGTGCAGGCCCGCATCGGCGTCGGAGTGGCCGATCAGGGTCCGATCGTGCGGAATCTCAACCCCGCACAGCCAGACGGAGGCTCCCGGCCCCCAGCGGTGGACGTCATAGCCTTGGCCGATGCGGGTGACGGTGCGGGCGGCGGACAGGGCCTCGGCCATGGCGAAATCCTCTGGATAGGTCAGTTTCATCAGGCGCCGATCGCCCGGGATCAGTCGGACGCGGCCGCCCGCGCGCTCGACCACGGCGGCTTCGTCGGTGGCGGCTTCATCAGCGGGCCAGACGGCATAGGCGTCGCGGATGGTCTTGATGCGGAAGGCCTGCGGGGTCTGGGCGCGCCACAGGTTCTCGCGATCTACGGCGCCGACGACCATGCCCTGATCGCCTCGGCGCAGGCTGTCCGCGACGGGCAGGGCGGGCAGGGCGCCGTCGGCGCTTTCCAAACTGGCCAACAGGCCCGCGATTACCTCAGGGCTCAAAAAGGGACGGGCGGCGTCGTGGATCAGCACCGGCTCTTCATCGGCGCCAGTCAGGGCTGACAGGCCTGCGCAGACGGATTCGGCCCGCGTGTCGCCGCCCGTGACGGCCCGCCACCCAGTCAGGCCCGCAAGGGCGGACTGAAGTTCCGATGCAGCGTCAGCGGCGATCACGACGACGACTTCGCGCGCGCCTGCGTCCAGCAAGGCCTCGACCGGCCAGCGCACGACGGGTTTGCCGGCGACGATGCGCCACTGTTTGCCGCCGCCCGCTCTGGAGCCTGAACCGGCGGCCACGACGATCGCTGAGAATCCCATGCGGGTCTTCTAGGCGTCCCGGTTCCGCTTGACGAGAGGGGCCTTCTTCGGCGCTAAGGAGCGTCATGACGACCGGGTTGCAGATTGGCGATGTGAAGATCGCGGGGCGGGTGCTGATGGCGCCCATGACCGGGATCACGGACCTGCCGTTCCGTGTGCTGGCGTCAAAGCTGGGCGCCGCCTATGTGGCGACGGAGATGGTGGCCGCGGCCGAACTGGCGCGGGCCCGTCCCGACGTTGTGCGTCGCGCCGCCGTGGGCGGGGGGCTGCCTTTGACCGTGATCCAGCTGGTCGGGGGCGATCCGGCCGCCATGGCTGAGGGCGCGCGCATGGCCGAGGCGGCGGGCGCCGACCTCATCGATTTGAATTTCGGCTGTCCGGCCAAGGAAGTCACCGGCGCCGCCTGCGGCTCGGCCTTGATGCGCACGCCTGATCAGGCGGCGCGGATCATGGAGGCGGTCGTCGGCGCCGTCAGCCGCCCAGTCAGCGTCAAGATGCGGCTGGGCTGGGACGAGAACAGCCACAACGCCGCCGATCTGGCGCGCCGGGCCGAGGCGCTGGGCGTCGCCGCCGTCACCGTGCATGGCCGCACGCGCAAGCAGTTCTACACAGGCGTCGCCGACTGGGACGCTGTGGCCGAGGTCAAGCAGGCGGTCGCCATCCCGGTCATCGTCAACGGCGACATCATCACCGCCGAACAGGCGCGTGAGGCGTTGGAGCGTTCGGGCGCCGACGCCCTGATGCTGGGACGCGGGGTCTATGGACGGCCTTGGTTGGCGGCGCATCTGGAGCGCGCTCTGATTGACGGGACACAGCTTCAGGAGCCGTATCGCGAAGAGCGTCTGGCCATCGTCATCGAGCATCTGCGGGCGTCCGCCGCCTTCTACGGCCTGCCCCTGGGGCTAAAAATGTTCCGCAAACACCTGGGCTGGTACATCGAACAGGCGCCCTGGCCTGCCGATCCGCTGGAACGCCGCGCCGCCAAGGCCCGCCTATGTCGCCTGGAGACCCCCGAAGAGGTCGAGACTGCCCTGACCGACTTATGGCTAGGCGTGACGCATTTGAGCAACTTCGATGTTGAAAACAGGACACAGGTGTTCGAAGCTGTGGCCTGATGTCGGACATGCCCGTTTCCACGGCTGAGCAACAGACTCCAGAGCGTTCGTTCTGGGGCCGTCTCGCCGATGGTCGCGCCCGGGCCCTGTTCGGAACCGCCTACGCCATCGCCTTTCTGATCACCGCCGCCGCCATCTGGCTGGTGGCGATCGCGCCGGGCGCTACGGCGGGCGGCGATGCGCGCACGGCGGCCAGCCAGATCGTGCTGTTCATTCTTCTGGCCAATCTGATCCTGATCGCGGGCCTGGCGGCGGTGATCGGCGGACGAGTGCTGCGCCTGACGCGCAATCGGAATGATCCGGGCGCGCGCCTGCACCTGCGCTTCGTCACGCTTTTCTCGCTCGTCTCCGTCGTGCCGGCCGTGCTGATCGCCCTGGTGTTCGGCCTGCTGGTCAACCGAGGAGTGGATCAGTGGTTCAGCACCAATGTCCGTTCGGCGGTCGAGAATGGAGCCGAGATCGGCCGCGCCTATGTCGCCGACGTAGGCGCCGGGCTGGAGGTCGATCTGGAGACGATGGCGACTGAACTGGGCGGAGTACGCGACCTGTTCGACAATCGGATCCAGTTCTCGCGCGCCCTGTCTCAGATCGGCGATTTCTTCGGCTATCCGGCGCTCTACATTCTGGATGACGAGGGGCGCGTTCTCGCCAGCGGCGAACAGCCGGGCGCGCCGCCCTATGTCGCGCCGCCGCGTGAGGCTTTCGAAACCGTGGCCGGCGGCGAGGTGGCCCCGACGACGGTGACGGAAAACCCCGACATGGTTCGGGCGCTATATCCCTTGCCGGATTACGGCCACGCCTATCTCTATGTCGTGAGACCGCTGGCGCCGGGCCTGATCCAGCGCATGCGCAACGGCGAGGAATCCATCACCGCCTATCGCGCCGCCGAGGAAAGCCGTGCGCGCATCCAGGCGGCCTTTGCGCTTAGCTATCTGGAGACGGCCCTGCTGGTGCTAGTGGGCGCGGTCTGGTTGGCCATGTCGGCGGCCAGTTCGATCTCGGCGCCGATCGGGCGCCTGGTGAAGGCGGCGGACCAGGTGGCTGGGGGCGATCTGGACGCGCGGGTCGACAACGCCGGAGCGCCGTCCGAAATCATCGTCCTGTCCGAGGCCTTCAATCGGATGACCGAGGACATCAAGACCCAGCAGGCTGCGTTGAAGACCGCCTCGGACGAGGCGCAGGGCCGCAGTTTGTTCATCGAAACCGTTCTGTCAGGCGTTAGCGCGGGCGTGATCGGTCTGGACCGGATGCGTCGCATCTCGGCAATCAACGACAGCGCCAGTCAGTTGCTGGGTCTCGACCCGGAACAGGTGCAGGGCCTTCGTCTGGCCGATGTGGCGCCGGAACTGGGCGAACTGTCCGAGCGTGGCGAGGCCCATATCGAAGAAGACATAGACGTCAGCCGCGACGGCGAGGCCCTGCGTTTGCGGGTCCGCATCGAGGGCGGGCAGGGCGGCGAGATGGTGCTGACCTTCGACGACATCACCCGTCTGGTCACGGCTCAGCGCAACGCTGCCTGGCGCGACGTGGCGCGCCGCATCGCCCATGAGATCAAGAACCCTCTGACGCCGATCCAGTTGTCGGCCGAACGCCTGCGTCGCCGCTATCGCGAGCGCGTGGGCGATGACGTCGAGGTGTTCGATCGCTGCACTGAGACCATCATTCGTCAGGTAGGTGACATCGGTCGAATGGTGGACGAGTTCTCTTCTTTCGCCCGTATGCCCGCCCCACGCTTCTCGATGGAGAACCCGGCTGAAATGCTGCGCGAGGCGGTGTTCGCCCAGCGTGTGGCCGTGCCTGATATCGGGGTGGATCTGGTGGAGCCGCTGCCCAGCGTCGTACTGCAATGTGACGGCCGCATGGTGGGGCAGGCCCTGGCCAATATCCTGAAGAATGCGGGCGAGGCCGTCGGCGCCAAGCGGGCGCGCGATCCCGTCGCTGAAGAGGCGCTGGGCATCATCGCCAGGCTCGACATTGAGGATGAGCGCGCCGTCTTCACCATAGAGGACGACGGCGTCGGCCTGCCGGCCAAGGATCGCGACCGGCTGACTGAGCCCTATGTCACCACGCGTGAGAAGGGCACAGGCCTGGGCTTGGCCATCGTCAAGCGCATCTGCGAGGACCACGGCGGCGAGTTGCGGCTGGCCGACGCAGAAACACTATCGGGCGCGCGCGTATGCCTGATCTTCCCACTGACCCAGAACCATAAGTCCGCTCATCGCGCTTCCGGCGCGGCGAGCGTGGCGAGTTAAGCGAGGCGTCATGCGTAATACTGGTGCTGATATTCTGGTCGTTGACGACGAAGCGGACATCCGCGAACTGGTCTCGGGCCTGCTTGAGGACGAGGGCCATTCGGTCCGCACGGCGGCCAATTCGGACGAGGCGCTGGCCGCCATCCGGGCGCGCAAGCCGTCCCTGGCGGTGCTCGACATCTGGATGCAGGGCGGCGGCCTGGACGGGCTGGAACTGCTCGATGTCGTGCGCGAGCTGGATCAAGACCTGCCGGTCGTCATGATCTCGGGCCACGGCAACATCGAAACCGCCGTCAGCGCCCTGAAGCGCGGCGCCTATGACTTCATCGAAAAGCCGTTCAAGTCCGACCGGCTGGTCGTGGTGGTGGAGCGCGCCCTGGAGGCGGCCGCCCTGAAGCGTGAAAACCGGCGCCTGCGCGCCCAGACGCTGACGCCCAGCGGATTGATCGGCAAGTCCGTCGCCGCTCAGACTCTGCGCAGCACCATTTCCAAGGTCGCGCCGGCCAACAGCCGCATCCTGATCTCAGGCCCGCCGGGTTCCGGCAAGGAACTGGCGGCGCGCCAAATTCATGAGGCGAGCCCGCGTGCTAAAGCCGAGTTCGTCGCCATTTCCGCCGCCGGGATGGCGCCCGAACGCCTGGATGTCGAACTGTTCGGGGAGGAAGGCGTCGATGGTCGGCCGCGCAAGATCGGCGTTTTCGAGCAAGCTCATAACGGCACCCTGTTCCTGGATGACGTCGCTGACATGCCGCGCGAAAGTCAGAGTCGCATCCTGCGCGTCCTGGTCGAGCAACGCTTCCGTCGGGTCGGCGGCGAACAGGACGTTCAGGTCGATGTGCGGGTCATCAGCTCGACCTCGCGCGATCTGCGCATCGAGATCGGCGAGGGGCGCTTCCGCGAAGATCTCTTCCACCGCCTGAACGTGGTGCCGATCCGGGTGCCGCCGCTGTCGGAACGTCGCGAGGATATCGCCGAGTTGGTGGAGTATTTCGTAGAGAGTCTTTCGGCCTCTCAAGGGCTGCCGCATCGACGCATCGCCGACGACGCCCTGGCTGTGCTTCAGGTCCATCCCTGGCCGGGCAATGTGCGCCAGTTGCGCAACAACATCGAACGCCTGCTGATCCTGGCGACCGGCGGTCCGGACGAGCCGATCACGGCGGACATGTTGCCGCAGGAGGTGGCGTCGTCCGCCAGCCCGACATCCTTGGGCGCCGACCGGATCATCGCCCTGCCGTTGCGTGAGGCGCGCGAAGTGTTCGAGCGGGAGTATCTGTCGGCTCAGATCATGCGATTCGGCGGAAATATCTCGCGTACGGCCGCCTTCATCGGCATGGAAAGATCTGCGTTGCATCGCAAGCTTAAGTCGCTGGGCGTGTCGCCCGCACGCGGCGGAGACGAAGAAGGAGAGGGCGCCTGATGTCCAGGGTCGCCTATGTAAACGGCATCTATCAGCCGCACGGTCAGGCCGTGGTCCATATCGAGGATCGCGGGTTCCAGTTCGCCGACGGCGTCTATGAGGTCTGGTCGGTCTTCGACGGCAAGCTGGCTGATTATCAGGGCCATCTGAGCCGCTTGGCCCGCAGCCTGACTGAACTGCGGATCGACATTCCCATGTCGGCCGAGGCTCTGGGCATCGTGCTGCGTGAGACGATCCGCCGGAACCGGGTGCGCAACGGCATCGTCTACATCCAGATCACGCGCGGCACCGCGCCGCGCGACCACGCCTTCCCCAAAGACGTGGCGCCCAGCGTCATCATCACCGCCAAGTCGATCGACCTGAAGAAAGGCGAGGCTCTGGCCGCCAAGGGCGCAGCCGGCGTCACGCATCCGGACATGCGCTGGGGCCGTTGCGACATCAAAACTGTGGGCTTGCTGCCCAACGCCCTGGCCAAGCAGGCGGCGCGCGAGCACGGCGCCTATGAGGCCATCCTATTCGATGAAATGGGCATGGTGACGGAGGGCTCCTCGACCAACGCCTGGATCATCGATGAGAACGGCAAGCTGCGGACCCGCGACACCCAGGCCAACATCCTGCGCGGCATCACGCGCGCGGCGATCCTGAAGCTGGTCGAGGCCGAGGGGATTGAGCTGGAAGAGCGCGCCTTCAGCGTCGAGGAAGCCAAGCGCGCCCGCGAAGTCTTCGTCACGGCGGCCAGCTCCTTCGTCATGCCGATCACATCGCTGGACGGAACCCGCATCGGCGACGGCAAACCCGGCCTGGTGGCGACCCGCCTGCGCGAGATTTATCTGGAACAGGCGCGCCGCGAAGCCATTTAAGGCGTTGCCGCATCGGCGGGGGCGTGGCTAAGGTCGCGGATGCGGGCGACGCGCCCGCTTCGCGGCCATTCCGCCGCCTATTAAAAAGACCAAGAACAGGATCAACCTGCCATGTCGCAAGACAAACGACAGAACCTCCAGGACACCTTCCTGAACAGCGTCCGCAAGACGAAGACCCCGCTGACCATCTTCCTGGTGAACGGCGTCAAGCTTCAGGGCATCGTCACCTGGTTCGACAACTTCTGTGTGCTGCTGCGTCGCGATGGCCAATCGCAGCTGGTCTACAAGCACGCCATCTCGACCATCATGCCGTCCGCGCCCGTGCAGTTGTACGAGCCCGACGCCGAAGAAGACTGATTGACCTCCAAACTCATTGACCACGCCGTCCCGCTGATCCGGGCCGTCGTCATCCACCCTGACCGCCGCGGCGACAATGCGCGCCACGCGACCGAACGCCTGGAAGAGGCCGTGGGCCTGGCCCAGGCGCTGGACCTCGACGTGCGGGCGCAGGAGATCGTGCGTCTGCGCTCCGTCACGCCCGCCACCCTGATCGGGCGGGGCAAGCTGGAAGAGATTTCAGCCCTGATCCTGGCCGCCGACGCTGAAGCGGTCGTGGTCGACGATCAGCTGACGCCGGTGCAGCAACGCAACCTGGAACGTTTCTGGGACATCAAGGTCATCGACCGCACCGGTCTGATCCTGGAGATCTTCGGCCGCCGCGCCCGCACCCGCGAAGGGCGCCTGCAGGTCGAACTGGCGCGGCTGGAATACGAACGCTCTCGCCTGGTTCGCACCTGGACCCACCTGGAGCGCCAGCGCGGCGGCACCGGCGGCACGGGCGGTCCCGGCGAAACCCAGATCGAGCTGGACAGGCGGATGATCGCCGACCGCATCGTTCGCCTGAAGGCGGAACTGGAAGAGGTGCGTCGTACGCGCGGCCTGCACCGCAAGGCGCGCAAACAGGTTCCATTCCCGTCGGTCGCCCTGGTCGGCTACACCAATGCGGGCAAGTCGACGCTGTTCAACCGGCTGACCGGGGCCGAGGTGATGGCCAAGGATCTGCTGTTCGCCACCCTGGACACCACCCAGCGCACCATCCGTCTGCCGCAGGGACGTCCCGCCATCATCGCCGACACCGTGGGCTTCGTCTCGGACCTGCCGCACGAACTGGTCGAGAGCTTCCGCGCCACCCTGGAAGAGGTCGGCGAGGCCGATCTGATCCTGCACGTGCGCGACATCGCCTCGCCCGACAGCGCCGCCCAGGCCAAGGACGTCGAGGCGGTGCTGGAGCAGATTCCGACGCCCGAGGGCAAGACGCGCCGCATCCTCGAAGTCTGGAACAAGATCGACCTGCTGGAGCCCGAAACCCGCGAAGCCGTGGTCGGCCAGGCCGAACGCCTGGCGCGCGAAGGACAGGCCGTGGCCGTCTCCGCCTGGACCGGCGAGGGGATCGAAGCCCTGCGCGAAACCATCGCCGGGCTGATCGACGATGATCCGGAAACCCACCTGACGGTCGAGCCGCATCGCGGCGACCTGCTGGCCTGGCTCTACGCCAACGGCCGGGTGACGGGGCGCGAGACGGATAATGAAGGACGGGTCCACTTGACGGTCCGCCTCCATCCCGCCGCGCTGGGGCGGCTTGAACGGCTGTATCCGGACGTCATCGACTGATCCTGCCATGCATCTGATCGAGACCATCCTCTTCCTGCTGTTGGCCGTGGTGCTGTCGGGATGGGTGGCTCGCATCACGCGCATCGCCCTGCCTCTGGTGCAGATCGCCCTGGGGGCGGGGGTGGTGCTGATCACAGGGCAGTCGGTTGATCTGAAGCCGGATGTCTTCTTCCTGTTATTCCTGCCGCCGCTGCTGTTCGTGGACGGCTGGCGCATCCCCAAGGAAGCCCTGTTTCGGGACAAGGTGGTGATCCTGGAGCTGGCGCTGGGGCTGGTGGTCTTCACCGTCGTCGGCCTGGGCTTCCTGATCCACTGGATGATCCCGGCCATGCCGCTGGCCGTGGCCTTCGCCTTGGCGGCGATCCTGTCGCCTACGGACCCGATCGCGGTGCAGGCCATCGCCGGGCGCGCGCCGATCCCCAAGCGGCTGATGCACATACTGGAAGGCGAGTCGCTGTTGAACGATGCGACGGGCCTGACCTGTATGCGGATCGCCGTTATTGCGGCGACGACCGGCGCCTTTTCCCTGAGCAGCGCTTTCGGAACCTTCGCCTGGCTGGCGCTGGCGGGCGTGGCGGTGGGCATCGCCGTCACCCTGGCCATCGGCCTGGTGAAGGCCTTCATCAGCCGCCGCTGGGGCGAGGACGTCGGCGGCCAGATCCTGATCAGTCTTCTGATGCCGTTCGCGGCCTATCTGGCGGCGGAAGCCGTCCACGCCTCGGGCATTCTGGCGGCGGTGGCCGCCGGCGTGACCATGAGCTTCACTGAGCGCCAGGGTTCAGCGCTAGCCGCCACGCGTATCCGCCGCGCCGTGGTCTGGGATACGGTGCAGTTCGTCGCCAACGGCCTGATCTTCGTCATCCTGGGCGAGCAGATGCCGTCCATCATGGCCCGCGCGGCGGAGGTGATCCGCACCACCCAGCACAGCGAGGTCTGGTGGCTGGCCGTCTATGTCTTCGCCATCGTTGTGGCCCTAGCGGTTCTGCGATTTGTCTGGGTGTGGACGTCGCTGAAGCTGACCCTGTTTCGCCGCAAGGGCCGCAGCGCGCCGCCCAAGGTCGGCTTGAGGCTGGTGGCGGTCATGTCGCTGGCCGGGGTGCGCGGGGCGATCACCCTGGCGGGCATATTGACGCTGCCCTTCTATCTGGCGGACGGCTCGGCCATGCCGGCGCGGAATCTGGCGATCTTCCTGGCGGCGGGAGTGATCATCGTCTCCCTGGTGCTGGCGACAGTCGCCTTGCCGCGTCTGCTGAAGGGCGTGCAGCTTCCGCCCGAGGACGATCATCAAGCCGAAGAAAGCCGGTCCCGCGTCGCCGCCGCCTGGGCCGCCATTCGCGCCATCGAGGACGCTCAGCACGCCATGGCTGAGGGCAAGCTTGACCCTGACTTCTACGCTGAGACGGCGACGCGGGTGATGGAAGTCTATCGCCACCGCATCGACATGCGGGCCAACATGGAGGCTGACGCCGTTGTCCAGGCCCGCCGCGCCGATGAGATCGAACGTCGTCTCCGCCTGATCGGTCTTGTCGCTGAACGTGAGGAACTGGTGCGCCTGGGTCGCCAGCGGCTGATCGATGAAGAGACAGCGCGCAAGCTGATCCGCGAGATCGACCTGCAGGAACTGCGCTACGTCTAGGCGGCGTCTGTGATCCAGGCGGCCAGGTCCGCGTAGCTGTCGAACACTTGATGTGCTCCGGCCAGCTTCAGACGCTCGGGGTGATCGCCGCGAATATGGCCGCCTGCGCACAGGCCGACCACGGTCATGCCCGCCGCCGCGCCCGCCAAGACGCCGGTCGGGCTGTCCTCGATCACCAGAGTGCGTTGCGGCGCCGCCTTCATGGCGTCGGCGGCGTACAGGAACAGGTCGGGATGCGGCTTGCCCCGGCTCACATGAACGGCGGCGCTGAAGATCGGTCCGGCGAAGGCGTCGTGGGCGCCGAAGCAGCGCAGGCCCAACTCGATCCAGTCGGGCGGGCTGGAAGAGGCGATGCAGCGCCGTTCGTCTCGCCCAACCAGGAAGGCGTCGAATCCCGCGACGGCCGTCAGGTCACGTTGGGCGCGATCGTGGCAGCGGCGCGTCCATTCATCCTGCACGCCGAGCGGGCAGGGCGCGCCCAGGCGTTCGGAAATGATCGGCTCGCAGTCCAGCCATCGCTTGCCCAGATAGGTCGCCAGGGCGTCGTCCAGCGTGGTCGGCAGGCCGATTTCGCTGAGCAGTTCGGCCATCACCGCATTGTTCAGAAGCTCGCTGTCGGCGATGACCCCGTCATAGTCGAAGATGATGAGGTCAAACGGCCTCCGGTTCACGCCCGCTCGGCCGCCTTGGCGGCGTCCCACAGGGCGTCCATTTCGGGCAGGTCGGACTGTTCCGGCGTGCGGCCGTCCTTCTTCAGTTCGGCCTCGATGAATTCGAAACGGCGCACGAATTTGGCGTTGGCGGCGCGCAGGGCGTCTTCCGGTTCGACCTCCAGCTTGCGGGCCAGATTGGCGACGACGAACAGCAGGTCTCCCAGTTCCTCGCGCGCCTTCTCCTTGTCGCCGGCGGCGATCTCGACGCGTAGTTCCTCGACCTCTTCGGCCAGCTTATCGAAGACCTCGTCGGTCGAGGGCCAGTCGAAGCCGACGCGGCCTGCGCGCTTGGTCAGCTTGGCCGCGCGGGTCAGCGCGGGCAGGCCGACTGGCACGTCGTCCAGCACGCCATGCTGTTCCTTGGCCTTGCGCTCGGCGGCCTTGATGTCCTCCCAGCGGTCCTTCTGGGCCGGGCCGGTGGCCTTGGCAGCTTCGTCGCCGAAGACATGCGGGTGGCGGCGAACCAGCTTGTCCGCCATGGCCTCGGCCACATCCTCCAGCCGGAAATGCCCCGCCTCTTCAGCCATGCGCGAGTGGAAGACCACCTGGAACAGCAGGTCGCCCAGTTCGATCCTCAACTCGTCCATGTCGCCGCGCTCGATAGCGTCGGCGACCTCATAGGCCTCCTCGATCGTATAGGGAGCGATCGTCTGGAAGGTCTGCTCCACGTCCCAGGGACAGCCGCCGTTCGGATCGCGCAGGCGAACCATGATGTCCTTCAGGCGGTCGACGGGATGGGTCATTCAGGCGTGTCCGGCGTCTCTTTGCGCCAGGGCGGCGCGGATTTCGTCATGCCGCTGCGGCGTCAGGGGATAGCCCTTCAGCACCCCGGCGGTGGCCGCCAATAGCAGGCCCGGCACGGCGATGAACAGGATCTGCAGGACCAGCAGCGAGAACTCGCTGTTCCCCTCCGGCCCCGGCAGGGCCCTGAACCCCACCAGCGGCAGGATGGCGTAGGGGATCAGGGCGAAGACGTGACCCATCTTGGTCGTGGCCGACAGGATGGAGAACATCAGGCCGGTGCGGTCCACGCCCGTCTCCAGCCGCACTTCGTCGCCGGCGTCCGCCATCATGGCGCGCAACAGGAACAAGCCCGCCGCATAGGGCAGGCCGGCGATGAACATGGCGACCGCCGTCAGGGCGAAGTTGCCGCCGGGAACCAGGGTCGCGCCGACGTAGAAGACGGCGAAGATCAGGCTGGCCACGGCCAGGGCGCGATCCTTGCCGATCTTGGTCGCCAGCCAGGCCCAGATGGGCGCCCCGACCAGGCCGGCCATGAAGTAGATCAGCATGAACAGCGACGCCTGGGTGTGGTCGTAGCCCTTGATCTGACCGAAGAAGAAGAACAGCAACGACCCGGTGATGCCCGGCGCGATGCCCAGCAACAGGTCGGCGATCAGCAGCTTGCGCACCGTCTTCATCTTGAACAGGGCCAGGTAGGCGCTCGGCCCGCCGTGCGGTGCGGCGCCCGCGTTGACCGGCTCGGGGACGGCGACCATGGCCAGGCCGATGGTCAGCGGCAGGGCGATGATGATGGCCCAGCCCATGATGCGAACGCCGTCGACGTAGTTTCCCAGGCCCGTCTTCACCACGATGGTCGGCAGGATCAGGATCAGGATCACGCCGATGATGTTGAACACCTGCCACCAGCCGTAGACGCGACTGCGTTGGTCGTACTGCGGCGCCAGCACGGCGGCCCAGCCCAACTGGCTCAGGGTTCCCATCGAAAATCCGAGGTAGAGCACCAGCAGCCAGGCGAACAGATAGACCGGCCCGGCGCCCGGCTGGACCGTCACGAACATCATCAGCGCCGCCAGCATCAGGATCGGCGTCGCCACCGCCATCCACGGGCGATAGCGACCCAGACGCGTGCGCGTCTTGTCCATGCCCCAGCCGATGAAGGGGTCGAACACGATGTCGATCAGCCGCACGGCCATGAAGACGGCGGCCACCATGCCCATCTCCATGCCGACATGGGTGGCGTAGAATTCCGGCAGAGTGACCGGCAGGGCCACGCCAAAGGCCGCCAGCGGCAGGCACGGGCCTGAGAAGGCGGCCAGGATGGCGTTGGATCGGCGCGGCGCGTCGGGCGCGGCGATGGCGGACGAAGGCGCGGCGGTTGCGGTCATGCGGTCACGGCCCGATCACGGCGCGAGTCGGCCGCAACCGTCACCATGCAGGTTTTCGACGCAGGCGCGAAGACCGCGCGGGGGCTTGCGGCGACTCTCATCCTGGGGCCTGCTGCGGCCATGTGGAAAGCGTCCGCCTCTCTCTTCGCCGCCCTGACCGTCGCCGCCTTAGCCGGGCAGGCGCGCGCCGAGGCGCCCGAACCGATTCCGACGGCGCAAATCTGCGACCGGATGCCTGGCGCATGGGACGACACGGCCGAGGCGAACGCCATATCGCTTTACGCCTTGGAGTGGACGCCGTTCGGGCCTTCGGAACTGGGTTGGGAAGCCTATGTGCCGCTGATGCAGCAAGAGGTCGGCTCGCCCTGCGATCCGACGTCAGCGGGCTTCGCCGAGGCCCTGGCGACGTTTCAGGCGCGCTATGGCCTGGCCGCCAGCGGACGGTTCGATCAGGCGACTTTCCAGGTGTTGCGCGGGCTGTGGCAAGAGCGACGGCCCTTCGTCATGGCGCGGGTGAGGGGCGAATGCCCCGATCCGCCGCCTGTCGGCGACCTGGCCTATCTGACGACAGGCGAGGAGCACGCCGAGCGCCTGACGCGCCTGCTGCGTCGCGACGTGCTGGACGCCTATCGCGCCATGGCGGCGGCGGCGCGCGCCGAGGTTCCCGAGATCGCTGCAGAACCGGAGCTGTTGCGCGTCTTCTCCTCCTTCCGCGACCCTGAGGCTGATGCAGCGCGATGCGCCCGCGACGGCAATTGTGACGGCATACGTCGCGCCGCCTGCTCGCCGCACCGCACCGGCACGGCCGTCGACCTGTATGTCGGCCACTTGCAGGGCATGGGGGTCGATTCCACCGACGCCCACAGCCGTCGCCACATGAGCCAGACCCCGACCTATCGCTGGCTGGTCAAGAACGCCGGGCGGTTCGGCTTCGTGCCCTACGTCTATGAGCCCTGGCATTGGGAATGGGTTGGACGATGATCCGGCCGCTGGCCCATGGGGAGGCGGCGCTGGCGCGCGAGGTGTTCGGGCGCGATTTGCGGCTGGACGACATCCGCTTCCTGGGCTCGCCCTGGCCGTTCGACAGGGCGTTCGTACCGGGACGCTGGTTCGGGCGCGACTGGATCGTCTGGCCCAAGGCGACCCTGGCGCCGGATTTGTCGCAGGCGCCGCTGCGGACCCAGGCCGTCTTCATTCACGAACTGGTTCACGTCTGGCAGGCCCAGAACGGCGTCAACCTGCTGACCGGAAAGCTGAAGGCGGGCGACGGGCCGGGCGCCTACGCCTATCCGGTGGATGAACGCTGCGAGTGGATCGGCCTGAACATCGAACAGCAGGCCATGGTGGTTGAGCATCGCTTTCTGCAGTCGAGGGGCGCGCGGGTTCCGGCCGATCCGGCCTTCTATCAGCGCATCTGTCCGATCGGCATGGCGGATTTTTGAAACGAGGCTCTTGTAGAGCTGCATGAGAACCTTAAATCAGACACTGATGCAGTTGCTATATGAGCGTCATATTTCACTCTCCCTGGACCCGTAACGCCCAAGAAGCTGCACGGTTAATATCATGCGCCAGCCAGCACTCTTTTTTGGTCACGGCTCCCCCATGAACGCCTTGGGCGGTCCCTTCGCGGACGCCTGGCGCGCGCTGGGAGAGGAGATCGGCAAGCCGAAAGGCGTCGTCATGGTCTCGGCTCACTGGGAGACGCGCGGGCTGGGCGTGACGGCGCAGACGCGCCCGGAAACCATCCATGATTTCGGGGGCTTTCCACCTGAACTTCACGCCATGCAGTATCCTGCGCCCGGCTCGCCCGCTCTGGCGGACCGGGTGGCGGAGCTGACCGGCGCGGTGCAGACGACGCAGTGGGGACTGGATCACGGAACCTGGTCCGTGCTGGCTCATGTCTGGCCGGACGCTGACGTGCCCGTGGTGCAGTTGTCGCTGGATCGCACCATCGACGCCCGCGCGCATTATGAACTGGCCAAGCGCCTGCGTCCCTTGCGTGAGGAGGGCGTGATCGTCGCCGGTTCGGGAGACTTCGTGCACAATCTGCGGACGTGGAAGCGGGCGGGCGGCGAACCCTATGACTGGGCCGTCGACTTCAATGAGGCGGTCAAGCGCGCCTTCACGGCGGGCGACCATGACGCCCTGATCGACTGGGTGCATCTGGCCGAGCAGGCGCAGCTCAGCGTGCCGACGGACGAACATTATCTGCCGCTGCTCTATGTGGCCGCCCAGCAGGCGCCGGGCGAGCCCTTGAGCTTCTTCAACGACGTGATCGAGGGCGGCTCGATCTCGATGACGGGCGTCCGGATCGGCTGACCGGACGCCGCGCCGCCTATCTTAACGGCGGCCGCCGCGCAGGGCGTTGTCCAGCGACCACGGCCCCGGTCCGGCGAAGACCAGATACAGGAAGACGAAACAGTAGAGCGCCGCCAACTCCCCGCCGTTGTTGATGGGGTAGGGGCTCTGCGGCGCGTGGACCATCCAATAGGCCGCGGCGGTGAAGCCCGACAGGATGAAGGCGGTCGGGCGACTGAACAGGCCCAGCACCAGCAGGACGCCGCCGACCAGTTCGATCGGCCCGGACCAGCCCGCCAGCGTCGACAGGTCGACCACGCCGCCGCGCCCGCCTGGCGGGAAGCCCAGGATCTTCTGCGCGCCGTGCTGGAGCAGCAGCAGGCCGGAGACAATTCTCAGAATGCTGAGAAAATGCGGCTCCCAATTGGCCAGGGATGTCGAACGTCGGGCCATGAAGTCTCCTCGGCCGTAGCGCCCCGCAAGCGGGACCGGACAGCCGAGGTTATGACACTGGCGTCGAACGGCAAGCGCCTTGTCACGCGCGCTTCAGTTCATCCTCAACCATCTTCTGGATGGTCACATAATCGGTCTTGCCGGTGCCCAGGACCGGGATGGTGTCGACCTTGATGATCTTCTTCGGCACGGCCAGCTCGGGCGCGCCGTTGTCGCGGGCCCATTCCGTCAGACGGGCGCTTTCGGCGCCTGCGACGTCTGTAACCAACACCAGGCGTTCGCCCTTCTTGCTGTCGGGCACGGCGACCACGGCGTGGTGGCCGGTCGGCCAGACGCCGCCGGCCATGCCCTCGACTGCTGTCAGGGACACCATCTCGCCGCCGATCTTGGCGAAGCGTTTCGCCCGACCCAAGATGGTGATGTAGCCCTCGGCGTCGATGTCGACGATGTCGCCGGTGTCGTGCCAGCCGTCGGCCAGCGGCTCCAGATTGTCCGGGTCGTTCGGCGAGATGTAGCCTTCCATCACGTTCGGCCCGCGCAGGTAAAGGCGACCGCCGACCTCGATGCCCTCCACCGGTTCGATCCGGTATTCCATGCCCGGCAGAATCTGGCCCACCGTGCCCGGCCGATTGCGGTCAGGATGGTTCACCGCCACCACAGGCGCCGCCTCGGTGGCGCCGTAACCTTCCAGCAGTTCGACGCCGCCGAACTTGGTGTTGAACATCTGGCGCGTTTCGTCGCGGACCTTTTCCGCACCCGCCACGGCGAACTGCAGGGTGGCGAAGTCGCCGGGTTCAGCCACGCGGGCGTATTGGTTCAGGAAGGTGTCGGTCGCGAACAAGATCGACGCCTTCACCTGGGGCAGCAGGTCGGTGATCTGCTTGGCGTGCAGCGGCGAGGGATATTCAAACGCCTTCAGCCCCTGCAGCAGCGGCAGGATGACCCCGCCCGTCAGGCCGAAACAGTGGAAGGTCGGCAGCGGGTTAAACATGACCCAGTCAGGGTCCAGCTCGATGTGGGCGGCCACCTGGCGGGCATTGGCGACCAGGTTCTTCTGGCTCAGCACCACGCCCTTGGGCGCGCCGAAGCTGCCTGAGGTGAACAGGACCACGCCCGCCGAATCCGGGTCGGTCTTCACGCGGAACCGCTTGGGCGCCATGCCGGCGCTGAGGCCGAACAACTTGTCGGCCAGGCCGATGGTCTTGCGGATGTCGTCCAGCCAGACGATCTCGGAAACCTCGCCCAGGGCCTCCATCAGGTCGTCCAGCTTGGCCTGGGTGACGAAGCGCTTGGCCGACAGGATCTTCTTCACGCCCGCCGTTTTCAGCGCCGCCGTCAGATTGGCCTCGCCCGAGGTGAAGTTCAGCATGACCGGCACGCGCCCGAAGGCGTGCAGGGCGAAGAAGGTCACGACCACGCCCGCGCTGGACGGCAGCAGCACGCCGACGCGTTCGCCCGGCTGGGTCAGTTTGGCGATCTTGCGGCCCAGCACGAAGGCGGCGCGGATCAGGCCGGTATAGGTCAGGGGGTGGCGATCCTGGTCCTCCAGAATCTCCTTGTCGCCGTAGCGGGCGCGCGCATCGATCAGCGCGTCGAACAGAGTCTCGTCGTAGACCTTTTGGTCCAGGGCTGCCCGCAGCAAGCACGTCCTCCTTCGGAGAGCTCTGAGGGGGCTCTCTCGGTTACAAGAGGCCGGAACCTAGTGACGTAAGGTCGCCTTGAAAAGATGCGTAACGTCGCGTGATGGCGTTCTGTTCTCGGACTGAAACCGTCTGTGCCTTGCCTTTGTACATCGGAAGGCCGACATAGCCTCAAGAATTGGGCCGCCTTCATAAACAGGAGCCAGACCGCCGGCGATGGTCACGCTGATCGACACCCTGCAGAAGAAGCCGTCCGAGCTTCGTCACCCGGAAAAGCAGAACCGCCCGGAATCGGCGGTGCTGAAGAAGCCTGACTGGCTGCGCGTGAAGGCGCCCGGCTCGGGCCAGTACAACGCGACCAAGGACATCGTGCGCTCCAAGGGGCTGCATACCGTCTGTGAAGAGGCCGCCTGCCCGAACATCGGCGAGTGCTGGAGCCAGAAGCACGCCACCCTGATGATCATGGGCGACACCTGCACGCGGGCCTGCGCCTTCTGCAACGTGAAGACCGGCTTGCCGCAGCCGCTGGATCCGGAAGAGCCGGCCAAGGTCGGTCTGGCCGTGGCCCAGATGGAGCTGAACCACGTCGTCATCACCTCGGTGGACCGCGACGACGTGTCCGACGGCGGCGCCGCCCACTTCGCCGAAGTGGTGCGCCAGATCCGCATTCAGGCGCCCAAAACCACGATCGAAATCCTGACGCCAGACTTTCTGCGCAAGGACGGCGCAGCCGAGGTGATGATCGACGCGACGCCCGACGTCTTCAATCACAACCTCGAGACGGTTCCACGCCTCTATCTGAAGATCCGCCCCGGCGCCCGCTATTTCCACTCCCTGCGCCTGCTGCAGATGGTCAAGGAGCGCGACCCCAACCAGTTCACCAAGTCCGGCATCATGGTCGGCCTGGGCGAGACCAAGGAAGAGGTCATGCAGGTGATGGACGACATGCGCTCCGCCGGCGTCGACTTCATCACCATCGGCCAGTACCTGCAGCCGACGCGCAAGCACGCGGCCATCGACCGCTTCGTCACGCCCGAAGAGTTCAAGGCCTATGAGGCGATCGCGCGGGCCAAGGGCTTCCTGATGGTGTCGTCCTCGCCGTTGACGCGCTCGTCGCACCACGCGGGCGACGACTTCGCCCGGCTGCGGGCGGTGCGCGAGGCCCAGTTGTCGTCCCGGAACGGCCGCTGATCCTTTGGCCGTCCATCGCGTAACGCGCATCCTGCCCTATGCGCCGGAACAACTCGCCGCGCTGGTGGCGGACGTGCGCGCCTATCCCGACTTCGTGCCGTGGATCACGTCCATGCGCGTCTGGAACGTGCGGGACGAGGCGCCGGGCGTTCACCTGCTGGACGCCGAGGCGGGGGTCGGCTTCGCCTTCCTGACCGAGAAGTTCTCGACATGGGTGCGTCACGATGTCCACGCGCCCAAGGTCGAGGTCGGCCTGATCCGCGGCCCGTTCAAGCACCTGAAGAACCGTTGGGAGTTCCATCCGCATCCGCAGGGAACGCGACTGGAATTCTTCATCGATTTCGCCTTCAAATCGCGCATGCTGGACATGATGCTTCAGGCGAACTTCGACCGGGCGGTCGACAAGCTGATCCAGTGTTTCGAGGGCCGGGCCAAGGCCCTCTACGGCAAGAGGTAGAACCATGGGCGCGCCTTTCGACTTCGATGCGACGGTCGTGGGCGCGGGGGCTGTGGGGCTGGCTTGCGGCCGGGCGCTGTCGCGACGCGGCCTGACGGTGCTGGTGCTGGAGAAGGAGCCGCACATCGGCCAGGGGGTCTCCTCGCGCAATTCCGAGGTGATCCACGGCGGGCTCTACTATCCGACCGGCTCCCTGAAGGCGAAGTTCTGCGTCGAGGGAAGGCGCGCCCTCTATGACTTCCTGGAAAGCCGCAAGGTCGATCATTGGAAATGCGGCAAGCTGGTCGTGGCGACCGAGGAAGCTGAGGTCGAACGCATCGAGGCCATCTTCCAGCAGGCCACGACCAACGGTGTTGAACGGCTCGAGCATCTGACCGGCGCCCAGGCGCGAGCGCTGGAGCCGGAGTTGAACGCTCACGCCGCCATTCTGTCGCCCGAGAGCGGGGTGTTCGACAGCCACGGCTATATGCTGGCCCTTCAGGGCGAGATCGAGGACGCGGGCGGCGCAGTCGTCATCTCGGCGCCGTTCGAGGGGGCGGAACGCCTGCCAGGCGGAGGATTCTCCATCCGTGTGGGCGGGGAGGGGGCGATGACCCTGACCAGCCGCCTGCTGGTCACGGCGCCCGGCCTGTCGGCGCAAGAGGTCGCGGCGCGAATCGAGGGCTACCCGACGGCAGACATTCCCGCGCGCCATCTAGGCAAGGGAATCTATTTCCGCCTGACAGGACCGGCGCCGTTCGACCGCCTGATCTATCCGCCGCCGATTCCCGGCGCGCTGGGCACCCACTACCGCAAGGATCTGGGCGGGCAGGGCGTGTTCGGCCCCGACCTGGCCTATGTCGAGACCGAGGACTATTCGGTCGATCCGGCCAAGGCGGAAGAGTTCGCCCGCTATATCCGCCGTTTCTGCCCCGGCGTAACGGTCGAGCGGCTGACGCCCGACTATGCCGGCATCCGGCCCAAGCTGCACGGGCCGGGCGAACCGCAGCCTGACTTCCAGCTTCATGGCGCAGCGAATCACGGAATGGAGGGGCTGATGGCGCTGTTCGGCATCGAAAGTCCCGGCCTAACGAGTTCGCTGGCTATCGGCGAGGCCGTGGCGCAAAGCCTGACGGCCGGGGTTTGACGCCTGTTCCGTCAGTCTGCGTCGAGACCCTTGAAATCGGTTGCGTCTTCATGCATAAGCCCGCCCTCGCGTGGCGGCTCTTATCGGGGGGCCGCCGCTGTTGTTTTCGCGTCTTCACCGGCGCACCGACTTAGAGATTGAGACGGACATGGCCGTTCCGAAGCGCAAAGTATCCCCCTCGCGTCGCAACATGCGTCGTGCTCATGACGCCCTGGGCGCCAACACCTATGTCGAAGACAAGGACACCGGCGAACTGCGTCGTCCGCACCACATCGACCTGAAGACCGGCATGTACAAAGGCCGTCAGGTTCTGACCCAGCAGGAAGACTAAGTCTTCCTCTGGCGATCCGGCTTCGGTCGGGCGCAAAAATTCAGCGGCGCGCGAGTTTCTCGCGCGCCGTTTTCGCATATGCCGCCCCAGCTTCGCCTGTGGCGATTTCAGCGGGTCTGGTCTAAACCGACCCCACCTTTTCCAACTCAGTCAGAGCGCAGAGTTTCATGACCGATATCGTCGACATCGTCGCCCGCCAGATTCTCGACAGCCGGGGCAATCCGACGGTCGAAGTGGACGTGATCCTGGAAGACGGCAGCTTCGGCCGCGCGGCGGTGCCGTCGGGCGCCTCGACCGGCGCGCACGAAGCCGTTGAACTGCGTGACGGCGACAAGGACATGTGGGGCGGCAAGGGCGTCGAGAAGGCGGTCGACGCCGTCAACGGCGAAATCTTCGACGCCCTGTCCGGCATGGACGCCGAGGATCAGCGCCGCATCGACGAAGCGCTGATCGAGCTGGACGGCACCGAGAACAAGTCGCGCCTGGGCGCCAACGCCATGCTGGGCGTCTCGCTGGCCGTGGCCAAGGCCAGCGCCATCTCGGCCGGTCTGCCGCTACACCGCTACATTGGCGGCGTCTCGGCCCGCATTCTGCCCACGCCGATGATGAACATCATCAACGGCGGCGCCCACGCCGACAACCCGATCGACATCCAGGAATTCATGATCATGCCGACGGGCGCCGAGAACTTCTCGGAAGCCCTGCGCATGGGCGCCGAGATCTTCCACGCCCTGAAGAAGGCGTTGAAGGACGCCGGTCACAACACCAACGTCGGCGACGAGGGCGGCTTCGCCCCGAATCTGGCCTCGGCTGACGAAGCCCTGACCTTCATCACCAAGGCGGGCCAGGCGGCCGGCTATCTGGCGGGCGAGGACTTCCACCTGGCGCTGGACGTCGCCTCGACCGAATTCTTCAAGAACGGCAAATATGAGCTGACCGGCGAGGGCAAGTCCTTCGACGCCGAGGGCATGGTCAACTACCTGGCCGATCTGGTCGAACGCTTCCCGATCGTCTCGATCGAGGACGGCTGCGCAGAGGACGACTTCGACGGCTGGAAGCTGCTGACGGACCGTCTGGGCGATCGCGTGCAACTGGTCGGCGACGACCTGTTCGTGACCAACCCGCGCCGTCTGGCCGCAGGCATCGGCGAAGGTCTGGCCAACTCCATTCTGATCAAGGTCAACCAGATCGGCACCCTGTCCGAGACCCTGGACGCCGTCGATATGGCGCACCGCGCGGGCTACACCGCCGTGATGTCGCACCGTTCGGGCGAGACCGAAGATTCGACCATCGCCGACCTGGCCGTGGCGACCAACTGCGGTCAGATCAAGACCGGCTCGCTGGCTCGTTCGGACCGCACGGCCAAGTACAACCAGCTGCTGCGCATCGAAGAGATGCTGGGTGATCAGGCCGCCTATTTCGGCGACGGCATGCTGCTGAAATAAGCCGCATCACGAAGATGTGCTGGACGCCGCCTCCGAACCTCGGGGGCGGCGTTCGCAATTACGGCCAAGCTACGGTTCGTTAGGCATTTTCGGTCACTGATAGGTCACCGTGTTTATGCGCGCTCAGAAGGAGCTTCCGCCGTGCCCGAGCAGATGAAGCCCTATTTGCCGACCGTCCTGCTGTTGCTGCTGATCGCCTATCTGGGCGTACAGGCCCTGACGGGTGAACGCGGCCTGCTAAGCGGCGGTGAACGCGACGCTTTGCTGGCGCAGCGCCAGACCCAGCTGATGCGCCTGGCCGAGCAGCGTCAGGATCTGGAAGTCCGCGTTCGCTATCTGCGCACCGAGAGCCTGTCGAAGGATCTGCTGGAAGAACGGGCGAGGGCGGTGATCGGCTTTGCCGACCCGCGTGACTATGTGGTCCGCCTGAACGGCCCGGCCGGCCACAACCCTGACGCGACGCGCGCCTCCTGAACTATTGTTACAGCCCGGTCGGCTGCTTTGCGTTTCGGGAACGAAGGCTGCTAAAGCCCCTTTCCGTAACGATAAGAGTCCCTGATACAGGGGTGTAAGCCGGGAGATGCCGGATGGCGAAAGCCGCCGCTCAGAAAAACTCGCCCAGCGCGGGCGACAAGATTCCGAACACGCCTCAGGCTTCCAAGGAAGACCTGCTGCGTTTCTATCGCGAGATGGTCCTCATCCGCCGCTTTGAAGAGCGCGCGGGCCAGCTGTACGGCATGGGCCTGATCGGAGGCTTCTGCCACCTGTACATCGGTCAGGAAGCCGTGGCCGTCGGCGTTCAGGAGAGCGTCAAGCAGGGCTACGACAAGATCATCACGGGCTATCGCGACCACGGCCACATGCTGGTCGCGGGCATGGACCCGAAGGAAGTCATGGCCGAGCTGACGGGCCGTATCGGCGGATCGTCTAAGGGCAAGGGCGGGTCGATGCACATGTTCGACGTGCCGACCGGCTTCTACGGCGGTCACGGCATCGTCGGCGCCCAGGTGGCGCTGGGCACGGGCCTGGCCTTCGCGGGCAAGTACCGTGGCGATGACTCGGTCAGCTTCGTCTATTTCGGCGACGGCGCCTCGAACCAGGGGCAGGTCTACGAGAGCTTCAACATGGCCCAGCTGTGGAAGCTGCCGGCCATCTACATCATCGAGAACAACCAGTACGCCATGGGCACGAGCATCGAACGCTCGTCGTCCACGACCGAACTGTATCAGCGCGGCGCCAGCTTCGGCATCCCGGGCGAACAGGTCGACGGCATGGACGTCCTGGCCGTGCGTGACGCCGCCGCCCGCGCCGTGGCCCGCGCCCGCGCCGGCGAAGGCCCCTATATTCTGGAAGTGAAGACCTACCGCTATCGCGGCCACTCCATGTCCGACCCGGCCAAATACCGGACCAAGGAAGAGGTGGACGAGGTCAAGAAGACCCGCGACCCGATCGACCACCTGAAGATGCTGCTCGCCGCCGCCAAGGCGACCGAGGACGAGTTGAAGGCGATCGACAACGAAGTGAAGGCCATCGTGGCCGAAGCTGTGCAGTTCGCTCAAGAGAGCCCTGAGCCGGATGCGTCCGAGCTCTACACCGACGTCTACGTGGAGGCCTGATACGTGACGGACATTCTGATGCCGGCGCTGTCTCCCACGATGGAAGAGGGCACGCTGACCAAGTGGCACATCAAGGCTGGCGATGTCGTGTCGGCCGGCCAGGTGATCGCCGAGATCGAAACCGACAAGGCGACGATGGAAGTCGAAGCCGTCGATGAAGGCGAAGTGCTGGAAATTCTGGTGCCGGAAGGCGCTGAGAACGTGAAGGTCAACACGCCGATCGCCCGCCTGGCGGGCGAGGAGGGGGCTGCGGCTCCGGCACCCAAGGCGGACGAGGCGCCCAAGGCTGAACCCGCCAAGGTCGAAGGCGCGCCCGCCGACGCCCCGGTCAAGCCTAAGGTTGAACTGCGCGACCCGGAAATCCCCGCCGACGCCAAGCTGGTCAAGACCACCATCCGCGACGCCCTGCGCGACGCCATGGCCGAGGAAATGCGCCGCGACGAGGCTGTCTTCCTGATGGGCGAGGAAGTCGCCCAGTATCAGGGGGCCTATAAGGTCAGCCGCGACCTGCTGCAGGAATTCGGCGACCGTCGCGTGGTCGACACCCCGATCACCGAGCACGGCTTCGCCGGCCTGGGCGTCGGCGCCGCCATGGCGGGTCTGAAACCCATCGTCGAGTTCATGACGTGGAACTTCGGCATGCAGGCCATCGACCACGTGATCAACTCGGCGGCCAAGACCCTGTACATGTCGGGCGGCCAGATCCGTTGCCCGATCGTGTTCCGCGGCCCGAACGGCGCCGCCGCCCGCGTGGCGGCCCAGCACAGCCAGGACTATTCGGCCTGGTACGCTCAGGTTCCGGGCCTGAAGGTCATCGCCCCCTATGACGCCGCTGATGCGAAGGGCCTGCTGAAGGCCGCCATCCGCGACCCGAACCCGGTCGTCTTCCTCGAGCACGAGATGATGTACGGCCTCGAGTTCGACGTGCCGGACGTCGAGGACTACGTCGTGCCGATCGGCAAGGCCAAGGTTCGTCGCGAAGGCACGGACGTCACCATCACGGCGCACAGCCGCATGGTCGGTTTCGCCCTTCAGGCCGCTGAAAAGCTGGCCGAAGAAGGGGTCTCGGTCGAGGTCGTCGACCTGCGCACCCTGCGTCCGCTGGATCACGAAACCATCGTCGAAAGCGTCAAGAAGACCAACCGTCTGGTCTCGGCCGAAGAGGGCTGGGGTCCGATGGGCGTCGGCGCCGAAGTGGTGGCGCGCGTGATCGAACACGCCTTCGACTATCTGGACGCTCCGCCGCTGCGCGTGCACCAGGAAGACGTGCCGCTGCCCTACGCCGCCAACCTGGAAGCCCTGTCCCTGCCGGGCGTCGACAAGATCGTCGCCGCCGTGAAGAAGGTGATGGCATGACCGATATCCTGATGCCCGCCCTGTCTCCGACGATGGAGGAGGGCGTCCTGGCCAAATGGCACGTCAAGGTCGGCGACACCGTCGCGGCGGGCGACGTCATCGCCGAGATCGAGACCGACAAGGCGACGATGGAAGTCGAAGCCGTCGATGAGGGCGAAGTGCTGGAGATTCTGGTGCCGGAAGGCGCCGAGGGCGTGAAGGTCAACACGCCGATCGCCCGCCTGTCCGGCGACGCCGTGGCGCCTGCGCCCAAGAAGACCGAAGCTCCGGCCGAAGCGACTAAGGCGGAAGCGCCTAAGGCTGAGGCTCCAAAGGCTGAAGCGGCGCCCGCTCCGGCCGCGCCGAAGTCGGACGACGGCGGCCGCATCTTCGCCTCGCCGCTGGCGCGCCGTCTGGCCGCCCAGGCCGGTCTGGATCTGAAGACCGTCAAGGGCACCGGCCCGCACGGCCGCATCGTCAAGCGCGACGTGGAGGCCGCAGGCAAGGGCGGCGCTCAACCGGCCGCCGCCGCGACGACGGCTGCATCCGCCGCAGAGCCGCGCAAGGCCCTGTCGCTGGCGCAGATGGGCATTCCGGACGGCAGCTACGACCTGATCCCGCTGGACGGCATGAAGAAGGCCGTCGCCCGCCGCATGGTCGACAGCGTGCAGAACGTGCCGCACTTCCCGCTGTTCATCGACTGCGAGATCGACCAGCTGATGGCCGTTCGCGCCAAGGTGAACAAGATGCTGGAGCCGCAGGGCGTCAAGGTCTCGGTGAACGACTTCGTCATCAAGGCCGCCGCCCTGGCGCTGAAGATGGTGCCGGAGGCGAACGCCTCCTACACCCCCGAAGGCATCGCCATGCACCACAACGCCGACGTCTCCATGGCGGTGGCGATCGACGGCGGCCTGATCACCCCGATCATCCGCAAGGCCGAGACCAAGGGCCTGGCCCAGATCGCGACCGAGTCCAAGGACCTGGCCAAACGTGCGCGCGAGCGCAAGTTGAAGCCGGAAGAGTTCCAGGGCGGCACCTTCTCCGTGTCCAACCTGGGCATGTTCGGCATCAAGCAGTTCACCTCGATCATCAATGAGCCGCAGGGCTGCATCATGAGCGTGGGCGCCGGCGAACAACGCCCGGTCGTCAAGGACGGCCAGATCGTGCCGGCCACCGTCATGACCGTGACCCTGACCTGCGATCACCGCGTGGTCGACGGCGCGACGGGCGCCCGCTTCCTGCAGGCTTTCAAGCCGCTGATCGAAGATCCCGTGGCGATGTTGGCGTAAGGGAGGAGAGGGGTCATGACCTCGGTCTATGACTTCTCCGCCCGGGCCATTGATGGCGCGGACGTGTCGCTGGACCGCTTTCGCGGTCAGGCGTTGCTGATCGTCAATACGGCGTCCAAGTGCGGCTTCACCGGTCAATACGACGGGCTGGAGAAGCTGCACCGCGACTTCGCCGACGCGCCGTTCGAAGTCCTGGGCTTTCCCTGCAACCAGTTCGGCCAACAGGAGCCGGGGAGGGCGGCGGAAATCGCCGCCTTCTGCGCCAGCAGCTTCGACGTGACCTTTCCCTTGTTCGACAAGATCGAGGTCAATGGGCCGAACCGGCACCCGCTCTATGCCTGGTTGACCAAACAGAAGCGCGGCTTCCTGGGCTCCCAGGCCATCAAGTGGAACTTCACCAAGTTCCTGACCGACCGCGAAGGCCGCGTCATCGCGCGCTATTCGCCCCAGACTGAACCCGAGGCCATCAAGGCCGACATCGAGAAGTTGATCTGATCATGGCCCAAGAATTCGATCTCGTCGTCATCGGCTCGGGCCCCGGCGGTTACGTCGCGGCCATCCGCGCCAGCCAACTGGGCCAGAAGGTCGCCATCATCGAGCGCGAGAACCTGGGCGGCATCTGCTTGAACTGGGGCTGCATCCCGACCAAGGCCCTGCTGAAGTCGGGCGAGAAGTTCGAGAGCCTGTCGCACCTGAAGGACTACGGCCTGTCCGCCTCGGGCGCGTCGTTCGACTTCGACGCCATCATCCAGCGCTCGCGCGGCGTGGCCAAGCAGTTGAATCAGGGCGTCGGCTTCCTGATGAAGAAGAACAAGATCGAGGTCATCGAAGGTTCGGCCAAGCTCGAGAAAGGCGCCGCCGCCCCGAAGGTCGTCGTGGCTCTGAAGGCCGGCGGCTCGCGCACGATCGAAGCCAAGACCGTCATGCTGGCCGTCGGCGCCCGCGCTCGCGCCCTGCCGCAGATCGGGCTCGAGGCCGACGGCGACAAGATCTGGGCGTACCGCGACGCCCTGGCGCCGAAGAAACTGCCTAAGACCTTCGTGGTGATCGGCTCGGGCGCCATCGGTATCGAATTCGCCAGCTTCTACCGCGCCCTCGGCGCCGAGGTGACGGTCGTGGAAGCCGTCGACCGCATCATGCCAGTCGAGGACGAAGAGGTCTCCAAGGCCGCCCAGAAGGGCTTCGAGAAGCGCGGGATCAAGTTCAAGCTCGGCGCCAAGGTGACGAAGGTCTCCAAGGATTCCAAGGGTGTGAAGGTCGATCTTGAGGTCAACGGCAAGACCGAAAGCCTGGAGGCTGAGGTCTGCATCTCGGCTGTCGGCATCACCGCCAACACCGACGGCATCGGTCTGGAGGCGCTAGGCGTCGAACTGGACCGCGGCCACATCAAGACCGACAGCCACTGCCAGACCAATGTGAAGGGCCTGTACGCCATCGGCGACTGCGCGGGCGCGCCCTGGCTGGCGCACAAGGCCTCGCACGAAGGCATCCACGCCGCCGAACACATCGCCGGCTACAAGACGCCGAATGTCCATTCGCCCATCGCCGGCTGCACCTACGCCCAGCCGCAGGTCGCCTCGGTCGGGGTGACGGAGCAGGGCGCCAAGGCCGAGGGCCGCGAGGTCAAGATCGGCCGCTTCCCCTTCAAGGTGAACGGCAAGGCCATCGCGGCGGGCGAGACCGAAGGCTTCGTCAAGGTCATTTTCGACGCCAAGACCGGCGCCCTGATCGGCGCCCACATGATCGGCGCCGACGTCACCGAGATGATCCAGGGCTACGTCACCGCAATCACCATGGAAGCGACCGAGGAAGACATCCACGGCATCGTCTATCCGCACCCGACCATGTCTGAGGCCATGCACGAGGCCGCGCTCGACGCCTATGGCCGCGTGATCCATATCTAGGGCGGTTGTTAGAAAATCTGAACTGTGGCTAAGAGGAGCGCTCCTCCCCATGGTTCGGATTTTCCATGATTGTCGCGCCTGACGTCCTCGGCCTGATCGGCAACACGCCTCTGGTGCGCCTGAAACGCGCGTCTGAGGCCACGGGTTGTGAAATTCTGGGCAAGGCCGAGTTTCTGAACGTCGGCGGTTCGATCAAGGATCGCGCCGCGCTCAGCATCATCCGCGCGGCGCGCGCCTCGGGCGCGTTGAAGCCCGGCGGCACGATCGTCGAGGGCACGGCGGGCAACACCGGCATCGGCCTTGCGCTGGTCGGGGCGGCGTTGGGCCATCCGGTCGTCATCGTCATGCCGCGCACCCAGACGGAAGAGAAGAAGCGCGCCGTCCGCCTGCACGGCGCCCGTCTGATCGAGGTGGATCCTGCGCCCTTCGCCAGCCCGAACCATTTCGTCCATTTCTCGCGCCGTCTGGCCGAGGAACTGAACGACAGCGAGCCGAACGGCGCCTACTACGCCGATCAGTTCGACAATCTGGCCAACCGTCAGGCCCACTATGAAGCCACCGGGCCCGAAATCTGGAAGCAGACCGACGGCCGCGTCGACGGCTTCATCTGCGCCGTGGGTTCGGGCGGGACATTGACCGGAACCACGACCTATCTGCGCGAACAGAACCCGGCGCTGAAGATCGGTCTCGCCGATGTGCCGGGCGCCTCGCTCTACAGTTGGTTCACCGAGGGCGTGCTGAAAGGCGAGGGCGGTTCGGTCGCCGAGGGGATCGGCGTCAATCGCATCACCGGCAATCTGAACGGCCTGTCGGTCGATCACGCCTATCGGATCGAGGATGCGGAATTCCTGCCCATCCTGTTCGACCTGGTGCGAGAGGAGGGGCTGTCCCTCGGTCCGTCCAGCGGGGTCAACATCGCCGGCGCCATCCGCATGGCGCGTGATCTCGGTCCCGGCCATACCATCGTGACCGTGCTGTGCGATGCGGGCCAGCGCTACGCCAGCAAGATCTACGACCAAGCCTTCCTGAACGCGCGCGGCTTGCCGACGCCTGACTGGATCGGTCGATGACCCGCCGCAAAGAGATCGCCGTCGAAAGTCGGATTCCGCCGCTCAACGCCCTGAAGGCGTTCGAGGCCGCCGCACGTCGCCTGAACATCACACGCGCCGCCGAAGAGCTGTCGGTCACGCCAGGCGCCATCAGCCAGCAGATCCGCATCCTAGAGGAACACGCCGGCGCGCCGCTGTTCCACCGCGAAGGCCGTCAGATCGCCCTGACCGAGCTGGGCGCTGAACTCTATCCCTTGCTGCGTGACGGCTTCGACTATCTGAAACGGGCAGGGGATCTGCTGTATCGCCCCGATCGCCGTCACGCCCTGGCGGTCAGCGTGCCGCCGTCCTTCGCCTCAAAATGGCTGGCGCCGCGCATCGCCCGTTTCACAGCCGCGCACCCTGAGATCGAGGTGTGGATGTCCGCCGACATGCGCCTCGCCGACGTCAGCGGCGGCCGGGTTGATGTGGCCGTTCGTTATGGTCGGGGCGACTATTCCGGGGTGCGATCCGAAAAGCTGCTTGACGCCGACGTAACCCCGGTTTGCGCTCCGTCGTTAACCATGGGCGGGAACGCCTTACGCCGTCCGGCGGACTTGGCGCATCATGCCTTGATCCACCTGCGTCCCAGTGAGCTGGAGGAACCGCGTCCGGACTGGGCGGCCTGGTTCAAGGCTCGTGGACTGACGAGCATCGACGCCCAGTCAGGGCCGCGCTTTGATCAGACCGCGTTGGCTATTGAAGCGGCCGCGCACGGCCAGGGCGTGGCCTTGGCGCCGTTTGCTTTCGTGGCGGGGGATCTGGCGTCCGGTCGCCTGGTGGCGCCTTTCGCCGACGGCGCGCTGAGCACGGCGCTGGCTTATTACGTACTGATCAAGCGCAGCGGCGCGTCAACGCCCGCCCGAGCCTTCGCCGCCTGGCTCAAGGAAGAGGCGAAAGCCGCCGCAGACGCGAGCGTCGATGATCTGTGAGGCGATGTTCGATTTATCGCCTAAGATATATTATGCGAAGGCCGACCATGTTCGCACCTGTTGCAAACCAGAGCGGACTTACGCGCTGCGGAGCATTCAAATCACGCAGCAGCGCGTAAGTCCGCGGGCCACCGCGCAAACCTTCCCCCTTGATTACCCCGATCAAAACCTGCTGTAGCCCGAAACGGCTACGGTTGAATGTGTGTCTGTGTATGAGTTTGATTCCACCAGCATTAGTTGGTCCGCGCTGCACAGATCCCGACGGGTTTCCTCGATATGCGGCGACCATCTGGCTCGACTTCCTGCGAGCGCATCAAGCAGTCGCGACTCGGGAAAAACACGCTCTTTCAATCGGGCGCTTATACCGCGACGCCGAAGCACTGAACCCGAGTGTCGACCTGGATAGCGCCTTGATGACGGCAAATATCTTCGATCTAGAACGTGTGCTCTCGTCAGCTCTTATTGGGCACCAGGCACACGGCAGCGACGACAAGCTGTGGGCGATCCAAAAACGGTTCGTGTTCAGCTTCCTCGCAACCGTCATTGGCGCAGAAAGCCCTGATTTGTCGCGCGAGCTTAAACGGCTTGAACGAACATACGCGCAGCTTCGTAGCCGATCCGTGCCGAGAAACATACCCGTTCGGTCGGTTCCGGCCGATGTTCTGGAGGAACTGTTTGATATCATTAGACCAGATAGTGCCCGCAACCCGTTTCGCACTGAAGCGTCTCGTTTTCGCAACTTCATTATATTCATGATGTTGTTTCAGTTGGGGCTTCGTCTTGGAGAGCTGCTCCTTCTTACACCAGATAGCGTCGCCAATGAGTTCGATTTTAGGACAGGAACGCAAGTGTATTGGGTGACAATTGAGGCATCCGAACAGCACGACATTCGTGCGCGAGCCCCACGCCTGAAGAATGGTTGGGCTAGTCGCCAACTGCCGCTTTCGAAGGAGTTGGTAAGCGCGATCGACATTTACGTCAGTCAATGTCGAGGAAATCCTCCTCACGCGTTTCTTCTGTCGTCGCAGGAAGGACGCCCACTGTCTCGGCAGAGCGTTGATCTCGTGTTCGCTCAAGCCAAGAAGAGGTTGTCGAATGATGCCCTTCAATCACTTCAAGTGAAGGCGGGTGGAGGAATGTCGCCACACTCGCTGAGGCACACTGCGGCCGTAGTTCGATTTCAGCGATTTGCAGACAGCGGCATGAGTCACGATGAAATGGTTCGACGCATGCGGCCCTTTTTCGGTTGGGCACCCGGCTCTGAAATGCCCTTCCACTATGCGAGGGCTTTCTTCGACCCAAGATATGCGAAGATGTGGGACGAAACGTTTGATGATGCACTTTCGGCGCTTCGGCATGGAGCGTGGGCATGATGGAGCACGACTTCGTAACGGCTTCGAATGGAGTGCAGATCCCCCTCCCCGCACTCCCAGCCCTACCGCCGCTGGTGAAATATTTTGATAGATTTGGGCGGTGCGAACAAATTTTACGAAACCCAGCTACAGAAAAATGGGTCATTCCAGTAAATGGTCAAAATTTTATTGTAGACATAGACTTTGGGCACGCCTGGATTGAATCCTTCATTAAGGGTCATCTTGTTGATATACTAACGAGGGGATCTGTAATTACGGTTCAAAATTACTATCGCGCATTCTGCGATCTAAATGCGTCAGGAGCACTGCGCACTATCATTTTTGCAGTAGCGACAGAACCACCCTCTGCGTTCCAGAATATGTGGATCGACACGTTCCGAAATTCGCTGAGCCGCCACCAGGCGGTCGCTATTCGGTCGGCTCTTCGCTTCGCTTGCGAGTGGGGCGTTGGGCAGTGGAGGTCGTCGGACGTCAGCTTGGTGCGATCATTACCTGGCCACGAGCTGAGTAAGTATGCGGGCGTCAGAGACGGCTCCAGTATGGTTGCAACGGCTCAGCAAAGTATGCTCACCGAGTTCCTAGACCAGACAGCGCGCAATGCGTGCCGATTGCGTGGCGTGGGCGAACTTCAGGCCGCAGGAGTTTTGGCGCTTGCGTTTCAGTTTGGCTTGAGAAGAACCCAGATCGCCTCACTTGAAAAAGAAGATTTTGTCTTCCACAGCGACAACACCCTTCATGTTCGTGTCGAACTGTTGAAACAAAGAGGTCAAAAGGTCGGCCGCACCGTCAATCGTCGAATCCAAACGAGCTGGGTCCCCATTTTTAAAGAGTGGTCTGCGCGCCGGCGAAAGCCTGCACAGAAATTCTTCGACATGACGCCGGATCAAGTTGGTGCTGCGATTTCATCCTGGATGGCGGAAATTACGGGGAAAAGACACTCTGGAGGGGACCTGCGGCATACGAGCGCGCAAAGACTTGTAGACGCTGGAGTTTCTCGGGAGAGCTTGACAGATTTTCTCGGCCACACTGACGTTACAACGGCAAATGTGTACTTCTCATCTTCATCTACCCAGGCGAGCCTCGTCAATGCGGCCATGGGGTACTCACCAGCATATCAGGGCGTAGCAGCAGCTGCCCGCGGCGACCTGATCACTGCGGCAGAACTACTTTCAAGGCCAATTGATCAACAGATCGCCGGCATACCGCATGGCTTCCCGATTACGGGGATTGGGGCATGTAAGGCTGGCCAGTCGTCCTGCCAGCGAAACCCGGTTCTCGCCTGCTACACCTGCCACAAGTTCCTCCCCGTCTCTGAAGAGAGGGTTCATCGATTGCTGCTCGAGGATATGCGGGAGGTAGTGCGCAGGTTCGACCAGCCAGAGCGCATAGCCAGAGTCAGCCCAGCAATGATGCAGCTCCGCTTGACGCTAGAGGCAATTGAAGAGGTCGCCGAAATGGCTCGCGAGGGGGGCGGACATGACGATTGAGTTGGACGCATTTGTTCGAAGAGGACAGCAACTCGCGGCTGCGCATGGTCTCGCTTGGGATTTGCCTTGGGATCCCACTGATGGGGGCGTTCCGCGAGGTCAACGATGGGATCTTGCCGCGATCGCAAAAGATAGCTCGGGCCGCGCTTCCTGGCTCTCAAGCTTTGCCGCTATGGGATCAGCTGCGGAGGCGCTCCAAACACTGACGGGCGCGACAATGCCCGCCGTTATGGGGGTGGGCTGGATCGAGCTTTACAAAGCTATTGCCCTACATGACCTGCTAGTTAAAAATAACAGACCGCAGAATTTTGAAAGTAATGTCGGGCCATCATTTCGAATCTTGGCCGGATGCGCTGGCGATGTTTCGCCGGCCAATCTGGGCGCTGATCAAGTGCAGCTCGCCTTTAATGTAGCGTTGCTAGCTAGCCCCTCCGCAAAGCGCGCGTCGACGCTGAAGGCGCTAATTGCGGTCTGGTTTGACACCTATAACTTCGCCAAACACCGACCATTAGCCCAGTACTGCGAGGCTTATCCTGATGATGCCTCGCTACAAGCGCAGGCCGAACGTCTCGTACAAGTTGCTCGTCGCCAGACCGACAAAAAGCGTCCAGCAGCGCTTCGTTCCAAGCTTAGTGATCGTCATTTTGAAGAGCAGCTCCCCGACGAACGCGCGCTTGCCGAGCTCGTCCGTATCGTCTTTTCAGAGCAACCCAAAACAACCTCAGACTTGGTTCGATTTCATCAGATCCGACTTCTGATTATTACCGGCTTCCGGATCGGAGAGTTGGCATTGCTGCCTAGCTCCACTCTGATTACCCGAAGCGACGCCCTCCCCCACCCCCGTATTTATGGAGCCCCGGAGCCGGCCACGGCATTAGTCCACTTTGCGGAGAAGCAACGCCGGCCGGGAACCAGGCAAGACTTAGTGGAAGAAATCCACCACGTGCCGAGCCTGCTCGCCCCCGCAGTGCGAGACAGCGTCGCGGCGGTTTTACGCGCGACATCGACGCAACGCGCAATGTTGAAACGTCAAAAAGATGAGCAGCGCCTATTCGTGGGACTTGCGGATGAAGACTTGGTTCCTTGGACTGATGCTTACGGCCGCATGTCTGGCATGATGCAGGTGTCGCAAGAACCAGTTCCTGACGCGCTGAAAGAACGTTACCGGGCAGGCTATGATGTCAGCGCGCTGGCTGCGATCCGAGAGCATCAAGATCGTCACGTTATGAAGGTGGGGCCAAACAGGCTGGTCAGGGAGTACTTTTTAAGGGCCGAGCGGGCGCTTGGTCGGCCGCTATTGCGCCGCGCAGATGGGAGCGTGTTCAGCTTCGCGCCTAGGGAGCGAAACGACGATCGTGGTGTCTATGTGCTGGCAAAGGACATGGAAACATATGCAAAGCTTCACTTGAGGACAAAGCTGCCAGACGAACGGATCGCGCGATCCGGCGATCGTGAGCTCGGTAGTCAGGACTTCCTATTCCTTTTCGCGGGACGAGCGCTCGCTGAGGATAAGCACGACGCTGTAATCGATATTGAGCGGTATTTTTCCGTCCAGAGAGCAGATGCCGCTGACTTGGAGCGGCAGTTGGGCGGCAAGAACCCTGGAGTTATTTTCGAGAAATACGGCAGCACCCAAGAGTCCCGCTCATATTCAGTTAACCCACACTCTCTCCGTCACTATCAGACGACTGAGCTATTTAAACTCGGTGTCGCTGATACCATCATAACGAAGCGCTTTAACCGCAATACGACCGCCCAAAGCTATGCCTATGATCATCGTTCCGTATCTGAGCGACTTGAGGAAATGGATCCGGCGCAGGCAAAGCTCGCTGACGAGGTATTGGGACCTCAAGCTCGAAAGGCCTTAGACCTCATTCGAGGCCGAAAAATCCAAGGTCCAATCGTAAAGCGCTTCCTCGAGATACAAAAAGCGCACGACGACAAGAAAGCCTTTGAATATCTCAACGCGGAAGCTAACGCGCTGCACATTACGCCGTACGGGTTCTGCCTGAATAGCTTTGCAGCAAGCCCCTGCCTTAAACATCTTGAGTGCTTCAATGCCTGTTCGCATCTCGTTCGAACCGATTCTCCTGTTGAGCAGGCCAATCTGGATGAGATGAAGGGGCGGTATGAGCTTCACATCCGAAAAATTCGCGCATCACCCAGCGAAGCGCCTGGATACACAGCTCAATTGGGACATGCTGAAGCAAGGCTCGCCGGTATTGAAATGGCATTGGCACAGAAGCCTGGGGCAGTGGTGTTCCCTGACGGCAAAAATCGTTACCTAGCGCCGCAATGAAGCCGAAACCTACCGAGCAAGACTTAGCGATTATCCTCGAAGCGATGCTCGTCGCAGACGAGACCATCACGTTCAACGCAGTCTCGAGAGAGGCCCCAGCCCTATTTCCTCACGCGTCTTCCCTGACCCGTCGTCCGTCCATGGCCGATCAGGTCAAACAGGCGATGACAAGGCAGGAGGCGGTGCGGAACCACGCACTAAAGATTTCCAAATCTGGTCCGGCGACCGTGGCCGCGAGACTTCAGGCCGCAGAGGCTCGCGTTCAAGATCTCGAGGAAAAGAACCGGCTGTTAGTCGCGGGCTTGCGTGCCGCGCTCCTTTCCGTGGGTCGAATTGGAGGCATGGCGGCGTGGAAAGAATACTTCCCTGTCCATAGTGAAGCGTTCCAGCAACTCCAGGCGATGAATGGCATACCCACTGCCGAAATAGTTCAGCTGTCTAGATCGCCTTTGGAAGGCGAAGATACCAAGAGGCACCACGCCTCCACTCCCAGCCCGTCAGCCAATGCGCCGATGCTATCGATAGAAAGATTGCGCTCAGAACGTTCGACCGATCCCACATAGGTTCGATGAAGGTTGGCTGCTGCCGCCAGCGCTTCCTGGCTCATTTTTCTTTGACGTCGGAAGCGGCGCACGTTCACCGCAACAATCGTTCGAAGCTGTTGGCCCCTGCCCTCTGACATGGGCGGGAACGTCGATGGATGATGACTTTACGTCGACAGACGTTAAGTAGCATTTCATGGTTCGACTCGACGCTCTTGAATCCGACGCCTCACCTGTCTGGACAGTTCTGGTAGCCAATTCCGTCCGTGAGGAGTTGTCTGCCTTGGCACACAAAACGGGGATCCCCCTGGCCCAGTACGTGGCGGACGTGGTTGCGATGCGCGCAGCAGTCGAACTGATCGCACCGTCACCAACATGGCTGGCCATTCCGGCAGATGTGTCCGCCATCCGATTGGCACCCTCGCCTGAACTATCCGAACGCGTTGAAGCGCTCTGCCAATTATCGGGCCATCATCATGATGTCGTGGTTAGCAACCTCGCCAGCGGAGGCCCTCCCATGCCGCCGCCCCAACTACCGCTAGGCTATTTACGAACGGATCCAGGACGCGGGCGGATTTTCGGAATGTATTTTGAAATTGCAGGGTTTCAGTACTCCCTGATGCGTCATTTGGCAGGCGACGCGTTTCGTAATAGCCAAGCGCTGGATGCTGCTTTTGTGGCATTGGCGTCCCAGGCTGCGACTACAGGCAAATTCATGAACGAGCCCATCACCGATGCAGCTCGGCAGTTTGCTGCTAAAGTCGTCATGATCGCCAATCGGCGACGCCCAGCGCCTGGAGGGGTAGCTATGAAGGCGCGAAGCGAGACGACGCTCGGCGAGAAGGAAACAATCGCGTCGAAATCACGTAGAAGGCCAACAGACATCCTGGATAGCGCCGCAACGGGAGCTGTTCCGAAATCTGTGAAACAACCGCGCGAAGGAGATCCCTTCGCAACATTCAATGAATGGGACGAGGACATCGACACCAAGGCTTATGGGAAGCTGTAGCGATGCTGGTTCATGACGTCAGCTCTCATATCGCCGCACGCATGAATGCGGCGCTCGCCTCGGATGGTCCGAGTGCCGCTCTCCGATGCTTCAGGGAGGACTTGGAGAAGTTTGATCTGCTGGAGGCTGTAGCAGACACTGCCGGATTGTCGCCGCAGAGGGTTGTGAGCCTTCTCTCCAGCAAGCGAAGCCCACCCTTCGCGACCGTTGTTGCTTTATGGAAGGCAGCTGGACTTCGGCTTACGGTCGTCCCGGCAGGTAAAGATTAACGTGTCCGCCTAGGCGGTTTGAACGAAAAACATTGTTCCCTCAGGATCCGAATCCATGGCATGCGTCTGTCATGGCTGATCTGTTTTCCACTCTTGATGATGCTGTGCCCTCGGTGGCCAACTATGAGCGGGCGCTGAAGTTTATCACATAGCATCTCGACCTCAGGACGCGACCGGCTGACCCATCAATCGCCGCCATCACGGTGTGTGGTGTTGAGATTTGGCCTCCAGTGAGCTCTGCGAATTTTTCTCGATCGCCGGATGCCGGATGCGTCTTATGTGGCGATTACACTATCAGTACGAGTAATTTCGATCGCACACTTGGGAGGGCAGATTGATCGTTCCGCTTACCAAACACCGACAAGACGGGGCGCTGTATGAGCGGTCGAGCCTGGTCGAAACGCTGCTCGTGCAGTTGGCCGAGCTTTCACGTGACGACCTGGTTGCGCGCGCCGCCATCCGCAAGCGCACCGACCCAAGCTATATCCCCAGCGAATGCCTGCTCTACTTCCTCCGCACGAGCCGCCACGACAATTCGGACGCCTGGTTCGAGCGGCTCTACAAGATTCTGCAGGAACGCGTGCTGCGCGCGCTGCCGCGCGCTGGCGGCGGCGGCTCCGTCGCCCTGACCGACGAGCGGATCCGCAACGACGCCTTCGACCGCTTCGTCGAATTGGTCGCCCGCGACCGTCAGCAAGCCGACGACAGGCTGGACTTTTACGAGGTCCGCTTCGACCTTGCGATCAAGCGGCTGCGTCTCGATGCGCAGGATAAGGCCTGGCGCGAGGAGAACCGCACCCGCTCGTCCGACCAGGACGAGAACGAGCTGTCGAGCCTGGATCAGGATGAGACTGACCCTTACACGATCGATGAGGATATTTTTTCCGATCCGCGTTTCCGGGCGCGGATCTATGCGGCGATTGACACCTTGCCACCAGAACAAAGCAGGACCATGCACCTGCTTCTTCTCGGATGGCCGACCCATTCGAGCGATCCTGAAGCGACGACCATCGCCAAGGTGCTGAACTGCTCGGATCGGTCGGTGCGCAATTATCGGGAGCGAGCTATGAAGACGCTCGCGGCCCTGTTCAATCATGGGGAAGACCAATGACCTCCACCAGCCCAGCCATGACGCTCGATGGCGTGCTCGAACAGTTCATGATGGAAGACGCGCATGATGGCACGACCCTGGCGCGCTATGTGCGCGCCTATCCGCTGTTCGCCCTGCAACTCATCGACCTGTCGCGCCTGATCGCCACGCCGGACGCGCAGGATAGTGAAGAGCCTCTATCGGCGCCCGACCAGTCGCGCATCGACGCCGCCTGGATTATCCACAAGACCGCCGCCCCCGCGCCGTCGACGGACGACGACCCCTTCGCGGCGCTGACCGGCGCTCGGGGCAAGGCCGTTGCGGTCAGGTTCGGCGTTCCGCGACAAGTCATCACCGGCTTTCGTGAACATAGAGTCGATCCATCAACCGTGCCGGCCCCGATCGCACGCGTCTTCGCCGACGAGTTCGAGCTACCATTGGCGCATGTCATCGCAGCGATGCAGCGTCCAACCGCGACGCTGGTCGGTCGAAGCTTCAAAGCCGAGAACAAGCCCGGCGCCGCCGGCAAGATCAGCTTCGAGCAGTTGCTGATCGACGCCGGCATGTCCGAGGCCGATCGTGTGCGCCTGCTGGCAAACGGGTGAGCCCATGGACGCGGTCGAGCTCGGTCGCCGCCGCGCCGCCGATCTACACATAGCTGCAGTCGCGCGCGGGCTCGACCCGACCGATCCCTATCGCTTCGCGGTCGGGGAAGCGAAGCATCGCGGGCTGGAGGTTGAGACCGCCAGCCCCGGCTCCGCCCAACTCGATGGCGGCCGAGCAACCCTGATCGCAATCGACGATCTTATCCTCCATGAAAATATTGGCACGCCCTTCGAACAGGCTTTTCTCGTCGCCCATGAGATCGGCCATCACGAGCTCGGCGATGCGAGCGTTCCGTCCACCGCGCTCAGCCCCGACATGGCGCGCGCCTCCGAACCCTCGCCCACCGGCATCGACCGGGTCGTCGACTATGGCCGACGGCAACGACGCGAGGTCCAGATGGATCTGTTCGCGCGCGAATTGCTGCTGCCTCGCTCGCTGCTGCGCAGGCTTCATCTCGAGGACGGGCTCACCGCCTCCGATATCGCCAAGCGCATGCACGCCCCGTTCGACGTGGTGGTCCAGCAGTTGCTCGATGCGCTCCTCCTTCCCGTCATTGAGGCCAAGAACGAGGTACGTGTCGAGAAACCGCTGAACGACGAGCAGGCCGCCGCGGCCGACCATCGCGGCGAGGCCTATCTGCTCGAGGCCGGCCCCGGCACCGGCAAGACCCAGACGCTCACCGCGCGTGTGGTTCAGCTCCTCGATGAAGGCGTTGATCCGCGCCGTATCCTCGTCCTGACCTATTCGAACAAGGCCGCAGGCGAGATGGCCGAACGGATCGCCGCCAAGAAACCCGACCATGCCGCCGCGATGTGGATCGGCACCTTCCATGCGTTCGGGCTCGACCTCATCCGCCGGCTGAGCGACGAGTTCGGCGTTTCCGCCGATCCGCGGCTCATGGACCGGGTCGAAGCGGTCGAACTGCTCGAGAAGGAGTTTCCACGGCTCGCGCTCGATCATTATCGCGATCTCTATGATCCGACCCGGCTCATAGGCGACATCCTCGCGGTCATCTCGCGCGCCAAGGACGAGGTCGTCGGGCCTGATCGCTATGCCGAATGCGCCGAGACGATGCGGCTCGACGCTCAAGGCGTGGAGCCCCGCCATATCCGCTCGCTCCAGGCCGCCGAAATCGCGCGCATCTATTCTCTCTACGAAAAGTTGAAAAAGGAGCGCGACGCGCTCGATTTCGGCGATCTCGTCGCCCGCCCCGTCGAACTGCTCGAGGCTCGACCGGAGATCGCGTTCGCCCTTCAACAGACCTACGACCATGTCCTCGTCGATGAGTATCAGGACGTCAACCGGGCGAGTGTGCGGCTCCTGAAGGCGCTCTGCCCAAGCGGCCGAAACCTATGGGTCGTTGGCGACGCGCGCCAGTCCATCTATCGCTTCCGCGGCGCCTCGCCGGCCAGCACCTCGCGCTTCGCCAGTCATGATTTTCCCGGCGCGCTCTCCAGTCGGCTCAAGATCAACTACCGGTCCGTCGACGAGATCGTCTCGGGCTATTCGGCCTTCGCAGGGCAGATGACGGCGAGCACCAGCGACGCCTCGCTGCACGCCGCCCGCGGCCCCTGCGGCGAACCGATCGAACTACGGCTCCTCACCGGCAAGGACGAGCAGTCGGTCGCGATCGCCGATGCGATCGCCGAGTTGCACGCCGGCGGCATCGCCTATCGCGACCAGGCGGTGCTCTGCACCGGTAATGAACGGCTCGGCCAGATCGCCCGCGAGTTGGAGCGGCTTGACATCCCGGTCTTGTTCCTCGGCAGCCTGTTCGAACGGGGCGAGGTCAAGGATTTGCTGTCGCTGCTCTCGCTGCTCGGCGACCGCCGCGCCATGGGACTCGTCCGGATTGGCTGCATGCCGGACTTCTCGATGCCTCTCGCCGATGTCGCCGCGATCCTCGACCATCTGCGCGACCGCGCCGACGAACCGCTTGCCTGGCTCGCCGATCGCGTCGGTCTGTCGATATCTCCGGACGGTCGAGCCGCGCTCGACCAGCTCGCCAAGGCGCTCGATGGCTATGACGCCGACGCGTCGCCCTGGCGTGTCCTGAGCGAATTGCTGTTCGATCGCACCCGCATCGCCGCCCGGATTGCAGAGGCGACGTCGATCGGCGAGCGCAGCCAGGGCATCGCCATCTGGCAGTTGCTTAACTTTCTTCGCGTCCAGCCTCGCGCGCAGGGCCGCGCGATCCCGCGCCTGCTCGACCGCATCCGGCGTCTCGTCGCAATCGGCGACGATCGCGATCTGCGCCAGTTGCCCGACGCCGCCCAGGGCCTCGACGCCGTGCGCCTGATGACGATCCACGGATCGAAAGGTCTTGAGTTCAAGGGCGTGCATCTCCCTGGTCTCAATCGCGACACCCTGCCCGGCAACGCCAAGGCGCCCGCATGCCTCCCGCCCGAAGGCGTCATCGCAGGCGTGACCGGCGATGTGAAAACGGCATTGCTCGCTGGCGACACCGAGGAGCGCGACTGTCTCTTCTATGTTGCGACCTCCCGCGCCCGCGACCGCCTTATCCTCTATGCGGTGACGGCGAGAACGGACGGCGCCGACCGGCCGCTATCGCCTTTCCTCGATCGGCTCGGCCCCGAGCTTCGCCGTCATCGCCCCACCCTCGTCCGCAGCCTTGGCGCCCCGCCCGAAGACGCCGCTGTCGCACTCGCCATCACCGGCCCCATCTCGCTGCGCGACTCCCAGATCGGCATGCTCGACAAGGGAAAGTGCCGGCGCCGGTTCTTCTATACGCACATCCTGGGCGTCGGCGGCCGGCGTATCGAAAGCGATTTCATGCGCATGCATGAAGCAGCGCGGAGCGTCGTGCAGGCGATCGTGCAAGGCTCCCTCGATCCCGCCGACGCTGGGGCCTTGCGCGGCGCGATCGAGACAGCCTGCGACGATCATGGTCTCGAGACCGGCGGCAGCTTCGCCGCTCTGCGCGCCTATGCGCTTGAGCTGGCGACGGGCTTCGGCAGGACGCGGACCGGATATCGTCCCGAACCCCCTGCAGCGCTTGTCCTGCAGGTCGGCGCCGACGAGATCGCGTTCCGGCCTGACGACGTCCTGATCGCCGCGGACGGACGCCGCGTCTTTCGTCGCGTGCGGACCGGCGTCTACCGCAAGTCCGACACCGAGAATCTCGCGGTCGCGACTACGCTGCTCGCCATCGCCGACAATATGCCCGGCGCCGCCGCCGAGATCGTCCATCTGTCCAGCGACCAGGTCACGCCGCTGACGCTCACCTCGCTGGTGCTCGGCCGACGTCGCACCGCGCTGGAGGAAACCATGGCCGGCATTCGCGCAGGGGCCTTCCCGACCGAACCTACGCAACGCGTATGCCCCGGCTGCCCGGCCTTCTTCATCTGCGGCCCAGCGCCCTCGGGCACCCTCGAAAAAATCTTCTGAAGCGCTTTTCCGGGTCGGGTCGCAGCCTCCGATTGTCCTTTTGAAGCTGGCGCAAACCGGCCACATCAAAAAGGACTATTCCCCATGAACGACCCTGAACTCCCCGATTTCGACGATGTCGGCGAGGCTGTCCGCGACGGCCGCCCGCTGCGTGCGGCCAAGGCCTATCGCATCCGCTTCGCCCAGGACAATCTCGACTTCACCGACCTGGCGGTCGCGGACCCCGTGCCGCTCGGCCGCCAGATCCTCGCCGCCGCCGGCCTCGCGCCTGAACGCGGTTACAGCCTGTTCGCGATCCTCGCTGACGGCGACTTCGAGGACATCCGCCTCGACGAACCCTTCGACCTGCGCGGCAAGGGCGCCGAACGCTTCGTCGCCTTCCAGACCGACCGCGACTTCAAGTTCGAAGTCGAAGGCCGCGAGCTGCGCTGGGGCAAGCCGGCGATCAGCGGCCAGATCCTCGCAGCGCTCGCTGAACCCGGGTCCGACCAGGCGGTGTTCCTGGAGGTCCGGGGCGGCGCGGACCGATTGATCGAGCCCGACATGCTGATCGATCTCAATCAGCCCGGCATCGAGCGTTTCATCGTCGCGGCGCGCCCGCCGGTCGAGATTGAGATCATCGTCAACACCCGCCCGCGCCTGGTGGCCGGCCCGACCGTCAGCTTCGAGCAGATCGTCGAACTCGCCTTTCCCGGCCCGCACGACCCCAATGTCGTGTTCTCGATGACCTACCGCAAAGCGGCCTCGAAGCCGCCTGCGGGCGAGCTCGGTGCCCATGGCGTCGTCACCGTCAAGAAGGGGACCGTCTTCAATGTCACGCGCACTGTTCAGTCGTAATCCCGACCTCGCCAAGCTCCGTGAAGAGGGCTATTTCGTCGAGGTGATCGGTGCCTTCCTCGTGATGCGCGAGGTTCCCTATGTCGATGCGGACCGCAAGGTCCGCAAAGGCACGCTGATCTCGAGCCTAGCGCTCGCCGGCGACACGACCCGTCCGCCCGACACCCATGTCATCCATTTCGATGGCGACTATCCCTGCGACGCGCAAGGTCGGCCGATCATGGCGATCTCCAATCACTCGGCGCAGTTCGACTTCGGCCATGGGTTGACCGCCAAACACGCCTTCTCAAGCAAGCCCGAGGGCGGCTATGGCGACTACCACCACAAGATGACGACCTATGCCTCGATCATCGCGGGGCCGGCGGCGGTGATCGACCCCAAGGCGACGCCCCGTCCCTATCGCGCGCTCGAGGACGAGGAAGAAAGCGACAGCGTCTTCAACTATCTCGAGACGGCCTCGGACCGGGTCGGGATCGGCGCGCTGACCGCGCGCCTCGCCGACCAGCGCATCGCCATCATCGGCCTGGGCGGCTCGGGCGGCTATATCCTCGACTTCGTCGCCAAGACCCCGGTCGCCGAGATCCGGCTGTTAGACGACGACGTGTTCCTCCAGCACAACGCCTTCCGCGCGCCCGGGGCGGCCAGCCTCGAACAGTTGCGAGAGGCACCGCTCAAAGTCGATTACTTCAAGGCGGCCTATGAGCCTATGCACCGCGGCATCGTCGCCGTGCCCAAGGCGATCACGGCGGATAATCTGGACCTCCTCGACGGGATCGACGTCGCTTTCCTCAGCATGGACGCAGGCGAAGCCAAGAAGGCCCTGATCGAGCGACTGCACGAGCGCGGCGCGGTCGTCATCGACATCGGCATGGGCCTTGAGCACGGCGATAACGGGCTGAGCGGCATCCTGCGCGTCACCGCCAGCACGCCGACGGCGCGCGGTTCGGCCGACCGCATCCCGCTCGCCGGGGGCGGCGCCAATGATCTCTACACCTCCAACATCCAGGTCGCCGACCTCAATGCGCTGAACGCGGTGCTGGCGGTAATCAAATGGAAGAAGCTGTGCGGCTTCTACTGCGACCTCGAACGCGAGCATCACTCGACCTACACGCTCGACGGCAACATGCTGCTCAACGAGGATGCTGCATGATCCGGCACAATACGCTTGAACATCGCTTCGTCGACAGCTTCCCGGAACCGCTTGCGCCTGGCGTCCTCTATGTGTCGCTCGAATATGGCAGCGTGGCGCACAGCTGCTGCTGCGGATGCGGCGAGGAGGTGGTGACCCCGCTCACCCCGACTGACTGGAACATCAGTTATGACGGCGAGACGATCACGCTCCACCCCTCGGTCGGCAGTTGGACCCTAGCCTGTCGATCCCACTATGTGATCCGCCGCAACAGGGTGATCGAGGCGCCGTCCTGGAGCGACGCCGAGGTCGCCGCCGAACGCCGCCGCGACCGTCAGGCCAAAGCTCGCCATTTCGGCCTTCCGGTCCCCGACGCCGAAGCCATCGTTCACCCCGTGCCGCAGCTTGAGACCAAGGCGCAATATGCTGCGCCGCAACAAGGCTGGTGGCGGCACCTCGCGAGGTGGTGGCGCGGCGTTAACTAGGACGAGGCGGCGGTGTCTGGCGGGAGGAACATGACCCCGCCGCCTTATCTGATAGTCTATCGAGAATGACGAGAAGAAGGCGAAGGCCCTACCGTTCGCGCCCCTGCCCTTGAGACATGAGCTGATGGAACCCGCCGTCTATTTACGCACCCTAAACACCCAGCTGACCTACCTCTTCGCCTTCGCGGGCCGCATCAACGAGATCGATATCGCGGCGGCAACCTCCGCCGAGTCTCGCGGCGCGCAGAACGCCGGGTGGAACACAGCGGAGACCGCCCATCAGGTTTTCGCTGAACTGAAGACGCTAGGATCGAAGGGCGAACCTCTCAGTCGACCCGAGCTTCGACAGGTGCTCTCCTTATACGCCCAGCTTGCCGAAGCCGGAGGCGTTTACGAGGGCCTGCTGAACACGATGCTGATTGCCCAACTAAAGCCTTGGAACATGTGGCCGTTCCAAGATCTCGTGCGTGTGCGCCAAGCGCCACGGGCGGTCATCGGCCCGAACGCCAACGCCATGTTCCGGCGCCTCGCGGAAGTCGCGACGGCGATTGGGATGCCGGGCTTGGCTCGTGTGCTAGAACTGGCGTTTCGTGACGACATCCGCAACGGCATGGCCCACGCTGACTACATCCTGGCACCCAACGGACTCCGGCTGAGGCGTCGGAACGGCGGCCAGCCCATCGTGCTCAGCCTTGAGCAGGTGACAGCCGCCCTGCAGATCGCGCTCTGGTTCTTCGAACTCCTGCAGGAATTCCAGCATCGGGTGAGAGAAAGCTATCGACCTGCCAAGACAGTCATAGGTCGCTTCAGCGCCAACCCGCCTATGCCGTGGACCATCGAGTTCGCCGAGAACGGCATATTCTCGATCTCCACCGACGCCCCGGGCCCTCAAGTCGACGCCGCCTACGAGCGCCAAGCGATGATCAACGATCGCCTCGGCGGGAAAATGATGGCCGCTTACCTTAAACCCGGATCGGAGATCTCCCCCGCGCTTCAGGCGGCCATTGTCGACGCGGGGTTCGAGCCCCTAGTCGTGGCTTTCCTCGATGGTGAACAGTTCGAGGCGCTGGTCGCCGAAGTCGACGGCAATGGCCTTTGGGCGCCCCTGTCGGGTCCTGAGGCTGCTGAGGACGCGTTCCTTATGGCAACGCCGTTCGGTTTCCGGTGGATCGCGACCGCGGAGGCGTTGTCGGCATGGCTTCCTGCGGTCGACGAGATCGATATCGCGCAATAACTTAGGTTTGCCAGTGCAGGGCGTCGCCCCCATCGAGAAGCGGTTTGGATATGGATCTTGTGGCGGCGCGCCTTCGAGCATCGCGAGCGATAGCGCCGATCAAACCGGCAGACTCAGACACGACCGCACCGCGCGAACTGTTGCTCTCCGCCCAACGACTGGACGCCGGACGCTCCCTGCCGCCCTACCACCAACTCTACATGTTGGTCGTCGATCTGCTGGGGTTCCGTAACTTGGGACAGTGGGAGAAGCTTGCTTGGTCAGTCCCTCTCGACTTTAAGGGCCAAGCTTACCTTCTCGAACATCGCAAGTTCGGCGTGGGTCTCTTTGCGGTCCCCTCCCCGGAGGCCGAGGCTGGCGCCCGCGAGATCGTCCAGCGCCTGGCGAAGGGCGCAACTCTACGAACGCTTCGATTACTTCGCGGCGCAGCATGATCTGAGGTGCTCGAGGAAGGCGGACGGCTTGCCCGGGCGCGTGGCAGCACTGGACATCACCGGCTCTGCTAGGAACGGGGCAGGTTTGATTGCGGACCTGCGCACGAAAGGGCGACTGTAATGTTTGATCTGTTCTCTCCGAGGCTTCCCAAAGAAAGGCTCCACGAACATTTCCAGCTGATTTCAGCGGATCCTGAATATGCAAAGGTCCGGCCGGTCATTCAAGCTTGGGCGGCAGGTCTGCTGGATCGAAGGGGAGAGAGCCAGAAATTCGTCAACGAGTTCCAGACGACGTTCAACTCCTCGATGTGGGAGCTCTATCTGAACAGGGCGCTGAGCGATCTGGGATGCAGTGTCGACTATTCAAAGCCAGCCCCGGATTTCTCCGTCTCAGGGCCTGAAAACTATCAATTCAATATCGAGGCGGTGATCTCCGACCAAGCTCCGAGGGCGAAACCGCACAGAACCCTCGGCGACCCGGATTTCAAGGTCCGTGGTGCGCTGAAGCTTGCCGGGAAGATCAGGGACAAGCTGAACCTCTATCGAGGCACCAGTGGGAAAAAGCACTCATACTCCTCGATGAGCCACGTGCGCGATCGGCCATTTGTCATCGCGATCGCCCCCTTCGACAGCGACCTCTCGCTCACGCAAAACAACGAACTCATCAACATGGTCCTGTATGGCTTGGGGTCGCCCGTGCTGGAAGGACCGGACTTAGGAAGGCAGGACAGGCTAACCTCTCTCCTGAAGCCTTCGGGTGCACGAGTGGAGATGGGGATCTTCACCAATGAGTCCTTCAAGGAGATCAGCGCGGTGTTCTTTTCGACGGTCGGGACCTTCGGAAAGGCAGTCATTGAGAGTAGGATCGACAGGCTTGTCCGCTCTACCCGGTATAGGGTGATAGACAGAGATGGGGTTGAACCCGACTCCGAGCGTTGGCGGATTGGGACGCATCGTTTTCAGCTCGCGGAGCTGAACTACCTGCTCACACTGCGAACAAAAGGCGAGCAACAGATCAGCGGCGCTGACTTCCGCGTTCAGCACTCGTCGTGCCATCAGGAAAGCCATCTGGATGGCCTTCAAGTCTATTTCAATCCGTATGCTGAGGTGCCGTTTGATCCCGACTTCGAATGGCCCTCAGAAATCGCTCTCAACTACTACGACGTCGAAACAGAGGCGCACATCCAAGCGCATCCCGACAATGCACTTGTCTCAAGACAGACGTTTGATACCTCTGAAAAAAATCTCCGATTTCTTCTTGAAAGCTACGGCTTCGCTGTTTGAACCGCGTTGATGACTTGACGCGAGCGATCAGGCAGTTTGTTGCCTCCTCAAAGAGTATCACGGCCCTTCTGGAGCCCCGCCTTGCCTCGGCGGAGCGCTTTTCGATCGGTCTCCCTGCGGATAATCAACGCGTTCGGGATATTCTTAAGAGCCTAGCGGCTTAGTCGGGACGCTTTTCTGGAATGCGCCAACTGCGGACATTGCCCCTGTGTCGGGAACACGACGTTCAGCGATGCTGTCTGCGAAATCCGCTGTCCATCGTCCGCCCCCTCGATCAGCCCTCCCTTACAACAGGCGCGCTTTTGGGTGCGCCCGGCTTCGGAGCCTCGGCGGGCGGAGCGACGACCGGATCCGGCTCAGCGGCGACCGGCGGGGCGGATGGCGCAATGGCGGCCGGTTCATTCAGGGAAACACCGCGCGCATAAGCCTCCTTGAGGGTCACCAGCTTGCGCAGGAACTGCGGATAATCAGCGATAGGATCCAGCGGATCTCCGTCCAGCTCGAAGCGCTTCTTCATAGCGATCATCTCAGCGCGAATGCCCTCCGGGTCGAGGCACCGATCAGGTTCTTGGACATGGATTTGAGACGAGAGCAGGAAGGGCTAAGCTGTCGTCATGCAGCTACTTGACGAGACCAGCGGGCTCGAAGCTCTGAGGGCGATGTTGAGCGAGGCGGACGACGCCCGGCTTGCGGTCGCCTTCTGGGGACGCGGCGCGATCGAGGCCCTCGGACTGGACCGCCCGAACCTGAGATTGAAGCTGATGTGCAACCTGGATTCGGGTGCCTGCAATCCGGACGAACTGAGGCGGTTACTGGCCCTGCCCGCCGTGCATCTGCGGTCGCACCCGGCGCTTCACGCCAAGATCTACTGGACGCCGGACCGGGCCGTGCTGGGGTCGTCCAACGCCTCGGCCAACGGTCTTGCCGTCGAGGGCCAGACGACCGGTTGGCGCGAGGCCAATCTTCTGGTCGAGGATGCGGCCGTCGTGCGCGAGATCGGTCTCCGCTTCGAGGCGCTGTTTTCGGCCGGCTATGATGTCGAGCTCGAACATATCGACCGATGTGCGGCCTTATGGGACGCGCGGGCGCGGCTGAAGCCGACCAGCAAGAGGCTGGCGCGGACGCTGTTCGACGCTTTCGCCGCGTCTCCGGATCATGAGGCCTGGACGAGCGTGAAAGTCGTCTTTTGCCGCGACCCTCTGAACACCAGGGACGAGGATTGGCTGGCGGGCGAGATCAAGGCCGACCGTATTTCCGCAGACATGTCGGCCTATGCGGAATGGAACGACCAGATTCGGCCGGGCGATGTGGTGATCGAGTTCTGGCACGGCGGGCGCGCTGCTACCGCGCAGGGCCTGTGGCTCGCGGAAGCGTCTTACGCCGCGGAAAAAAGGGGTATGCGCCTCGTGCGCGAGGTCGAGGAGTTCCTGTTGCCGGGACTCGGCCTGTTCGCGCCGACCAAGGCCGAGCGCGCGGCGCTGGCCGGTCTTAAGGCGGTCGTCCTGAGGCTCCATTCGACCGACGGCGGTCGCAATGCGATCCTCGACCTCGGCCAGGCGATGGCCCTGCTCAACACCGCGACTTCGCGGCCGGACCCGAAGGCGTTCGACCAGGCGATGCAGCGCATCTATGACGAGGCGACGGCGTTCGGCTACCGGCCGACCTATCTCCTCAAGATGCTGGGCGAGCATGGCGGCGTCGAAGCCGCCAGACTTCTCATTCGCGGCAGCGCGACTTCCGGGTTCGACCGGTTGTGGGAGGAGAAGCGCCTGGATCTGTCGGTGGAGGCCCTGATCCTGCAGCCGGAATGGCAGGACCTGTTCAACGAGGACGACAAGAAGGCGGCGCGCCGCCGACTGCAGCAATATGGCTACCGGGTCAGCAACGCCGACACGGACCTGAGCTAGGCTGGGCGCTCCGTAGGCACCCAGGCCCGGTATGCGCATCTGGCGGATCACCCGGTTAGGGAGGCGGCTACTCGCACCGCTGGGCGGTTGGCAGCAGCATTGGGTTAGGCCTCGAAGGTCGCAGAGGCGCCAGTACCGGACATCGGCACCGCAGCGGAAACCGGACATTCCGGCCAAGACCGCCGACCGAGCTCGACTCGTTGCAGACAAGCAACGCTTCCGCGGGGCCTGAAACCTCTGAATGCAGGGGAAGGGAGGTCATGGTCTGGCTCCAACACCGTCCGCTCGACGGTGCCCTTGCCAGCCCTCCCTCGCCGCGGAGGTCTCGCGAACCTTCATGGGGTCGCAATCCCAAGATGCACAATCGAGCCGTGTAGCTCGCCCAGTGGTTCCGGGGCAGCATCCGGTATGCCTATACTCTCCGGCCGCCGATCGGGCGCCCGAGAAAAGTCGCCCGCCATGTTGACCGAAGACGTAATACAGATTTTGCTCAAGATACCGGGCGCGCGGCGCGCCGCGGTCGGCGTGCTCGTCCCGCTGCCGGAAGGCGGAGCCATGCACATTCAGGACGTTCGCAAGACCATCCCCGGCTTCTCATTCGAGGACCACGAGTTTGAGCGCATATGCTCGGTCAAGGAGGTGATCCGGCTTCGGGACCTGCGCACGCCCCATGACTACCTGTTGCGGCTCCGGGCCAATGCGCTCGTGGAGAAGCCGCGGCTGATCCGCGTCATCGACCGTCACCGCAGGGCAGTGGAAGCCAAGGGCCGTGCATGGTCGCTCAACCAGCACTACGAAAGCCTCGATCGCTCCGCCAAACGCTACATCGCCCGCACTTCCCGACAACATCAGAAGGTGATCCGCCCCGTCCCGGTCGGCCTCGCGCCTATCCAGGCACCAAACGCCCTGTGCATGCGCTCGCTCGCCGGCGACGTCATCGTCGCCTCTGAGAGTCTGCGCTTCTTCTTCTACTTCATGCTTATTGCCACCCAAGGCGGCCGATATGGCTTCAACCGCGCCGACCAGGTCGACGCCGCCCTGATCGCATTGCGGCTCATGACCGGCGCCGAAGCGTTAGACTTCGACCTAGACCCGAGAGCTGTGCTCGACCGAAAGATCGAGGCCGAGTTCCATGGGCAGACGGACTGGTTGATGGAGTTCACCTGGGGCCATGAGTACGGCCATCTCCTACTGAACCATCTGGGCTCTGAAGCGCCTGGACTCGCAGGGGCGGAACTGAAGGCCTTCGCGCATGATCAGGAGTTTGCGGCCGACCTGCATGCAATCCGAGCGGTCCAGGACCGCAATGCCGGTCAGGATCTGGCTGTGGCCGGCTTCAACATCATGCTGTTCCTGCATTTCATCGATCTGGTCGGCGAGGTGCGGTCGGACGCGCCCCGGTTCTCGATTTCCTCGACGCATCCCGGCCCGATCGACCGGCTCAGGGCGCTGCGCGGAGCCCTACCAGACAAGGGGTTGCCGGAACGCAGCGATCTCGGCCGGTGCGTAAGGGAAATGCGCCGCCTTCGCGATGACGTTCTGACCCGCATTGAGGCCAGCCAGAGGGACGACGTCCTGACCTGCTTCGGCTCCATCCATCTGGCGGGGCTGGGCGGCAAGCCGCTACGCGACCGTCTCGATTTCTGACTTACGGTCAAAACACCCCGGTGTTTCGGACGGCCGCGCTGGGACCGGACCGTCTATTGGGGAATCCCAGCGCTCGTGCGCCTTAACGTTCGGTCAGACGTGTTTAGACCGGAGCGGTTGCGCTGGCGTCTTCGGGCGTCGCTTACTGCCGCAGGTTCGCAAGTTCCTGGGTTCAACTGCACCCGCTCCTCTTTTTGTGTCTCCGACGTGCTGTGACCAACAATGTCGTCGGATCTGAACCTTTTCCGATCTCAACGGCTCATGGTCGTGAGTCCTTACCGATCCTGCCGCTGCCCGCCGGGCGGGTGGGCACATTTCTGCCGCGGCGCGCCATCCCGTGGCGGCCTACAGGGCGCGTTGGAGGGGCCTCAAGGGACAGACGCCTCCGAACTCACTGGGCTGTGGGCTGAGAAGCAGCACCACTGGAAGTGCAGGCTAACGACGCTCCAGCTCGCCTCTTAGATCCTCGCCAGCTGACACAACCCGCTTTGCTTCAGCGGGAAGGCCCTCCGCGCTGACGTTTGTGCGGCTCCGTCTCGCTGAAGCGGCGCATGCTGCGGCCGATTCCGGCCGGTTCGGGCCGCCCGGCGAAGGCTCATCCGTCGCGCAGTTCCGCGCGTGGAAACGAAGGAGGTTATGAACTGGACTGAGACGATTTCGATGGTGGGCGCGGTGGCGGGGGTGATCGCAGCGCTGGCGCGGCTTTGGTTGGTGCTACGGCTCTAGCCGCAGACACTACTGCTTCCACTCGTCATCCCAAGTATCGAACCCACCCTGAACGATGATGCCGGCCGACTTGTCCTTCGCTCGCCGTTTCTCCTCGCGGTTCATGCCGAGCGACAGATAGATGAGCGCCGCTCGGGCCAGTTTTATCAGGCGCAGCGTCTTCTCCTCGAAGTCCCCTCGGCCTATCGAATAGGCCAAGGTGTCCGTGAAGGGCCCCATGAAACGCTGGCTCTGGGTCGTTCCGGACAGCAGTATCTCGTGGACCTTGAGGTACTTGTGCTCCAGGTGGTCGCGGATTTCCTTCAAGGCCCGCGCATCGGGATCGCCGACCTCCTGGAATTCTTCCTCGAACAGGTCGAGGCTAAGCCAGTACAGCCCGCGAAATGGCAGGTTTTCGGACTGGTCGAATTCGGAGCGGATCGGTGCCCCGGGGGTGGCGCGCCAGATGCGGCTGAACGAGACGGATTTCGGCTTCATTCCGAGTTGCATGTAACTGTTCAGAAAGAACGCAATCTTGTCGAAAATCGAGTAGGCAGCTCGATAGGCGAGCTTCACCTTCTCCACCGCCAAACCGTAGGATGGGTAGTCGAGCGTGTTGTACAACAGCACGCCGCGGTCGGAGAAATGCGCCTCGTCGCCCCTGCCGGCTTCAAAGTACAGCCAACGCGCTGAAGCGTATTCCTGCTTCAGCTGATTAAAGAACCCGACCAGCATTGGCGGTTCGTCGATGGGCAGCGTGAAGCTTGGCAGCGTCAGCACGTCATGCCCGGCGATGGAATGAGCGCCCAAGTCATTCAAGGGATTCAGAAAGAGGCCGTGGTGGAGGCACCAACGCCGGTAGGACTGTTCGTCGTTCTCGTTGCCCAGCGAGTGACTGTCGAGATCGATGGTTTCCCGGAGCGTCTCGATATCGCGGTAGGCGATCACCTCGTCTTGCCACTCTTGAAACGCGGCTCTGGCGGCCGCGTGCCCCATGTGCTCGTGCTGGTCAGCGTTCGCCGATGCAGTGGCGAGGTCGTCATGCGCGAAGACCAGGAGCATGCCTTGGTGTCCCGGATCGTAGAGCTCTGCACCGTAGCGTAGCAAACCGCGCCCACGATTGCCCTGCGCCATCCAGAACTCCGGCACGAGTTCGATCGCCCGCGACCAGTAAGGGAGCGCCTCGACAAAGCGGCCGGCCGTGTTCAGCTGGTTGCCGAGATTGGTCAGAATTTGACACCGGCGGGCGACGGGAAGGTCCGCAAAGGCGTTGTTCGTCAGCGCGCGGCGCAGGTGGAAGATTTGCTTTCGCTGCTCGGGCTGTTCCCAGGCCCAGGCGACTGCCGGATCAGCATGGCGGGCGCTTTGGAGATCGCCCCAGGCATTGGCCCAGAAATAGTCGAGCTCGGCACGCTCCGATGCGCTGAGCTCGCGGCCATCTAGCGTTTCGCACCATTGCAGCGCGTGTAGTGTGCCCTCGGTTTTGCCGAGCTCATGACCAAGATCAATGAGGGTCCCCAAATGATCGAGCGCTTCCTGAGGAGGAAGATGGTTGAGGTCTGTGAGCGCAATCAGGTCATCGTAGTCGAGCATGGAGGCTTTCGGCGTCGGTGCCCTCACCGGTCGAATGGCTAAACTGCTGGCCATCAACCCGGCTCGCGCACTGCAAGGTGAGCGATTGGCCGCGGCGGTAAACCTGAACCCGGCCGTCAAACAGTAGATGCGTCGTAACAAAGCCTACCTTGGGCCGAAAACTTGGCCCGGTCGAGACGCCTCACTTCGCACTTCGATATGTGTCCAGGGTGTTCCAGACGGTTCGATCAAAAGTCGGCACAAAGGCTGTGGTTTTCATAGAGATTTTTCTCTGTTGAAGCTTTCTAGCAGCGGATTGGGTTCCGGCGCGGGGCCGAAAGCGGACGCTGCGAATGTCCGCTAAGAGTCAGAAACGGACATCCGTCTTCGCTTCTGGCGTTTATCCACAACCTATCGACGCCTAGTGTTTTCGAGCCCATCGCGCCTCTGCAGCCGCCCGAGCGCTTTCGGACTTGCAACAGAAGCGCTGTCGCCGAGTGCAACAGCCACCTCTTTCAAATTGCATTATTTTTGGTTTTAATTCAGTTATTTATGTCTGCAACAATTTCCGAACCTGTGCAGTCTGCGAAATATGCTATTGGACTTTTGATCCATAGCCTGAGCGTTCACGGCGTTGTACGGCTTGGTACGCTATGAAAAACATCTTCCTCGCGTCCGTGATCACCTCATGCGTCCTTCTTGTCTTGGGTGCCCCGGCTCAAGCCCAGGCCGTGATCGGCTATGGAGCCTTTACGCCTCTGCCTCAGGCTGGCGAACAGCCTGACCCCCAGCGCGACTATCGCGTCATCGTCGACCTGACCCAGGGCGGTCCTGACGACAAGCCGTTGAAAGGACTGGAGCGTGTCGCGCGCCTGACCAATATGCTGGCGGCGAACGGCGTCCCTGCCGAGCAGCGAAAGATCGTTGTTGTGATGCATGGCGGTGCATCTCTGGCCTCTCTGTCCGATGCAGCGTGGGCGGCGCGCGGCAAGGGCGAGACAAACCCGAACAGCGCCCTTGTTCGCGCCCTGACGGCCGCCGGGGTCCAGGTGCGGCTTTGCGGTCAGTCCATGGTCGCCAACGGCCTGACGCAAGCCGATCTGGAGCCGGGCGTGCAGGTCGATCTCGCAGCGTTGATGACGGTCATCCACCATCAGCAGGCGGGCTACGCCCTGATCATGAACTGATCGGACGCCCTTCTGAGAAAAGCGTTTAGAGGTCGAAAACGCCTCGCCAACCATCAAACGCCACTTCAACGTTTGAAGGCAAAGAGCGTGACAAGGTACTGTAATCCAAATCTATGTGAAGGTTAGTCAGCACGGCTTTGAAAACCTCTGCGCGCGCGATCCACTCCAAGGCTAGATCGACGTGAGCATGGGTTGGATGCGGCGTGTAGCGCAGCGCGTCGATGATCCACAGCTGAGCGCCGCTCACGGCTTCCAGAGCCGCGTCGTCCAGGTCTGAGACGTCGCTTGAATAGGCGACGGATCCCAAGCGGTATCCGACCGAGCGGATCGGTCCATGCATTTGGTCGAAAGTCATGACGGGGATCGGGCCGCCGGCCCCCTCCACTTCCCATGACTGGCCGTGCGGCGGGAGGTGATGAGCCTCGACGATAGCCGGATAGCCGTGGTGGCTCTCAAAGATGTAGTCGAAGCGCCGCGTCAGGGCGTGGTGAGTGGCCGCATCCATCCAGGCGGGAATGCGTCGACGCGCGTGGGCGGCGAAGACGCGAAGGTCGTCGATGCCATGTGTCTGATCCGCATGGTCGTGGGTGTAGAGAACCGCGTCGACATGGCGGACCTCGGCGGCCAGCATCTGCTGGCGGAAGTCGGGCGAGGTGTCGATCACCACGCTGGTCACGCCATCCGGGCCGTGTCGGCGCGCCAACATGGAGCAACGGGTGCGCCGATTGCGTGGTTCGGACGGGTCGCAGTCGCCCCAGTCGCCGTCGCCGCGAGGCACGCCGCCGGACGAGCCGCAGCCGAGAATGACGATTTCCAACTCGCCCTGCCCGCTCATTCGGCGGGCCTGGGAATGCGATCGAACAGGTTGAAGAAGGCGTCAGTCGTCAGCTCATCGGCTTGTTCAGGCGTCCAACCGCGTATCTCGGCCAGTCTTTCCAGCACCAGACCGACATAGGCGGGTTCATTCCGGCGGCCGCGATGTGGGATGGGCGCCAGATAGGGGCAGTCGGTTTCAACGATGATGCGATCTTCAGGCATCCGACGGATGACCTCCCTCACCTCCTCGGCCGCCTTGAAGGTGGCGATGCCTGAAACCGAGAACCAGGCGCCGAGTTCCATCGCAGTTTCAGCTAGTTCCAGGCCGCTAGTATAGCAGTGCATCAGGAATTTGAACGGCGCGCGGCGGTGTTCTTCCCGCAGGATATCGGCCATGACCTCATCGGCTTCGCGCGTGTGGATCACCAGAGGCAGGCCCGTGCGGCGCGCCGCCTCGATGTGCTGGCGGAAGACCGTCGCCTGAACATCGCGCGGGCTGAGGTCATAGTGGAAGTCCAGGCCGCATTCGCCGATGCCGATGACGCGCGGGCGATCCGCCAGTTCAACCAAACGGTCCACGGTCAGGTCGGCATAGTCCTTGGCCTCGTGCGGATGGACGCCGACCGTGCACCAGATGTCGGCGTTGTTCATCGCCAGGGCGTGCGTCGCCTCGAAGGTCGACAGCTTGTCGGAAATCTCGACCATCAGCCGCACGCCCGCCTGGCGCGCACGGTCGATCACCGCCTCGCGATCCTCGTCGAACTGGGGGGCGTGCAGGTTGACGTGACTGTCGATGAGCATATCAGGCGGCGGCTTTCGTGCGGGCGATGTCGGCCAAGGCTCCGGCCAGGACGTCTCCCTTATCAAGATTCAGCCCGATGGCGCGATCGGGCAGGTCGGACAGCCGCCCCCAAAGCTCGGCCCAGCGTGCGCCTTCGCGGCCGCCAGACTCGACGGCCCGCCGTTTCACCGCTGCGATCAGGCGATCCATCAGGGCCTCGAACCGCGCCTGCCCTTCCGCGCCGCGGAAGCCGTCGGCGATGGCCAGTTGTTCCGCGCGATCAATCTCTGGTCCATCAACCCAGGCGCGAGCGAGACGGTCGACCTCGGTCATGGCGCCCGACGCCAGCTCCAGAGCCGCGCCGGGCGAGCCGCCAGCCATGGCTGCTGCGGCCAAGGCTTCATCTTCGGACACGCCGGTGCGTTGACGCACCAGATCGGCCAGACGCGCCTCAGGCCAAACCGGGAAGGTCAGCCGCCGACAGCGAGAGCGGATGGTGGCCAACAAACGGCCCGGCGCATGGGTGACCAGGAAGAGCACGCCGCTTTCAGGCGGTTCCTCAAGAATTTTAAGCAAGGCGTTGGCGGCGTTGATATTCAGATCGTCCGCCGCATCAATGATGGCGACGCGGTGCCGGGCCTGAGATGGGCTCTTGGCGAAGAATTCCGGCAGGTCGCGAGCCTGATCGACGGAGATGGCGCGCTTCAGCTTGCCGCCCTCGACTGCGCGCTCCAGCACTAGCAGATCCGGGTGAGCCTGGGCGGACACCAGACGACTGACAGGGTCATGCGGCGCGGCGCCCAGCGGCCCGCGCGACGGGTCCGGCGCGGCGCCCAGAAGTCGACGGGCGGCGCGATAGGCGAAGCTGGCCTTGCCTGATCCCTCGACCCCGCACAACAGCCAGGCGTGGTGCAGCCGTCCTCGATTCAGCGCGTCCAGAAAAGCTTCCTCGGCCTGGATGTCGGCGATCAGGTCGAAGCGGTCGCGCGGATGCTCGCTCAAAGCAGCCGCTCCTCCACCACGGCCCACAGCCGGGCCGAGACCTCATCGACCTCGCCCGTCGCATCAAGGACGACGCAGCGTTCAGGGTGACGTTCGGCCACCTTGAGGAAGCCGTCGCGCAGTTTCTGATGGAAGGCCAGGCCCTTGGATTCGAACCGGGTCTCGAACAGGCCGCGCCCGAAGGCCCGATCCAATCCGACCTCGACCGGCAGGTCGAACACCAGGGTCAGGTCCGGCTGGTCGCCGTTGACCACGGCGTCGTCCAGCGCTTCGATCAGGCTTTCCGGCGTCCCCCCGCCAGCGCCTTGGTAGACGCGGCTGGAATCAGCGAAACGGTCACAGACCACCCAGCGCCCGGCCTCAAGCGCGGGCAGAATAGTCCGCTCCAGATGGTCCGACCGCGCCGCATACATCAGCAGGGTCTCGGTGCGCGCCGACCAGCGATCCGCCTCGCCCGACACGGCGATGTTGCGGATCTCCTCAGCCCCCGGCGATCCGCCGGGTTCGCGCGTCTGGAGTACGTCGAGGCCGCGCGCGCGCAAGCGTTCAACCAGCAGGCGCGCCTGGGTCGTCTTGCCGGCGCCCTCGCCGCCTTCGAAAGTGATGAATCTGCCTCGCTGCACCCGCGCACAATGGCGAGCGAGGCGCGGGAAGCAAGCCCGTTCAGCCGCCTATCAACAAGGCATCGTCAAAGCCGCGCGCCATAACGGCCTGACGAGCGCGTTCGGCAGCCCCAGCATTGGGCCACGGACCAACCACGACACGGAACAACGGCCGTCCGTTCCTGTCGATGTTCTGCACCACGGCCTTGTCGCCGAGGCGCCGCGCGACCTGGTCTGCGCCGCGTCGATCAGAATAGGCGCCGGCCTGGACCCAATAGGCGTTCGAGGCAGCCGGTTGCGCTGCTGTGTAGACGGGCTGCGGGGCGGGCTGGGACGGGACCGCTGTGTTCTCGTAATAGGGGCGCGGCCCCTGGGACTGCGTCTGAACCTGAGTTGCTTGGGGCTGGCGCGCGCTGTCGGCTTCTGCTCGGCGGAGGGCCGTTCCCCCGCCCTGTCGCGGCGCAGGGCCGACATAACGGACGCGCACGTCCCCCACGCCTTGCTGCAGGAGGCCCAGTTCCTCGGCGGCTCCGCGCGACAGATCGATGATGCGTCCATCGACAAACGGCCCTCGGTCATTGACGCGCAGTATGACCCGGCGCCCATTGGCGCGGTTCGTCACCTCGACCAGGCTGGGCAAGGGCAAGGTCTTATGAGCGGCGGTCAGGCCGTTCATGTCGAACCGTTCGCCGGTCGAGGTTGAACGCCCGTGATGATAGCTGCCGTACCAGGACGCCTGCCCTACCTCGTCATAGTTGGGCTGTTCCTTCGGATGGTACCAACGACCGCGGATCTGATAGGGGCGCATGGTGCCCGAAACGATCGGAGCCGGATCGGTCACGACGGGCGCGCCGATCGGCGCATCGCCCTTACCGCCCAAGCTGGCGCACGCCGCCAGGGTCGAGAAGGCGGCGGCGATCATCGCGCCCTTCAGCAGTCTCGCCCACATGTTGCTTTTACTCCGGTCGTCTATCGATTTGGCCGAAATTAACGGCGGAGGTTTCCGGTTTGGTTAACGTCCCGTTTGCGCGTATGGCCTTGCGGCAAAGCCCCTCCCCGGCTGAACGTCAGAACCGAGCGCCTTGACCCCCTCCCTGTACAAGACCCGCACTGGGGTCTTCCTTCTCGCCACCCTATGCTGTGCGCTGTGGGGCAGCGCCTTTCCGGCCGTAAAAAGCGGCTACGCTCTGCTGAAGGTCGCGCCGACCGATATCGCCAGCCAGCTGCTGTTTGCAGGGTGGCGCTTCGCCCTGGCCGGGGCGATCCTCCTGATCGTCGCCATGGCGATGAAGAAGCCTGTTCTGGCGATGAGCCGTCGTCAGGCGGGACAGGTCGCCCTGCTTGGGCTGACCCAGACGGCCATCCAATACGTCTTCTTCTATATCGGCCTGGCCCATGCATCAGGCGTCAAATCCTCGATCATGAACGCGACCAGCGTCTTCTTCAGCGTCGTGCTGGCTCATTTCATCTATGCGGACGACCGTCTGAGCGGCCGCAAGGCGCTGGGCTGCCTGATCGGCTTCATGGGCGTGGTCGTGGTCAACCTGGGCGGCGGCGCGCTCGGCTTCGACTTCACTCTGCTGGGCGAAGGCTTCATCGTGATCGCGGCTTTCATCCTGGCGGCGGCCTCCATCTACGGCAAGCGGCTGTCACGCAGCCTCGACCCCATGGTGATGACCGGCTGGCAGTTGTTTGTCGGCGGCCTGATTCTGACAGCCGCAGGCATGGGGATGGACGGAGAACTGCAAGGCTTCGACCTGACGTCCGGAGCCCTGCTGCTTTACCTGGCTCTGCTGTCCTCAGTCGCCTTTGCGGTGTGGAGCCTGCTTTTGAAGCATAACCCCGTGGGAATGATCGCCGCCTTCAACTTCCTGATCCCGGTTTTCGGCGTGTCGCTGTCGGCGCTTTTCCTAGGCGAGTCCATGTTGCGTTGGAGCTATCTGATCGCGCTGGTTTTGGTTTGCGCGGGTATCTGGCTGGTCACACGTTCGGGCGCCGTGTCGAAGGTTAGCGGCGCCTAACGCTTTCCGCTTGGGTCACGCCCGCCTTGCCGCTATGCACAGGCGAACGCGAGCCGACTCGCGTGGGACAGGTGGCCGAGTGGTTTAAGGCAGCGGTCTTGAAAACCGCCGTAGGTGGAAGCCTACCGTGGGTTCGAATCCCACCCTGTCCGCCACCGGCCGTGATTTTATTGAATTTTTCCCCACTTTGGGGCCTCACCCATCAAACCACCCATCAAGAACTTTACGCCTGAATCGCACCTGTTCACGGCTGTTCAGGTGGTCCCATGGTGTTTCAGAGACCGTGCGGCCGCGCCGCTCGCCGCTTGATCATGTCTGAGGGCTTCGCCCCCGCGCCTTCGCCTCGACGAAGCCAGGTCATGTAGAGATTGAACAGGATTCCTCCCTTGGCTACGCCCACGCGACGCGCGCGCCGGCCCTTGCCGCGATAGACTTCGAATCCTGCCAGCCGCCCGGTCCGCTTCACCATCATTCGCCTCCGACTCATTCTCGCACGAGCTTGACCCATTCTCGGGCTTCACTGAACCCACCCCCCCGTGGGGCGCCCTCCCGTCACTGGGACGATATTTGTCCGTGCCCGCCGCGCGCTGTTCCGTCGCGGAGAACGGTGGGTTTGTTCGGAGGCGACCGCGAAGCCTTTGCACGACATCTCTCTGAGATGTGACGCCAGCCGTCGAGGTGCCTCAGCCCCCCACAGCACACGCGAGGGGGTCGGACGTGTCATGTCATCCGGCCTTCAGTTTGCTTCTCATGGCTGAGGACTGCTTGGCTGAACGCCTGGAGGCGTACCTTCACTTCGAGCGAGTGTACCCTCGCCGTAGGATACCCCCCGCCCGGGTCAATCTGGCGAAGCTCTGCCCACTCCAACATCTTTGGCACGCGCACTTGGGCTTGAACGTCGCCGTTGCGGTCGCCCGCCCGGGTTGGACCAAAAAGTCACGACGGCCAGGGAGCCCAAGAGCGTCAGCACCACACCCGCGATCGCAACGACCAGTCTATAGGCCACGCCTCCTATCTTGCCCGCATGGATCGGATACTGGGCGTTGATCACCCGTAGTCCAAGCGGCAGCCCCATGGCGTCGCGCGTCCCGACAATCCGTCCGTCGGCAGGATCGAACCAGACCTGGGTCCGGCCGTTGGGCAGCCATTCCGCCGCCCGCCGCATTCGCAGGCCGATCAGGCCCCCGGGCTTGGTCGGCAGGGCGACGATGCGCGCCTCGGCGTCGGGAAAGCGGGCCTGGGCGGCGGTCATCATGGCCGGCCAGTTCAGATCGGCGGACAAGGCCCCGCCCTCGTATTCGGGTGGAGCCATGACCGCCTTCAGATCCGCTCCCGGCGACAGAGCCTTGGCCAGTCCGTCATACAGGGGCGACAGAGCCACGATCGCCCCGGTCGTCAGAACCACGGCCAGAACCGGCGCACTCCACACACCCATGTCGCGATGGTGCTTGACGATCCCCGGCCGCTTCCACGCCTTCGGCAGGACCGCAAAGACGAAGGTGCGCCGCGTCGGCCACCACAGGATCACCCCTGTGATGACAAAGCCCAGACCAGACAGGCCTGCGATACCGGCGATGGTCTTTCCCACATCGCCGATCAGCAGATAGTGGTGCAGGTCAAACAGCCACAACTCCGGCCGCGCCCACAGACTGTCCCAGCGCGCCACGACCTCGCCCGACTGGGCGGCGTAGGCGCCGCGCGCCTTGTCCTCATAGTTCAGTCGGAGGACGCCCAGACTATCAGAAGCCAGGATGACCGAACGCGGACGGTCCGGCGCCGCAAACGCCTGATCCAGCGCCCCGCCAATGACGCTCGGGTCCGAAACCCGCGCCTCAGCGGCATGGGGCAAGACCAAGCGCAGCCAGTCGTCCTTGAACACCAGGACGGTACCAGTCAGCCCGAGAACGAACAGCAGCAGGCCGATCAGCCCCCCGGTCCAGCGATGCGCCAGTCGGACCAGACGCATCAGAAGCGACGGTCCCACCCGAGGGTGAAGGACCGGCCGCGTCCCGCGAAGTAGCGCAGGTTGTCAGCCGGATTGCTGGTGTCAGAGCTGTAGGTCACATAGTCCTCGTTGAAGAGGTTCTGCACCGCCAGCGACACGCCGCCAAAGGCGAAGTCATAGCGCAGGTAGGCGTCGGCCACCGTGTAGCCTTCGAAGTTGTTGCGCGCATCGCCGCCCTCGAAATCGCGCGCCAGATAGGCCTGAACCTGCAGACGTGCCGACAGCGGGCCGTTGGCGTAGACAGCGGCGGCGTTGATACGGTCCGGCGAGATGTTGGCCCCGTCCAGATCCCGGTCCACCCGGCCGTCGTCATTGGTGTCGGTCTGACCGCGCAGGCGGGCATAGCCGGTCGAAACCGTCAGCCCCTCGATCGGGGTGCGGGCACGCAGGTTCAGCTCCAGCCCCTCGATCTCGACCGCCTGCCGCTGGACGTCATAGACGCCGTCGGCGTTGCGAACGAGGAACTGCCCCAGATCCGATGAGGACCAGAAGTAGGACGCCCCGGCTTCGAACGACCCGCGCTTCACCTCCAGCCCGATCTCCTGATCGTCCGAGACGACCGGACTGATGTCTTGGAAGCCCTCGACCTTCACCCCATCGACGTTGATCGAGCGCAGGATGCGGCCCACATCGGGCACGGTGTAGCCCTCAGCGTAGCTGACGTAGGCGCGCACGCCGTCCAGGGGTTCATAGACCACGCCGCCGTTGACCAGGGTCGCCTCGAACCTGGGCTTGCCGCCCGTCACCCGCCGCGAACCATAGGAGGCCAGGGTGGTGAAGTCGTTGATCGACAGTTCGACATTCTCCTGACGCACGCCGCCAGACGCGCGAAGCTGTGAGCGACTGGTCCGAACTGGCCGCAGCTCACGGCGTGACGAAGACAAACATCAAGTTGATCGGCGAACGCCTGGCCCGTTTCAAGTGAACCATGCGCGATGCCGGCGCGCGCGCCAACGACCGCATCGTCGACACAGAATTTTTAGGTCGGCGGGATCAGAAACCGAAGTCGATCGGCTCCGGCTGAACCGGGACGCACGCCGTGCCCCCCGGTCTCCGATGCGCCGCCGGGCGTCCGGGTCGGCGACAATCGTCGCCTGCTCCGTGATCCGACCCCTAGCGCAGGCTCGGGAAAGGTCGGCGTCCCGGCGTGCGCCCTGGAGTCACCGTGGGAGGCTCAGGCGATCGAACCAGTCTCCATGGAGCATGATCATCCGGCGGCCTGGGATTCAGGCCGGGACGTAGAAGCAGCGCGAACGAACAAGACCCGCTCGGATCTGATTTCAGGCTTCAGGTCGAAACCCGCCTCGGCAAAGGCGCGCATCTGCGGCGATGCTGACGCAGCAGCCTCCGCTCGCCACCAATCCAGATCAGAGGACGCCTTGGGCAAGAAGCCTCCCACTATCCTCTCGATATCACGAAAGGTCAGCGTCACCGCCGTCATAGGCTGCGGCTGGGCGAACGCATTCCCCGGCAACTGATATAGGACCACGCCGTCGCGCAGGATGTCGGTCCAGAAATATTCCCCCCGCGTCAGGGCCTGATTCACCTCGGCCATGGTGTGGACGATGATGTTGACCGTTCGCCCCACAGCGGGATCGCGCAGGATCTTGTCCTCGGCCACGTACCAATAGTCGGCGATGTCGGTCAGCTTCTCATGGCTGACGATCACCAGGAGATCGAAGTCCGACAAATAACCATTGTCGGGTTCGTCGACCCAGTCGGTGCGGGCGTAGGATCCGAACAGGATGATCTTCAGCACGCGGCCGTCGCGCCGCCAGGACTGGGTGCCTCCGCCGCCGCTATGGATCGCCGCGTCGAACTCGGTCAGCAGGGTCGTGCGGACCCGCTCCAGTTCACGCTGCTGCTTGGCCGGCAGGTGGTCGAGATCAGCGCGCATGGAAGCACCCCTGCGAACGTGGCGCCATCGGATCGATCTTCATGCCTGGCAGGTTCGTTCGCATCCGCGCCCCAAATCACTTCTGCAAAAGCCTACATCGCCGCCTTGAGAAGCGCCACAATGAGGGAGGGTGTCCGCCGGGCTGTTGAGAACACGAGAGCTCGCGCGCCGACGCCTTTAGCTTTCGCCTGGACATAGCGGCGGCCATCCGAGCGGACGGACCACAGTCGCCGGTCCGGCGTCATGAAGCAAGTCGAACGCCGAGGGGCTACTGGGTCATGAGGTCGGGGGACGGCCATATCTGAAGCACGGACAGGCCTTCAGCAGCGGTGGCCTTCAGCATCTCGCCCTGCGGCTTGGACATATCTAGCCACGCGATGCCGTCTCCCGGCGCCAGCACAACGACCTGCCGATCATGATAGGGCGCAACATCCACGCCCGGTTCGGTCGTCAGCATCGCGAAGGCGCCGTCGCGAACAACGCCCGCGATCCAGAACCAGGGCTCCCCCGTCATCGTGAACAGCCACTTGGTCTTGCGCTTCTGACCTGGCGGGGCGTCGGTGAACTCATAGAAGCCATCGGCAGGGATCAGGCACCGCTTCGAACCGTCGAACCGTCGCCCATCCGACCGGAAATTGAACACCGGACGGCCGCCGGGTCCCTTCCACGACCAGGTCATCATCGTCAGCTGAAGCGCGTCGTCGTCGAGCATGATGATCGGCGCGCGATCACCGATCCGGATATCATCCGTCGCGGGCAGGTTGGGCTGGCCGTCAGGAAAATGCAGCGGCCTGTCCGCCTGGCGGAAGACATCCCCGATCACGTTCACCGGGACGTGGAGGCGATAGCTGTTGCACATGGAGCCAGCCTCTCATGCGTGCGCGCTCTTGTGGAGTCGTGCAGCCGAGCCCGTGAGCTCTAGCTCGCGCCAAGCAGCACCTTGATGTCGATCGCCCTCAACGGCCAAAACAGCCCATGCTGTTCGCCCGGCGGGGTCCCCATGAAGAACATTCGCCCTGAACAACCCATCCGCCGACAGCGGCAGGTCCGGCCGAACAGCACCAGGTCCGCGCCGTTCAGGCGCGCCATCAGTTCCAGATCGATGCGGAGATCCAGCTGACAGGCTGGACACCTGGCCATCACCACCCAGCCGTCACGCAGCATGACGCTGATCGTCGCCGGCGTGGCCAGGTGATAGGCTAGGCCACGCCGCTCGGGTTTTCTATAGCCCATGGCCGATCACTGCAGAACGACGACGCCGCCCCGGTCTCCAGCGGTCAGCCGCTCGAAAAGCGCCCTGCCCTTTTCCGCTGCGCCCGGCGATACCCGCCGCAACTCCGCAGCGATGCGCGCCTGCATGTTCAGCAAGACAGGATCGTGCCGCGCCGCCTCGCCGTGCTGCCACAAGGCCATCAGCCGTCCGAGCGCGAGATCCTCGCTCGTCGGTTCACTCGCCATCGGTCCGCACCGACCTTCGTTCGTATCCATGGTTTAGCTCCAGGCCAGCTAACCGACCCGATGCCGCTCTACGGCGCCATGCCTGCCAGCCTCAAGCTAAATGTTCTTATTTTGTTCCAACCTTGTGGGCAGGTCGAGGCGCTTCTCGCCGAGCGCGGCCGGAGACTGCGGCCAGAGGTCGCGACTAGCGCCTTAGCTATTGAGAGACGTTCTCAATACAACTACCGCCAATCTGTCTTTAGCTGGAGAGGCGCCATGAACCGTCGCATCGTCACACTTGCCGCCGTCGCCCTGGGCGCCCTGGCGCTCACCGCTTGCGGTCAGAAGGACGCCCCCGTCGACAAGGCCGGCCAGGCCGGGGTGCTGAACCTCTACACCGCGCGCCACTATGACGCCGACCAGAAGCTCTATGATCTGTTCGCCGAGAAGACCGGCATCGAGGTCAAGCGCATCGAGGGCAAGCCCGACGAACTGATCGCCCGCATGAAGGCCGAGGGCGCCAACAGCCCCGCCGACATCTTCATCGCTGCCGACGCGGGCGCCCTGTGGCGCGCCCAGGACGCGGGCCTGTTCCAGACGACGAACTCCGGCACGCTCAATCAGACCATCCCCGCCAACCTGCGCGCGCCGGACGGCCAATGGTTCGGCTTCTCGCGCCGCGCCCGCGTGGTCGCCTATGACCCCGCCAAGGTGAAGCCGGAAGAGATCGACGACTACGCCAAGCTGGCGGGGCCGCGTTTCAAGGGCAAGCTCTGCGTCCGCTCAGGCGATAACGTCTACAACCTGTCGCTGGTCGGCGCCCTGATCGAGGCCTGGGGGCCTGAGCGCGCCAAGCAGTGGGTCGAGGGCGTCGTCGCCAATATGGCCCGCCCGCCCGAAGGCGGCGACCGCGACCAGATCCGCGCCGTGGCGGCCGGGGTCTGCGAAGTCGCCCTGACCAACAGCTACTACTTCATCCGCATGGCGGCCGGCGACGACGCCGGCGACCGTCAGATCGCCGAGAAGCTGACCTTGGGCTTCCCGTCGCTGGACGGCCAGGGCGCGCACGTCAACATCTCGGGCGGCGGCCTGGCGGCCCACGCGCCGAACCGCGCCAATGCGGTGAAGTTCCTGGAGTTCCTGGCCTCGCCCGAAGCCCAGGCCATCGTCACCCAATCGAACTTCGAGTTCCCGGCCGTGGCTGACGCGGCGCCCGCCGAGGCAGTCGCGCCTTACGCCGGCTTTAAGGCCAACCCGATGTCCGTCGCCCGCTATGGCGTGCATCAGGCCCAGGCCCAATCGATGATCAGCGCGGCGGGTTGGCGATAACCACGACCCCAGCCAGCCATGATCGGAAGGCCCGCCGCGCGCGTCGCGGCGGGCCTTCGCCGTTGCGCCTGATGGCCATCGGCGCGGCGGTGGTCGCCCTGGCGCCTCTGGCCGGCGTGGTCTGGGCGGCGATGCAGCCTGGCATGGCCGACATCGCCGCCAAGGACGTGGCGCGCTACGCCGCAACCTCCGGCGTTCTGGCTTTAGGCGTGGCGGCGACTACGGCGGTCGTCGGCTCTCTGGCCGCCTGGCTGACGGCCATGCATCGGTTTCCGGGACGGGACGTCTTCGCCTGGGCCCTGGCCCTGCCGCTGGCGGCGCCCGCCTTCGCCCTGGCCTATGCCTATGCCCAGTTGTTCGACGTGGCGGGGCCGTTGCGGATGTGGATGCGACCGAGCCTGGGCTGGGACCTGCCGATCCAGATGCGGTCGGTTCCGGGGGCGATCTTCGTCCTGACCTGCGCCTTCTATCCCTATGTCTTCCTGGCCATGCGAACCGCCTTCCTGAACCAGTCGGTGCATCCGCTGGAGGCCGCGCGCACCCTGGGCTGTTCGGCCTGGCAGGCCTTCGTCCAGATCGCCTTGCCTCTGGCCCGGCCGGCGCTGGCCGCCGGCATGGCCCTGGCCGTTATGGAGACCCTGGCCGACTATGGCGCGGTGCAGTTCCTCAGCGTCCAGACCCTGACCACCGGCGTGGTGCGCGCCTGGTCGGTCTATGGCTCGCCCGCCTCGGCGGCGCGGTTCGCCCTGCCCCTGCTGGCGACAGCGGCGGTGCTGTTGTGGCTGGAGCGGTGGGGCCGCCAGGGCCGGGGCTATGAGAGCAGCCACGCCCGCTATCGCCCGTTGCAATCCGAGGCCCTGACCGGCTGGCGCGCGGTCGCGGCCACGGGCTTCTGCCTGGCCGTGCTGACCCTGGCCCTGATCCTGCCGGTCGGCTTCCTGCTGGTGCGGTCGCTGGAGATCACCCCGGACTGGGCGCGGCTGCTGGCGGCGGGTGCTCGGACGCTGGGCATGGGCGGGCTGGGCGCCCTGGCGACCGTCTTCTTGGCCACACTTTTGGCGCTGGGCGCCAGCCGCCTGCCGATCACAGCGCGGATCGCCAGCCTGGGCTACGCCACGCCGGGCGCCGTCATGGCCATCGGCCTGCTCGCCCCGGCCGCCGTGTTGTGGCGGCTGTCGCCCGGCGCGACCTCGGGGATCGGCGTGGGTGTGGCGCTGCTGACCTACGCCTATGCCGCGCGCCTGATGGCGGCGGCGCTCGAACCGATCGAGGCCGGCTTCTCCAAGGTCACCCCCGCCATGATCGGCGCCGCCCGCAGCCTGGGCCGCAGCGAGACCGGCGCGGCGCTGGCGGTGCAACTGCCCATCGCGCGCGGCGCCCTGCTGACCGCCGCCCTGATCGTCTTCATCGACGTGCTGAAGGAACTGCCGGCCACCCTGATCCTGCGGCCGTTCGACTTCGACACCCTGGCCGTGCTGGCCTCCAACTACGCCAATGACGAGCGCCTGCCGCAGGCGGGTTGGCCGTCACTGATGATCATCGCCCTAGCCCTGCCCGGCGTGATCTGGCTGACGCGCAAGATCGCCGCCTCCCGCCCCGGAGCCCCGCAATGACCGCCCCAGGAAACGTTTCAGCCCTGACCGTTCGCGGCGCCACCCGCCGTTTCGGCGCTCGCCTCGCCGTCGACGGCGTCGACCTGGACCTGCACGCGGGCCGCATCACCGCCCTGCTCGGCCCGTCGGGCTGCGGCAAGAGCACCCTTTTGCGGATGATCGCCGGGCTGGAGCCGATGGACGACGGGACGATCCACGCCGAAGGCCGGATGCTGGCCGACACCACGCGGTCTACCTCGCCCGAGGCGCGCGGCGTCGGGCTGGTGTTTCAGGACTACGCCCTGTTCCCGCACCTCAACGTCGCCGACAACGTCGCCTTCGGCCTGAAGGACCGGCCGCGCGCCGAGCGCCGCCGCACCGCCCTGGAGTGGCTGGACACGGTGCACCTGGCCGACCGCGCCGACGCCTGGCCTCACATGCTGTCGGGCGGCGAGCAGCAGCGCGTGGCCTTGGTGCGCGCCTTGGCGCGGCGGCCGCACACCGTCCTGCTGGACGAGCCCTTCTCAGGGCTCGACCGTCACCTGAAGTCCGAGGTGCGCCAGACCCTGATGGGCTCCCTGCGCGCGGCAGGCGCGGCCGTTCTCATGGTCACCCACGACGCCGAGGAGGCCCTGCTGATGGCCGACGACCTCGCGCTGATGGACAAGGGCCGCATCCTCCAGACTGGAGCGCCCGACGACGCCTATCTGCAGCCCGTCTCGCCAGCCGCCGCCCGCCTGCTGGGCGAAGCCGAACTGCTCTCGGCCGAGGTTCGGGCCGGCGTGGCGACGACCGCCTTCGGCCCCCTGCCCGCGCCCGACGCGCCCGACGGGCCCGCCTGGGTGATGATCCGCCCGGGCGACGCCATCGTATCGATGGAGGGCGCGGCCGCGACCGTGGTCGCCGTGGCTTTCGGCGGCCCCTTCATCGAGGTGAACGTTCAGGCCGGGGGCCAGACCCTGAGGCTGAGAACGACGGGACCAGCCCCCTCCATCGGCGAGGCGATACGCGTGACGCTCGACGCCGATCGCGCGCGCTTCTACCCCCGCCCCTGAGCCGAGCCGCAAATCCTGGCGCGGGGCCGGTGACCGGCAGTCGGGCCATGTCAGGCCAAACGGCTTGGGTGGCAGACGGAACTCGATAGCGTGGCCATACGTCCCGATCCGGGAACCCGTTTCTCTGGTCTCGGCGAGAGATCACCCAAGTTCGACGCCCCTTCCCCGTCCGGGAATGATCTGCGCCAGGCCTGCAGCCCCGACATCGAGGCTTACGTGCTGCCCCGAAACCAGCGCCCCCGTCCCGACCGAGAGCCGGGCGTACTGCTCCACGCCTTGGCCGTCCCGCACGATGACAAAACGCCTGGCCTCCAGTTCATCGTGCGAGCCCGCCTTGACGACCTCGCCCGCCAGACGACCCGGCCGCGCAATCTGCGCGACGCGTCCGCTTTCCAAGCGCCTCTGGTTGAGAGTCCGGATGATGTCTCGCCGAACCTCGAGCTCCCGGAGCGTGGTCTCCAGATCCGGACTGATGCGAAACCGCCGTCCTTCCCGCGTCGCCAGACCAAGCTCTTCGAGCGTTCTCAGTCGTCCTCGCGTCAGGGCCGACCAGGCGTCGGTCCCGCCCACGCCGTCGTCGATACGTCCGTCTTTATCGGCCGCCGCCAGGAGCCGCCGATCCAGCGCCGTGAACCGATCGGCCTGGGTCTCCTTCCAGACCCTTCGCTCGGCATCCACGCGCGACAGGTCGCCCAATCGTTCCTGCGCCGCCTCCTGGGCGCGGGCGCGTAGGCCGTAGCCGATATAGTCGCGGGGGATGACAAGGTCGCGGCCATCCGACCGCCGCCCCCGCATCAGGACGTGCGCGTGCGGCTGGTCGGTGTCGTAGTGGCAGGTCGCGATCCATGTCAGACCGGGCTGACCCAGGTCCGCCCCGACCCTCCCCATGACGTCGCGCACATAGGTCCGGAGGTCCCGTATCCGCTCCCCGTTCTCCGGAGAGACGATCAGGCGGAAGTGGTGCCGATCACCGCCCCAATTATTGACGGCTGCGCGGGCGTCGAGGTTGTCGATTTCGCGGTCGAAGAACTCGGCTCGGTCGCCTTCGACGCCAGCGCCTTGCCGCCCCAGATAGACGACATGCGCCGCCAAGGCGGCGGCCCTGGCGGCCCCCTTCCCGAGATGGCGCGAGACCATGGCCTTGACGATCACCCGCTGACGAACATCGAGCCGAAAGGCGCGGCCGGACCGATTCTGCGCCGCCCTGAGCGCACCGACGCGGTCCCCCAGAGCGAAGTTTCTCGACGCCGCCAGACGAATGAACATGGCGGTGCGGACATCGCACTGGTCGCGTTTCAGCCTCCCGGGCAGTTGGACCCGCAAGCCGTCGTCGTCGGCCTCCGGCGCCTGCGTCAGAAGCTCCTCAAAGCGGTCACGCACCAACATCGACAGCTCCATCCACTGCCCAAGGCGACGACTGGATTCCGCGACTTGCGGCAAGTCGTGAGAGCCACGCTCCACGCCGTCTAAACCATGGAGAATATAGGCGAAAAAGGGCCTGCCAATCTCCTCCTTTTATCTTGCCCTAAGCCCCATTTCCCAGATTTCCGGACATTGCATTCAACACCGACCACATCCGATCAAACCCCGTCAAACTCGCCGCCACATTTCGCTACGAGGCCGCCGCCGCCCGCCACAGCCCTCCGGACGGCATGACGAAACCCGCCCGGCCGAAGCCGAGCGGGTCAGGTCGAACGCCATGACGTCGATGTCTCTCAGTGTGGTCGCGATCGTACCGCCAGATGCCGAACGCCCTGTTCCATCGCCTTCTGCCCGAGGTTGAGCGCCGGCCCGAACGGACGCCCGTCCGCCGCCCTCGCCTCGTCCAGGGAGCGGGCCAGAGTGAGGCAGCAGGTCGGCTCGAGCGCGATCAGGTCGTCGTTCGCCCTGAAGGGAGCCGCCTTGCCGTGGGCGTCGAAGTCCGCCCGGGCGAGGATCAGCTTCACCCCCTTCTGCTTCGACCACTGGATCGCCAGCTTCTCGGCGCCCTTCGCCCCCGTGGTCGCGAGCGCCATGTCCGGCCACTCCGCCAGGGCCCAGTTCAGGGCGTCGAAGATCCTCGCCGCATCGTCGCGGCTGTCAGCCGTCGGCGCGCCCCTGAAGGCCACCACCGGTCCGCCCGGATGGGTCTCTTCCGCTCGCCGGTTGCGGATCGCCCGGATCGCCTGTTTCGCCTCCAGCTGGGCGGCGGTCAGATGCGTGCCGCGCCGGCTTCCGCGCCAGGCGGTCCAGACCTCGCCGGTGGCGACCGTCCAGGTCTCGGCCGCGGCGTCCCGGATCATTTCGGCCGCCCTGGTCGCCGCGTCGCCGGCCCGGCCCCTGGCCGTCGCTTCCTGAAGTTCGACGTCGGCCGCCTCCGATCCGTCGAAGTCGCGATCCAGCCGGCGCATCGCATCGCGCGCCCGGTCCGCATCGCGCTCGATCCGTCCGGCCGCCGAATGGAAGGCGCCGATCAGGGCTTCTCCAAGGAGGGTCTGGAAGTCCTCCAGCGCCGTGTCGGAGATCAGGTCCAGAAGTTCAGTCATGAGGGCGTGCCCGAGCTGAACCAGGGCCTCCTCGGTCGGATGCGGGCGCATATCGCCGAGCGTGGCGGTCAGGTCGTCGAAGGCGGAGTCGGACTTCTGGGCGAAGGGCGAGGTGAAGGCGGGGTTCGAGCTGTGCATCGGATCATTTCCTGTTCTGAAATGTCGCAGCGCCCCATGCGCAACGACCCCGCTCCTGGCCACGTCGGGGCCCCCGGCGGTCACCGGAGCGGACCGCCTCTCGCGGGCCGTGGAGGGAAACGGCGAAGCCGTTGACGGCCGGGGTGACGTGACAGGATCGGAGGGCGTTGTGTGGGGGCATGTCCTCGTCCCTCTTGGGACGAGGACGCCTTTCGGCGCCGTCGCGCCGATGGGGACGATGGACAACGCACGCCCCCGACCGCGACGACGGCCGGCCGTCGTCGCCTGCACTCGCGTTCGGGATACCCATCAGTCGATGGCGACCGACCTCAGCAGACTGTCGACCGAACAGGATCGACGCTGATAGCCGACGGCGGCGTGCGCGGCGCAGAAGGCGCCGCGCGCGACCGTCCGGCCGCACAGGCCGAACCCGGCTTCGCCCGGATGGCCGTAGGGCCATCGACACTCCCCCCGTCCGACAGTGAGGACGGTGGCGGTGGCGGTCGCGGGCATGTCAGGCCGCGCATCAACGCGAGGCGAACGCAAGGACGTCTTCGGTCGATGGGCGCCCGCTCGCGACCGGACGATGGACAAGGCCGCGACCTGAGGCCCGCGCCCCAGGCCCAGTCGGTGGAGCTTGCCGAGAACGGCGCAGCGGGAGACCTCGCGCCCCAGGTCGCGGGCGATCTGGGCGGCGCTCCACCCCTGGCGCCAGAGGTCGGTCAGGCGAGCAATCCTGTCTTCGGTCCAGATGGAGGCGGTCATGACGAAACCCGTGGTCAGCGAGCCCGATCGGCTCGCCCCAGACCGCCCTTCCTCCGTCCTCCCTTCCTTCGTCCTCCCTGGCCGACACGACAATGGCCCGGCGCAGAGGCGCCGGGCCAGGACGTCAGCCTGAAAGGGCCGGATCTGGATCAGAACGGGATGTCGTCGTTCAGATCGTGAGCGGCCCCGGCCTTCTGAATGCCGCCGTCGGCGGACTGGTCTCCGTCGGTGGCGCTTTCGCGACGGTTCTTCAACCGGATGTCGTCCACGACCAGGCGGAGGTCGTAGTGTTCGACGCCGTCCTTGCCGATCCAGCTGTCATTTTCGACATGGCCCTGGATCACCACCCGGCTGCCTTTCCGGGCGAAGGGCGCAATATAGTTCTCGGTCGTCGCCTCGTTGAAGCAGATGCAGTTGAAGCCGGTCGTGCGCTCGCCCGGCGTGCCGTCCGAACGACGAAACCGCGTCGTCTCCAGCACGCGAAAGCTCGCGCGCTTCCTGCCGGAATCCTTCGCCGCGAGGATGGAAGGAGCGGCGGTGAGATAGCCTTCAAGCGTCAGGGTCTGCATGGTCAGTCTCCTTGAAATGAATGATGAGGGATCAGGCGGCCGCCTGTTCGGGAACGGCGGCCTGGCGATCCTCGGCCCAGTCGAGGACCGTCAGCCGGTTCACCACCAGTTCCTTGGCGGCGCGTTCCGTGCCGTCGCGGGCCGTATAGGCGGTGTCGATGAAGGCGCCGACGACGAGGGCTTCGCAGCCCTGGGCGAGCCCCCGGGCGATGACCTTCTCGTTCAGCCCCTTCGACCAGCTGACGCAGTTGACGCCGACGATACGGTCCTTGCCCGCAAGGTCCACGCCGCGCTTCTCGAGCAGCCGGAACACCGCCTTGGCGAAGTCCGGACTGATCTGGGGGTCGGCCGCCAGCCGGCCGGTGAACACCATGGTCTGCATCTTCAGTCTCCTGTTGATCCGAAGCGTCCAGGGAGCCGTTCTCCCTGTTCCGCCTCGCCCCTGATCCTCCCTTCCTTCGCCCTCCCCCGGACCGATCCCGCCGCGCGCCGCGCGACGGAACCGGCCCTCGACCGTCAGACGGCCTGGTTCCGCAGGACGGCTTCGCCGGCCGGCGTCACCACGAAGACTCCAACTCCATCGAGGCCGCCGTGGTCCGGATCGTCATCGCGCCCGGGTTCGTTCCCCGTCTCGCCCCCGGTCTCGTTCCCGGTATCGTCCCCGATCTCGACGTCGGCCCCGTCGCAGGCCTCGTCGCAGGCCGTCGCCTCGCCCCCTTCCGACCCAGGCTCGGCCTTCGGCCCGTCCGCCTCACCCGACGGTTCGGCGCCCTCGGTCGCGGCGTCGTCTTCCGGCGGCGCCGTCCAGGACAGGCAGGCCGGAGCCCAGTTCCGTTCGGCCGCCTGATCGGCCGTCCAGGCGACCAGTTCGGTCTTCTTCAGCCGCCCGACCTCCTCCGACGACGCGCCCATGGCCGCGAGCATGCCCAGCAACTGGTCTTTGGAGTGCGACTGAAGGAAGGGCGCGTCCGGCGTCCACACGCGCGTGACATCCGCCTCGCACAGGGCGGCCAGTTCGGCGGCCTCGGCCCGGGCCGATCCCCGGACCAGGGTCGTCCTCTCTTCACGCAGATCCAGACTGAGGGCCGTCAGTTCGGCGAGCAGGCCGAGCCGGTCATCGGCCGCCAGGCCGTGCACCCATGCGACCAGGGTCTGGCCGGACGCCTCCCAGGCGCGACGTCGATCGTCCAGACGCTCGCGCACCGCCCCATCCAGGGCCTCGATCACCCGGCCGCCGGTCGGGCTGAAGACAGAGGCGGTCACGGTCAGGGCGGATTCAGAACGGCCTATCGAGGGGCGGACCGCCAGGACGCTAAAGAGACGCGCCGTCAGGGCGGTCAGGGCGACATCGGGCGCGTCGGCCAGGGCGCGGATCAGCCCCCGCGTCGCGACGTCGGTGCGCACCGCATGGAGAGCGTGGGTCACCCCTTCGGTCTCCGGCTCCGGCGCTTCGGCGCGTGGCGGCGCATAGGCGGGCTGCGACCGCCTCCAGATCTCCGGCGCCGCCTCATCGTCGGCCTCGAAGCCGGCGTCGTCGTCGGGCTCCGCCTCGGCTGGTCCGTAGCATTCGACCTCCACCCCGATCCGAAGCGACGGCCGCAGCACCACGACGGTCGCGACACGCTCGCCCGATCCCGCCTGGTCCTGGGCGATGCGTGCGCGGATCAGGGGCTCCAGCCTAGCGACGACATCGTCCCCGACCCCTTCCGCCTCCAGGACGTCGGCGGCCGCCTGGGCGCGCTCACGGGCCTCGCGGTAGAGGGTCGCCGAAGCCTCCGAAAGCGCGCCGCCGTAGGCGTAGCCAAGTCGCTCCAGATCTTCGGCCAGGTCCGGGGACGGACCCGCGCTGAGATGGACCGTCAGGCCTTCGCTCTCCAGAAGGGCTGCGACCTCTCCCGTCCGTTTCATCCAGGCCTGCGTCAGCCGGTCGGGATCGAGCAGGACCGGCGGCCGCTCCCCGAACAGGTCGGTCTCGGTCCGGCCGCCCGCAGCCGCATAGAGGGCGGGCGTCACCAGGCCGCAACGTGGGTCGCGCGTCGTGGTCCGCCCGGCGTCGAGACGCTCCGTGATGCGCCATTCGGGCAGGCCATGGCCGTCGAGCGCGCCCTGGGCCAGTTCGGCCTGTTCGTCCGCGTCCTTGAGCCGGGCCAGGAGTCTGGCCTGGCGTAGGGTGAGCCGACCGGTCTTCAGCGCCTCGAGCGCGACGGCCGGAAGGGCCGAGAGCGCCGCCAGCCGCCGGATTTCCACTTCGCCGTATCCAAGCGCCCGGGCGATCGCGACGACCGTGAGCCGGGACTTGAGCATCCGGCCGATGGCGACCACGACGTCGGCGACATGGACCGGCACGGCCGTATTGGTCAGGACGGTCGCCGCCGCCTGGCGCGCCCGGTCGGTCTCGACGAAGACCTCGACCGGATGATCGTCGCCCAAGACGCCGGCGTCGCGCAGCAGACGCAGAGCCAGCAGCCGGCGGCGGCCGTCCAGCACCATGAAGGCCGCCTCGCGACGGCGTCCGGGTCGGACGGTCGGAAACTGCCGCAGGCCGGCGGCGGCGATGGTGTCGGCGAGTTGCGGAATCTCGTCGTCGGCGGCCTCGCCGTAGCGAAGGTTCTCGGGCGCGATGTCGAGATCGGCGAGATGGACGGTGCGCTGGCTGCGCGTCAGAACCGAGGTCGTCGGTGGCGTGGACTGCGCCTGGGCGACGTCGGATCGAGCCTCGAGGCGGTGGATACGGGTCCGGGCGTGACGGGACATGGATCTTCTCCCGCCGGCCGGCGGAGCCTATCCCCGCCGTACCGGCGCCCCGCCTCGCCCTTCCTCCCCGCCTTTCCGGGGCGCCGCCCCGGCGTCGTTCCAGTCGCCGAAAGGATGCGGCGGCAGGCGCAGGCAGACCTCGACGCCCTGCGACCGAAGTCGGCGCCGGAGGCGCGCGGCGGCCTCTTCACCCGCCGGTCCGCGATCGGCCGCAATGACCACCTTGCGCACCGTCGCCGGGGCCGACCAGCGGGCGAGATTGCCGGCCGACAGGAGCGCCCACCCTGGCAGGCCGAAGCGCGCCGAAGCCGACAGGGTCGTCATCACCCCTTCCCCGACCACCAGGACCGGACCAGGCGGCTCCAGGCACACCGCCGCGCCGGCCGGCACGAGGCCCACCGTCTTGCGCGCCAGCCGCAACCGGCGGGCGCGCTGGCCGTCCGGGTCAAGATAGGTGAGTTCGACGGCCCTCAGCCGTCCGTCCGGGGCCCGGACGGCGGCGACCAGGGCCGGACAGGTCGGCCCCCCGTCGTGAAACACCGACACCGGGGCGGCCGGGTGACGACGGAGGTCGCCCAGGCGGGCTGGCGGCGTTTCGATCCCGCGCCGCCGGAGATGGCGCGCGCACAGGTCGCCCTCGACGATCGGGATCGTCGACGCCCAGAGGCGGCGTGCCACCTCGATCCGGACCCCGGGGTCGGGAAGCGCGGTCGAGGACGCGGCCAGAGACGGGCGTGCGCCGGTCACCCGGCCTTCGACGTCAATCAGGCCGAGAGCGCGGAGGTGGTCGCGTACCGATCGCCAGTCCGCGGCGCCGAAACCATGGATCACCAGACGGTCCCCTTCCAGCAGCAGGGACACCGATCGGTCGGCCTGGCTGTGGCCGGGCGCCGGGACATTGGCGCGACGCCCGCCCTGATAGAGGTCGCCGCCCAGGGCGGCGACGATGGGGTGGAGGCTCATGGCCGGCTCAGATCAGGCCCAGGGCCCGGAAGCTCGCCGTGCCTTCACGGCCGACGATCACATGGTCATGGACCTGCAGGTTGAACAGCCGGGCCGCGTCCACGACCTGGCGCGTCATTGCGATGTCCGCCTGCGAAGGACCGGGATCGCCCGACGGGTGGTTGTGCACCAGGATCAGGGCGCTGGCGGAGAGTTCCAAGGCCCGACGGATCACTTCGCGGGGATAGACGGGGGCATGGTCTACCGTCCCGTCAGCGCGCCCTTCGTCCTTCATCAGGATGTTGCGGCGGTCGAGGTAGAGGACGCGAAACTGCTCGCGAGGCGCATGGGCCATATCTGCGCGGAGATAGGTCGTCAGGGCGGTCCATGACGACAGGACCGGTCGATGGCAGGCCTCCGCCCTCGCCATGGCCACCGCCAGCGCCCGGATCCGTAGGAGATCGGCGACCGCGGCCGTCGCGAGGCCGGCACGAAGCAGGGCGGCTTCATCAGCCGCGGCGACGTCGGCCAGCCCTCCGAAGTCCGCGATCAGATCGGCGGCGGCGGCCCGGCTGGCGGCTGGAGACTGGGTTCGCGAAAGGATCGCCGCCAGAAGGTCAAGGTCGCCGTCCTCCACGGTCGAGGCTGGCGCAGGGGCGAATTCACGGATGTTCGACGCGGGTCGGGACGACATGGCGTCCTCCTGTTTGGCGCTCCCGATCGGAGCGCTCCCAGCCGCCCTTCCTTTTCCTTCACCGGGATACCCGGCTCACGGCCCGTTCACCCATTGGCCCTAGCCTGTCTCGATGAGCTCGAAACCATCCCGTTCAACCGGCTCTCGCAAGCCATACCGGCGCAACAGTCGCTTCCTCTCCATGACGGCGACCCTCATGGCTGTCGCCTTCATCGCCGCCCTGAACTGGCCTGCGGCGGACGCCGTTGGTCACGCGTCGCCGCCCGCCACGGCCGATGCAGACGCGCTTCCATCGTCGCCGTCGGAGACGGGTTTCCGATGCAATGTGGCCTATGTGAACGACGGCGACACCCTGCGCTGCAAGGACGGTACAAAGATCAGACTCCACGCCGTGGCGGCGCGGGAGGCCGACGAAACCTGTTCGCCGGGCCATCCTTGCCCGACCGCCAGCGCCGCTTCCGCTACAGCGGAACTGAACCGGCTTGTCGCGGGCAAGACCCTTCGCTGCGAGCAGACCGGCCGAAGCTACGACCGCATCACCGCCATCTGCTGGTCGCCGTCGGGCGAAGAGATCAATTGCGCCATGATCACGAGCGGCACGACCCTGGTCTGGGAGACATTTGACCGGCGCAAGCCGCTTTGCGGGCGCTGACATTGACGACAGCAGAAGTCACCGGGAAAGCCTTCGCGGAGAAGGTGCTCCAAGTCGACGACGCGACAGCCTGTGCGTGGCCTCACCGCCCACCCGGCCGCCTGGATCGAGGAGCGCCATTCTGATTCCGACCCCGCCGAACTGGACCGTTCCACCGGCCGCGCCGACCCCGACAGCGTGATCCGCCTCATCGCCTGCCGCCGGCTCCACTGCGGCGCAGTCCGGAGCCGAAAGGGCCTGGTCATCATCCATGACCGGGCTATCGCCTCATGCAGGCTCAACGGACGCCGCGCCGGCGCCCTTCTCCACGGCCGGGCGCCGAGAAGGCGGGATTTATCGCCGGAATCTTCGGTCGTCCGGCGGGCCTTCGCCCGCAGCGACGTATCGAACCCGGGACGGCGCGGGGCCGAAACGATCCCGCCGTCGCGCACCGGCGCTCCAGAAGTCGAACGCACGCGGATTGCTTCGCAAGACGAAGCCGTCGCACAATCCGGTACGCGGCCGCTGGGACCTGACACCCTCGATCCCGGCCCGATCAAAGGAACACCATGGCGACAACCGACGATACCCGTGACGGCTCCTTCGACGCGGTGCTTAACAGGGATTGTTTCTGCATCACGCTGGACCGGACCCGTCTGAGCTCGGCGATCCGTCAGCAGGCCGGGGAGCCGGACCTTGTCTCGGCGCTGCTTGCGGATCGACCGAACCTGTTCTCCGGCGGGCCTGTGTTCCTGTCCGCCCAGGACATCGAGGCCATGCTGGTCGTCGTGGCCGCCATCGAGGCTGCGGCCAGGACCCCGGCCTATCAGGAGGCGGTACTGGGTTGGGGCCCGGCCATCGCTCGCCGGGACTTCGGCCCGCGCGGGGTCTTCATGGGCTATGATTTTCATCTGGGCGACGGCGGTCCAAAACTCATCGAGGTGAATACCAACGCCGGAGGAGCATTCCTGAATGCGTTTCTTGCTCACGCCCAGGGCGAATGCTGTCGCGAGGCCCAGGACGCCATGCGCGCGCGGGTGATGGGAGACTTCGAAGCCCTCGTCTGGCGGATGTTCCTGAACGAATGGGCGTTGCAGGGTCGCTCGGGTCAACCGCGGACAATCGCCATCGTCGATGACCGCCCGAAGGATCAGTATCTGTTCCCGGAGTTCCTGTTGGCGCAGCGGTTTTTCGAACAGCGCGGCGTTACGGCGTGGGTCGCCGATCCCTCCGAACTCCATTTCTCCCAGGGGCGACTGGAGCATGAAGGCGAGATTGTGGATCTCGTCTACAATCGCCTCGTCGACTTCTCCCTCGGTGCTGACGGGCACGAAGCCCTGCGTGACGCCTATCAGAACGGAGCCGTCGTTCTGACGCCCAGTCCGCGCAACCACGCTCTGTTCGCCGACAAGCGGAACCTGAGCCTGCTGTCAGACCCGGACATGGTCGCCGGTTGGGGACTTGCTCCGGATCATCAGAGAGGTCTTTCGGCGATCCCGAAAACCACCCTGGTGACTGCCGAGAACGCAGAGAGGCTGTGGACGACGCGCAACCGATATTTCTTCAAGCCGGCCGGCGGCCATGGTGGCAAGGCCGTCTACCGCGGCGACAAGATCACCCGGCGCGTATGGGCGGAAATTCAGCTCGGCGGCTATATCGCCCAGGAATTCGCGAAGCCCAGCGAACGTCGGATCAGGGTCGACGGCGAGATCCGTTCGCTGAAGCTCGATGTCCGTCTCTATGTCTACGACGGCGACCCGCTACTGGCGGCCGCCCGAGTCTATCAGGGCCAGACGACAAACTTCCGAACTCCGGGCGGGGGCTTTGCACCGGTTTTTGTCGTCTAGGCCCGGCGGGCGCGGGATCAGAAATCCCGGTCAATAGGCCTCACGGAGGTTGGTGTGGCGGCCGTCACGCCGAACGACACCAGCCCCGAGACGGCGCCGATCAGAACGCTCCCGGCCGTGTGGCCCGAAGCGTTCTGATCGCGCCATGGATCGGCATCAGGCCAGTCGTGCTCATAGGGGCCCAATCGCCCTGAAGACGCGACGGAGCCACCGCGCCAGCCCGGGCCACTCGATCCGGGCCACGGCAGATCCCATCTCTGGGCGACGGACGACAGTATGATCCCATGCCTATGAGGATGAAGGCGGGTTGTCCTGGCGACTGCGTGGCGCCTGATCGTCACGCAGGTCGATCAGTTCCGTCTGACCGAAGGTTCTGCTGTAGTCCAGGACCGAGACGATGGTCGGGCGCAGGCGAACCACCACCACCCCCTCCAGCACCGCCGCCGGCGCAGGACGCCCTGGTCTCGGAAATTTCCTTAAGACCAGATCAGCCACTCTCAACAGCTCCCCGGGGTCCGTAACACGCTCCGCCCTTGCCGCGAGCGAGATCGCCTGGATGTCTTTAGAAGTCTCGTGATCGGGCGTGACGGTCGCGGACACCCGGGAGTCACGGGCGATGTTTCCAATCTTCTGCGCGTGGGGCGCCGTCCCGAAATAGATGTCGAGCTCATCGTTGACGAAACTCACAACCGTTGCATGCGGCCAACCGTCTTCACGCACCGTCGCCACGGTCAGGGTGTCGGCGCGGCCGAGAATGGAGAGGATCAGCTGCCTCTGCTCAAGTTCCAACCCAAATCCTCCAGCCTGGCAAGGAGCACGGACGGCGACGGACAGAGCATGATCAGGCCCCGCCGTGCCGCCCTCGTTACAATCAGCCGGGATGACGCTCAAGCCAGGATTCGAGCTCTGCGATTTCTCTCGTCTGCGCGTCGATGACCGCCTGAGCCATGCGACGGACCTCAACGTCTGTCGCATCACTTCCAAGCAGAGCCTGCGCCATAGCGACAGCCCCTCTATGGTGGGCGATCATCTTCCTCGCCCAGGTCCGCTGGGTGTTCACATCGGTCGCCATCATCATGGCGCGGTGCATGCTCATCTCGGCCTCAGAAAAGGGTGTCCGAGCCATGTTCATTCCCGGCGGCATCTGCATGCCGCCCATCATGCCGGAGCCCTGGGCCGCATGCGGCGCCTGCATGCCGCCCATAGGTCGATCCGGGGGCGCCGTACCTGAGGCAGGCGCGCTGGCGCACCCGGCGGCGGCGAGCAGGGAAAGTGTTGACAGGGCGATGGCCGTCCGCCTGACGGGCCGTTGGGCGAAGTTGGTCATGGATGTGAATCCTCTGGATCAAGCCATCTGCCAACGGGATGTCCGCGACATGACGGCTGCGGCCGTGCTTGACCCTGATCTGAACGAACGTCGGCATCCTTGGTTCAGTTCACCAGGCGAAGTACGCCCTGACCGGTGCAGCGGCGCTGGTCAGGGATCCGGCGCAAACCGAGGCTGAGCAAGACGCCGATCCCGGTCGCTACGGAAGCTCGTTCCAGACCCGCGCCGCACCGTCTTCCGGCGCCTGCGATGGATCACCTAGCGACGTCACGGGATTCTCCCGGGGTTTCGGTGGACGCAGCGCTTCCGGGTCGCAGTCCCCGGCGACGCGGGCGCCGCCGGCCGCCTCCCGCGGCCCTGGTCGGGTCATCGCCGGCCTCCTTACAAGAGCCCACCGGTCCCCGTCGCAGCGGCCGGTGAACGCCGTCCGCGCCCCCTGCCCCCGGCGCTTCATTCCGCCAGATCAAGCAGCGCCGCCGTCTGGCGCGCGATCACAACCTCCTCGTCTGTCGGTATCATCCAGACCGCCACGGCGCTGTCGGCCGCATTCAGACGGCCGGCGCCGCGCTCGTTCGCGGCGGCGTCGAGCCTGACCCCGAGCCAGCCGAGGCGCGCGCAGATCTCGGCTCGGATCCGCGGCGCGTTCTCGCGGACACCCGCCGTGAAGACCAGGCCGTCCAGCCCTCCGAGGCTGGCCGCCAGCGCCGCCATCTCGCGCGCGGCGCGATGGACGTAAAGATCCAGAGCCTCGCGCGCCGCCGGTTCGCGGCTCTCGAGCAGGTCGCGCATGTCGCCGCTGAGGCCAGAGACGCCGAGCAGTCCCGACTGGCGATAGAGCAGATCGGTCAGGCCGTCGGCGTCCAGTCCCCCCTCGCGCAACAGATAGAGCACCGCGCCCGCGTCCAGACTGCCGCAGCGCGTGGCCATGACCAGACCGTCGAGCGGCGTGGCGCCCATGGTGGTGTCAATGCTGCGCCCGTCGCGGAGGGCGCACAGACTGGCTCCCCGCCGAGGTGGGCCGCGACCACACGGCCGGCGGCCGTGGGAGGGTCGAGCGCCGCCAGACGTCCGGCGAGATACTCATAGGACAGGCCGTGAAACCCGTAGCGGCGAAGACCCCGCGCCTCCCAGACCCTCGGCAGAGCGAAACGGTCAACCACGGGATCATGGCCCGCGTGGAAGGCGGTGTCGAAGCACAGGACCTGCGGCAGCCCCGGCCGCGCGGCGCGAAGGGCGGACGCCCCCGCCAGCGACTGGGACTGGTGCAGGGGGGCGAGCGGCGCGAGCGCCGCCACGGCCGCGAGGACCGCCTCCGTGACAAGCGTCGCCGCGCAGAAACGCGGCCCGCCATGAACCACCCGATGGCCCACGGCGGCGATCGGTCCGGGCAGGCGCATCTCAAGCCACCCGAGGAGGTCCGGCGCCGAAGTCCGAGGCCAGGGCTCGTCTGAAAGAACCGCCCCGGCCGGGTCATAACTCAGCAGTCGGGGCGCCTCGCCGTGCATTTCGATCCGGCCGCGCAGACAGGGCGCCAGTCCGCCCGGCCCCTGATCGAAAACGCCGAACTTGCAGGTCGAGGACCCGCTGTTGAGAGCAAGAATGAACGGCATGCCCGACTGCACTCCCCACCTGACCGCGACCCAGCTGTCCACGTCTGACGCTGACGACGGGCGGCTCTTACGATCGTCGACGCCACGCGTCCGTAATGTTTGGCCGGGTGGGGCGTCAGACGACGGGATGGTGTTCAGCACGGAAGGCGCCTCGCATGACCTCCAAATCCCCGGCCGCCGGCCGGGTCTTCAGGCTTCTGACCCTGGGCGCCTTCGCGGCGGGGCTGGCCTATCTGCTGATCGGCGAGCACCGGGTTCACCTGCTCGGCTGGGCGCCGTTCCTGCTGTTGCTGCTCTGTCCCCTGCTGCACATGACCATGCATGGCGGCCATGGCGGGGGGCACGGCCCCGACCACCCGGGCGACCGCGCCCGTCCCCCAGCTCCGGAGGCCTGATCATGGCGGAACCGCAAACGTACGGGCTCTGGTCGCTGGTGGCCCTCAACTCCATCCTGTTCATCTTTTTCGCCTTCACCTTCTTCAAGCCGAAGACGGCGAGGGACTGGCGCGCCTTCGGCGCCTTCAGCGCCTTCCTGATCGCCTTCTTCACCGAGATGTACGGTTTCCCGCTGACGATCTTTCTGTTGGCCGGTTGGTTACAGAGCCGCTTTCCCGGCGTGGACTGGTGGTCCCATGACGCCGGACACCTGCTTGAGATGATGTTCGGCTGGCGAGCGCACCCGCACTTCGGGCCCTTCCATATTCTCAGCTTGGTTCTCGTTGGCGGCGGGTTCTGGCTCCTCTCCGCGGCATGGCCGGTGCTCTATAGCGCGCAACGAGAAGGCCGGCTGGCGACGACCGGTCCCTACCGGTCAATCCGCCAGCCGCAGTATGCCGGTTTCGTGCTGATCATGATCGGCTTTTTGCTTCAATGGCCGACGCTGCTCACCCTGGCGATGTTCCCGGCGCTGGTCATCCTGTACTGGCGCCTCGCCATGGCGGAGGAGCGAGAGACCGCCGCCCGCTTCGGCCCGGCCTGGAGCGCTTACCGGCAGGCTACGCCCGCGTTCGTTCCCCGCCTACGCCCCCTGTAGGGCGCGGAATCCCACCGACCTCAAGACTGAACTGCTTTCGACTGGAATTTCCTTCATGCATACTACTACCGTCGATGTTTCCGGTTTCAGCACGCCGCTGGATTCACTGGTGATCGAGAAGCACCTGCGGGGCCTGAAGGGCGTGCTGGAAGCCGCCGCCAACTTCGGCTCGGCGACCGCGACGATCCGATATGACGAAGCCCTGGTCAGCCAGGTCGAACTGGAACAGGCGGTGCGGGATTGCGGCTTCCACTGCCGCGGCGAGGTCGTGCCGCGTCACATCTGCGTCCCGCATGAGGAGGTCGTGGACGCCCGGTCGCACCTCCAGCATCCCGCAGCTCCGGCGGCCGCCCATGAGGGCCACGCGCCCTCTGCTCATCCTGCCCAAGCCGGCGCCGACGACATGGCCGAGATGGGGCACGGCCCCGGCATGGACATGCAGGCCATGGCCCGGGACATGCGCAACCGCTTCCTCTTCGCCGTCGCCTTCACCCTCCCGATCTTCCTGCTCGCCCCGATGGGCATGGACTTCATGCGAGTGGAGCCGCCGTTCGGCCTGCCGCTGAAGCCCCTGCTGTTCGTCCTGGCCAGCGCCGCCATCCTCTATCCGGGCTGGCCCTTCTACATCGCCGCCGTCCGGGCCCTGCGACGCGGTGTGCTCAACATGGCGGTGCTGGTCCTGCTCAGCGTCGGCACCGGCTACCTGTTCAGCGTCGGCGCCACCTTCTTCTACGACGCGCCCGACTTCTACGAAGCCTCGGCCCTGCTGCTGGTCTTCATCCTGATGGGCCACTGGCTGGAGATGCGGGCGCGGGCCGGCGCCTCGGACGCCATCCGCAGGCTGATGGACCTGGCGCCGCCCACCGCCCGGGTGCTGCGCGACGGCGTCGAGGTCGAGGTCGCGACCTCCGCCGTGCTGGTGGGCGACCGGGTGGTCGTCCGGCCGGGCGGCCGCATCCCCGTGGACGGCGTGATCGAGGACGGCGGCTCCGAGGTCGACGAATCCATGCTGACCGGAGAATCCCTGCCCGTGACCAAGGGCGCCGGCGATTCCGTGACCGGCGGCGCGATCAACAAGACCGGCGCCTTCCGCTATCGGGCGACGCGGGTAGGCGCCGACACCGCCCTGGCGCAGATCGTCAAGCTGGTGCAGGAGGCGCAGAACTCCAAGGCCCCGGCCCAGTTGCTCGCGGACCGCGCCTCCCAGTGGCTTGTGCTGGCCGCTGTCGTCATCGGCCTGCTCACCTTCGGCGTCTGGTTCTGGGCCCTGGGCCAGACCCTGCTGTTCGCCCTGACCCTGACCATCACCGTCTTCGTCATCGCCTGCCCCGACGCTCTTGGCCTGGCCACGCCCATGGCGATCATGGTGGGCACGGGGCTGGGGGCGCGCCACGGCGTGCTGATCAAGAACGCCGCCGCTCTCGAGCATGCCGTCAAGCTGGACGTCATCGTCTTCGACAAGACCGGCACCCTGACCCTGGGCGCGCCGAAAGTGGTCCAGGTCACCCCCGCCGCCGGAGTGGACGAGACCGACCTGCTGACCACGGCCGCGGCCCTGGAGCGAGGATCCGAACACCACATCGCCAAGGCCGTGCTGGAGCGGACGAAGGACCTCCCCGAACTGGCCGCTGCCGGCTTCGAATCCTTCGGGGGCAAGGGACTTCGGGCGACCGTGGCCGGGCGGACCGTCCTCTCCGGCAACCGCATGCTCATGGCCGACAACGGCGTCGAGCTCGGCGAGCTGGCGACGGAATCCGAACGGCTGCAGGGCGCCGGCCGCACCGTAGTCCATATCGCCCGCGACGGGCGGGTCATCGGTCTGATCGCCGTGGCCGACGCCGTCCGCCCCACCGCGGCGGCGACCATCCGGCGACTGCAGGCCCTGGGCGTCAAGGTGGCCATGATGACCGGCGACAACCTCGGCACCGCACGGCGTATCGCCGGTGAACTGGGGATCGACATCGTGCTGGCGGAGGTCCTGCCCGGCGACAAGGCGCTCAAGGTGAAGGAACTCCAGGCCGCGGGCCACAGGGTCGGCATGGTTGGCGACGGGGTCAACGACGCCCCGGCCCTGACCCAGGCCGACGTCGGCTTCGCCATCGGCGCCGGCACCGACGTCGCCATAGAGAGCGCCGACGTGGTGCTGATGCGCAGCGACCCCGCCGACGTGGTCAAGGCCATCGAGCTGTCGCGCGCCACCCTGCGCAAGATGCATCAGAACCTGTGGTGGGCGGTCGGCTACAATCTCATCGCCTTTCCCCTGGCCGCGGGAGTCCTCTATCCCTTCACCCTCAGCCCCGAGATCGCCGCCCTGTCGATGTCCGGCAGTTCGGTGCTGGTGGCGGTCAACGCCCTGATGCTCAAGCGTCTGCGGCTGGGCGCCGGCATGGACGTCCAGCCGCCGTCGCGGTCAGCCGTAACGCAGGCGTAGCGTCGCCCCCTGCGGCATGGTCCGCCCGGCGCCGCAGGCCTGTCGTTCGCCTATGCAGACGAGGGGTCCTCCGCCGCTCCGGGATACGCAAGCGGTCCGGCGGCGTGCGATAAGGTCGCCGCCTCGCCTGTAATCCCGCGGCGGGGGCTGCGTCCTCATAAGGAGAACACACGCGCGCAGCGAGGGGTCGCCGTCCTCCTGCGCCGATGGGGAAATCACCACGGCTGGCCAGAGCCCATGCCCAACGGACGAGGACAGCGATCATGGTTCACTCGGATATTATCCGCGTCGGGGTCAATGGATACGGCGTGATCGGCAAGCGCGTGGCCGCCGCCGTCAGACAGCAGGACGACATGATCCTCGTGGGCGTCGCCGACGTCAGCGCCGACTGGCGCCTGCGTCTTGCGGCCCGGATGGGTTTCTCCCTCTACGGCGCCGCCCCCGGGGCCGCCCTGACGATGCAACGGGCCGGTCTCCCTGTGGCGGGCGATCTGGACGACCTGATCGCGTCGGTCGATGTCATGGTGGACTGCACGCCCAAGGGGATCGGCGCCGCCAACGCGGAGGTCTACCGGCGCAAGGACAAGCCCTTCATCGTCCAGGGCGGCGAGAAGCACGAAGTCGCCGGTCACTCCTTCGTGGCCGAGTCGAGCTACGCAGGCGCGCTCGGACGGCCGGCGACCAGGGTTGTCTCGTGCAACACCACCTCGATCGTGCGCACTCTCACCGCGCTCAAACAGGCGGGATTGCTGCGCCGGGCGCGGGGGACGCTGCTGCGGCGGGCCACCGATCCCTGGGAGAGCGACCGGGGCGGCATCATGAACACGCTGGCGCCCGAGCCCCAGATTCCGAGCCACCAGGGCCCCGATGCGCAGAGCGTCGATCCCGACCTGGATGTCGTGACCATGGCGGTCAAGGTCCCCGAGACGATCGCTCATCTGCATTACTGGTCGGTGCAGATGACCCGTGCGGCGGACAAGGCGGAGGTGGTCGCGGCCTTCCTCGCCTCCTCGCGCATCGCGGCGCTCCGGATGGATGACGGCTTGACGGCGCTCAACAGCGTCAAGGAACTGATGGCCGACCTCGGCCGCCCGCATGACAATCTCTATGAAGTGGCGCTCTGGACCGACATGCTCCGCGTCCAGGGCGACGAGCTCTTCTACGCCTACATGGTCGACAACCAGGCCATCGTCATTCCCGAGACCATCGACGCCATCCGGGCCCTCTCCGGCCGGATCGCCGCGCCGGCCGTGTCGATCGCCAGGACCGACTCCAGCCTCGGCATCGGCGCTCTCGACCGGTTGGGTCCGCCGGACCAGGTCGGGGACTCATAAGCTCCGAGCCGGCGCAGCGGCCAGGGCGATGAGAATAGAGGAGCGAATATCCGGATCTCCAGATGGAGAAGGTCGCACCAGCAATGACCCGCGCGCCCGCGGACATTACGCACGACACGGCAAGGTCCGGCCCGACGTCTTTCCGCGGCTAGGTCAGGGCCCGATCCAGCACAGCCATGAGTTCGGCGGCCTTGGCCCGCCGCTCCGCCTCGTTCCCATCCACCAGCGCGCCGGTCACACAGTGATCCAGGTGGTCCTTGAGGATTTCGGTTTCCACCCGCCGAAGCGCCGCGCGTACGGCCTGCAGCTGGGTGAGGACGTCGATGCAGTAGCGGTCCTCGTCGACCATGCGGGCGATGCCCCGCACCTGCCCTTCGATGCGGCTGAGGCGGTTGAGCAGCTTCGGCCTGTCGTTATGGTCCAAGAGCGTCCTCCCTTGCCCGCGCGAGCATACCCCCTCGGGGTATTGGAAAATATACCGCGAGGGGTATATCAGATTACCACACGCTGTGGAGTTCTCCGGCCATGTCGAACGCCCCTTCCCACCCCGATCACCACCACGCCCACGCTTCTCACGCGGGCCATGGCGAGCCCCCTCCCGCCGGCAAGGTCCTCGACCCGGTCTGCGGCATGACCGTGGATCCGGAGACGACCGCGCACCGCGCCGAGTTCGACGGCAAGCCCTTCTTCTTCTGCTCGGCCGGCTGCCGGACCAAGTTCGTCGCCGAGCCGGCCCGCTATCTCGACGGCGGCAAGACCGAGGCGCCCGTAGCGCCGGCCGGGACCGTCTACACCTGCCCCATGCACCCGGAGATCCGCCAGGTCGGGCCGGGCTCCTGCCCGATCTGCGGCATGGCGCTCGAACCCGAACTGGTCACCGCCGCCAGCGCCCCGAACCCGGAGCTCACGGACTTCACGCGCCGGTTCTGGATCGGGCTGGCGCTGTCCGTTCCGGTGTTGGCCCTGGAGATGGGCGGCCACCTCACCGGGCTGATGATGAGCATGAGCGGCCAGACCTCGGCCTGGATCCAGTTCGCGCTCGCCACCCCGGTCGTGCTCTGGTCCGGCTGGCCCTTCTTCGAACGCGGCGCCAGGTCGCTGGTCACCCGCCATCTGAACATGTTCACCCTGATCGCCATGGGCGTCGGCGTGGCCTGGATCTACAGCGTCGTGGCGACCGTCGCGCCCCATCTGTTCCCGCCCGCCTTCCGCCGCGCCGACGGCAGCGTGCCGATCTATTTCGAGGCCGCGGCCGTCATCACTGTGCTGGTGCTGCTGGGCCAGGTCCTGGAACTGCGCGCGCGTGAGCAGACGTCCGGGGCCATCAGGGCCCTGCTGGATCTTGCGCCCAAGACCGCGCGTCGGGTCCGCGCCGACCGGACCGACGAGGAGGTCGGGCTCGACCAGATCCTGGTGGGCGACAACCTGCGCGTCCGCCCCGGCGAGAAGGTCCCGGTCGACGGCGAACTCGTCGAGGGCCGGGTGGCGATCGACGAGTCCATGGTCACAGGCGAGTCCATGCCGGTGACCAAGGAGCCCGGCGACAAGGTGATCGGGGGCGCCATCAACAAGACCGGCTCCTTCGTCATGCGGGCCGAGAAGGTCGGCGCCGACACCCTGCTCTCCCAGATCGTGCAGATGGTCGCCCAGGCCCAGCGGAGCCGGGCCCCCATCCAGCGCATGGCCGACCTGGTCTCCGGCTGGTTCGTGCCCGCGGTGATCCTGGTGGCGGCGATCGCGTTTGCGGTCTGGGCGAGCGTCGGACCGGAGCCGCGCTTCGCCTTCGCCCTGGTCGCGGCGGTATCGGTGCTGATCATCGCCTGCCCCTGCGCGCTGGGCCTCGCCACGCCGCTGTCGATCATGGTCGGCGTGGGCCGCGGCGCCCAGGCCGGGGTGCTGATCAAGAACGCCGAGGCGCTGGAGCGTTTCGAGAAGATCGACACCATCGTCATCGACAAGACCGGCACCCTGACCGAGGGCCGTCCGGCCGTGATCGCCATACACCCGGCGGCCGGCTTCAAGGAGGCCGAACTGCTACGGCTGGCCGCCAGCCTGGAGCGCGGCAGCGAGCATCCCCTGGCCGACGCCATCCTGCGCGCCGCGACCGAACGCAAGCTCGCCCTCGTCGAGCCGATGGACTTCGATTCTCCGGTCGGCAAGGGGGTTCTGGGCCGGATTGACGGCCGCCGCGTGAGCCTGGGCTCGGGCAAGTTCATGGCCGAGCAGGGCGTCGACACCTCCACCCTGGACGCGGAGGCCGAGAGCCTTCGCGCCGACGGCGCCACGGCGATCTTCGCGGCGGTCGACGGCGCCCTGGCCGGCGTCTTCGCCATCGCCGATCCGATCAAGGCCACCACGCTTCGGGCCGTTCAGGCCCTGCAGGCCGAAGGCGTGCGGCTGGTGATGATGACCGGAGACAACCGCACCACGGCGCTGGCCGTCGCCCGCCAGCTCGGGATCACCGAGGTCGAGGCCGAGGTGCTGCCGCAGGACAAGGCCGCTGTCGTCCAGCGGCTGCGGGCCGAGGGGCGCAAGGTCGCTATGGCCGGAGACGGGGTGAACGACGCCCCCGCCCTGGCCGCCGCCGAGGTGGGCGTCGCCATGGGCGCCGGATCCGACGTCGCCATCGAAAGCGCCGGGGTCACCCTGCTGAAGGGGGACCTGCAGGGGCTGGTCAAGGCGCGGCGGCTGTCGCACGCGGTGATGAGCAATATCCGCCAGAACCTGTTCTTCGCCTTCGCCTACAACGTGGCGGGCGTGCCGATCGCGGCCGGGTTGCTCTATCCGGTGTTCGGATGGCTGCTGTCGCCCGCCATCGCCGCCGGCGCCATGGCCCTGTCCAGCGTCAGCGTGGTGACCAATGCACTCAGGCTCAGGGGCGTCCGGCTCTAGCCGGCGCTCGCGGACACCGCGCCGAAGGCGCGGCGGGCGTCACCCACCATGCGTTCCACGCACCAACGGGCGTAGGCGTCCGCCAGGCCGGGGACGAGGCGCCCGGGGCCGCGGGGCGCAGGGTCGTAGTCGATCCAGACCCGCAATCCGGCCCCGCCACGGATCGGCGTGGTCTGGAAGCCCATCTCGTAGTCGCCGATGATTATCAGCCGCGGCCGGCCCACGGTGCGCCAGACCTTGCGCCGCGGCGGCGCGCGCTCGGTCACCACCTCGTCGACGAAGAGCCCGAGACCGAACGCCCGGCCGCCCATCCGGATATGCGAGCCGACCGCCTGTCCCCGGCCCGCGTCGAAGTCATAGGTCATCCGCCCCCCGCCCATCATCATCGACGGGCGGGCCATGTGCGCGGCCAGGCGGGTCTGGTCGTCGAGATGGGCGAACAGCCGTTCCGGGGTCGCGGCGACCTGGACGGAGGCCTGCCTGTGGCGAGTCATGGACGGGTCTCCGCGACATCCCCCGCCGCCCCGGACGGGACCACCAGGTTCTGGGGCTCGCCCCGGGCGAAGGCTTCGATGTTGTCGAGCGTCGTGCCGACGATCCGCCCTAGGGCCTCGGCCGTGTCATAGGCGATGTGAGGCGTGACCACGACATTGGGCAGGCGCAGGAGCGTGTTGGCGGCCACCAGGGCGCGCAGGCGTTCGGCCGGCAGCGGCGTGTCCATGCGGAAGATCTCCGCCTCTTCGCGCAGGAGCGGCTCCTCGGAGAGGACGTCCAGCCCCGCCCCGGCCAGACGTCCGCTGCTCAGGGCGCGCACCAGGGCCGCGGCGTTCACCACCCCGCCGCGCGCCGTGTTGATCAGCACGCAGCCCGGCTTCATCACCGCGAACTGGGCGTCCGAGATCAGGTCGCGGGTCTGCGGCCCGCCCGGCGCGTGCAGGCTCACCACGTCGGCCCGGCGCAACAGGTCGTCCAGGGGCACATAGTCGAAGTCCAGCTCGGCGGCCGCGGCGGGATCAGGGTGCGGGTCGGCCGCCAGCGCCGTCATGCCGAAGCCGCGGGCGATGCGGATCACCCGCCGGCCGATGCGTCCGGCCCCCACCACGCCCAGGGTGCGGCCCTCGAGGTCGAACCCCCGCAGCCCCTCGACGTGGAAATCCCCCCGACGCGTCCTGTCGGCGGCCTCGACGACATGCCGCGAGACCGCGAGCAGCAGGGCGAAGGCGTGCTCGGCCACCGTCGGGTCGCCATAGTCCGGCACATTGCAGACCGCCACCCCGCGCGCGCGGCAGGCCTCAAGATCGATATGGTCGAAACCGGTGGAGCGCGTGGCGACCAGCCGCAACCGGGGCAGCGCCGCGATCACCGCCGCCGAGACCTCCGAGCCGACGAAGGGGCTCACCACCTCGGCTTCAACATAGTCCGGCGCGGTCTGCGGCGTCAGGCGCCCCGCGGTGCAGCGCACCCGGTGCCCCGGCTCCAGCCGCAGGCAGGCCTGGTGTTCCCACTCCGCCGCTTCGAATACCGCCACATCCATCCTGCCTGCTCCTATTGCGCCGCCGGCGCGGCGCGTGGCGCGCCGGCCGCCCCAGAGTTCCGGGGGCTGTTTGACCCGCCGCCCGCTCGGACGCGCACGACCATCGCGGGACATGCCGCTTCACGCACGACGGCCTTGAGGGTCTCGGCGCGCTCGGGCGCCCAAATCCCCTTCCAGGTCAGGATGATGAGGTCGACGGATTCTTCACGCGCCACTCGCAGGATTTCTGACGCCGGAGAGCCGCGAGCGAGCAGCAGCCGGACGCGCAGGTCGGAGAGCGGGCAGATGCAGGCGAGCCGCTCCATGAATTCGCCCGCCCACGCCGGCCACTCGTGCTGGGGCTGATCCAGGTAGAAGGGCGACGTCAGCGAGCCCCGCGCCTGGGGACTGGCGGGGCCTGGCGCGGCGACCAGGAGCACCAGGAGGTCGGCGTCCGCGCGGCGCGCGAGCTCTACGCCGGGTTTCACCGCATCGCTGGCGGCCGAGGTCCCCTCGTGCGGGAGCAGAACCTTTCTCAGCCGCCAGTCCTGCAGCGGTTGCGCGGGGTTGACCAGGATCACCGGGCAGGATGCCCCGCGCAGCACGGAAAGAGCAGTCCCGCCGACCTTCCCGGCCGGGCTGCCCGGCGCGGTGTGGGTGCAAAGCACGATAAGACGGGCGAGAAGATCGCCAGCCGCAGCGAGGATCGCGGCGGCGGGTTCGCCGCTGCGAGTCTCGAGACTGGCGCCGCGCAGGTCCTCGGCGGCAAGCCCGAGCCGAGGCGCCAGCTCCTCCGCAGCAGACGCCTGCTCGGCGACATGCAGGATGCGGACGGCCGCGTGCTCAAGACCCGAGAACACCTTGGCCACGGATAGCGCCGGGAGGGCGTCGGCCATCCCGTCCAATGGAACGAGGATCACGGGCTGATCGCTCACGGCGCAACTCCTGGCGCGGCTCCAATGCGCGCGCTGTCGTCCGGCAGCTTGAGCTCGTGATCCTTGCCGCGCCACTTGAAACGCAACGACACTCCTCGCCATTGCGGCGGCAGGTTCGGCTGATGCTCGGGCCCTTCCTCGGTGAACCGCAGGCCGGCGAAGCCGAACACCGCAGCCTGCCAGAGGCCCCCGAGGGCCGCCGCATGCACTCCGGCCGCGGCATTGCCCATGTTGTCCCCCAGGTCGATATCGCTCGCCTGTCGAAAGTAGCGCTCCGCGAGCCTCACGTCCCCGAGCCGCGCCGCGACCGCCGCATGGATCGCCGGACTGAGGGAGCTGCCGTGCGCGCAGCGCGGCTCGTAATAACGGAAGTTGGCCTCCCGGACCTCCGGCGGGAAACGGTCCCACAGCAGATGCAGCAGCATCACGACATCAGGCTGCTTGATCGCCTTCGATTGGCGGATCCGCTCGCGACCGAGCAGCACGTCGATCGGCGCGTTGCGCGGCTCAAAGGCGGCCAGATCGATCTCCTCCAGTCCGAAGTAGCCCTGGAACTGCTCAAAGAGGCCGGTGCGCACGTCGAACCCCGTGTAGAGCTCCCGCGCCGCCGCACTCCAGGCAAGGGGCTCGGCCGCATCCATCGCCAGCGATTCCGAGAGCACCCGCCACCGCTCTGGCCAGCGCTCGACCAGAAGCCGCGCCACGGCGTTCCCGGTCTCCAGATTCCACTGCGCCATGACGTTGGTGTAGGCGTCGTCGTCGACCGTCTCATGATACTCGTCCGGGCCCACCACGCCGCGGATGTGACGTAGGCCATCGCTTTCAAGCTTCGCGCGGCCGGCCCAGAAGCGGGCGGTCTCGAGGAGGATTTCAGCGCCGACGTCGAGCAGAAAACCTTCGTCCCTGGTCGCGCGCCAGTAGGTCCAGACGCCGTAAGCGACGTCGGCGCTGATGTGCTGCTCCTGGTCGGCGAGCAGGATCGGGATGACCTCCCCGTTCGGCGCGACAACGAAGGGCGGCGTCACGTCCTGACCGGTGTCGGCGGATTCCCAGGCATAGAAGGCGCCGCGCTCCCCATGCTGCGCGGCCTTGTCCCGAGCCGCCGGAAGCGTCCGATGGCGGTAGGTCAGAAGGGCCCTGGCCGCTTCCGGCCATGTCAGCACGTAGAACGGCAGCATGAAGATCTCGGTGTCCCAGAACACATGGCCGCCGTAGGCGGCGCCGGTGAGCGCCCGGGCGCCGATCGAGACGCGGTCATCGTCTGGGTCCACGGCGCTGAGCAGGTGATAGACCGCGAAGCGCAGCGCGCGCTGCGCGGCCGGGTCACCGTCGATGGCTATGTCGCTCGCCTCCCACCTGACCCTCCAGGCCTCCCGGTGGGCGGTGATCAGGGCCGACAAGCCTGTGTTGATCGCGCGGCCGGCGCGGCTGCGTGCGGCGGCCTCCGGCTGATCCTGGTCCCTTGAGGTGCAGACGGCGACCACCCTGTCGAGCCGGTAGATCTTCCCGAGTTCGAGCTCCAACACCATCGGCGGCCTGGGCGCGCGCCCAGACGCGGCGCTGCGGTCGCCGATCTCGCCGATCGCGCTTGCGGCGGCGAGCGCAATGACGCCGCCGTCGCCAAGTCGGCGCGTCGCCATCTCATCGAGAGGAACGTCCAGGCTTGCGGTCGCGCTGTAGTTCTCCGGCGCCACCGCAACCGACTGGATCAGGAGGCGCCGGTCGGCCTGGGAGGCAAGACGCAGCCCCCGCATTCGGGTGATCCGACCGGCGGCGTCCTCGTGTCGCCACTCGCGCCAGAGAATCCCCTGCCGCATGTCGAGCATCCGGCGGTGCCTGAGGGTCCTGCCCGTATCCAGTCGGAGAGGCCGGCCCTCGATGGTCATGGAGAGCTTCGCCCAATCCGGCAGGATGGCAAGGCCGGGCGTCGCTCCCGGCTGCGCATCGAAGGCTCCGGCTACGAAAGTGGCGGGCGAGGACATCCCGCTTCCTTCCGCCAGCGACCCCCTGGAACCGAGATGGCCGTTTCCGATCGCGAAGATGGATTCCAGTTCGTGCTCCCGCGTGAGCGTGAAGCCTTCCTCCACGAGCAACCACTCGGGCGCGGCGCTGGGGGCCGCCGGCAGGCCCATGGGTGCGGCCGGCGCCGCCGGGACGATCCGCAGCTCCCCCAGATCCCGCACGACGAGCGAGGCGCCGTGCTGGCGCAGGACGGCGGCCTGCCCGGCTCGATCGACGCCGACGACGAGGCCGTAGCCCGCGGCCCGGATCGCCTCCACGCCGGCGATCGCATCCTCCACCCCGATGGCGCGCTTGGCGTCGACGCCGAGGAGCCGGGCGGCGTACACGAAGGTGTCCGGCGCGGGCTTGCCGTTCAGCCCCTGGCGCTCCGCTTCGACACCGTCGACACATGCGTCGAACAGGTCCGCGAGCCCCGCCGCCTCGATCACGGCCGCGGCGTTCTTGCTGGATGTGACCGCCGCGGTCTTCAGGCCTGCCTCGCGCAGCCTGCGGATGAGTTCGAGGGAGCTTTCGAACACCTCGACGCCGGATCGGCCCAGGGCCTGGCGGAAGAGCTGGTTCTTGCGTGCGCCGAGACCGAATACCGTTTCACGGTCGGCGCGATCATCCGGCTGGCCCTCCGGCAAGGTTACCCCGCGCGACGCCAGAAAGCTGCGAATCCCTTCGTGGCGCGGCTTGCCGTCGACATAGGTGCGGTAGTCGCGCTCCACGTCGAAGGGCCGGAACGCCTCTCCCTTCGTTTCGGCCCGGCGCCGGAGAAAGGCGTCGAACAGCTTGCGCCAGGTGGCCGCGTGAAGTGTGGCGGTCCGGGTGACGACGCCGTCCAGATCGAACATGGCGGCGTCGAACGCGCGCGTGTCGAGGACAAGGCCCTGGTCGACTGTGATACCGTCCGGCTCACTCATGTCGCTGAGTTATCAACCGCAGGACCCGCCCGCGCCGATGGATCAACGTTACGCCGGTCGTGTCGGTTCCCGGTTTCCCTATGCGGGGACCGGCGCCGTTTTCCAGCGGCCTCGCCACTGGCGTCGCAAGAAAAACCAGTCGGCGGTGAACAGGGGTGCGCCATTGACGCCCCCTTGATGGAAGCCTGAAGCTCGCCCCTCGGACCAGGCCAGAAGGTCGATGACGGCCTCGCCGTCGCGGCGCTAAGGCGCTGGCGCGAGCCGCGATGCGCCCCTCCGCGTCCCATGCCTCGACCCCGGGAATCGACAGATCCCTGGCTCAGTCTCGCGCGACGGACGAGCCGAGGATCAGCCGGGGCGAACGTGCTGGGCCATGGACGTACCCGCCCGCCGTCTCAGCCGGTCGTCAAGGTATGCGGCGGGGTGTCCTGTGTGCAGTCTCCTCAGCCGCCGCTACGGCCTCTTTCACGGCCACGAAGCTGTCTGGATTGACCGAGATCGAGTCAATGCCCCGCTGGACGAGGAACTGGGCGAACTCGGGGGTTTTTGCTGGGCGCTTCTCCACAGAGCCCGACCTTCACGCCCGCATCATGCGCGGAGACGATGACCTGATCGATCATCCATTCGACGGCCGGATCCTGCTCGTTGAAGAGCGCCGCGAGTTCACCCGAGTCACGGTCGACGCCCAGCGTCAGCTGGGTGAGATCGTTGCTGCCGATCGAGAAGCCGTCGAACAGTTCGGCGAACTGACGGGCCAGGATCACGTTCGAAGGAATCTCGCACATCACATAGACCTGGAGCCCTTCCTCTCCGCGGACCAAACCGTTCTCGGCCATCACCTCCAGAACCCGACGCGCCTCATCGACCGTCCGGCAGAACGGGATCATCACGATGACGTTGCGCAGGCCCAGGTCCTCGCGCAGGCGGCGGATCGCCCGGCATTCCAGGGCGAAGCCTTCGCGGTAGCGCGGCGAGTAATAACGAGAGGCGCCGCGGAACCCGAGCATGGGGTTCTCCTCCTTCGGCTCGAAGCGGGCGCCGCCGATCAGATTGGCGTATTCGTTGGTCTTGAAGTCGCTCATGCGGATGATGACCGGCTTCGGGTGGAAGGCCGCGGCGATGCGGGAAAGGCCCCGTGAGAGCCGTTCCACGAAATATTCCGTCCGATCGACATAGCCGGCCGTCAGCGCCTCGATAGCGGCCCGCGCCTCCGGATCCTCGACCGCCTCGAAGCGGACGAGCGCCATCGGGTGGATTTTCACATGGTTGCTCACCACGAACTCCATGCGCGCGAGGCCTACCCCATCAGCCGGCAAGCGCCACCAGCGGAAGGCCGCAGCAGGGTTGGCGAGGTTGAGCATGATCTGGGTCGTGGTCTCGGGCGCCGCGCTTGCGTCGAGTTCCCGCGTCTCGAATTGCGCGCGGCCCTCGTAGACGAAGCCCTCGTCGCCCTCAGCACAGGAGACGGTGACCTCCTGCCCCGCCTGGAGCTCCCGAGTGGCCGTCTCCGTCCCGACGATGGCGGGCAGTCCGAGTTCTCGGCTGACGATGGCGGCGTGGGACGTGCGGCCGCCGTGGTCCGTCACGATGGCTGCCGCCCGCTTCATGATCGGCACCCAGTCGGGGTCGGTGGCGGTGGTCACCAGGATCGCCCCGTCAACGAACCGGTCGATGTCGCGGGGGCTGTCGATCCGGCAGACCTGGCCGGCCACCACGGCGTCTCCGATGGCGAGGCCGGTCACCAGCAGGGCGCCCTTGGAGTTGATCCTGAAGCTGCGCAGCGCGCCAGAGCCGAGGCGGGACTGCACGGTTTCGGGCCGCGCCTGGACGATGAAGATCTCGCCGCTCTCGCCGTCCTTCGCCCACTCCATGTCCATCGGGCAGCCGTAGTGGGCCTCGATGGCGACAGCCCAGCGCGACAGCGCGAGCACTTCCGTGTCCGCGAGGACGAAGGCGGAGCGCTCGGCAGGCGTGGTGGGGATATTGCGCGTGGGATGCTCCCCGTCTTGCGCATAGATCATCTTCTGCGCCTTGCCGCCGAGGCGCTTCTCCAGGATCGGAACCGTCCCGGGCTGGTCGAGCAACGGCTTGAAGACCTGGTGTTCGTCGGGGTCGACGGCGCCCTGGACGACGTTCTCGCCCAAGCCCCAGGCGCCGTTGATCAGCACGACCTTGTCGAAGCCAGTCTCCGTGTCGATCGAAAACATCACCCCCGCCCCCGCCAGGTCCGAGCGGACCATCTGCTGAACGCCGATTGAAAGGGCGACCCTCAGATGGTCGAAGCCCTTGGTCTGTCGATAGCTGATGGCGCGATCCGTGAAGAGCGAGGCGTAGCACCGTCGGCACGCCTCCAGCAGCGCGGCCTCGCCGCGGATGTTGAGGAAGCTCTCCTGCTGGCCGGCGAAGCTGGCGTCGGGAAGGTCCTCGGCGGTGGCGCTGGAGCGGACCGCGACATCCGCATCAGGCCTGCCGATGCGAGCGCAAAGATCGCGGTAGGCGGCGCGAATGGCCTCGGCGCTCTCTTCCGGCCACGGCGCCGCCAGGAGGGCCGCGCGGAGCCGCGCGCCAGTGTCGGGAAGCGACGTCTTTCCCATGGTCCAATCGCTGATGGCGGCCGCGATCACGGGGCGCAGGCTGCTCGCGTCGAGGAAGCGCCAATAGGCCTCGGCTGTGGTCGCAAAGCCGGGCGGCACGCGCACGCCCCGGCCACCCAGATTGCGGACCATCTCCCCAAGGGAAGCGTTCTTGCCGCCCACCTGGGCGACCGAGGTTCGATCGACGCTCTCGAACCCCAGGATCAGGGGGGCGGGCTTGCTCATGGTGTCAATCTCGACAAGCGGGGCGGCCGCCGAGCGACGACGACGCCGCCGCGGGCGGGCAAGATGATTCGATTGACGCGGAAGCCTCTCGCTCCTTACGCCAACGCGACGATGGCTTCGGTAATGCCGCCGAAGACGACGCGTCCTTGAAGTCAATCGGAGAGATCGGCGCGAACCTCCTGGTCCCGAGGCGTCGTTCGTAGCGGGCTCCGACGGAGCGACGTTCCACTTTTCTGTCGCACAACTGCTGGACCGCGACTGATCGAGATCTGGCGATGCAGATGTCTATACGCATCGCGGCGCTCCATCCCTCAACAAAACCGGGATGGAGGGGAATCTTTTTAAATACTTGATTCAGCGCAAATCTTGGCGTTGCCTACCGAATGATCCTCGCTGACTTCACGCAGGGGAACGATCATGAGCTCACAGCGCCTCATCGCCGCATCGTGTCCGGGGACACCGGCCTCAGCCCTCCGGCTGGTCGCCGCCGCGCCGCCGGCGGCTGAAACTCGCCGGCTCGTCGAGCGCCGTCTGCGCGACGATCGCCCTGCGCATTTGCGCTACCTCGTCAAACGACTGCGCTCGCCCGACGACGCCGAGGACGTCCTGCAGGAATTCGCACTCAAGGTGACGCTGGCGGCGGGCCGGCTCACCGACCCGGGCAAGGTGGACGCCTGGCTCGGGATCGCGCTTCGCAACGCCCTGTTCGATCGTTACCGCCGCAACGCTGCCCGGGCCCGGTTGACGGACGCCCTGGACGCCGAGCCCCGATACGATGAGGCGGACGGACCGGACGATGACATCCAACGCCCGCTGCACTGTCTCGAGCGGGCCCTCGCCGATCTCCCGCCGCAGACCGCTAGCCTGCTGCGCAAGGCCGAACTGGAAGAGATTCCGTTGGCGACGATCGCCGCCGAGATGCGACTGACCGCCAACAACGTCGGCGTGCGGGTGCACCGGGGCCGCGCCGCGCTGCGGCGGCGGATGCTGGCGAACTGTCAGAGCTGCCCGGAGCCCTGCGCCCTGTCAGCAGCGGCCACCGCCCGCTCGGCTCTGGCGGGGCCTCTGGAGCTTCAGGCTTCAATCTCGATCAGGTCGGCGTGCGACGCCGCATAGTCGAGGGCGTAATCCAGTTCACCCGGGGTTTCCGCGTGGACGGTGGCCAGAGCGTCGCCGGCCGCCACCTCCGCGCCGAGCCGGACGTGCATCTCCAGGCCGGCGGCCTTCTGCTGAGGCGCGCCGGCCAGCTTGGCCAGAGTCGAAATCTGGCGGTTGTTGACCAGAATCACCCGACCTGATCGCGTCGCCCGGATCACGGCGCGCCGCTCGGAAGTCGGAGGAATCCGCATCCCGCCCTGGGCTTCGCATATCCGCTGAAACTTCGCCCAGGCGCGACCATCGGCGATCACCGCCTCGGCGGCGCGCGCCCCCTGACCCGCAGCGGCCTGGCCGGCCAGTTCGAGCGCCGCGCCTGCCAGGAGGCACGCACGGACCCGCAGGTCTCCGGGGGCCCCGGGCCGATTTTGCAGCACGGCCAGGATGTCATGCGCCTCCAGCGCCGGCCCGATGCCGACGCCCACGGGCTGCGCGCCGTCCGTCTGCAGGCATCGGGCGCTGAGCCCGAAATGGCTCGCAACGGTCGTCAGTCGCGTCGCCAGCTTGTCGGCCGCCTCTTGCGATCGCACCTTGGCGGTCGGCCCGACAGGAATATCCAGCACCACATGTGTCGCTCCTGCCGCGATCTTCTTGGACAACACCGATGCGATGAGCTGCCCCTCCGTATCAACGTCGAGAACCCGTTCGACGCGGATGAAGATGTCATCCACCGGACTCAGCCTGACCGCCCCGCCCCAGACGACGCAGCCGCCTTCCGCCTCGACCACCCGCCGCATGGCCGGCACATCGAGGTCGACCGGGGCCAGGGTCTCCATGGTGTCGGCGGTTCCGGCCGGCGAGGTGATGGCGCGCGACGAGGTCTTTGGCATGACCAGGCCGCTGGCGGCGAGGATGGCCACCACGATCGGCGTGGTCCGGTTGCCCGGCAGGCCGCCGATGCAGTGCTTGTCCATGACGACGTCCGACGGCCAGCTCAGGCGGTCGCCGACGTCCACCATGGCGCGGGTGAGCGCCACGACCTCGGCGTCGTCGAGCGGAAGCACCGAGGTGGCGGTCAGAAAGGCCGCGAGATGGATGGGCGTGTAGCGTCCAGCCGCCACATCTTGGATAATCCCCTGGATCGCGCTCTTGTCCAGCCGCGATCCATAGATCCGGCGACGAACGCTGGACATGGACTCGATGGCCGGAGCGTGGCGCACCGCGACGGGATCGCCCGGCGCCACCTCCAGAAGTCGCCAGGCCTCTTCAGAGAGCGCCGCCTCGTCGAGGCCGAGGATGTCCCCGTCCATCTGGTACAGGGTGGCGTAGATTTCCCGGCCTCCGGCCGAGAGCAGCACCTGGGAGCGGGACGACAGGCCCTCCGAGCGGCAGACGGGGCAGTCGCGCCGCATCAGAACGATGGATTCGTGCTGGGCGTGAAGGCCGAAGCGACGCGCCTTCAGGGAGGGAACAGCGGCGTGGGTAGCGTCGGACACGGTCACAGGTCGTGGCGCTCCATCATTTGAGGAATGACGCAGTCCCATCCGAAGCGATCCTGGATGCGAACGCGCAGCGCGTCTGAAGCATGCGGTTCGCCGTGAACGATGAAGGTCTTGCGCGGCGGACGCTTCAGTCCCGACAGCCAGCGCAGGATTTCCTCGGCGTCGGCGTGGGCGGAGAGCATCGGCAGGTTCGCGACCTCGGCATTTATAGGCACCCACTGGCCGTGAATCTTCACCTCCTGGGCCCCCTCGACCATCGAACGCCCGCGGGTTCCCGCCGCCTGGAAACCCGAAAACAGGATGGTGTTGCGCCGGTCCGGGCCGAACGCCTTGATGTGGTGGAGCACCCGCCCCCCGGTGGCCATCCCGCTCGCCGACAGGATCACCTTGGGCATGGGGCTGGCGGTGATCTCCTTGGACGCCTCCACATCGCGCACATAGGTGGCGACGGCGCAGATGGCGTCGCACACCTCCGCCGGCATGCGGTGGTCTTCCAGGTGCGCGTGCAGAAGGTCGGTGGCGTTGATCGCCATCGGACTGTCCAGGTAGATGGGCGTCAGGCCGATCCGCCCGGCCTGCTTCAGTCGCCAGATGTGGTAAAGGAGCGACTGGGCCCGGCCGACGGCGAAGGCGGGGATGACCACGGTCCCGCCGCGCGCGGTGGTTCGTTCTATGACCTCGCCCAGGGCTTCCGTGGGGTCCCGGGAATCATGGCGCCGATCACCATAGGTCGATTCCACGACCACATAGTCGGCCTCCTCCCCCGGCTCGGGATCGACCATGGTGGCGTCGCCATAACGGCCGAGATCACCGGAGAAGAGTATCTTCGTTCCGTTCCAGGTCACCTCGGCGGTCGCCGCCCCGAGGATGTGCCCCGCGCGGCGAAGGGTCAGTCTGGCTCCGCCCGGCAGCTCTACGGACGTATGGAACGGGGTCGAGACGAAGCGCTCCATCGCGCGTCCGGCGTCCTGCACGCCATAGAGCGGCAAGGCCGGCTTGTGCTTGCCGTAGCCGTAGCGGTTCGTCTGCTCGGCGTCCTTCTCCTGGATATGGCCGCTGTCGCGCAGGATGATCTCCGCCACATCCCGGGTGGCGGCGCTGGCCAGGATGGGCCCGCGGAATCCATCCTTGACCAGTTTCGGCAGGTAGCCGGAGTGGTCCAGGTGGGCGTGGGTCAGGATCACCGCGTCAATGCTGGAGGGCTTGACCGGGAGCGGGGCCCAGTTCTGCTCGCGCAGGGTCTTGAGGCCCTGGAACAGGCCGCAGTCGATCAGGATGCGGCGACCGTCGGCCTCGAGCAGGTGTTTTGATCCGGTGACGGCGCCGGCGCCGCCGAGACTGGTGAGACTGATCACAATGGAGATCCTTCCGGGGGTGAGACTTGCAGGATGCGGGGGTGGGCCTCGCCGCGGACGGCGGCCATCTCCCCTGGCGTCAGCACGCCGGCGGCGTCGCCGAGCAGATCCGCGCAGGCGACCGCGGCGTGGGCCCAGGTGCACCGGTTGGCGAACAGCATGCCGGGCGTGTCCAGGGTTCCCCCGCGACTGAGATAGCCCAGCGCCCGGGTCCGGCGGGGGCCGCCGTCGAGGCGCCGCAACAGGCCGAGCATCGGCTCGGGCCGCGTATGGGTGAGGATGAGGCGCGGCAGGCGCTCGGGGAAGATCTCCTCGAGTTCGGCGGTCGACGCCGTATGCCGCGCCTCGATTTCATCGCGCGGCGCCCGGAACCGTCCGGGCTCCAGCAGGGCCGTGACGCAGGTTCTGCGCCCGGTTCGCTCCAGTCGCGCGGCGGCGGCGATGGCCTCACGGGCCTGATAGGCGCCGATAGCCACGATCTGAATATCGGCCGCAGCGAGATCGCCGTGGATGACCGCGGCGCCACGCGCCCACAGGGCTTCGGCGGCGACGGGGTCGACAAGGCCAGGCACGATCCGCTTCGGAACGACAAGACAGGCGACCTCCCCTCGGCCGCCGTAGACGCCCCTGAGCGCCGCCACGGCGGTGTTGGCGTCGATCGGAAACAGAACCCGGGCGGTGTCGGACATCTCCCCTAGCAGGGCTTCGGCCAGGGTGGGGTCCTGGTGGGACTGTTCATTCTTGCCATTCTCCCAGGTATGGGAAGTGGCCAGGAGCGGCACGCTGAGCCATTGCGGCGGCGCGTCGATCTCCCGCTGTCGCCGCGCGAAGATGATCTCCTGGCGCAGGAGACCCAGCATCTTCACGGCGAAGGCCTCATAGCTGACGATCAGACTGAGGCCGCCCTTGTTGCCCAGGGCCGCGCCTGCCACCGCCTCCTCGTTCAGGGCCGTGATGACCGCGCCGTCCACCGCCTCCGGCAGTCCCGGCTCGGGGCGGTTCACCCGGTGACGCAGCCGTTCGAGGGTCCGTCCCATTCCGTTGCTGCGCAGTTCGTCCGGATTGCCGAGCCGGACCCGCAGCCCCGGATTGGCGTCGATGAACGGCACGAACCATTCGTCGATCGCCTGCATCGGCGACTGCGGTCCGGCCGACCAGGACGGGACCGGACGGGTCGGATCCGCCGGAGCTCGCCGGGCGGCCGGATGGCCGCTCTCGAGGGGACGGCGCTGCAGGTCGTGGGTCGCCAGAGCGCCGAGCGCGGCCTCGAGTTCCCCCGGGGGCACGAAGAGGGCGGCCGCCGCCGCATTGAAGGCGGCGCGCGCCGCCTCGTCCGTGCGCGGATTCCCCTCCAGCGGCAGATTGTGCGCCCGGTTGGTCCCGGCCCCGGGAAACCCGAAACCCTTCACGGTGCGGGCGATCACATAGGGCAGGCGTGCGGGATAGAGGCGCTCCCGATCGGCGGTGAAACGCTTCAGTCGCTCCTCCGATTCCAGAATGGCCCAGGCCACGGCGGCCGGGTCGCGGCCGTCGATCGGGATCGGATCGAATCCGTTCAGACGCAGATGGCGATCAAGCCAGCACTCGCCGCCGTCCTGGGCGATCTCGGTGCGTTCCTCGATGCGGCGGCCATTGAGGATCATGATGGGGGTGACGAGGCCGCTGTCCTCCGCTCGCCACCAGCGCGGCGACCAATCAGAGCCCCGCTGTTCCTCGAAGGCGCCGTCGCTCAGAAAGGCGACGAGGCCCTCCCCGCGTAGCGGCATGTGGACATATTCGAGTTCGGCGAAGCCGAGGTAGCCGCCCTCGGAGACCGCACCCGCCGTTTCCGGGCCGGAATGACTGCCGAGGGGAACCCCCGGGCGGCCATCGGGGCCGATGGCGTAGCTGTAGAAGTCGGACGCCAGCTGGGACAGGCTGGCCTCGGACCGATCGTATCGACCCTTCTGTCCCGGCGAAACGTCCCCGGTCAGAGCGTTGACCGCCTCCACGGCCGCGACGCAGTGGCCCTGGCCCATGATCCAGGAACGCGTTCCCCCAGACAGCGCATTGGCGAGCAGATAGCCGACGAAGGCGGGCGCCATGTTCAGCGAGCCGCCGGTGTGCCCCTCCGGAGACGCCTTGAAGGCCTCGGCCGGCAAGGCGGCGCCCGACAGGTCGACCCTACGGGCGTAGGTCATGTGGGCCACCATCCACATGGCGGCGCTGGCCAGCCGATCGGCCGCGGCCAGCATGCGATACACCGACTCCTCGTCGGGCCACGCGCCGCGCCGCACGAGGCGCTCGGTCGCCGCGGCCAGTCGCTCGACGGTCTCCGGGCTTCGCACAAACGCTCCGTAGCCGCCCCGCCATGTTTCCGCCCAGCGCATCGAATCCTCGCCTTCCGCAAACGTTCCGGTCCTGAACCGGTCGCGCGTATGACGCCGCTCGCCTGGAATCCTTACGGCCCGGCCCATCAACGCGCCGGCTTGCCTGCGGTCCGCCGGAGCGACATAGTGAATACTCGCCCAACAAAACGGATAACGATATGTGCCTGTCGGCGCCCGTGAGCTTTGCCGCCGCCGCTTTTCTGATCCCGTCCGGCGGCTTCACCCTGGCCACGACGCTGAAGCGCGACCGGCGCTACGCAATGCTGGCGGCGCTGCCGATCCTTCTGGGCCTCCAGCAGCTGATGGAGGGCTTCATCTGGTTGACCGGCTCGGGCGTCGAGCCTGGAGGCGCGCGCGTCTATTCCCTCGTCTATATGTTCTTCGCCTGGGTGGTCTGGCCGATCTGGCTGCCGGTTTCGGCCTATTTCCTTGAGCCGCACCGCCGGCGCTCTGCCTTTTTGATGTTCGCGCTCGCTGGCGCCGCCCTTGGTTCCGTCCAGTTCATTCCCTACCTGGTCCACGAGGGATGGTTGCAGGTCACCCTGCTTCCTCGGGCCATTCGCTACAGCGACACTGAACTGCTCGACGCGGTTATCGGACGGCCGATGACCTACCTGGCCTATGTCGCCCTCCTCATCGTCCCCCTGTTGCTTTCGACCGATCGCACGGCGAGGCTGTTCGGCGGCCTGGTGGCGCTGGTGTTGGCGATCACCGTTAGCTTCTTCCAATGGGCCTACATTTCCGTATTCTGCTTCGGAGGCGCAGTAGCGTCACTATACCTGATCTGGGCGATCTACCGGAAACCGGCCGCGATGCGGGCGACCTGCTGAGGCAGAGGTCACGGCGTTTCATGCGATCCGCGGGTCCGCTCGGCCGCGCGATGGCCGTCTTCCAGGGGACGAATTTCACAAATGAGCAGCACCCTTCGAACGACAGGGCAACACGGCATGCGACTGATAATTCCGCTTCCCGGCAACGAAATATTCGCGCGCCGGCTAGCCGAAGCCGGCGGGTGGGAGTTGGGCGCGATCGAGACCCGGCGCTTTCCCGATGGCGAGAGCTATGTCCGCATCCTTTCCGACGTCGCGGACAAGATGGTCTACCTCGTCTGCACGCTCGCTCGACCCGATGACGGTTTCCTCCGCCTCGTCTTCGCGGCAGACGCCGCCCGCGCGCTCGGCGCACGCGAGGTGACGCTGATCGCGCCCTACCTCTCCTATATGCGCCAGGACCGACGCTTCCAGCCTGGCGAGGCCATAACCTCCAAGACATTCGCGCGCCTTGTTTCCTCGACCTTCGATCGCCTCGTGACAGTCGATCCGCACCTGCACAGGTATCCAGCGCTCTCCGCGCTCTACACGATCGCCGCCCAGACGCTGCACGCCGCGCCTCTCCTTGCAGACTGGATCGCCGCAGAGGTCGGTGAGCCCTTGATCATCGGGCCGGACGAGGAGAGCGAGCAGTGGGTGTCGGAGATCGCCAGGCGCATCGGTGCGCCTTATGCGGTGCTGCGCAAGGTTCGGCACGGCGACCGCAACGTCGATGTCGAGGTTCCTGACCTCTCGCAATGGAAGGACCGCTATCCGGTCCTCGTCGACGATATCGCCTCGTCAGGGCACACCCTGATTGAAGCCGCTCGAAAACTGCCGCTTCAGGGCTTCCCGCGACCGGTCTGCGCGGTTGTCCACGGCGTGTTCGCGGAGGACTCCCACGAGCGACTGAAGGAGCTCACCGACCGGATCGTCTCAAGCGATTCCATTCCTCACGACAGCAACGCCATCGGGCTTGCGCCGCTGATCGCTGCGGCGATCGCCGCTGAAGGCGCTCAGGAGGGCATCATCCGGCGCCGTCGTCCCCCTAAGCCCCTCGATGAAGTGGAGCGGGCAGGCGTCGATTCATTTCCGGGCGGCGTCGACTGACGGTCGTTCATCGGAGCCGGCGCAATGCAAGGGGATTCCAGAGGCGGTCCGCGCCGACGGCGATCCTGGGGCCGCCGTCGGCTTTCGGTTCGCTCAGAACCAGGCCTTGATCCCGACCACCAGGCGCGTCGCATCCACGTCGTCGCCTCGCGCCCTGGCGTAGTCGGCTGTGTCGCCGAACGAGCGGCTCCATTCGGCCCCGACATAGGGGGCGAACTCCTTGCGGATTTCATAGCGCAGGCGAAGCCCCGCCGTGACCGAGGTCAGACCAGAACCGATCTCCAGTTCTGGAATGTCGCTGGCCGATAGGGCGACCTCGATGGCCGGCTGCAGGATCCACTTCTGGGTGATGCGCTGATCATAATCAGCCTCGGCGCGGGCGGTCAGGTCGCCTTTGGTGGAGAGAAACGCGGCGGCGCTCATCTCGAACCAGTAGGGAGCGACGCCCTGGACGCCGACAGTCAGATGAGTGGTGTCCTCGCCGTCGGGACGGAAGTCCTGGCGCACACCCGCCTGTACGTCCCAAAAGGGGGCGATGGCGCGGCTGTAGAGGGCCTGAACCTCGGCCTCGTGCAGCTTGCCGTCGAACGCCCCCTCCCCCTCGGTCTTCCACCAGAAGCGGTTGATGTCGCCGCCGGTCCAGCCCTGGGCGTTCCAGCTATAGCCCTTCTCCCCATCGCCGAAGCTGGATTCAATCGAGTCGATCAGCACGGCGGTCGAGCGAATGTCGCCGTTCTCGACCAGCAGTTGCTTGCGCGAGGCCGCCATGACGGCGGGGTCGAACAGCAGGTCCGCCGCATGGGCGGGCGCGGCGCGGGCGGCGGCAGGCGGCGGCGTCTCGACCATCCGTCCGCCGACAGCGTCCACGCTGGTCGGGATGTTGGGCGCGCCGCCCGCCATGCCGCTCATGTCGTGGCCAGCGTGGGGATCGGCGACAGGCGCCTGGCCCATGTTGTGCCCTGCATGAGGATCAGCGGCAGGGGCCTGAGCCGGCGCCGCCTGCATCCCGCTCATGTCATGACCGGCGTGCGGATCGGCCGCAGCCGCCGGAACCGCGCCCATGTTGTGACCGGCATGAGGATCAGCGGCAGGCGCCTGGGCTGGAGCCATCTGCATCGCGCTCATGTCGTGCCCGGCATGCGGGTCAACCGCCGCTGGAGCCGGGCTCATGTTGTGACCGGCATGAGGATCGGCGGCAGGCGTCTGGGCCGGAGCCATCTGCATGCCGCTCATGTCATGCCCCGCGTGCGGGTCGGCCGCCGCCGGAGCGGCACCCATGTTGTGACCGGCATGAGGGTCAGCGGCGGGTGGCGTGGACGGAGCCGCCTGCATGCTGCTCATGTCATGCCCCGCGTGCGGGTCGGCCGCAGCCGCCGGGGCCGCAGCCGCCTGCATCCCGCTCATATCGTGGCCAGCGTGCGGATCGGTCGCCACCGGCACCGGAGGCGTGGCGCGCCTAGGCTGAGGGGCGGCGGCACGAGGCTTGGGCTTGGGGGCGGGCGTCGGCCGGGCTTGCGGAGGACGGGCGGGCGCGGCGTGGGCGCCGTGGCCGCCATGGGTCTGGGCGACGGCCGAACCGGCGGCCAGCATCAGGGGCAGGACCGCGACAGCGGCGAACAGGGCGCGGCTCATCGGGCGGCTCCTTCCAGCGGACGAACCGTGACGACGTTGAACATCCCCGCGTGCATGTGCATCAGCAGGTGGCAGTGGAAGGCCCAGTCGCCCGGCGCGTTGGCGGTCAGGTCGAAGGTGACCTTGCCGCCCGGCGCCACATTGACCGTGTGCTTCAGCGGCTGATGCCCGTCGTGGCCGTTGACCAGCTCAAAGAAGTGGCCGTGCAGGTGGATGGGGTGGGCCATCATGGTGTCGTTGACCAGGGTGACGCGGACCCGCTCGTTCAGTTCGAACCGGATCGGCTCGACCAGTTCCGAGAACTTGCGTCCGTCAAAGCCCCACATGAACCGTTCCATATTGCCGGTCAGGTGGATTTCCATGGTGCGGGACGGCGGGCGCGTGTCCTTGTTCGGCTCAAGGGAGCGCAGGTCGGTATAGACCAGGACCCGGTGATCGACGTCCTGCAGCCCTTGCGGACGGTCGCCCAGACGGTTGGCGGGCGCGGGCGCGATGGCGTCTACCCCGACGCCGACCGCCATGTCGGCGGGGGCGTTGTTGGGGTCACGCATGCTCATGGCGCCGTGGTCCATCGGCGCGGCGGCGGCTCCGGCTGTGGCGGCCGCTGCTGCTCCATGGGCCGAGTGGTCCATGCCAGCCATCGAGCCGTGATCCATGCCCCCCATGCCCATGTCGGTCATGGTCAGGTTCGGCACCTTGCGCAGGGGGGGAACCTCGGCGGTCATGCCCATACGCGGGGCCAGGGTGGCGCGCCCCATGCCCGACCGGTCGATGGCCTCCGACACGATGGTGTAGGCGCGGTCCTCGGTGGGACGGACGATGACGTCATAGGTCTCGGCGACCGAAATCTGGAACTCGTCCACCTCGACCGGGCGCACATGCTCGCCATCGGCCTGAACCACGGTCATGGCCAGACCGGGGATGCGGACGTTGAAGATCGACATGGCCGAGGCGTTGATGACGCGCAGGCGCACCCGCTCTCCGGGCCGGAACAGGCCGGTCCAGTTCTCTTCGGGTCCGTGGCCGTTGATCAGATAGGTGTAGGTGGTGCCGTTGACGTCCAGGATGTCGCGCGGATCCATGCGCATCCCGCCCCACATCCGGCGCTCGGCCAGGCTCATCCCGTCCGACCCGTCCAGCAGGCCCGCCAGGGTGGTCTTCTGCATGTTGAAGTAGCCGGGGCTCTTCTTCAGCTTGGCCAGGATTTCGTGCGGATGCATGAAGCTCCAGTCCGACAGGACCAGCACATGCTCGCGGTCATAGCCGACCGGATCGACGCCCGCCGGGTCGATGACGATGGGGCCGTAATGGCCCATGGCCTCCTGCAGGCCCGAATGGCTGTGATACCAGTAGGTGCCCGACTGCTTCAGCGGGAACTCATAGACAAAGGTCTCGCGCGGCTTGATGCCGGGGAAGCTGACGCCCGGCACGCCGTCCATCTGGAACGGCAGCAACAGGCCGTGCCAGTGGATCGAGGTGTCCTCGTCCAGGGTATTGGTCACTGACAGACGCACGTTCTGGCCTTCGCGCATCCGCAGCAGGGGCGCGGGCAGCAGGCCGTTGATCATGAAGGCGTGGCCCGTGCGCCCGCCCACGGTAAAGCTGGCGTCTCCGACGGTCAGGTCGATGTTGGGTCCCGTCAGGGTCGGCAGATCGGCGCGCAGACCAGGGGAACCCGACTGGGCCCAGGCCGGCAGAAGCCCCGAAAGGCCAAGCAGCCCGCCGCCCGCGGCCGCGCCGCGCAACAGGGATCTGCGATCGAGAGCCATGCTCGACATATGATGGATCATCCTTCCTTGAACGCACTTCACGACCGACGACTTCGGCGTGAGCTTCACAGGGTATTACGCACCCGCACGCTCCATCCCTTGCGACAGGTCGCCACACAAGCGCTTGCGAAGTTCGCTTCAGAAGAATTCAAGGGGGTCATATGTGGAGACGCCGGAGCACCCAGGCCCCAAACCCTTGCGGCGGCCCGCGTCAGGAGCGTCGCTGTCCCTTCTCGACGACGAACGCAGCCGCCTAGAGGCGCTTCAGGATCGCCTGCATCTGAGCGATCTCATCGTCCTGGGCCCGGATGATCCGATCGCACAGGGCGATAATCTCCGGATCGCGGATCGAGGCCTGCTCGCACATCAGAATCGCGCCGGAATGATGCGGGATCATGGACCGGAGGAACTCCTTGTCGCCCACCCCCGCCTGGGTCCGCATGCCGACAAAGGCGAGGACGAACACCGCCGCGGCACCGCCGACGATCGCCAGATTCAGCTTTCGCGAGGGGTACATGGACCGCATGAACCAGAGCATGAGGATCGCCATGGGGGTGACCATCATGAGCGTCATGTAGACGTTGTTGAGGTTGAGGTAGAAATGATCCAGCGTGGCGATCATTGTATACATGACGAGATACATGACGATGAAATCGAGAACCAGCTCGATCCCGAACGACCGGTATTGACCCTTGTTCACGTCGCGTCTCCTACGTCCAGATTCGATTTCCCTGCACACGCAGCGCGTCAGGTCCCCCAGCTAACCCATACTAAAAATCATGGTTCCAGCCGTTGACCTTCCCATAAGGGTAAGGATTAGAACCGGCAGGCGTTCATTTTTGAAAGGTTCGCCCATGTCCGCCCATGTTCCCGGGACTTCCGATCTACAGGTGCTCCACATTCCCAGGATACGCTGCGGCGGCTGCGCCGCCGGCGTCGAGAAGGCCATCCACGCCGTGGACGCCTCCGCCGCCGTCAAGGCCGACATCGAGGCCCGCCGCGTCGAGGTGACGACTGCCGCCGACCGTCAAACCCTGCTGACCGCGCTGGACGCCGCCGGCTATCCGGCCGAGGCCGCCTGACCATGAACAAGCTCAAGCTTTCCGCCCTCGCCGCCGGCGTCGTCCTCCTCGGCGGCGCGGGCTTCCTGCTGAACGGCCTGCCGACCGTGGCCCATGCCTCGGACATGACCGTCTACAAGAGCGATTCCTGCGGCTGCTGCGGCGGCTGGGTCGAGCATATGCGCAAGGCCGGCTATACGATCCGCGTCGTCCCCACTGACGACCTGGCGCCGGTGAAAGCCCGCCTGGGCGTGCCGGAAGCCCTCTGGAGCTGCCATACGGCCGTCGTCGACGGCAAGGTGATCGAGGGCCACGTCCCCGCCGCCGCCGTCAACGCCTTCCTGAAATCGCCCGGCGCCTCGCGCGGCATCGGCGTCGGCGGCATGCCGACCGGCTCGCCCGGCATGGAGGCGCCCGGCTACGCCCCCGAACGCTATGACGTCATGCGCTTCGGCGCGGGCCAGCCCGCCCGCTTCATGACCTTCGAAGGCGCGACGCCCGTCCGCTAGCCCCCCTGCTCCGCTATGACAGATGGCCCCGCCGGCTAGCCGGCGGGGCCTTTTCGTATCTCCCATCGCGGACCAGACCATCGCCTGCGGCGCCCTCTCCAGGGGGAGCCTTCAGGGATAGATGCAATTGAGCCATCGACCTCGACCAGGTGAAAGACGCGCTTGATCGCCCGCTCAACCGGAATGTCCGGCCTACTCAGGCCGGATCGCAGTCACTTCGGGTTCGCGACCGCGTACAGTCACATCGAACTGGACGCGCTCGCCTACCTCGCGAATTTCGCCTTCGCCCGGCATCGTTTCGGTTGGTCGCGTCGAGCCAGAACTCGCCGTCGCTAGATCTTCGTGGGCGGCGACGACCAGTAGGTCGAAGCCCGAGAAGTAACGGCCGACCGGGTCGTGGCCCCAGTCGCTTCGCGCATATGACCCGTAAAGAAGGACCTTGAGGATTCTACCCTTCTCCAGGGCTCTGCGCGGCATGTTGAAATCGCATCGTCGAACGTCTCCCGGATCACCTCGACCAGCACCTCCAGCAAGCATTCGGGCCGGAAACCGTCACGCGAAAGGGCGCGGCCACTTGCGTTCCAGCACTCGAGGGAACCACGGCTTTCGCACGGGCAGATCTCGCGCGGCCTGTAAAAAAATCGTGTCGGCGCCGAGGCGGGAGCTCGCCGCGCTGCGTAAGTCGAAATAGGGGGGCCGCATTTCGGCCCAAAAATTAGCGGGAAAAAGCCTTTGGCCAACATCTCTTTCAGAAGCCAGCTCGTCACGTCTTCAGTCCTTTCGGGCCTGGTGATCGCCGCCGCCACATTGCCGGCCTTGCCTGCCGCCGCCCAGATCCAAACTCCGGCCGCTCCTCAATCGTCAGACGCTGCCGTTGAAATAGACACAATCGTCGTCACCGGCTCTCGTATCGCGCGCCAAGACTACAGCGCCAACAGCCCGATCGTGACCATGACCCAGGAAGACTTTAAGGCGACGGGGTCGGTCAATATCGAAAGTCTGATCAACGATCTTCCGCAGTTCACCGCTCTGGGCAACGCCGCGTCGAACAGTCCGAACCTGGCCGGCCAGGCGAACGTCCAGCTCCGCGGACTGGGCTCGACCCGCACCTTGGTGCTGCTGAATGGCCGCCGCATAGTTCCGTCCAACGCTTCGTCCGTCGTCGATCTCAATCTGCTGCCGACGCCGCTCATCTCCAATATCGAGACGATTACTGGCGGCGCCTCTTCGACCTATGGATCGGACGCCGTCGGCGGCGTGCTCAACTTCCTGCTCGATGGAAACTTCGAAGGCCTGCAGTTCGACGCCCAGTATGGATCCTCGGACCGGGGCGACGCCTCGACCGAAGCGGTCAGCCTGACCCTGGGCGGCGACATCGCCGAGGGCCGCGGACATGCGGTGTTGTCGGCCAGCTATTCAAACCGCGCCTCCGTCCTCAACGCCAGTCGCGCCTTTTCGCTGATCGGGGGCTTTGCCGGCACGTCGCCCTTAGGCTCGACCGTGTTCGACGCCACCAACCTGCCGACGGCCGCCGCTGTCAACGCCGCCGTCCCCGGCGCCGCCCGGGGCGACACCTTCGGCTTCAACAACAATGGGACCCTGTTCACCTATCGGGGCGCGCGCGATTACGTCAGCCCCGGCGGCGTCGATTACGAAGGCTTCCGCACGCCCGGTCCGCTCCAGCAGACGGACTTCGCCTACAGCACCGTCGACCGCAATTACATGATCATCCCGCAGAAGCGGTACAATGTGTATGCGGCGGCGGACTACGAGATCAACTCTGCGGTGGAGCTATACGCCGACTTCCTGTTCTCCCAGTACGAAGCCGGCAATCAGTTGGCCTCCAACCCGGCCACCGGACCGACCACCGGGTTCCGCATTCCATCGACCAACCCGTTCATTCCCGCCGAGCTGCGCAGCGTCCTGGACTCCCGCCCGAACCCGGCCGGAAGCTTCCGCCTCGACAAGCGCTTCAACGAACTCGGCCCGCGACGCCAGTCCGAGGACTACAACGTCTATCAGATCAACACGGGCATACGCGGCGACCTCGTCGGCCTCCGCGACTGGACCTACGACGCCTATGTTTCCTATGGCCGAGTGAACAACGGCACCGTCTACACCGGCTACCTCGCCCGCTCGGCGCTGCAGCGGCTCCTGGAAGCCCCCGACGGCGGGGCGTCGATCTGCGCCGGCGGTTTCAATCCCTTCGGCGTCAACCCAATGAGCGCGGCGTGCATCGCCTATGTCGGCCGGGTGGCCAAGAATGTGACCACGAACGACCAGAGCGTCGTTGAACTGAACCTGCAAGGCGGCCTGTTCACCCTGCCCGCCGGCGAGGTCCGCGCGGCCGTCGGCGCAGCCTACCGCGAGCAGAACTACAACTTTTCGCCTGATAACCTGCTGCTCAGCACATTCACCCTCAACGGCGTCACCGGGCCTGAGCTGGCCGGCAACTCCGGCCAGCCGCTATCGGGGTCGGATCAAGTGTCGGAGCTCTACGGCGAGGTCCTGATCCCGTTGCTTAGCAATCTGCCGTTTGTGCGCAGTCTGGAGACAAATCTCGGCTACCGCGTCTCGGACTACGAAACGATCGGAAGGGTCGGATCCTACAAGGCCGATCTCAGCTGGGAAGCGCTCAACGGACTACGCTTCCGCGGCGGCGTTCAGCGCGCGGTCCGCGCGCCCTCTATCGGCGAGCTGTTCGCAGCGCAGAATCTGAGCTTCCCGTCGATCGGGGTGCCGGTTTCCTCGACCGGCGCGCGCCAGTTCTCCGGGGATCCCTGCGATATTCGCGGCGCGTATCGCACGCCGGGCGCGGCAAACGCCAATGCGGTGCGAACCCTGTGCCTGGCGCAGAATGTCCCGTCTCAGGTGATCGATTCCTACACCTTCTCCAACTCTCAGGTCTCTGGGGTCACCGGGGGCAACCCAATGCTGGAGGAGGAGACCGCAGATTCCTTCACCGTGGGAGCCACCTGGCAGTCGCCGTTCGCGGCCCCGTGGCTCAGCCGGGTGTCCGGATCTATCGACTACTACGATATCACGATCGAGAAGGTGGTCGGCACGGTATCGACGACTGAACAACTGCGTCGCTGCTACAATCAGGACGGCGCGTCCAATCCGACCTACGATCCGAACAACATCTTCTGCCGCATGTTCAGCCGAGATCCGAACTCGGGACAGATCACCAACACCTTCGAGACCAACGCCAACCTCGGCACGCTGGAGACCAAGGGCATCGACTTCCAAGTCGATTGGCGAATCGACCTGGTCGATCTCGGCGCGCCGGATTGGGGAAGCCTGGCCCTAAACGTCACCGGTACGAAGCTCCTGAAATGGGAGCGGCAGGACATTCCGGGCGGCGCCTTCACGGATCGCAAAGGCACGATCTCAAACAGCTTCGGCCTGACCCTGCCCAAGTGGAAGGTCCTTTCCACGCTGAACTGGAGCCAGGACCCGTGGAACGTCGGCCTGCGGTGGCGCTACCAAGGATCAGTCGAGAATTTCAACAACCGAAGCCAGGTTGTCGATGCCATCCACTACATCGACCTCAATGCCGGTTTCAAAGTGAACGAGGTCGTCTCGCTGCGGGCTGGCGTCAACAATCTGACAGACGAACAGCCACCGGTCTATGCACCCGCGATCGCCGCCAACACCGATCCCTCCAGCTACGACCTGATCGGTCGCCGGTATTACCTCGGACTGACCGCGCGCTTCTAGGCCCGCTGAAGGCGCCCCCTAGCCGCTGCAAGGCTAAGGGGGCGCCAAGACACTCAAACGATATCGGCCGGCGCAGACACCGGCGAAACAACAGATCAAGAGAAGAATGCACGACATGAGAACGAATTTGATGGTGGCTATGGTCTCGGGCCTGAGCCTGTTCGCCGGGGCGGCCGCCGCCCACGACTTCTTCCTGGCGCCGGAGCGTTTCGTCGGGCCGATGGGCCACCCGCTCATTGTCCACGCAACCTCGTCGTCGGACTTCCCTGCCCTCAACGTGGGTTCGCCCCGCAGCCGCATCGCCGAGGTCCGGGCGGTGGTCGATGGTCGTCCGGCGGCCGTCACCGTCGGGGCCCAAGCCAAGTCCCTGCGCCTGGCGGTGTCCAGTGACACCCAGGGGATGGCGACCGTGACGCTTCTGACGATCTGGGGCGAATCCACCTGGCGGCCTGACCAGGTCGACACCTATCTGGAGGAGCACCCCTTCAAGGCCGAGGATGTAGCGACAGCGCGCCGACTGCTGCCTGAAGGCGCGCCGCTTGAAGTGAGGTCGCGTCGGCTGGCCAAGACGCTCGTCTGCTTCCAGACCTGCACCCCGACGGCGGGGGGGGCGACGGGGTTAGAGGTCGAGTTTCTCCCCGAGTTCGTGGCTGGGCGGAATAGTCCTGCGACCTTCCAACTGGTCAGAAACGGGCATCCAATACCGGGGCAACCCGTCACGATCAGGTTTGGACAGGACGAAAGGCGCGCGGTTCAAACCGACGCGGAGGGCCGGCTACGGATTCCGGACGGCGTAACCGGTCCTGTCATGTTAGTCGCCGCGACGCTGGATGCACCGACGGAGAAGGGTGGACGCTTCGTCACCAACAACGCGTCTTTGACGTTCGAGGCTACAGTGGTTCGTGACGAAAGCGGTCGTTGACCCTGTGCCTTGGAAATGGCCGAGCGCGAGTCACGATGGCGAAAACTGAAACCGTCCAGCGCCAAATATCTCGGCGCGAGCTACCTGCGCGTTTCGAAGCCGTGCGGCTGATAAAGTAGGAGAAGGGGAAAACGACGTGCGATCCTGACGCCACGAGTAAGATCCAGCGTCCTTGCTCCTTGCCTATGTGCTCGATACGTGACGGCGAAACTCAAGCTCCTTTCGCAACTATGTGGTTCCGCGAAAAGGCCGCGCGCCCCCAGAGGGCGCGCGGCGAGTTTTCAGCCTTTTCGGCTCCTATTCGGCGCCTCGCGCGGCATGGAGGCCCCCGGCTACGCTCCTGAACGCTATGACGTCATGCGCTTCGGCGCGGACCAGCCCGCCCCCTTCATGACCTTTGAAGGCGCGAACCCGGTTCGTCGCTAACAAGGCAAAGGCCCCGCCGATTGTACGGCGGGGCCTCTCTTTATGCCTGCTCGGGACCCAGAACGGCGTCGACTTCGGCCTGGGTCGATCCCCGCTTCGCCGGGATGACCGGCCTATTCGGGCCGGATCGCGGTCACTTCGGATTCGCGACCGCGCACGGTCACGTCGAACTGGACGCGCTCGCCGACCTTGGCCTTCTCGACCACGGCGGGAGCCGCCTTGAAGTTCATGGTCATGGCGGGCCAGTCGACGCCCGGGATCGGACCATGATCGATCGTCACGGAGCCTGTCGTCGCATCGACCTTCGTGATCACGCCCGTTCCGACGCCCGACTTGACGGTTTCGGCCGGCGCCATGGGCGTGGCGGCCATGTCGCCGGCAGTCGCCGGAGCGGCGGCCGGCGCTTCGACCGGCGCGGGTTCCGTTTTCTGGTTGCAGGCTGCGAGGCTGATGGCCAGGCCGGCCGAGAGAATGAGGGCGTGTTTCATTTGGGTTCTCCAGGGTTGAACGTGGGGGATGGACGCTTTCGACGGCGAAGCAGGAGGTATCCGGCCGGGATCACCAGCATGGACAGCAGGGGCGCGGTCAGCATGCCGCCGATGACCGGCGCGGCGATGCGGCTCATGATTTCCGATCCGGCGCCGTGGCCGATCAGGATCGGCACCAGGCCGGCGATGATGACGGCGACGGTCATGGCCTTGGGCCTCACCCGAAGAAGCGCCCCTTCACGGACCGCCGCCTCGACCTGACTGCGATCGGGGTTCGGCCCCCGATCCCTCAGCGCGTGCTTGAGGTAGATCAGCATGACTACGCCGAACTCGGCCGAAAGGCCGGCCAGGGCGATGAAGCCGACGCCGGTCGCCACCGACTGGTGATAGCCCAGCAGGTAGAGCATCCAGATTCCGCCGGTCAGGGCGAAGGGCAAGGTGGCCATGATCAGCAAGGCCTCGTCGAAACGACCGAACGTCATATACAGCAGGATGAAGATGATCACGAGCGTGACCGGCGCCACGATCTTGAGCCGGTTCGCCGCCCGCTCCAGATATTCGTACTGCCCCGAATAGGCGATTGTAACGCCCGGGCTCAAAGGCACGTCCCTGGCCACGACCTTTTGCAGGTCGGTGACGACGGACGCCAGATCGCGCCCCCGCACATCGACATAGACCCAGGTCGAAGGGCGGCCGTTCTCGGACTTCAGCATGGGCGGGCCGTCGGCGATCTCCAGCTTCGCGACCGTGCCCAGGGTGATCTGCTGGCCTGACGGGGTCAGGACCGGCAGCGCCCGCAGTTGCTCGAGATCGTCACGCAGTTCGCGCGGATAGCGCACATTGATCGGATAGCGGGCCAGGCCCTCGACCGTCTGGCCGATCGTCTCGCCGCCGATGGCGCCGGATACGATCGACTGGACATCGGCGATGTTCAGCCCGTATCGACCCGCCGCATGCCGGTCGATGTCGATATCGACATAGCGCCCCCCGGTCAGCCGCTCGGCCAGGGCCGAGGTGACGCCCGGCACGGTCTTGGCGACCTTCGCCACCTCGCCGCCGATGCGGTCGATCTCGGCCAGGTCGGCCCCGGAGACCTTGACCCCGATCGGGCTCTTGATCCCGGTCGCCAGCATGTCGATGCGGTTGCGGATCGGGGGCACCCAGAGATTGGCCAGGCCCGGCGCGCGCACGACGCGGTCCAGTTCCTCGACCAGTTTCTCCGGCGTCATGCCGGGCCGCCACTGGTCGCGCGGCTTGAACTGGATCGTGGTCTCGAACATTTCCAGCGGCGCGGCGTCGGTCGCGGTCTCCGCCCGCCCCGCCTTGCCGAACACAGTCGCGACCTCGGGGACAGAAAGAATCATTCGGTCCGTCTGCTGCAAAAGCTCAGCGGCCTTGGCGGCCGACAGTCCTGGCAGGGCCGTGGGCATATAGAGCAGGTCGCCCTCGTCCATCGGCGGCAGGAACTCACCGCCCAGCTGGCTCAAGGGCCAGGCGGTGGTGGCGAATGCGAGGACTGCGATGACCAGGGTGGCCCTTGGCCGCTTCAGCACCCAGTCCAGTGGATGACGATAGAGCCGCGTCAGCCAGCGGTTGATCGGATTGCTCTGCTCGGCGGGAATTCGTCCCCGGATCAGATATCCCATCAATATGGGAACCAGAGTGATGGACAGGATGGCCGCCGCCGCCATGGCGTAGCTCTTGGTGAAGGCGAGCGGCGAGAACATTCTCCCCTCCTGCGCCTGAAGCGAAAAAACCGGCACGAACGACAGGGTGATGATCACGAGGCTGAGGAACAGCGCCGGACCGACCTCAGCCGCCGCCTCGGTGATGACCGTCCAGCGCGCCTCGCCGACCAGTTTCTCGTCGGGATGGTCGTGCTCCCATCGTTCGATACGTTTGTGGGCGTTCTCGATCATGACGATCGCCCCGTCGACCATGGCTCCGATGGCGATGGCGATCCCGCCCAGGGACATGATGTCGGCGTTCACCCCCTGGGCGTGCATCAGCAGAAAGGCCGCCAGCACTCCCAGCGGCAGGGTCAGGATGGCGACGAGCGCTGAACGCGCGTGCCACAGGAACAGGCCGCAGACGAGCGCGACGATGATGAACTCCTCGATCAGCTTGCGGCTGAGGTTGGAGACGGCGCGGTCGATCAGTTGCGAACGGTCGTAGGTCGTGACGACCTCCACGCCCGGCGGCAGGCCCGCCTTCAGGGTCTCGAGCTTGGCGCGTACGGCCTTGATGGTCGCACGCGCGTTCTCGCCCGAGCGCAACACCACCACCCCGCCGGCCACCTCGCCCTCGCCGTTCAGCTCAGCAATGCTGCGTCGCATCTCCGGGCCGATCTGGATGGTGGCTACATCGCCCAGCGTCACGGGCACGCCATCGGCTGCGGTGCGGATCGGTATGGCGCGGAAGTCGTCCAGATCGGTCAGATAGCCGTTGGCCCGGACCATATATTCGGCCTCGGCCAGTTCCAGCACCGAGCCGCCCGCTTCGCTGTTGGCGCGCTGGACGGCCTCGACCGCCTGCTGATGCATGATGCCGTAGGCGGCCAGTTTGATCGGGTCCAGAACGACCTGATACTGCCGCACCATGCCGCCGATGGCCGCGACCTCGGCCACCCCCGGCACGGTCTTGAGCTCATAGCGCAGGAACCAGTCCTGTAGGCTGCGCAACTGCGCCAAATCGTGACGCCCCGTCCGGTCGACCAGGGCGTATTCATAGATCCAGCCGACGCCGGTGGCGTCGGGCCCCAGTGCAGGCCGAGCGCTGTCGGGGAGCCTGGACTGGACCTGGCTGAGGTATTCCAGCACCCGCGAGCGGGCCCAGTAGAGGTCGGTTCCATCCTCGAACAGAACATAGACATAGCTGTCGCCGAAGAAGGAGTAGCCGCGCACGGTCTTGGCGCCCGGCACCGACAGCATGGTGGTCGCCAGGGGATAGGTGACCTGGTTCTCGACGATCTGCGGCGCCTGGCCGGGGTAGCTGGTGCGGATGATGACCTGGACGTCCGACAGGTCCGGCAGGGCGTCAACCGAGGTGTTCCTGACCGCCCAGAGTCCTGCGACCAGCAGGGCCAATGCCGCCATCAGCACGAATACCCGCGCCTTCACGGAGGCTCTGATAACGCCGGCGATCATTGACCGACCTCCTTCTTGGCCGTCACGGCGACCGAAGCCGCCGGGAGCGTGGCGCCGTCGATGGGGCGCGCCTCGACACCCGTCAGGCTGGCCTCGGAATCGATCAGGTACTGGCCGGAGGCGATGATCTTCTCGCCAGCGCGCAGGCCCGCCAGGATCTCCGTCTGGCCGTCGCTCTCGCGTCCGATGCGGACCTGGGCCGGCTGATAGCGGCCGTCCGGCAAGGCCAGCATGACGATGTCGCGCTGCCCGGTGCGGATGACCGCCTCGGACGGCACCAGAAGCGCCGGCGTCGTCGCCCCGCCGAAAACAACCCGGCCGAACATGCCCGGCCGCAGACGTCCGCCCCGGTTCGCCAATTCGATGCGGCCCGTGAAGGTCCGGCTGTCGCCCGAGACCTCCGGCAATAGGGCGCTCAGGCGGCCGGTGAACCGTTCGGACGGAAAGGCCGACAGGGTCGCTTCGACCGACTGTCCGACCCTTAGTTGCCCGGCGAGGGCCTCTGGGATGGCGGCGTTGAGCCAGACGGTCGACAGGCCGCTGATCTCGGCCAGGGTGGCGCCCTGCGTCACGCTCATGCCGGACCGGACCGCCAGGGTGCGGATGGCGCCGGCCGTCGGGCTGGCGATGGTGATCGTGTCGCGTGGCCGCTCGCTGCGTTCGACCGAGGCGATCAGGCTGTCGGACATCCCCATCAACACCAGCCGACGCCGCGCGGCCTGGGTCAGCGCGGCGTCGCCGGTGCGCCGCACCGCCAGATACTCCGTCTGGGCCCCGCCCCAGCTGGGGACCAACAAATCAACCAAGGGCGCGCCGGCAGCGACGACATCGCCGGGCGCGCGTCCATAGACCCGCTGCACGAAGCCGTCGGCCCGTGACTGTACGATCGCCACGTCTCGTTGATTGTAGTCGATCACCGCCGTAGCGTTCAGATCGCCGCCGAGGGTTCCCACACGCGCCGTCGCGAACCGAACCCCAAGGTTCTGGGTCAGGGCCGGGTCGATGCGCACGCCGCTGGACGAGGGGCCAGTATCGCCCTCGTCGGCGTATTTGGCGACCAAGGCCATGTCCATGAAGGGCGACGGTCCCGGCTTGTCGAACTTTTGGTCCGGATACATCGGGTCATAATAGTAGAGGACCTTGCGGTCCCCTGCCCCGTCAGCGGAAGGGACGCCCGCGTCGCCGGATCGCTGACCAATCACCACCCCGGCGCCGACGCCGATTCCTACCAGCACCAGAGCGCCCAGGGCGACGCCGAGACGATTGTAGCTGAACCCGCTCATCGGTCGCTCCCATAGGTCAGAGTGATTTCGGCAGCGTGACGCCTCACCGCCGCCTCCTTGTCCAGCGCGTCCAGCCGGGCGTTGGCCACGGCGGTGAAGGCCTGGACGATTTCAACGATCCCGATCCGACCGGCGGCATAGGCGGCGGTCTCCAGGTCAGACTGCCGCATGACAGCCGGCAGGATGACGTCGCGCGCCCGGGCCCACTGATCGTGATCCATGGCGTGCTGGGCCAGATCCCGCTGCAGGTCCGCCTCCAGCTGACGTCGCACCGCCGCACGCTCGGCTCCCACCCTGCGCGCGTCGGCCGACCGCGCGGCGATCAAAGGCTCCTGGCGCTGCCCCTGAAACAGCGGCAGACGCACGCTGGCGCCCACCGAGACCATGTCGCCGAACGCGGGGTCGCGCCGCTGATAGCTGGCCTCGACCGACCAGTCCGGACGCCGTCCGGCCCTGGCCAGGTCGAGCTCGGCCTGGGCCCGTCGATCTTCGGCCTCGTAGGCCTTGAGCATGGGCAGGACCTCAAGGCCCATGCGCAAGGCCGCCGGATCCGGCGCATCCAATGGCGGCGCGCCGTCCGGGGTCGGCGCCGGGTCACCGGTCCATCGGGTCAACACGGCGCGCGCGGCTTCCCTCTCGGCGAGCAGCCGGCTGCGTCGATCGTCCAGCGCCGCCTTCAACTGAATCGGCGCCAGGGCAATGGCCGGGCGATCCGCGCCCGACGCCACCCCAGAAGGGGCGGCGTCCCAGAGCGGTTGCAGCGCCGCCAGGATCTCGTCCACGGCCGCCAGCTTGCGGTCTGAATAATAGAGATCGATCCAGGCCCGGCCTGTAGCGATCCGCACCTCGCGCAACGTCGAGGCGTCATCGGCGACGGCTACGCCGATGGCGGCCTCAGCCACGCTACGCTCGGCGCGACGGCGCGCCCGGCTGGGCAGCTCCTGCTCGACGCCCACCCGCAGGGCGGTGAAGTCGTCATCGCCGAAACGGCCGGCCATGGGCCCGGTCACGGGAAAGCCGTCCAGTCCGAATTTGAGATTGGGATCGGGCAGGCGCCCGGCAGCGACCACGGCCGCACGGGCCGCATCAACGCCAAGAGCGCTGGCGCGAAGATCGGGCGCATTCTCGGCTGCGCGGGACAGCGCGGCCTCGAACGTCAAGGGCGCGGCCTCAGCCGCGACGCCCGGCAGACCGGCGACCGCGAGCCCGAGCACGGTCGCCCTGGCCGACGATTGGAAACGGGGGAGCATGATTTCTCCTATGAACAGCGCGCATCGGCCATGAACGGCGCGACGCATGGGGCATGACGATCCACCGAAATGACGAGGCCCGCCGCGGGGGCGTCCACGTCAGATCGAGAAGAGGTTCAGGCCAGCTGTTCTGGGGGAGAATAAAGCGGATCGGGTCCAGACCCGTGCCGCGAAACGTTCAAATGAAGAAAGGCGATCGCACCTAGCGTGATGGGCTGAGCGACCAGAACGAGCGGCGGAATCGGCGAGGCGACGGCAGCGCAACCCATCTTGGCCATGCAGTCCGGCGTCATGTCCTTGCAGCAGTCGCCGGGATTTCCGGTCGTGTCGCCGGCCATGTCCATGGTCTCGGCGCAGTCCAACGCCTCCGCCCCGACCCCGGCGTTGTGAAACAGCTGGATCGGCATGGCATGGGCCGTCGACTGGCCGAAAAATCCGGCCAGGGCAAAGATGAGCAGAACTGTGCGGAGAAGGTTCCACATCACACGGTCAGGTTACACGCTTTGAGCATCAACAAGTCAAGATCGCTCTGGAAGCTCCAGTCGGCCGGGCCATGACGGGCCCGAACCGACCGGAGCCAGGGAAGTTTCTAGTGGACCATGAAGCGGGCGACGCCGCTCATGGCGTGGCCGTCGGCGCCCTCGGCCGACCAGGCCAGAACATGATTGCCCTTTCCAAGCGCAGGCAAGGCGACCGTCGTCTTTGTGCCGGCCGCGGCCTGGACGGGAACGGCCGTCGGACGACCGCCGTCTGTCGTCAGCGTCAGGGACTTCAAGGTCATCGCGTGAGGAAAGGTGATGCTGAAGGCGGTCGGCGCACTCGAGGACATCGAGCCGTCAGCCGGCGAGGTCAGCACGCTGGCTGACGAAGGCGCGGCCATAGCCATCCCGCCATGACCCGCGTGGGGGTCAGCAACCTGGGCGGAAGCGGCGCCGGCAGAAGCCAGCATGGCTGCGGCGATCGTGAAGGGGATGAAATAACGCATCTTGGTTGTCTTCCTTGGTTCGGACTTAGTTCGGAGAATGATCCATGCTGGGCAGGTCCCGCATGGTCGACATATCGTGACCAGGCATATCGTGACCCGGCATGGGCGCAGATTGGGGCTTGGGTTGCGATGGGCTCACTTTCGGGGCCAGGGACGGATGTCCTGGCTCGCGCGCAGGCGCAGCCTTTACGGGTTCAGCCGCTTGCTGAACGACGACGCTGGCCGGGCCTGTCGGCTCGAGAGCGGAGGCAGTCTCCGCCGCCGAGGCGGCAGTCGGGGTTGTTGCAGTCGCGGCAGGCTCGACGACGGCGGCCGCCTCCTTGGGCGGTGGCTGTTCGGCCGCCGGCTGGCAAGCCGCCAACAGGCCTGCAGCCGCCAGCGCCGTTGCAATGTAAACCTTCATCAACTTCTCCTTAAAGCCTAGAACCAGGCCCTGACGCCGACCACCACTCGGGTGTCTTCGGCGCTTCGCCCTCGCGCTTCGGCGAAATCGCGCGTGTCGCCAAAGCTCCTGGTCCATTCGACCCCGACATAGGGTGCGAATTCTCGGCGGATCTCATACCGCAGACGGGCGCCGACCTGCAGGGTGGACAGGCCTGACCCGATCCCCAGCTCCGGGATGTCCTCCGCCGACAGGTTCACCTCCGCGCGAGGCTGAAGGATCAGCCTCTGGGTGATCCTCTGATCATATTCGACCTCGGCGCGCGCCGTCAGTTCGCCCTTGTTGGACAAGAAGGCCGCGGCGTCGACTTCAAACCAGTAGGGCGCCAGGCCCTGGACCCCGACGACAAGGTCAGTCCGGTCACCCTCGGGCCGATAGGTCTGCCGCAGGCCGGTCTGGAAGTCGAAATAGGGGGTGAAGGCGCGGCTGTAGAGCGCCTGGAGTTCAGCCTCCTCGAGTTCTCGCCCGAACTCGCCCTCGCCTTCCGACTTCCACCAGAAGCGGTGAATGTCTCCGCCGTACCAGCCCTGGGCGTCCCAGGCGTAGCCCTGCTCGCCGTCGACGGACGTCGCTTCCAGCTGGTCGATCATCACCGCGCCGACACGAATGTCGCCGTTTTCCGCCACCAGCACCCTGCGCGCCGCCCTCATGTCCTCGACGCTGAAGATCTGGTCCGCCACATGGGGAGGACCATACAGCGCGCCGGCCGGCGGCGGCGTCTGGGGCGGGCGTCCCGGATTGTCCGCGCCTGTCGGAACGTCCGGCGGCATGGCCATGCCGGCCATGCCGGACATGTCGTGCCCCGCGTGAGGGTCCCCCTGCCCCGAGGGCGGAGCCCCCATCGGCATCGTGGACATGTCATGCCCCGCTGTCGCCGGCGCGGGCTGGGCCTGCCCCATGGTCGACATGTCATGCCCCGCATGCGGGTCCGCCTGCCCTGCCGGCGCCGCACCCATCGGCATCGTGGACATGTCATGTCCTGCAGTCGCTGGCGCGGGCTGGGCCTGCCCCATGGTCGACATGTCGTGCCCCGCATGCGGGTCCGCCTGCCCTGCCGGCGCCGCACCCATCGGCATCGTGGACATGTCATGCCCCGCCGTCGCCGGCGCAGGCTGGGCCTGCCCCATGGTCGACATGTCGTGGGCGGCGCCCGCGGCTCGGGCGGGCACGGTTCCCGGGGGGCAGGCCGAAGCAGGAGATTGGCTCATTCCCGCGTTTCCCGTCGTCGCCGTCGTTGAACCCGGCGCGACGCATCCTTGCGTCGTCGGCGGCGCCTGGCGCGGCGCCGGCGAGGTCGCGCCGTGTCCGGCATGGGTCTGGGCCAGGGCGGGCGTCGCCGCCAGGATCAGAGGAACCACGGCAACTGAGAACCGGATCATGCCCCCTCTCCTTCCATCGGACGAATGGTGACGACGTTGAACATTCCGGCGTGCATATGCATCAGGAGATGGCAGTGGAAGGCCCAGTCTCCGGGGTTGTCCGCCGTGAGGTCGAAACTGACCTTGCCGCCGGGCGCGACATTGACGGTGTGCTTCAGGGGCTGATGCCCGTCCGGCCCGCCGGTGACGAGCTCGAAGAAGTGCCCGTGGAGATGGATCGGGTGGGCCATCATGGTGTCGTTGACCAGGGTCACCCGCACCCGCTCGTTCCGTTCAAAACGGATGGGTTCGACCAGCTCGCTGAACTTGCGCCCGTCGAAGCCCCACATGAACCGCTCCATATTGCCGGTCAGGTGGATCTCCATCGAACGGCTGGGCGCACGCCTGTCCTTGTTGGGCGTCAGCGAAACGAGGTCCGTATAGACCAGCACCCGGTGATCGACCTTCTCCAGGCCCTGCGGCCTTTCGCCCATCCGGTTCGCCGGCATCGGCGATATGGTCTGGACCCCTACGCCCACGGCCATATTGGGCGGCGCGTTCTGGGGATCGCGCATGTTCATGGCGCCCATGGATCCCTGATCCATGCCGGCCATAGCCTCCCCTGCAGGAGCGGCGGCGGCGGCGCCGTGATCCATCCCTGGCATGGCGCTGTGATCCATTCCGGCCATCGGCGCGGCGCCCATCCCCTCCATCCCTTCCATTCCGCCCATGCCGCCCATGTCCATGCCCATGTCCTTCATGGTCAGGGTCGGCACCTCGCGCAGCGGCGGAACCTCGGCCGTCATGCCCAGACGCGGGGCCAGGGTCGCTCGGCCCATGCCCGAACGGTCGATGGCTTCGGAGACGATGGTGTAGGCCCGGTCCTCGGTCGGACGAACGATGACGTCATAGGTCTCGGCGACCGAGATCTGGAACTCGTCGGTCTCGACCGGGCGCACGTTCTCCCCGTCGGCGTTGACCACGGTCATGGCAAGACCGGGAATGCGGACGTTGAAGATCGACATGGCCGAGGCGTTGATGACGCGTAGGCGCACCCGCTCGCCGGGCCGGAACAGGCCGGTCCAGTTCTCCTGCGGGCCGTGGCCGTTGATCAGATAGGTGTAGGTGGTGCCGTTGACGTCGAGAACGTCGCGGGGATCCATGCGCATGGCTCCCCACATCCGGCGCTCCGCGAGGCTCATGCCGTCCGCGCCAGAGAACAATCCCGCCAGCGTCGTCCGATGGCGATTGAAGTAGCCGGGGCTCTTCTTGAGCTTCGCCAGAATCTCATGCGGATGCATGAAACTCCAGTCTGAAAGCACCAGGACGTGCTCGCGGTCATAGGCGACCGGATCGGCGCCCGCCGGATCGATCACGATCGGTCCATAGTGGCCGAGCGCTTCCTGAAGCCCCGAGTGACTGTGATACCAGAAGGTCCCAGATTGCCGGACCGGGAACTCATAGACGAAGGTCTCGCGCGGCTTGATGCCGGGGAAGCTGATCCCGGGGACGCCGTCCATCTGGAACGGCAACAGGATGCCGTGCCAGTGGATCGACGTCTCTTCGTCCAGTTGGTTCGACACCGCCAGGCGGACGTTTTGGCCTTCGCGAAGGCGCAGAAGCGGCGCCGGAAGCTGGCCATTGATCGTCGTCGCCGTCGCCGTCCTGCCGTTGACGGTGAACGGCGATTGTCCAACCGTCAGATTGATATCAGCGCCCGTCAGCGTGGGATAATCCGCGCGTAGACCGGGAGATCCGGTCTGCGCCCAGGCTGGCAAGAAGCCCTGCAAGCTCAACAAGCCGCCGCCAACAACAGCGCCGCGCAGCAGCCTTCGACGATCCAGCGTCATTGCACAGTCCTCACCGCCTGTCCGTTCGGGAAACGAACCTGGCTCTCCAATAGGATACGCACGCGAGGCCTCCCTCCCCTCGGACGCCTGATACTGCAAATCCGGGACGCCGATTGGGTTCCGAAGGCGCCAGTTGATCAGGCTTCGTCGCGCAGTTGCTGCGCCAGCTTCTGGCGCGCCCGGGCGACCCGCATCTCAACGGCCTTGGCGGAGAGGCCCAGGATTTCCGCGACCTCGGCGTGACTGCGCTCCTCGATGGCGGTCAGCAGCAGCGGCTCCTTCAGCTTCGGCGGCAGTGCGGCAATAAGGGCATGCAGACGTTGCGCCTGTTCGGCGGCGTCGTATCTGTCTTCCGTGCCGGCCTGCTCGTCCGGTACGGCGAGCGCCTCCGACGACTGGAGGTCTGCCACGCCCATGAACAGCCGGCGGATTTTGCGACGACGGCTCCAATCCCGGCATTTGTTGATGGCGATCGTGCGCAGCCAGGCTTCGAACGATCGTTCCGGATCATAGCGGCGGATGGCCAGCCAGGCGGCGGCGTAGGCCTCCTGCACGAGATCATAGGTTTCATCGGCGTCGCCGACATAGCGGCGGACAAACCTGTAGAGACCTGCCTTGGTGTCACGCACGAGCGTTTCAAACGCCACGACGTCGCCGTGGGCCGCTCTCGTCTGCAGGGTTTGGCGCTCCTGCACGGAGGCTACTGAGCGTCGTCAGCCGTGAGCGCCGCGACAACGCTCCGGTCGAAGCGACGCGCCTGGGCTTCGTTCATCACTGTCCGCATCTCGAAGATATGGGCGATCGTCGCCTGCTGCAGCCCCCCCATGGCGTCATGGAAGTGGTCGACGGCCGGCTGAACCGCCCGGCTGTCGCCGTTGCTGACCCTGATGGCCTCGGCAAGCTCGCGATTGGCCGCCTGCACGCGAGATTCCAGCTGGACGCGCTGCCCGGCGAACCGGGTTTCGATGTCCTCGATCTCGGCCAACTGTTCCGACGACAGATCGAGATCCTTGTGGACGATCTCGTGCAAGGAAGGCGGCGCCTGCTTGTTGAGGACCCAGCTGGCGCCCGCCCATGCGGCGACCCCGCTCGCCGCGGCGGCGAGCGCGACCGTCACGGCGATGGACTTCCAGGCGATCGCCATCAGCCTACTTCCAGCCGCACCAGCGGCGATGTCGCCGCCACCGAGAAGATCGCCATCTCCGAAGCGGTCGTCTGCGCGAATGTCGCCCCGAGGCCGCCGTTGGCGATGCCGATCACAAGGGCCATGGCCACGGCGGCCAAACGAATCCGATCGGTGGCCTGCTGCGCCTGGATCGCTTTCACGCGGCTCCAGACATCCTCCTCGAGCCGATCTAGCGACACGCCGTCGCCGGGCGCGGCGCGCGCCAGCCAAATTCCGAGATCATCCATGATCGGTGCCTTTCGACGTTGTTACTGGGGATACGCATTACCCGGCGCTCATCCCTCAAGACGGAGCGGCCCAACTCGCTTTGACGCAAATCGAGGGGGACAAGCCAGACCGTGCGTAAGAGAATTAGAGCGGGTCTTCGCCGGGAGGGGCGAAAGCATGGTCATCGGAAGCCTAGCGCCAGCCGCCCCCGGCGGCGGCCCCTTCGTGAACGCGCGGATCAAATCCTCAGGAAAGGGTTGAATCATGTCGACGCCTGTTTCCCCCTCGGGACGGCATCCGTTTCCGCCTGTCATCGAGCCATTGACGAGCGTTCGCTTTTTCCTGGCGCTCGGGGTGGTGCTGTTCCATTATCAGCTGGCGTGGACCCTGCCGCCCGAGGCCTCGGGCCTGTTGAACCGGGCGCGCCTGGGCGTGGACGTCTTCTTCATCCTCTCGGGTTTCATCCTGACGCACGTCTACCTGCAGGGCGAGGCCGCTCCCCGCTTCGGGCCGTTCATCGTCGCGCGGTTCGCGCGCATCTATCCGGCCCACCTTTTCATCCTGCTGGCGATGCTGGCCATGGTCTTGGCCGCAGATTTCATCGGGATCGCCCTGCAGGGCGGGCGCTTCAACGTTCCCGACTTCCTGATGACGCTCTTCCTGGTCCAGGCCTGGTTTCCCAACCAGGACGCCGAATGGAACGGCCCCTCCTGGTCGCTCTCGGCCGAATGGTTCGCCTATCTGATTTTTCCGGCCTACGCCTGGATCGCGTTGAGGTTGAGACGCCGTCCCTGGCTCATCATCGGCCTCGCCGCTCTCCTGTTCGTGGTGCTCGACGCGGTCTATCGCGAAGTCTTCGGCCCCGTGCTGCCCCGCGCCGAGGGCAGCATGGGCGTCCTGCGCATACTCCCGGAATTCCTCTACGGCATCGGGCTCTATTATCTCGGCCAGGGCATACGCGTTTCACAAAGAGCCGCCCTCGTCCTGGCGGTCGGCTCCACCGGCCTCCTCCTGGTCGCCATGCAATACCCCCTGGACGACCGCCTCATCGTCCTGTTCGCGGGCCCCTTCCTCCTGGCGCTTGCGCTGCTCGCAAAATCCGGCGCCAGGACCTTCCTTTCCGCCCGCCCCTGGCTGTTCGCCGGCGAAGCCTCCTTCGCCCTCTACATGGTCCACATCCCGGTGCTCATGGTCTGGAGAAACGCAGCAGAGAAGCTCCACGGCCTGCCCTCCGACTACAGGATGAGCCCCTGGGAACTCGCCCTGCTCCTGGCCCTCTCGCTCGCCGTGGCCGCCTTCGTCCATGTGGCCGTAGAGCGGCCCGGCCGGCGCATCATTCGTCGGCTTTTCGCCCGAACTAACCCCACGCCCCGGCCCGAACCGGGACGTTTCGTTCACAACGACCAAGGAGAACCCCTTTGACCTATCGTTCCATGATCATCGCCGTCGCCGCCCTCGCCGCCCCCGCGATGATCACGGCGCCCGCGCTGGCCCAATCGAACGCAGAGGCCCAGGTGGTCGCCGTGCTGGATGGCTACCGCGTCGCGCTCGAGACGCTCGATGCGCCTCGCGCCGAAACCTTCTTCTGGCCCGACGCCCAGGTCTTCGAACAGGGCGGCGTCGAGGGAACCATCTCCCAGTATCTGTCCCACCACCTCGCCCCTGAATTCGCGGAATTCTCCAGCTTCGCCTTCCAGGATCATGTGACGAAGGCGACCGTCGTCGGCGACGTCGCCTATGCGACGGAGACCTACCGCTTCCGGATCGCCTTCAAGACGGCCGGCCGCGCCCCGGTTGAACGGCGCGGCGTCGCCACGAGCGTCCTTAGACAGCGCGACGGCGAATGGCGTATCGTCAGCTATCACTCCTCGACCAGAGCGCCGCGACCGGCTTCCTGACACGCGCCGCCGCCCCCTTCGCGGCTCAGACGGTCTCTATTCCCGACCTCTCCCATGCGGTGGAGGTCGGGAACCGGCCCTTCCGGCGCGAGGTTGATCCGGCAGGATCAGTTCCAATGAAAAAATTGCGCCCCTCGTCACGCCGCCTCGGAACCCAGGGTCTCATCTCGAGAGGAACTTGAATGCCGCTTGCGGACAACAAGGCCGCTCTCTCCTCCCCGGCCCCCACGGAACGGCGGGACTTCATCCACGTCGCTGCGGGAGCCATGGCCGTCGGCGCCGTCGGCATGGCGCTCTGGCCGCTGATCAACTCCATGAACCCTGCCGCCGACACCCTGGCCCTCTCCTCGGTCGAGGTCGATTACGGCAAGGTCCAGCTCGGCCAGCAGATCGTGGTCAAATGGCGCGGAAAGCCGGTCTTCATCCGCCACCGAACGCCCAAGGAAATCGCCGAAGCGGTCGCGGACGACAATGCGGCGCTACGTGACCCTGCGACGGACGCCAGTCGTCACAAGCCCGGCAAACCCGAATGGCTGATCCTGATCGGCGTCTGCACCCATCTCGGGTGTATTCCGACCTTCGGGACGGGCGACTACGGCGGCTGGTTCTGCCCGTGCCACGGCTCCCACTACGACACCGCAGGACGTATCCGGAAGGGGCCTGCGCCCAAGAACCTCTACCTTCTGGACTACGCCTTCCTGAACGAGACACGGGTCAGGCTCGGCTAGCGAACGCCCTCCCCTGCGCTGACGACGCAAGGGGAGGACATCATCGCTCCGAGACTCCTGAAGGCGACGCAGACCGTGTCGTGCGCTATGACGTCACATCATCATGGCGGCGGGCGGCGCGAGCGTTCCCATCACGGCGACGAGCCCCAGAAGAATGACCGCCAGGAGCGTCTCCAGCACCAGGCTGCGTCGCAGCGCCCTGATCGCCGAAGACTTCTGGCTCTCATCTTCCAGGGCGCGATGAAGGCACGGCGTCAGGACGAAGCGATTGGACGCCGCCAGGGCCAGCATGCCGACGAAGACCGCAAGTTTCGCAGTCAGCAGAAGGCCGTAGGGCGTCGTCAGAAGCGCGCCCAGCCGGTCAGGACCGACCAGGAACCAGGTGTTCACGAGACCCGTCGCGACCAGAAGGCCGACCGCGAGCGTGCCCATGCCGGCAAAGCCGTGCAGGGCGTCATGGGTCAGTCGGTCCCGCTCCGGATCTCCATGAGGAATAGTCAGGAACAGGCCCAGCGCAGCGAGAGCCCCCAACCACATGGCCGCAGCGGCGGCGTGGATGACATCCGCCCCTAGGTGTATGACGCCCGGAGCGCCCTCGGTGGCGCCGCCGTGGCCGGTCCAGGCCAGACTGGCGCAAACCACCAGGCCCAGGATCGCGAGGCCAATCCAGCTCGCCCGGTTGGGCCGCAGCACAAGAAGCAGGACACCAGCCAGAGCCGAGACCACCGCTCTCACCAGAAAGGCGCGGCCGATCTCCATGTCGAACGCCATATAGGCAAGGGACGCCGGTTTCAGCGCTTCCGCCATCGATCCCGCCATGACGGCGGTTTGCAGGACCAGAGCCGCGAGCGAGGCGATCGCGGTCGCGAACGCCGCAATCAGCAGCGTCTTTCGCGGCCATCTTTCGACGGCCGCGTCCGACGTGGGCATCCTGAAGGCGAAGAACAGGGGCACGCCCAGCAGGAGCATGGCGCCCAGATACTGCGCCAGCCTCAAAAGGACGACCGAGACCTCCAGCATGGCTTAGCGCACGATGAAGGTGGTGGAGCCCGTCATGCGGTGCCCGTCGGGCGAGGCCACGCGCCAGTTGACCGTGTAGGCGCCGGCGGCCAGGGCGGAGCGCGGAGACCCGCTCAGGGTCTTGCCGTCCTTCGAGACCCGGGCCTGAACCGGGATGACGGTTCCCTGGGCGTTGGCGACGTCAAAGCCGGAGAAGGCCGGGGCCATGCGTTCACTGAATGTGAGGCTGATGGTCCGCGGGGCCGCCACCGTGGCGCCGGTCGCCGGCGTGGCGCTGACGAGGCGGGCGTGGGCGTCGGCCTGTCCCGCGAACAGGGAAAGCGCGGCGACCGCGCCGGCCAGGGTTGCGATCTTGAAACGGTTCACGTGTGTCTCCTTGGGGAAGCGCCCCTCTCTCATAGATACGCAAGCCAGCGGCCTTCCCCTCAAGACCGGCGAGCGCCGGGCGAATCCTTCGCCGCCTGGATCGCCTAGAGCCTGACCGCCCGAAGACGCAGCGCATTGGCGATGACGCTGACCGATGACAGCGCCATGGCGAGCGCCGCCAGCGCCGGCGACAGCATCAGGCCGAAGACCGGAAAGAGGACGCCGGCCGCCACGGGGATTCCCAGCGTATTGTAGCCGAAGGCAAACACCAGATTCTGACGGATATTGCCCATGACGGCCTTGGACAGATGTCGCGCCCGGACGATGCCCTGAAGATCGCCGCCCAGCAGGGTGACGCCGGCGCTCTCGATCGCCACGTCTGAACCGGCGCCCATGGCGACGCCGACGTCCGCCGCGGCCAGAGCCGGGGCGTCGTTGACGCCGTCGCCGGCCATGGCCACGACGCGCCCCTCGGCCCGAAGCTGCTCCACAACCGAAGCCTTGTCCTGCGGCAGCACCTCGGCGCGCACGTCGTCGATGCCCAGGCGGCGCGCGACGGCTTCCGCAGTGGTGCGGTTGTCGCCGGTCATCATCACCAGCCGAAGGCCTGCGGCCTTCAGGTCGCGGATGGCGTCGGCGGTGGTGGCCTTCACCGGATCGGCGATGCCGAGGACGCCGGCCACAGCGCCGTCAACCGCGACGAAGATGGCCGTAGCGCCCTCCTCTCGCAGGGCTTCGGCCTCGGCCTCGAGGGGCGCGACATCGACCCCGGCCTCCGTCAGGTAGCGGGCATTGCCCAGTAACAGACGTCGGCCGTCGACCAGGCCAGTGACGCCGCGCCCGACCGGACTGTCGAACTCCGCAGCCTCGGAAAGCGTGAGGTCGCGATCGGCTGCGGCGCGCATGATGGCGTCGGCCAGGGGGTGTTCGCTGCCCCGCTCGAGGCTGGCGGACAGGCGAAGAAGCTCGACGTCGTCAAAACCCTCGACCGGGCGGATCGCCGTCACCGAAGGACGGCCCTCGGTCAGGGTGCCGGTCTTGTCCAGCACCAGGGTGTCCACCTTCTCGAACCGCTCCAGCGCCTCGGCGTTCTTGATCAGGACGCCGGCGCGCGCGCCCCGCCCGACACCGACCATGATCGAAATCGGCGTGGCGAGGCCCAGAGCGCAGGGGCAGGCGATGATGAGCACCGAAACCGCCGCGACCAGGGCATAGGACAGGCGCGGTTCGGGCCCGACCAGGCCCCAGACGACGGCCGCGACCACGGCGATGCCGATGACGGCCGGCACGAACCAGCTGGACACCCGATCCGCCAGGCGCTGGATGGGCGCCCGGCTGCGCTGGGCCTGGGCCACCATCTGGACGATCTGGGCCAGAAGGGTGTCGGCGCCGACCTTGTCCGCCCTCATCACGAAGGAGCCTGTCTTGTTCAGCGAGCCGGCGATGACCCTGGCCCCGGCCTCCTTGGTGACCGGCATGGATTCCCCGGTCACGAGGGATTCGTCGATGGCCACGCGCCCTTCGAGAATCTCGCCGTCGACCGGGATCTTTTCACCCGGGCGGACGCGCAGCCGGTCGCCCACCGCCACGAGGTCGAGCGTCACATCCTCGTCGGCGCCGTCGTCGCGCACCCGGCGGGCTGTCTTGGGCGTCAGGTCGAGCAGGGCCCGGATCGCGCCGGAGGTCTGTTCGCGCGCGCGCAGTTCCAGGACCTGGCCCACCAGGACCAGCACCGTGATCACCGCCGCCGCTTCGAAATAGACGGGCGCGCTCCCGTCCATGCGCAGCATGGCCGCGGGAAACAGCCCCGGCGCCAGCACGGCGACAACGCTGTAGATCCAGGCCGCCCCGACGCCCAGGGCGATCAGGGTGAACATGTTGAGGCTGCGGTTGAGGAGGGACTTCCATCCGCGCACGAAGAAGGGCCAGCCGGCCCACAGGACCACAGGCGTCGCCAGCACGAACTGGATCCAGTTCGACGTCTGCCCGGGAATTCTGTCCATCAGTCCGGTCAGGTGACCGCCCATCTCCAGCGCGGCTACCGGCAGGGTGAGGACGGCGCCGACCCAGAGCCGCCGCGTGAAGTCCTTCAATTCATGATTGGGCAGGGCTTCAGCAGTGACAGTCTCGGGCTCCAGCGCCATGCCGCAGATCGGGCAGGACCCCGGCCCTTCCTGGCGCACCTCCGGATGCATCGGACAGGTGTAGATCGTCCCTGCGGGCGCGGCCTTCGCCTTCAGCTTCTCGCCGAGGTATTGGCCGGGATCCGAAACGAATTTCGTCCGACATCCCGCCGAGCAGAAGACGTAGTCGTGACCTTCGTGCTCTGCGCGATGCTGGGCGGCGGCCCGATCCACGGCCATGCCGCAAACCGGGTCGATCGCCCCTCCGCCTTCATGCGAAGCATCCTTGTGAGCGGGAGTATGGCGAGGATCGTGGACCGTCGGCATGGCGTCACTCCAAATTCAGCGCTCGTCCGGCCTATACCCCTTGGGGGAAGGGCTCAAGGCGAGGCGCGAAGCCTGCGCCCGCCATCATACCGGCGACGATCTGCCGAACCGCCCTCAAATCGGACGGTCGCGTGGCGAGCTGCAGGCTCCCGCGACGTCCGCTCCAGCACTGGTCACGGCGTAAAAATACTATACAGGGGTATCCTATGGCGCACACATCGACCAACAAGAAGAAGCTCGTGGCCCGCGTTCGGCGGATCGCCGGCCAGATCGGCGCGATCGAACGCGCCATCGAAAGCGACACCGACTGCTCGCAAATCCTTCAGCAGGTCGCTGCGGCTCGCGGCGCCATGGGAGGACTGCTGGAAGAGCTGATCGAGGACCACCTTCGCCATCACGTCGCCCATCCCGAACTGAGCGACGCCGATCGTCAGAGCGGCGCCGACGAACTGATCGCCATCATCCGTCGCTATTCCAAGTAATCCACGCCCATGACCCTGTTCGACACCGACCACCTGACCCACGACCACCATTTCCTGAGCCGCGCCCATGACGAGAGCGCGCGCCGGACGCTGTGGGTCGTCGGCCTGACCGCCGTGATGATGGTCGGCGAGATCATCGCCGGGATGATCTACGGTTCGATGGCTTTGCTGGCGGACGGCTTCCACATGGCGACCCACGCGGGCGCTCTGGCTGTCGCGGCAGGCGCCTATGCCTACGCCAAACGCCATTCAGCCAACCGCCGGTTCAGCTTCGGGACCGGCAAGGTCGGCGATCTGTCGGGCTTCGCCTCGGCGCTGGTGCTCGGCATCGTGGCGCTGGGCATCGCCGGCGAGTCCGTCGCCCGGCTGTTCGATCCCCGCTCCGTCGCCTTCGGACAGGCCACGCTGGTCGCCATTCTCGGCCTGGGCGTCAATCTGGTGAGCGCGCTTCTGCTGGCGGGCGGCGGTCATCACCACGGCCATAGCCACAGCCATCACGGCCATGACCACCATCACCATGACGATCACCAGCATCATGGCGAGCCTCGCGACAACAATCTGCGCTCGGCCTATTTTCACGTCCTGGCTGACGCCCTGACCTCGGTTCTGGCCATCGTCGCGCTGATCGCGGGTCGGTACCTGGGTTGGGTCTGGCTCGATCCGGTGATGGGGATCGTGGGCGCGATCGTTATCGCCCGATGGTCTTGGAGCTTGATGCGCGACACCGCCGCCGTACTGCTCGACACGACGGACCAGGCTATCGAGGCGGAGGTGCGTGAATGTGTCGAAGGTCCCGGCGACGCTCGCATCACCGATCTGCATGTCTGGCGCGTGGGTCCCGAGGCCCACGCCGCCATCGTCAGCGTGACGGGCGGCGTCGACAGCGACACGATCCGCACCCGCCTCAAGCCGGTTCATGAACTCGGGCACCTGACAGTGGAATGCCGCTGACCTATCGGCGAGGAACCGACTGAACCACTACGGAATCCACCCGGGTGAGCCCCTGTGGGCCCGGCCTCCGGAAAGAGGAACCAGGGGCTCGACCACGACACATTCGCCTGGACCGGCCAGTGCGACGATCCCTCCATTGCGTTGAAATCGGATTCCCCCTAACGGGAATCGTCAGGGAATTTACTTCTTGCCGCAGCTGTTACGCCTCCTTTGCATCTGCCTCGGCGTGACCATCATGGTCGCGGTGCAGATGCATGGGGTGGTCAACAACCAGCATCGCGTCCAACACAGCGTACAGTTCCCCGGCGTGACCTATGAAGCCATGGCGGAAGTAGCCCACCACCACGATCACGTCCCTGCGAGCGAAGCACCGGACGGCGGCGCGGTCCTCGACGTCGCCGACAATGGCGACGCCCCCTTCAGTCACCATCATCACAGCGGCGGCGACATCCACCTGGCCCTGACCGCGCCCGTCCACCCTGTCGGATCCGGCCTGCTAGCCTCGCTCGACCTTGGGCCTGCGCCGGACGCCCTGCCGCCCGGCCTGACCGGCGATGATCCCTCACATCCTCCAAAACACGCGCGCCTGATCGCCTGATCCTGCGCGGCCGTTCGGCCGCGCGCGCCCCTGTTTTTGGAGACTATCCTTGAGACATCCCATGTCCGGCGCTGCCGGATGGTGGGCGCGTCGTGCGGCCGTTTCGGCCCTCGCGCTCACGCTCGCGGCGGCCTGGCCGCCCGTCGAGGCGTTCGCCCAGGCGACGCCCTCGACCGCGCCTGCCCGGCCCCTTCCTCTGGAAGAGGCTCTCCGTCGCGCCGTCGGCGCCGATCCGGCGCTCGCCGGGACCGCCGCTCGCTCCCAGGCGGCTGAAGCCGGCGTGCGCCAGGCCGACGTCCGCCCCAACCCCACGCTCGGCCTGATGGTCGAGAACCTTCCCACCCTTGGCGGCGGGGACATCCTCGGCCGCACGGAAACCACCCTCTCCTATGAGCAGCGCCTCGAGCGCGGCGGCGACCGCACCGCCCGGGTGACGCTGGCCCGCGGAGAAGGCGCGCTCGTCGCCGCCCAGGCTCGCGTGGCGCAGCTGGACCGGCTCGAACGGGTCCAGCGCACCTGGTCGGAAGTCCTGGCCGCCGAGGGCCAGCTGGAGATCGCGCGTGAGCGTCTCGCCCTGGCCGAGCGTTTCCAGGCGGAGGTGCAACGCCGGGTGAACGCGGCGCGCGACCCGCTGTTCGCCGGGGCCCGCGCCGAAGCCGAGCTGGCCCAGGCCCAGATCGATTTCGACCAGGCCGAGATAGCCGTCCGCATGGCCCGGATCACCCTGGCCAAGTTCTGGGACGGGGGCGCCGACTTCGTCATCGGCGCGACCGCCTTCGAGGACGTCAGCGCCGCCCGCGTCGCGGCGGGCGAGCCGGCCCAGGCCGATCTGGACGTCTTCGCCGCCCAGCGCACGATCGCCGAGGGCCGCGCCCGCGTCGAGGAGGCGCGGGCCGTTCCCGACCCCACCGTCAGCGTCGGCGTACGTCACATCTGGGACAATGAGGTCGCGCTGGTCTTCGGCGGAAGCCTACCGCTTCAGCGCCACGACCGGAACCAGGGCGCCATCGACCGGGCGCGCGCCGAAGGCAATGCCGCCCAGGCGGACATGAACGCCTTGCGCACCGAGCGTGAGCGCGAGATCGCCCGCCTACAGGTCCAGCTCCTGGCCAGGGCGAACGAAGCCCGTCGGATCAGGGAGGAGACCCTGCCCCAGGCCGAACGCGCCGTGACCCTCGTCCGCGAAGGCTTCGCCCGCGGCGGCTTCACCTACAACGACGTCATGAGCGCCCACACGGCCCTGTTGCAGACCCGGGCGCGCCGCGTGACGGCGCTTCAGGCCTTCCATCTTGATCGCGCCCGCCTTGACCGGCTGACCGGCGCCCATGCCGATCTGATCGGCCCGGAGATCCAACCATGATCCGCTCCATCTCCGCCCGCCTTCTCGGCGGGGCGGCCATGGCCGCCTGCGCCCTGGCCCTCTCCAGCTGCGGCGAGCGCGCCAAGCCGGCCGAGGGCGGCGAGGCCGAAGCGGCCGCCGCCGCCGACTATGAACGCGGCCCCCACAACGGCCGCCTGCTGCGCGACGGCGACTTCTCGCTCGAGATCACCATCTATGAGGAAGGTCCCGAGCCCCTGTTCCGCCTCTACCCCTACCTCAAGGACAAGCCCCTCGATCCCGCCCTTGTGTCGGCCGACATCGCGCTCACCCGCCTGGGCCCCAAGGTCGACCGTTTCCAGTTCACCCCGGAAAAGGACTATCTCGCCAGCCCCGGCGTCGTGTTCGAGCCCCACTCCTTCGACGTGGCCGTGAACGCGACCCAGGCCGCCAAGCGCTCGACCTGGACCTATCAGTCCTATGAAGGCCGCACGGTCATCACCCCGACGGCCGCCCAGGCCGGCGGGGTCACGACCCAGACGGCCGGCCCCGCCGTCCTCGGGGAAAGCCTGCCGCTCAGCGGGCGCGTCGAGATCACGCCGGAAGGCCAGAGCGAGGTCCACGCCCGCTACCCCGGTCGGGTCGTGGCCATGAACGTCCAGCTCGGCCAACGCGTCACGCGCGGCCAGGTCCTGGCGCGCGTGGAATCCAGCGAAAGCCTGCAGACCTACGCCGTCACGGCGCCGATCTCCGGCGTCATCCTGGCCAAGAACGCCAACCCCGGCGCCATCACCGGCAACGGCGCGCCCATGCTGGTCATCGGCGATCCGACCCGGCTTCACGCCGAGTTCTTCCTCTATCCGCGCGACGCCGAACGCGTGCGTGTCGGCCAGAGGGTGGAGGTGACGAGCCTGGCCGGCGAACACCGGGCCAGCGGCGTGATCGAAGCCATCCTGCCGTCGGATGACGTCCTGAGCCAGACCCTGGTCGCCCATGTCGAGCTGCCCTATCAGAACGGCGTCTGGCGTCCGGGTCTGGGCGTCCAGGGATCGGTCCAGGTCGGCGAAGGCGAGGCGCCGCTCGCGGTGCGGACCAAAGCCCTCCAGCCCTTCCGTGACTTCACCGTCGTCTACGCCAGGGTCGGAAACACCTATGAGGTGAGGATGCTCGAACTGGGCCGCCGCACCGACGAATGGACCGAGGTCCTCGGCGGCCTGGAGCCCGGGACCGAATATGTCGTCGACGGCGCCTTCCTCATTCGCGCGGACATCGAAAAGTCCGGCGCGAGCCATGACCACTAGGGGGCGCGCGCATCATGCTTGATCGCATCATCGCCCTGTCGATCCGCTTCCGATGGCTCGTCATGGGGCTGGTCCTCACGGCCTGCGTCGTCGGCGTCTGGAGTTTCCAGCGCCTGCCGATCGACGCCACCCCCGACATCACCAACGTCCAGATCCAGATCAATACGGAGGCGCCGGGCTATTCCCCGCTGGAAGCCGAACAACGCATCACCTTCCCCGTCGAGACGGCCGTCGCCGGCGTGCCGGGACTGCAATACACCCGCTCGGTCTCGCGCTACGGCCTGAGCCAGGTGACCGTCATCTTCGACGACGGCACCGACATCTATTTCGCTCGCCAGCTGGTGAACGAACGGCTGCAAGGCGCGCTCGGCCAGCTTCCGCCGGGGATCACACCGGAGCTGGGTCCCATCGCCACGGGGCTGGGCGAGATCTTCATGTATACGGTCGAAGCCGAGCCCGGCGCCCGGAGGCCCGACGGCCAGCCCTATTCGACCGAGGACCTGCGCACCCTGCAGGATTGGGTCATCCGGCCCCAGCTTCGCAACACCCGTGGGGTCACCGAGGTCAACACCATCGGCGGCTATGAGCGGCAGTACCACGTCACCCCGCGACCAGAGCGGTTGTCCGCCTATGGCGTGACCATGGCCGAGATCGTCGAGGCGCTGGAGAAGAACAACGCCAACGTCGGCGCGGGCTATGTCGAACGCTACGGCGAACAGTATCTGATCCGGGTGCCGGGCCAGGCGACCAGCCGCGAGGATCTCGGCGCCGTGGTCATCGCTACGCGCGGCGGCGTGCCGATCCGCGTCGCCGACGTCGCGGACGTCGACATGGGCGAGGAGCTACGGACGGGGGCCGCGACCGAGAACGGCAAGGAGACGGTGCTGGCCACCGTCCTGATGCTGGCGGGCGAGAACAGCCGCGTCGTGGCCCAGGCCGCCGCGGCCAGCCTGGAGGAAGCCGCCAAGGCCCTGCCCAAGGGGGTGAAGGCGTCGCCGGTCTATGACCGGACCGACCTCGTCGAGCGGGCCGTCAAGACGGTCGAGAAGAACCTGGTCGAAGGCGCCCTGCTCGTCATCGTCGTCCTCTTCCTCCTGCTCGGAAACATCCGCGCCGCCCTGATCACGGCGGCGGTCATCCCCATCACCATGCTGATGACGATCACGGGCATGGTGCGCACCGGCACCTCGGGCAATCTGATGAGCCTGGGGGCGCTGGACTTCGGCCTGATCGTCGACGGCGCCGTCATCATCGTCGAGAACTGCCTGCGTCGCTTTGGTGAGGCCCAGCATCGTCTGGGGCGCATCCTGACCCGAGAGGAAAGGTTCGAACTGGCGGGCTCCGCCTCCAGCGAAGTGATCCGCCCCTCCCTGTTCGGGGTGATGATCATCACCCTCGTCTATGTGCCGATCTTCGCCCTGACCGGGGTCGAGGGCAAAACCTTCCATCCGATGGCCATCACCGTGGTCATCGCCCTGACGGCGGCCCTGCTGCTGTCCCTGACCTTTGTTCCCGCCGCCGTCGCCATGTTCGTCACGGGCAAGGTGGAGGAGAAGGACAGCTTCCTCATGCGCTGGGCGCGGATCGGCTATCAGCCCGCGCTCGACTTCGCCGTCAGGAGCCGCAGGCTGATGGTGGGGCTGGCCGTAGTCCTCGTCGTCATCGCCGGCTTCGGCGCTTCAAGAATGGGCTCGGAGTTCGTGCCCAATCTCGACGAAGGCGACATCGCCATGCACGCCCTGCGCATTCCGGGCACCAGCCTGACCCAGGCCGTCCAGATGCAGACCGCGCTGGAGGCCCGTCTGGCGAAATTCCCCGAGGTCGAGCGGGTCGTGGCCAAGATCGGCACCGCCGAAGTCGCCACCGATCCCGTTCCGCCGTCGGTCGCCGACACTTTCATCATGCTGAAGGACCGCAGGGACTGGCCTGATCCCCGCAAGCCGCGCGGGGACCTGGTCGCGGAGATGGAAGCCGCCGTCAGCGAGATCCCCGGCAGCAAATACGAGTTCACCCAGCCCATCCAGATGCGGTTCAACGAACTGCTGTCCGGCGTTCGCGCCGACGTCGCCGTCAAGATCTATGGCGACGATCTGGACGAACTCCTGCGGCTGGGCGCCGAGGTCGAGGCCGTCGTCGCTTCAGTCGAGGGATCGGCCGATCCCCAGACCGAGCAGATCACCGGCCTGCCGGTGCTGCAGATCACGCCTGATCGCACCGCCATGGCGCGCCTGGGCCTGAGCCTCGACGACGTCCAGTCGGTCATCTCGACCTCCATGGGCGGCACGACCGCGGGCCAGATCTTCGAGGGCGACCGTCGCTTCGACGTGGTGGTCCGCCTGCCGGAAGACCTGCGCTCGGACGTCAACGCCATCGGCCGCCTGCAGATTCCCCTGCCGGCCGCCGAGGGCCAGGCGCGCCGGTTCATTCCCCTGAGCGAGGTCGCCGTGATCGAACTCGTCAAGGGGCCGAACCAGATCAGCCGCGAAAACGGCAAGCGCCGCATCGTGGTGACAGCCAATGTCCGCGACCGCGATCTGGGCTCCTTCGTCGGCGAGGTGCAGAAGCGGATCGAAGCCGACGTGGTCGTCCCTGCCGGCTACTGGGTCACCTACGGCGGTACGTTCGAACAGCTGATCTCGGCGGCCAAACGGCTCCAACTGGTGGTGCCGGCGGTGCTGCTGCTGATCTTCGGCCTGCTGTTCGCCCTGTTCCGTTCGGTCAAGGACAGCGCCATCGTCTTCTCCGGCGTGCCCCTGGCGCTCACCGGCGGGGTCGCGGCCCTGATGCTCAGAGGCCTGCCGCTGTCGATCTCCGCCGGCGTCGGCTTCATCGCCCTCTCGGGGGTGGCGGTGCTGAACGGGGTGGTCATGGTCACCTTCATCCGCAGCCTGATCGCCGAGGGCAAACCCCTGGGCGAGGCCCTTCGCGAAGGCGCCCTGACCCGGCTGCGGCCGGTGCTGATGACCGCCCTGGTCGCCAGCCTCGGCTTCGTGCCCATGGCGCTCAACGTCGGGGCCGGCGCCGAGGTCCAGCGCCCGCTGGCCACGGTCGTGATCGGGGGGATCATCTCCTCAACCCTGCTCACCCTGCTCGTGCTGCCAGCCCTCTACAGCCTGGTGCACGGGCGATCGAAGCCTGACGGGACCACGGGCGCTGCACCCGGCGGCCTGGCCCGCTTCGATCCCCGGCGCTTCCTGCCTTTCAGCCGCCGGCCCTGAGGGCGTCCGGGCGGCGCGGCTTCGGCCGCGCCGCCCCCTTCCTCCCGCACACTCGATTTCCGCCCAAGAGGATTCACATGACAATCGCGTCCCGCCACGACCCCTGGTCCTGGCTGAAATCCCCAGCGACGGCGCTTCTGGCCGTCCTCATCTTCTTCATCATCGACGGCGCCGCCGCCCAGGCGCTCGCCCACGGCGTGGCCGAGGGCGACAAGGGCTATATCCAGGAAACCTCCGGGATCGTCTTCTGGCCGTTCGTCTATCTCGGCGCCAAGCACATGGTGACCGGGTACGACCACCTGCTGTTCCTGTTCGGGGTGATCTTCTTCCTCTACCGGCTGAAAGACATCAGCATCTACGTGACCATGTTCGCCATCGGTCACTCCACGACCCTGCTGCTCGGCGTGCTGACCAACATCAGCGTCTCCAGCTACCTGGTGGATGCGATCATCGGCCTGTCGGTCGTCTACAAGGCGCTCGACAACCTGGGCGCCTTCCAGCGCTGGTTCGGCTTCCAGCCCAACACCAAGGTCGCCACCCTGGTGTTCGGCCTGTTCCACGGCTTCGGCCTGGCCACCAAGCTGCAGGACTTCCAGCTGTCCCCCGACGGCCTGTTGGTCAATCTCGTCGCCTTCAACATCGGCGTGGAGATCGGCCAGCTTCTGGCGCTCGGCGCCATCCTCATCGTCATGGGTTTCTGGCGCCGCAGCGAGAGCTTTTTCAAACACGCCTATCTCGCCAACGTCGTCCTCATGACCCTCGGCTTCATTCTGACGGGCTACCAGCTCGTCGGCTATTTCGTCGCCTGACCGGAGACCTGAACCATGTACAACGCTGACAAACCCCGCCTGTCCGACCTGCCCACCACGGGTCAGTTGCTCCGCTCGACCGGCATCGCCGCCGTCGTCGCCGCCGGCCTGCTCGTCACTGTCGTCCTGCCGTCCGAGTACGGCGTCGATCCGACCCGGGTGGGAACGGTCTTCGGCCTGACCGAGATGGGCCGGATCAAGGTCTCCCTGGCTGCGGAAGCCAAGGCGGACGAGGCGATGGACGCCGCTGCAGCCGCGGCTCCGATCGAGGCGAGTCCAGCGCCCGTCGTCGTCGCTGCGGTCGCCCAATCCGCGGCCGCCAGCCCGGCGCCCGACGCCGCCTCCGGCCAGCGCACCGATGAAACCATACTGACCCTGGCGCCCGACCAGGGCGCCGAAATCAAACTGGTCATGACGGAGGGCGCCAAGGCCCGCTTCACCTGGACGAGCAGCGGCGGACGCCTGAACTTCGACACCCACGCGGATCGCCCCGGCGTCTCCTACCACGGCTACGGCAAGGGCTCGTCCCAGAGCGAAACCGGCGAACTGACGGCGGCCTTCACCGGCAGTCACGGCTGGTTCTGGCGCAATCGCACGGGCGCACCCGTGACAGTCACCCTCAAGACCGAAGGTGCCTACACCGAAGTGAAACGCGTCGTCTGATCCACAGGGGGTTCACGCCTTCGTCGTCGGCCGGCGGTTCCGCCGCCGGTCAATGACAGAGACAGGAGAGCGAGCGGCCTCACCGCCTGGACCACGGCCAGCGCCTGTGTCGCTCGTCGATCACATAGGGATCGGCATGCGTAGTCTCATCCGTCCCCTTGTCCTGCACGTGATCCTGCAGGTGCGGATCGCCCCGCCCGCCGCAGCAGCCAGGCTGATCGCCAGCAGTCCGCGCAGACACGGCGCCAGGGCGAAGAGACCAACGCCGTCGGTCAACCGCCGGAGGAAGGGGCGCGCGCGTCTGGCTGAGGGCCGGCAAGGTGGCGCTGACGACAAACAGGCCGATATGACGAAGCCGACCGAGGTCGCCGAGGTTGTTGTAGCTCCTGAAGGCCAGAAGGACGGCCACCACCCACACCCTATGACGGCGTAGAAATCATCGACTTAAATTTCGCAATCCATCAAACGGGGTGCACCGCTTCGGTGTCGAACAGCGCCTCGATGATGGGGCAGTCCGGCGTCGAGCCTTCGGCGCAACGGGCCACCATGTCGGAAAGAACCCGCTCCATCGCCCGCAAGCTGACGATCTTGGAGCGCACATCAGTCAGGTGCACGGCGGCCACTTCGCGGACCTCGGTACAGGGTCGATCCCGCTGTTCCGCCAAGTCCAGCAGGGCTCGAACCTCATTCAGCGTGAAACCGAGATCACGAGCCCGCCGAACGAAGTTTAACCGAAGGAGGTGCCCCCCGCCGTAGAGGCGGTGCCCCCCGTCGCTGCGAGCCGGCGCAGGGATCAAGCCGATCCGCTCATAGTAGCGGACGGTCTCGATGTTGACGCCGGTTCGGCGCGACAGCACGCCGATCGCGAACTGCGGCGTCGTGTCACGCAGGGCGAATTTGTCCATCGAAGATAAAGCCCTTGTATCTGTAGTCGCTACAGACCCTATCTTGCCTTCATCACCAAGAGAAGGAGTGGGCAATGGCCGCCTCGGACGGCATCGAGAACCCCAACGGAAACGCCGCGGCCCCAGCCGACAAGTCGTCCAGCCGTGCGTGGCTGGCGGTTGCAGGCCTTGCTGCCGCGATCGGCGCGTCGTCCTGCTGTGTTCTGCCGCTGGTGTTGTTCGCGCTCGGCGTCAGCGGGGCCTGGATCGGCAACGTCACGGTCCTCGCGCCCTATCAACCCTATTTCATCGTTGCGGCGGTGGCTTTCCTGGGTGTCGGATTCTTCCGCGTCTATCGTCGTCCTCGCACCGCCTGCGCCGAAGGCGAGACCTGCGCTCGACCGGGCTCCACCCGCCTTGTCAAGATCGCGCTTTGGGCGGCGTCCGTGCTCGTCGCCATCGCCGTCGCATTTCCCTATGTTGCGCCGCTGCTACTCGGCGCGTGAGTTCCTGGAGATCAAGGCCATGACCCTTTCCATCCGCGCCGCCCTTGCAGTTGCAGCGGCGCTTTTCACTGCCGAAACGGCGCAGGCGGCCGAACGCACGGTGACGCTGGATGTCACCAATGTGTCCTGTGTGACGTGCGCCCCTATCGTTCGACGCGCTATCTCGCGGGTTCCGGGCGTTACGGCTGTATCCGTGAACCCTGGCGACGCCGGACGGGCCGTGGCGACCGTGACCTACGACGACGTGCGAGTGACGCCGACAGTCCTGGCTCAGGCCTCGACCAACGCCGGCTATCCCGCGCGTGTTCGGGCCAGCCACTAGCGGAACCAGGTTTCGCTAGTGGGCGTCATCGGCACGAACATCGGCGGCGCCATGCAGTTCTACTTCCTGACGAGCCCACCCGTTCCGGCCTTCCCTGTCGTCGCGCCGTAGCGGGCCGCCAGGCCTGTCCGGTTGCAGGCCGCCCGCCCAACGGCGGACACAAGATTTGAAAGCACCGAGCAGTATGAGTGACTGTCGCCCTCTCTCCCGGAACGCCGCAGAGACCTATGATCTGGTCGTGATCGGCGCTGGCTCAGCCGGCTTCTCCGCCGCCATTACGGCAGCCGAAGAGGGAGCGCGGGTAGCGCTCGTCGGCGCCGGAACGATTGGCGGGACCTGCGTGAACATAGGCTGCGTGCCGTCGAAAGCGTTGATCCGCGCGGTGGAGCCCCTGCACCAGGCGCGGGCCGCAAGCCGTTTCGACGGCGTGAGAGCCACTGCTGAAATCAGCGCCTGGTCCGAGGTGATCCGCCAGAAGGACCAACTGGTGAACGCTCTGCGTCAGGCCAAATACGAAGATGTCCTGCAAGGCTACGACGCCATCGCCTACCACGAAGGCGCAGCCAGGCTCGTCTTGGGCGGCGTGGAGGTCGGCGATGTCCGGCTCACCACCGACAAGGTGATCATCGCGACGGGATCGCGACCGGCGATTCCGGCGATCGCTGGGATCGACACTGTCCCCTATCTGACCAGCACGACCGCGCTCGAACTGGAGGCGCTGCCGCAGTCCTTGCTGGTGATCGGTGGTGGATACATAGGCGCGGAATTGGCTCAGATGTTCAGCCGGGCCGGCGTGCAGGTCACGCTCGTGTGCCGGTCACGTCTGTTGCCGGAAGGTGAACCCGAGATCAGCGAGGCGCTGCAACGCTACCTCTCAGACGAGGGCGTCACCGTGGTTGTCGGGGCGACCTACGAGGCTATCGCCCATTCGGAAACGGACGTGTCGCTCACCCTTACGCAGGGCGACAGCCGGAGGGTGCTCACCGCCGAGCGCGTGCTCATGACGACAGGCCGGATCGCCAACTCGGACGGCCTGGGTCTTGCCGAGTCGGGGGTCAGCGTCTCCGAAAACGGAGGAATCGTCGTGGACGACCGGATGCGCACGACCCGCCCCGGCGTCTACGCCGTCGGTGACGTCACCGGGCGTGACCAGTTCGTCTATATGGCGGCCTACGGTGCCAGGCTCGCTGCTCGAAACGCGCTCAACGGCGACAGTCTGTCCTACGACAACAGCGCCATGCCGGCGGTCGTGTTCACCGATCCCCAGGTGGCGACGGTCGGGCTCACGGAAGCCGCCGCACGGGCGGCCGGGCATGATGTCCAAACCTCGATGATCACCCTGGATCACGTCCCGCGCGCGCTCGCGGCCAGAGACACGCGCGGGCTCATCAAGCTGGTGGCGGATCGCGGCACGCGGCGGCTCCTCGGCGCGCACATTCTTGCTCCGGAAGGGGCCGACAGCATCCAGACCGCAGCGGTGGCCATCAAGTGCGGAATGACGGTGGAGCAGTTGGGCGACACGATCTTCCCCTATCTCACGACCGTCGAGGGCCTGAAACTGGCGGCGCTGACGTTCAACAAGGACGTCGCCAAACTCTCTTGCTGCGCCGGTTGAGGGCCAAGACGCGATGCTTCCCGCTGCGACGGCTATCGGCTGCTGCGCGCCGGATCAGACGCTCTTCATCGAAACAGAGGGGTCCGCCAGCAGGACCGGATCCACTGGCGTCGCCTTGCCGATCAGCAGCCGTCCGCCCATGAAATCGGCCGGGGCGTTGACCGCTTCGACGCAAACGATGCGGTCGCCATTCAGGTGGAAGACGGCGAAAGCGCCGCTGGCCGGATCGCCACGCACCACCTGATGGTCGGCGTCAAACGGAAGGCCGGCGATCTGAAGCTTGACGTCATACTGGTCCGACCAGAACCAGGGCACTTCGGCCGCCGGGGGCGCTCGGCCGACGATGGCGGCGGCGGCCTGCTTGGCCTGTTCCAGGGAGTTCGGAACGCTTTCCAGCCGATGCATCCGCCCGCCGTGGACCGGGATGGGCCGATGGGTGACGTCGCCGATGGCGTAGATTGAGGGATCCGCCGTGCGGGCGTTCTCATCCACGACCACGCCGTTCTCACAAGGCAGACCCGCCGTTCGCGCCAGGGCTTCGCGCGCCAGGGCGCCGACGCCGACCAGAACCGCGTCCGCAGCGATCAGGGTTCCGTCCGCCAGCCGGACGCCTTCGGGGCGAACGCCGCCGCCCTCAAAGCCCGACACCTCGGCGCCGGTCAGAATCTCGACGCCGCGCGCCCGGTGATAGTCGGTGAAGAAGGCGGACAGGGTTTCCGCCGCCACGAGCGTGCTCCTTGTTTCAAACTCCAGCCGACGCTACTTCCTCTAGCGACTAGAGGAGCAAGCGGTAAAATGAACCAGGGCGTGACGATCGGCCAGGCGTCGAAGGAATGCGGGATCAAGGCGCCGACGATCCGCTACTATGAACAGATCCAGCTCCTGCCTTCGCCCCCCCGCACGGAAGGCAACCGGCGCCTCTATGACGACGGCGATCTGCGTCGTCTGCGGTTCATTCGACACGCGCGTGAACTCGGTTTCGAGATCGAACCGATCCGCGAGCTTCTGGCGCTGGCCGGTGATCCGAGCCGCCCCTGCCACTCGGCTGACACCATCGCCCGGTCCCACCTCGCCGATATCGACCACAAGATCGCGCGCCTCACCACCTTGAGAGCCGAGGTCGCCCGCATGACGCAATGCGTCCAGGATACATCTTCAAAATGCCGGGTCATCGAGGCCCTCGGCGACCATGGCAACTGCCTGCACGACAGACACTAGGATCCTGAGGACGGGCCTGCTCCCGACCGAGCCGACCTCGAATCCGCCCCTGCCTTTCGCCCTACAACTGAAGCCCGAAGCGCGACGCGACCAAGGTCATCACCACGTAGAGAACGATGGTCAGGGCGCATCCAGCCGCCAACGCGATCCAGAATGACACTCCCTGCCGCAGGAGGGCCGGGATCAGAAGGAACATCGGCAGCGACGGCAGGACATACCAGAAGGTCGCTTCGGCGTGAGCCGCCATGTTCCCGGCGTCCGGTCTGTCCCGCCATAGCCAGATCATGCCTAGAACTGAAACAAGCGGCAGGGAGGCCACCAGGGCGCCGAACCCGGGATAGCGCTTGGCCAGCGTCGAGACAGCGGCGATCAGAAGGCCCGAGATCGTGGCTTTGAGGACGAAATACAACATGAGGCGACCCTGCGCCTCAGCGGCCAAGGTTCGCAATGGGGTCGGTCACCGACGTATCCAGAACTGAGCGCCCGGACAGGCGGAGAAGGTCACCGTCGCCCGCTCGCGCCATGGAGATGAGGTCAGGCCCCGGCCTCCGCGTCCCGCGCGAGCTCCGCGATCCGCTCATTGCTGGCTGCGGCGACCAGGTTTCGGAGCCGGACCACGGATTCGAACTGGAGCGCCAAGTCCTCAGCATTGACGTCGTACTCGTCGGAATAGCGCGCTTCGACATAGGCGCGCTTCAGAAGCTCAAAGCGCCGTCTGTCGGCACGCTCCTCCCTCGGCCAAGCGCCGGTCAGTCGCTTGTCGGTGTCCTCAGCCAACGACCGGAGGAACTTGATGTTGTGGGAGCGCGGAAAGTAGAAGGTGTGAACCAGCAGGAAGCAGACGTAGGCACGTTCAACCGCCTGATGGAGTGAAAATGCAGCATCCCTTCTCCACCCGAGATCGGATTCATTCGCCAGTTGCCCCTTGGCGGTCTCCAGGGACCTGTCGACGCTCCCAATCCACTTTGCGAAATGCCGCTGGGCGGCGTCGCATGCTTCCATGGCCGTCATCGGCTTCGGCTGAGCGAATGGATGTCCCGGCAACTCATACAGCACCACGCCGTCGCGCAGGATGTCGGTCCAGAAATACTCGCCCCGGGTCAGGGCCTGGTTCACCTCGGCCATGGTGTGGACGATGATGTTGACCGTCCGCCCCACGGCGGGGTCGCGCAGGATCTTGTCCTCGGCGACGTACCAATAGTCGGCGATGTCGGTCAGCTTTTCGTGGCTGACGATCACCAGCAGATCGAAGTCGGACAGGTAGCCGTTGTCGGGTTCGTCGACCCAGTCGGTGCGGGCGTAGGAGCCAAACAGGATGATCTTCAGCACCCGGCCGTCGCGCCGCCAAGACTGGGTGCCCCCGCCCCCGCTCTTTATTGCGGCGTCGAACTCGGTCAGCAGGGTCGTACGAACGCGCTCCAGCTCGCGCTGCTGTTTGGCCGGCAGATGGTCGAGATCAGCCCGCATGGAACTGCCCGTCCTGCGATCGGAGCGTCGTCGGATCGATCATGCCTGCCAGGTTCGTTCGCATCCGCGCCTCAAATCACTTCTGCAAAAGCCTACCTCGCCGCCACGCCAAGCGCCACAATGAGGGAGGGTGTCCGCCGGGCTGTTAAGAACACGAGAGCTCGCGCGCCGACGCTTTTAGCTTTCGCCTGGACATAGCGACGGCCATCCGAGCGGACAGGCTACTGTCACCGGAACGGCGTCCCTAGGCAAGCAAAACACTCCCATCAGCTTCGCGTCACACTCAGGAGCAAGATGTGATCCCGATCGGGATCATGCCTTTGCATTCCGACGCCCCACGCTCTATATGTGTTCCCGTACGGGAATTTGACCATGAGCAAGACCAGACCGCCCCAGCTCCCCGTCGGCCTCGCCGCCGCCTCAACGGAGGCGCGCTCGCGAGTGGGCGGCCTGTCCAGCCCCGGAAAATTAGGCAAGACCTCGCGCCTTGTTCGATACCCCACCCAGTCGAACGCGCTCAGAGCCCTGCTGGACGACACCGGCGCCCGCGAGATGAGGATCACCTTCAAAGCTCGGGCGGGGCAAATGCTCAAGCCAGGCGTTTCTCGCGTGGAAAAGCCCTCCCCTTCGGAAAGGTCAAAGCCATCAGCCGGCGCCGTTGCGCTGATCCTGAGCGCCCTGAAGTCGTCCGGACTGGAAAGCCCACCCGCGGGCGGCGCCGCCCGGCCGCTGCCGCCCCGGATCGAACCCATACCGCTGCTTGACGGTGCCGCCCTCGGGAACCTCGTTCGCACAAAGCGCCTGGCGCTCAAGCTCACCCAGCAGCAGTTGGCTGAACACGCTGGCGTCGGTCGCCGGTTCGTCAGCGAACTGGAAGCCGGAAAGCCCACGATCGAACTCGGCAAGGCGCTGGCCGCCTGTCAGGCGCTCGGCCTCACGCTGACAGCGCAGGACTCTCATGGCTGAAGACGTCCTCGCCGTCTGGATGGACGGCTTTCCCACCCCGGCGGGGCGGCTCGCAAGAACCGCACATGGCGACACGGCCTTCCTCTATGACGCCGACTATGTCGCCGCCGGCGGCGCCCCCCTGTCTCTCTCCCTGCCGGTCGAGGACGAAGCATTCGGCGACGTGGAGACACGCGCCTTTTTCGCCAACCTGCTGCCGGAAAATACGCAGCTGCAGCGGATCATGGAGCGCGAAGCGCTGGCCCGCGACGATGTAGTAGGCCTCCTGAAGCATCTGGGCGTGGATTGCGCCGGCAGCGTCTCCTGCCTCCCGCTGGATATGCCGCCGATCAAGAGTCCCGGCGTCCTCGCCGAGGACTATGAACCCCTCGACGACAGCTCCCTGCTGAAGATCGTCAAATCGCTACGCGACGAGCGGCGGCTTCCAACGGAGGTCACAGACCCGTCTCCGGTCGCCGGCGTGCAAAGCAAGGTCGCCGTCACCCTCCTGCCCAATGGCGCCTTCGCCCTGCCCAGATACGGGTCGCGCGTGCCCACGACCCATATCCTGAAGGTGCCGGCGCGCCGCGACGCGCGGGACGCACGTTATGAAGAGGCCGCCGCCATTCTGGCCTCGGCCGCTGGCCTGGATGTCTCCGTGCCTACCGCGATCCGGATCGGCGATGTCGACGCCTTGCTGATCGAGAGGTTCGACCGCCACGTCGCCGACGGGGTCGTCACCCGAATCCATCAGGAGGATTTCGCCCAGGCGCTAGGCCTGCCTTCAGAGCTCAAGTACCAGAGACGGGGTCAACCCGGCCGCTGGTTCGACGTCAGCGCCGCCATCTCGGTCCTGGACCAGACGCGCGACCCCGCCGCCAGCCGCCTCGCCTTCCTCAGAACCACCATCTTCAATCTCTGCATCGGCAATACGGACAATCACGCCAAGAACCACGCCATCCTTTACGATGCGCCTGGCGCCCCTCGCTTCGCCCCCCTCTATGACCTTCTGCCCATTCGGCTAAGCCGGCACTTCACCCATGAGCTGGCTTTCCAGATTGGCGCGGCGAAGCATTTCGACGAGATGACGGGCGAGGACCTGAACGCCTTCTTCGTAGAAATGGGCGTCGAAGAAGCCGATTTCGACCTGCTGCTCGAGGGCGAGATCACCCCCATGATCGTGGCTCTCGAGAAGGCCTCGCCCCGGCTGAAATCGGCGGGACTGAAATCCTTCAACGACCTCCTTGGACGGGAGATGGAAGAACTGACGGAACGATTGGAACTCGCCACCCCTGTCGAGGCCCGAGACTATTTTCCGGCCGAAGGCGTCTGATCGGAACACATTCGCGTCAGGCCATGCGGGGCTCGGCCGCAGCCGAACCTATCTCGATGGCGTCCGCAGGTACTTCACCAGCGCCGCGATCCCCAGCACAGCCAGCACGACGGCGAGGAGCCATTGGACGCCCATCGCCAGCATCATCATGCCGCCCATGCCGCTCATCATGTTCATGCAGTTCATCATTGCTCGCGTCCTGACATTCTGTCGGCGGGGACCAGTCCAACCGGCCGTTTAAATCTAAGCGTCTGATCCCATTCAGGGCGCCCATCGCCCTGGTCGGAATCGGGTTGAGAAGCAGCCGTTCAGTGAGGGCCTATTCTTTGCGTTTCGGGTCGGGGTCGATCTTACGCTTCGGAGCGTCCGTCTTCCCTCGGCGAAGGCTCCTCACGATCATGGGCGCCACGCAGCAGATGAACAGCATCAAGGCTATGATGGTTATAACGAAGTTCTGATCCATGACTGGCTCCTAGGTGGCCTTTCCTCCCGGCCCGGGTGAAGCGATCCATCGAATCAACGAGCGCCATGCGGCGACCCTCGGAATGAACATCGGCGTCTGGCTGCAATATCGCCTGTAGTCATCGCCGTACTGGCTGAGCAGTTGGCGCTCCTCGCTCCTGGCGAGCCATGCGTAGGCGATGACAATCACCGGAAAGGCCGCAAGGGAGAAGACGGTGGGCCAGTGGATCACCCCCTCGCCCAGGATCGCAATGAACAGTCCGGAGTATTGGGGGTGCCGCATATAGGCGTATGCGCCCTGCGTAACGAGCCGACCCTCCCTGACCCCCGCGTGCAGTTGCCGCCAGGCGACAATGATCAGCATGATCCCAAGGGCCGCAACGCCGTATCCCACGATCATCGACACGTACATGATCTCGGGAACGCCGGTCAGGTAAACCCAAAGATTTCCGCGCCAAAGCCCACCTCCCGCCTCGAGACCGAAGACACGGGTGATCACGTACAGGGTGAGCGGAAACCCATACATCTCGGCGTAGAAGGCGATGAGAAAGGCCTGGAGGACACCAGCGCGCGTCCATTCTCTCCACGTGCGGGGCGCGAGGTAGTGGTAAAGAAGCCAGGAGACGACGGCGATCGATATCGCCGCTACTCCCCAATAGGTACGGTCAGGCATCAGGCGCACCTTTCTGCTCGGACCTGCTCAATGATCAGCAATACCTGATCATCAAGGTTTGGTTTCAAGGGAACCCGTCTACGAGGCCATCGTTCCGCTGGCCGCCTCTCGCGGACCCCCGCCTCAAGGGCGGCGACCACACTAAATCCGTCGATCGTCCAGGACAGACTCAGGATTCACATCATACCCAGAGGGCGCGCATTGCCGCACATAAATACCGTAGCCGCCGAATAGGCGACGTTGGTCGGGCTCGAGAGGCCCTTCAGCGCGGGAAGGATGTTGATGATCGGTCGAGGTTTGCGAGCGGTCCCTCGCGGCGTCTGGGCTTTGGGGTTCGTATCCCTGTTCATGGACATCTCCTCGGAGATGATTCACAGCCTGCTGCCCGTCTTCCTCGTCACCACCCTGGGCGCCAGCGTTGCCCTGGTCGGCGTGATCGAAGGCGTGTCCGAAGCCAGCGCATCCATCACCAAGGTCTTCTCCGGCTGGCTCAGCGACCGGTTGGGCAACCGCAAACTGCTGGCGGTTCTCGGCTATGGCCTCGGCGCCGTGTCCAAGCCCTTCTTCCCCCTGGCGGTCACGCCGTTCGAGGTGCTGGGCGCCCGTTTCGCCGATCGGATCGGCAAGGGCGTGAGAGGGGCCCCACGCGATGCGCTCGTGGCTGACATTACGGAGCCCGGGACCCGAGGGGCCGCGTTCGGGCTTCGTCAGTCGCTGGACACGATCGGCGCCTTCATGGGTCCTGTGATCGCCATTCTGCTCATGCTGGCCCTGGCCGGAAACATTCGCGCCGTGTTCGCCTGGGCCGTCGTCCCGGGCGTCATCGCCGTGCTTCTGCTCGTGTTCGGCGTCGAGGAGCCGAAGAAGCATGGCGAGGCCAGGGCTGCTCGCTCGCCCATCCGATGGAGCGAGGTCAGGGCCATGGGGCGACCCTTCTGGTCGGTCGTGGCCGTCGGCGTCGTGTTCACCATGGCTCGGTTCAGTGAAGCCTTCCTGGTTCTGAGGGCTCAGGACGTCGGCCTCACCATGGCCCTGGTTCCCGCCGTGATGATCGTCATGAATGTGGTCTATGCCGCCGTGGCCGCGCCCGTCGGGGCCTTGTCCGACCATCTGGATCGGAGAATGCTGCTGGTCCTGGGCCTGGGCGTTCTGGTGCTGGCCGACCTGGCCCTGGCGTTCGCTACCTCAATTGGAGTCGTCCTGATCGGGGTGCTGCTCTGGGGGCTCCACATGGGCATGACCCAGGGGCTGCTGGCCGCCTTGATCGCCGACACGGCCCCCGCTCGACTGCGGGGAACCGCCTTCGGCGTTTTCAATCTCGCGACCGGCGTCGCCTTGCTGGCGGCGAGCAGCCTGGCAGGCGGCCTTTGGTCCCTGGCAGGGCCGCAGGCGGCCTTCCTGTCCGGCGCCGTCTTCAGTCTTGTCGCCATGATCGGCCTGGCGTCGCTTCATATGCGAGCGAGGCGATCAAAACCTCCTCCCTCCCAACGCCTGCCGGGCGCCTGAGCAAGGGGGAAGGGCGGTGCGTCCGAGAAGCAACGGGACCGGAGCGTTCAATGTTGACTGTGACGCGCACTCGGTTCGGTCACCCCCGCCAGCGCTGCGGCGGCCTGAGAGCCGTTTCCCCCGGCCTGGCTGATGTCGCCCAGGGATATGACCCCCACAAGGCGTTTGCTTCGACTAAGGACAGGGAGCCGGCGGACTTGCTGGGCGCCCATCTGGGAGGCGACGTCGTCGAGGCTCTCGTCGTCAAAACAATAGAGGACCTCGGCGCTCATGATATCCCGTACAGGCGTGTTCGGACCCCGATCTTCCGCAACCCCGCGAACCGCCAGATCCCGATCCGTGATCATCCCTACCAGGCGATCATTCTCACCGACCGGCAGGAAGCCGGCGTCAATCTTCTTCATCATCCGCGCGGCGTCGGCCATGGTGTCGCCTGGCGCGCAGACCTGCACGTCCGTGCTCATGCATTCGTTGACTTTCATCACCCGGCTCCTTGTCGATCGCCTTGCCTCGCTTCGGGAACAGCCCCCGAGCGCAAGGGACGATCAGTGCTTTTTCCCTTGGCGCAGTCTCGACCCACCCACGCCCGGGAGGGCGTCAAATCTGATGGTCGGAACCACAGTCCTCGGAAGGCCTGAGGACCACATTGAAACCGACCAGACCTGCCTCAGGTTCCGGCGCCATGCAGCCTTCCCGCCAATGTCGTGGCCGCAGTACGCTGACGCGGGACTTGCACGCCTCATTAATTCTATTATCTTGGAATTATGGAATCAGAACCCGCCATCCTCGCTCTGGCCGCCCTGGCGCAGCCGACGCGCCTTGAGACCTTCCGCCTGCTGGTCCGGCACGAACCCGAAGGCCTGCCCGCCGGCGAGATCGCGGACGCCCTCGCGGTGCCGGCCAACACCATGTCAGCGCACCTCGGGGTTCTGTCCCGCGCCGGACTGATCAGTTCGGAGCGCCGCAGCCGCTCGATCATCTACCGGGCCGACCTCGATCGCCTTCAGGCGCTGGTCCTGTTTCTGCTGAAGGATTGCTGCCAGGGCCGCGCCGAATTGTGCGAGCCGCTGCTGGCCGAACTCTCACCCTGCCGCGCCTGAGGTCATCATGGACGTCGTCATCTATCACAATCCCGCCTGCGGGACGTCGCGCAACACCCTGGCCCTCATCCGCCACGCCGGGATCGAACCGCACGTCGTCGAGTATCTGAAGACGCCGCCCAGCCGCGCCATGATCCTGGGGCTGGTCGAGCGCATGGGCGTCCCGCTGCGCAGCCTGCTGCGCGAGAAGGGTACGCCCTTCGCTGAACTTGGGTTGGGTGATCCCGCCTTGACGGACGATCAACTGCTGGACGCCATCGAAGCCCATCCGGTTCTGCTGAACCGTCCCATCGTCGTGTCCCCACTGGGCGTGAAGCTGTGTCGACCGTCCGAGGCGGTCCTCGACCTTCTGCCGCCGGAAGGGCTCAAGCCCTTCACCAAGGAGGACGGCGAAGTCGTCATCGACGCCGAGGGCCGGAGGGTCCGCTGATGGTCGAGGCCGTCATCACTGATCAACCGAAGCGCCGCCTGTCCTTCCTCGACCGCTGGCTGACATTGTGGATCTTCGCGGCCATGGCGCTGGGCGTGCTGCTGGGTACGGTCGTGCCGGCGCTGCCCGGCTGGATCGACGGCCTGTCGGTCGGGACGACCAATATCCCGATCGCCGTCGGCCTGATCCTGATGATGTATCCGCCGCTGGCGCGGGTGAAGTACGAGGAACTGCCGCGCGTCTTCGCTGACAGGCGCGTGCTTGCCCTGTCCCTGTTCCAGAACTGGGTGCTGGGGCCGGTGCTGATGTTCGCCCTGGCGGTGATCTTCCTGCGCGATCAACCGGAATACATGACCGGCGTCATCCTGATCGGCCTGGCCCGCTGCATCGCCATGGTGCTGGTCTGGAACCAGTTAGCGCGCGGCGACAACCAGTATGTGGCGGGCCTGGTCGCCTTCAACTCGATCTTCCAGATCGCCTTCTTCAGCCTCTACGCCTGGCTGTTCCTGACCGTGCTGCCCCCCCTGTTCGGGCTGGAGAGCAGCGTGGTCGACGTCAGCGTCTGGACCATCGCCGGCGCCGTCCTGGTCTATCTGGGTCTGCCCTTCCTCGGCGGCTTCCTGACCCGGCGCACCCTGGTCGCGAGGAAGGGAAACGACTGGTACGAGACGCGCTTCCTGCCGCGCATCGCGCCGATCACCCTGATCGCCCTGCTCTTCACCATCGTCGCCATGTTCAGCCTGAAGGGCGGCGACGTGGTCGCCCTGCCGCTGGACGCCCTACGCATCGCCGTCCCGCTGACGATCTACTTCTTCGTCATGTTCGTGGTCAGCTTCCTGATGGGGCGGCTGATCGAGGCGGACTATCCGCGCACCACGGCCCTGGCCTTCACCGCCGCCTCCAATAATTTCGAACTGGCGATCGCCGTCGCCATCGCCGCCTTCGGCCTGGCCTCGCCAGTGGCTTTCGCCGCCGTCATCGGTCCGCTGGTCGAGGTGCCGGTGTTGATCCTGCTGGTGTCGGTCGCCCTGTGGCTGGGCCGCCGCTACTTCCCCGACACCGCCCCGAAGAAGGACGCCTGCTGATGGCCTTCAACGTCGCGGTATTGCCCGAGCCCACGTCCGACCTGATCGCTGCGCTGGAAGCCGTCGGCCTGCCGATGGACGACGTCTACGAACCCGATCGGCGCTTCTACCGTTTCGAGGACGACGCCGGCCTGATCGGCTACGGCGGGCTGGAGCAGGTCGGTCCTGACCTCCTGATCCGCTCCATCGTCGTCGTCGACAGCCGTCACGGCGGAGGCCACGGCTCTGCGATCCTGTCCTGGCTGGAAACCAGGGCGGCCGAACAGAAGGCGACCGCCCTCTACCTGCTCACGACCTCGGCGACCGCCTTCTTCCAGCGGCACGGCTACACCGCCCTTCCCCGTTCGGCGGCGCCGCCCGCCATAGCCGCCTCCCGGCAGTTCAGCACCCTGTGCCCGGCCTCGGCGACTTTCATGTTCAAGGAGTTGCGCCCCCAATGACCCGCCTTCGCGTCCTGCCCGATCCCGACCACATGCCCGCGCTCGACCCGGCCTACCTGTCCAGCCAGCCGGCGCTCGGCCTCGGCCCGAACGACCATCCGCCCCGCATCCTGCTGCTCTACGGCTCACTGCGGGATCGGTCCTTTTCCCGACTGTGCGTTGAGGAGGCCGCGCGCCTGCTGCGCTTCATGGGCTGCGAGACACGCATCTTCGATCCGTCCGACCTGCCGCTGACCGACCAGGTCGACCACGACGACCACCCCGCCGTCCATGAACTGCGCGAACACGCCCTGTGGTCGGAAGGCATGGTCTGGAGCAGCCCGGAGCGCCACGGCCAGATTTCGGGGATCATGAAGCTCCAGATCGACCACCTGCCGTTGAACATGGGCGGCATGCGCCCGACCCAGGGCCGCACCCTGGCCGTCATGCAGGTCTCCGGCGGCTCTCAGAGTTTCAACGCGGTCAACACCCTGCGCCTGCTGGGCCGGTGGATGAGGATGATCACCATCCCCAACCAGTCCAGCGTCGCCAAGGCCTTCATGGAGTTCGACGACAACGGCCGCATGAAGCCCTCCAGCTACTACGACCGCATCGTCGACGTGATGGAGGAGCTGGTGCGCTTCACCGTCCTGACCCGCGTCCACGCCGGTCAGTTGGTCGACCGCTACTCTGAGCGGAAGGCTTCGGGCGTGCCAATCGATGCGGCCAACGACCTGTCCGCGATCGCCATCAGGACCGCTTAGCGCCAGCATACGCGCCCCCGAGGCCGAGGCTTCGCCACGTCGGCAGACCGTCGCCAACTGTGGCGACGAAGACAAAATCCGGCGCCGTCATCGAAGAACTAGGTTCGAGCTAAAGCAGACGACCCGTTGCGCCCGCTATTTGACGAACCGACTCCGATCCGCTGCCACGGATCGGAGTCCCGTCCTGGCTCAGGCGGCGTGCGCCCGGTTCGCCCAACCATTCCGCTGGAGATGATCGAGCGCCGTGCGGATGTGAGGCTCTCGCATCACAGCGGCCTTCCGAGAATTCCAGGCGTGCACAGCCTGAACCACGCGATCCGGGTCGCCGGACGCTTCGGCGTCATGAACCAGGACCCAGTGGACGGTAGACAGGAGTTCGAGACCGTAGGGGGTCTCGAAACCCGCGATGAGCTCGGCCACGCGGTCGAGACGATCCCGGGCGGCTTCATCGCCGGCGAGGTAGGCCTCGGCTTCCCTACGGCCGCCTTCCAGTACAGCGATCTCCGCCGCTTGGCTGCGATCGCCGTACCCTCGAATGAAGTGCCCCTCGATCCGCTGAAGCACGTGATTGAGATTCTCGGCGTAGGGGCCGTACTGGTACTTCTGGAAGCCCAGCTTGAGATCCTCGCCCGCCGCTTGCAGGAAGTAGGTCAGCTTCTGCACCTCAAGGAGGCTATGGCGGTAACCCGCTGCCCCATAGAGCCCCAGAAGCGTCAGCACGAGCGCTCGTCCACGGCTCATGTAGGGGCGGGTCGTACCCACTCTCATCTCATCGACTTTCGGCGCTGCTCCAGGAGCGAAGAGCCGAACATCCACTTCATTGAGGTCGCCCAGGGCGCGGCGGATCACAGGCTCAACCTCAGCCCAGTCCAGACCGCCATTGCCGCATCCGAGCGGCGGCACGGCGATCGAGCGAATTCCATTCTCGAGGATCACTCGCTTCAGATCCTCAAGGCCGGTCTCGATGTCGGACAGGCGGGATTTCGCCTTCCAGTGACCCTTGGTCGGAAAGTTGATGATCCAGCGCGGATTGATCATGCTTCCGGTATCGAAGACGAACATCTCGCCCAGACGTACTTCGCCCGCGTCGCAGGCGCGCCGGTACGCATCATAGTTGCGGGGGAAGGCCTGCTTGAACTGCAGGGCGATACCCTTGCCCATCACCCCGACGCAGTTGACCGTATTAATGACGGCCTCGGCGCCGGACTGGAGCAGGTCGCCTTTCGAGAAGGTGATCATCGTCGGCTCCCTAGTAGTACCAGGCGGATTTTTCCACCACTTTCATCCTAACGCCTCGACGCTCCAGAAGAGCCTCGACCTCGGCCTTGCGAGCCGCGGACTGCACCGCCAAGCCGCTGAGAAGCGTAACTGGGAATGCGTCCCGCACAAGAAACTCGGCCTGCTTGCGGCGTTTGCGGTCGCCGTCTTCCAGCGTATCAGCCCATTGTCGACTGCCGACCACATCCCAGTCGACCTCCCCCAGCCGCCCCAGATCGTCAAAGAAGCTGGAGTAGGTCATGATTCCGTGACCGTCGGTAAACGCGAAGCCCAGGCCGGCTTCCACGACCTTCTGGGCGGTCGACACCAGGTGCACCAGCGCGCCCTGCCCTCCCTCGCACGGCACGTTGCCACGATGGATGGTGTAGAGCATCGGGCTGCGCGTCGTGAAATAGAAGGGCACGTAATCGTGCAGACAGCCGCCAGGACCGCACGGGACCTGCCGCGCTGCACGCTGCGCCTGGATCGAGCTGTAGGCGATATTGTTATACCGCGCGTCAGCAGCCTGCAGGCGTGCGGTAGAACTCAAGGCGCCCTTTGCGAGAATCTCGTCAAGGTTGCCGATGTGAGTCATGTGAATGATCGGCGTCGGCTGAGGAACGTTTCCAGGCATGCTCCTTCAATCGATCAACCGCCCTCCATTGTCCAGCCAAGCTGCAGGACTGCTGCGGCTCAGATCAACCTAGAACCGGAACGGGAACATTTCAAGAACATCGCACCATTTCCCGCAGGTTCGGAAACGACGCTCGATCAGGTTCTACAAACCGCCGCAGCACATCAAGCTGAGCCGCATGACCGACAGCCCACTTCGAACACTGCTTCGTCGCGACGAGTTCCGCCGTTCGGACTGAACCCGCCTGTCACGCCCTACGGATGGCTCGTAGAATCCGACGCGTTTCTACGGTGAGCAACATCTCGTCGTCCTGGGTAATCATTCGCGCATGCATGGTGGCGATTCTCACCGGATAGAGCCGCTGGAAGGACTCCTGAATATCCGTGGACCTGTTGAAGACCGGAGCGAAGACGGTTTTCCAGTTCTGCTTCTTCTCAATGATCGCTCGGTAATCCGTGAAGTCCGCGAACTCGATCAGAGGCTTGATCGCTCCGGTCGCCTTGGCGTCCGTCGCCTGCTTCTGACGCCAATTGTCGCTTGTCCCTTCCGGCGTCTGGGTGATGCACCAGTCGGGACCGAAGGCCTCGGTCATCCGCTCGTCGATGAAACGGCGCAACGCCACCTCAAAGCGTTGCAGCTGGTCGAACGCCGATCGATTTCTTACGAACGAAGCTTCCAACGTTTCGTCCGCGTCGGCCTCATCGTCATCAAGATCTTCGGACGAGTCCAGGTCCAGACCAGCGTGATGCATGCCCTCAACGAAGGCGCCGCGTGGAAAAGCGGTCAGGTCAGGACTGAAGCCGTTCTCATAGTAGAGAGCAGTACGCGCAACGGGATCCGTCAGGATATCCACTGTCGGCATGACGGCGTCACGCCAGTCGCCTAATGCCGGCCTGAGCAGGTCGCCTATGTCCGCGCCGAACGGATCCGAGTGACGCAGCACCGCGCCAATGGTCTGCATCTCCATCATGCCAAGCACGGAGTGATCGAGCATGGGGTCGTTGAGCCAGGGCCTGGTCATGGACGTCATGGCCGCCATGATTTGCCCCGGCTTGTCATGGAACAACATCGATTGGCCCTGCAGGGCGTCGACCTGTTCCTGATAGAGCCGCGCGGTCTCCATTGCCGATGGTAGCCGGAAAGCTTCTTCCCAGCGCTGATGGAGGCTCGCAGCTTCCACGGCGAGCTCACTGATGCTCCTGCCGTGGAGGCCCGCGGCTTCCCGGGCGAGAGCATCGGCTCGCTGCATCTCCTGCATCAAGAGCTCAGAGCCTGTCGGCATCCGCTGGAAAAGGTCGAGAGCGAGGTTGCGGTGCTGGTCGGGAGACAGGAAGCCCGCCGCGCGCGCCTCAATATCCGCCCGATCCCTCATCAGGCTCATCACGTCCAGTTCGGCGGCGGCCCGAACGATTGAACGTTCATAGGCGCCCAGGTTGGCGCCCACTTCAGTTAGCGGATTCATGAGCCGGCTGAGTTCACGCTCTCGCTCAATCAGGTCGCGGAGTTGGGTCGGACATGGCAGCTCCAGATGAGACCTGTTGAGAATGTAGCTCTGACATGGTTCGAGCCGGACGTCGCCACATCGGCGCAGGGCAAGCTGATCCCTAGGGGGTGCAGCGTTCACTGAAGCAGCCCGACTTGATCAGAATCAGATCCCGCCGAGCGACCAGAGCTCTGGCAATCGCTAGTGCAGCTCCGACAGAAAATCGCGGATCGTAGGGGCCAACGCCTCTGCGAACCCTTCGGCCGTCTCTATGTCCTCGGACATCGAGATAGGCGAGAGGCGTCCGTTTGGGACCAAGGCGGCCACACGAGCCGCCAGCTCGGGCGGATGCGGTCCCTTCCGATGGCGGCTGCAGCAGCTACGCTGGCGGCGTTGGAGCGAGGGATAGCGTCTTCCACCATCGCTCGAATGACGGGCGCAAGGGAAGGCAGGATCGCCGCCTCGCAAGCGTGGCTGGACGCCCTGGCTATTCAGACGCCCCCAGGGATCAATGAAGCCGAGCCCCTGCAGATGCTCACGGACCGCACGCCAGTCCGCCGCTCCGAAGCCGTGGATCACGACCCGGTCGCCGTCGAGGAGAAGGGAGACGGACCGGTCGGCGCGGCTGTGGCCCGGGGCCGGCACATTGGCGCTTCGCCCGCCGGAATGGATGTCCCCGCCCAGGGCGGCGACGATGAGCCGGGCGACATGACTCGGGGCCTCAGATGAGACCGAGGGCGCGAAAGCTCTGTTCGCCCTCCCGGCCGACCACGACATGATCATGGACCTGGATGTCGAAAACCCGGGCGGCCTCGATGACCCGGCGGGTCATCTCGATGTCCGCGCGCGAGGGTGTCGGATCGCCCGAGGGATGATTATGGACGAGGATCATGGCCGAGGCGGACAACTCCAGCGCACGCCGCACCACTTCCCGGACGTAGACAGGGGCATGATCCACGGTGCCGTCCGCCCGATGCTCCTCGCGCATCAGGATGTTGCGCTTGTCGAGGTAGAGCACGCGAAACTGCTCCCGGGGCTCGTGGGCCAGCGCCCCCCGGACATAGGCCAGCAAGGCCGTCCAGGACGAGATCGAAGGCCGCGCGCCGACATCGGATCTAATCAAATGAACGCAAACCTGTCGCAGCAGCTTGAGGTCCGCGACGGCGGCGACGTCCAGGCCGGGCGTACGGGCCAGCTCTGACGCGTCCGCTGCGACAACCGCGGCCAGGGCGCCGAAGCGATCCAGGAGATCCCCGGCGAGACGATGAGGGTTGGTCGGAAGCGAAGCCCGCTTGAGCATCAAGGCCAACAAGGTTCGCTCATCCATCAACTCGATGGCCGGGAGGCCGGCGCCTGCAGCAAGGGCGCGGGCGTGTTCAAGGTCGGGTTTGGGGATCGATCGCATCGCGAACTCCTCGGTCGCTATCCGCCTCCTCATGGGAAGTCGACCGAAACCCGCCCTCCCCAATCCTTGAATTGCGCCGCAAATGATGGGCCGGCTGACTGGATCGGCTCACTCTCCGCCCATGGATTGCCTCTTGACGCTAGCCGCCCCGGGACGCTCCGTCAGAGGCCCTTTGTATGTTGATCTTTCGGGCGCCTTCGAGAATCTCGAGACCGCCCTTCGCGGCGATTCCGGCGACGATGACGCCGACCACCAGGTCAGGCCAGGACTGCTTCAACCACAGGACCAGGGCGCCGGCGACGAGGATGCCCCCGTTTGAGGCGAAATCGTTGAAGCTGAAGGTCTCGGCGGCGCGCAGGTTTACATCGTCGCCCTTCAAGCCGCGCAGTAGCTTTAGGCAGATCAGGTTGACCACCGCTGCGACGACGGCCAAACCGATCATGGTCCAGCCAATAGGCTCCGTTCCCAGCCACCATCGGCGGCCGGCGTCGATCAGAACGCCTGCGGCGAAGATCAGCAACAGCACACCCGAGGTTCTCGCGGCGCGCAGCTTCCAGGCGAGAGCGCGGCCAACCGCCAGAAAGCTGATCAAATAGACAAGGCTGTCGGAGGCGTTGTCCAGCGCATTGGCGAGCAAGGCGCTGGAGTTGGCCAGCAATCCGCCGAGCCCGAGCCCGACGAACAACAGACCGTTCAGGATCAGCACGATCATCAGCGTTCGTCTCTGACGGTCATGCTCAGCGTTCGATGTCTTCATGGACGCCCTCCTGTTCCGGGCTCGGCCGCCCACGTTGACTAGTTTCGGAAGACAGCGCGCATTGGCAGGCAGTGGTAAACATTGGAGCCGTCATTGAAACACGGTCTTGCCGGACTGCCCATGCGACGATCTTGAGATCCGACCGGCCGCTCGTCCAGACCGACGAGCCCAAGCGACGAAACCGGCCGCAAGGCCCCACCGGATCCCACGACGCGCAGCCGCCGGCATTGCCTGGGCAGATCCCAACGCCAAAGCCACCACATGTCAGCCGCAAACGCACCTTTCCTTCAGCCAGCCCCGGATTGAGAAAAGCGTTTGCACTGCCCCTGCGGCAGGGGCTTGATCCTCCAGTAGCTAGAGGATGCATAAATCGTCGCATCAACAGGAGAACAAACGATCATGGTGTTCACGGAGCGCCGAGGCGCCAGGGTGCTGAACGTCCGCGCGATGGCTATCGGCCTCGCCGTGACGGTCATTGTTGTGGACCAGGCCACCAAGGCCATGGCCCGCGGGAACCTTGAGGACGTGGTCAATCTGACATCCTTCATCGCGCTTCGCCTCGGGTTCAACCCAGGGGTCACCTTTGGCCTTTTCGCCGGCTCCGGGGACATGGGGCGCTGGGTTTTGAGCATCGTCTCGCTGCTGATCATCGTCGTGCTGTCGATCTGGGCCTGGCGAACACGCAGACCTCTTCTTGCCGCCGGCCTGAGCCTTATGGTCGGCGGCGCGCTCGGGAACCTGCTGGATCGCCTGCGTTTCGGGCACGTGACCGATTTCATAGATCTTCACTGGGGCGATGCGCACTGGCCCACTTTCAACCTTGCCGATGCAGCGATCGTCTGCGGCATCGGCTTGCTTCTGTTGGCTTCGCGAAGCGGGGCCGAACCCGGGACGTCGTCCCCCACGATCGAACCCACCGTTCGATGACGGGGCCCCCCGAAAAAAAGTCCATAGCCGTTCGCTCCGCCCTGGCCATAGGCGTGACCGCAAGCAGCCTGACGGCTACCTGGCTGTGGATTCCTCCCGCGCCATTCGGCGTCGAGACCGACATGGCGACGGCCGATCGCCTGGCCTACGCCCTCAAGTGGGAGTTGCCGGTGCTCGTGTGGCTCGCCGGCTGCCTGCGGCTTGTCGCCAGCATTCGGTATCGGTCGGATGAGGACCGACCAGGAGCCGCCTACGGCCCGCCCAGCGCTCGGCTCGCCGTGCCTGCGGCCGTGTTGCAGAATTCCCTTGAGCAGACCGTCCTGGCCGTCGGCGCACATCTGATTCTCGCCGTTGTTTTGCGAGGCGAGGAGTTGATCCTGATCCCCGCTCTGGTGACGCTTTATCTCCTCGGTCGTGTGATGTTCGCGATCGGCTACGTCAAGGGCGCCGCCGCACGCGCTTTCGGCATGGCGCTTACCGGCGCCTCGACGCTTGCCGCCATGGTTATCGCCATCGTCCTGTTGATTCTCGGCCGGTAGTATCCGAGCGCGCCTCATGCCCGTCTTTCCGCCCCAGTCTCCAGGACTTCGACCCATGTTTGAGCGATGACACGCCCCTCGCCCCCTTCGTCGGGACCTCGCAGCATCGGCAAACTCGCCGCCGCCACCGGCATAAAAATTCCGACGATCAGATTCTACGAGCAGATCGGACTGGTGCCGGCTCCGCCCCGGACCGCCAGCGACCGCCGGATGTACGACGATGATGCCGAACAAAGGCTGACCTTCATCCGGCATGCACGCCAACTTGGCTTCGACCTGGATTCGATCCGGTCCCTGCTGGATCTCTCCGATCATCCCGACCGCGCCTGCGACGAAGCCAACACCATAGCCGAACGTCATCTCGCCGAAGTGACGCAGAAGATCACCCAGTTGCAGGCCCTCCGGCGCGCGCTTTCGCGCATGACCGCTGAATGCGCGGGCGGACGGGTCTCGGCTTGCAAGGTGATTGAGGCCCTGCACGATCATTCGGCTTCACAATAAACCACGACACACGCGCTGTTCGAGTGCTAATGCGAGCGGCTCACAACTAGGTTTCCGATGCGCCCTCTGCTCAGCCTGTTCGTCCTCCTGCTCACCCTTGGCATGACCGCCCCCGCGCTGGCCCAGACGGCTTCGGCCTCGGAGGCCCAGGTCGCGTGGCGGCTGCTCGACTACGTCGGGGTCGACTACGCCGGTGCGGTGGAGAACGGCCAGGTGACCAATCCCGCCGAATATGGAGAGATGGTCGAATTCAGCAGCCAGATTCTGACCCGCCTGGAAGCTCTGCCCTCCACGTCGTCCAAGGCCGATCTGGTTCGGGACGCCGTCGCCCTTCAAGACGCTATCCGGAACAAGAGCGATCCGCGCACCGTCGCCGGCCAGGCCAAAACCCTGGCCGGTGCGGTCCTGGCGGCCTATCCAAGCCCGCTGGCGCCGTCATTTCCGCCCGACCTGGCCAAGGGGGCCGCCCTCTATGACGCGCAATGCGCTGTCTGCCACGGCGCCACAGGGCGCGCCGACGGCGCGGGCGCGCAGGGGCTCGATCCCGCTCCAATTGCATTCGCGGACGTCGAGCGCGCCCGCCAACGCAGCGTCTTCGGCCTATACCAGGTGATCGACCAGGGGCTCGACGGCACGGCGATGGCCAGCTTTTCCCATCTGCCGGCCGAGGACCGCTGGGCCCTGGCCTTCTATGTCGGCCGTTTCGCCTTCACTGACGCCGAAGCGGTCGAAGGCCAGCGTCTTTGGGAGAGCGACCCGGCGATCCGCACCGTTTACCCGGATCTGGCCGCCGTCACACAGGCCTCGCCGGCGGAGTTAGCGGCGCGCATCGGCGAGACGAAGGCGCGGGCGGTGACGGCCTATCTGCGCCGCCACCCGGAGGCGGCGGCTCGCCCCAAGGGAGCCACCCTCACCCTGGCTCGGACGCGTCTGGCGGAGAGTGAAGCCGCCTATCGTCGGGGAGACCGAAAGGCCGCAACCGACCTGGCGCTGTCGGCCTATCTCGACGGTGTCGAGCCGGTCGAGCCGGCGCTCGGCGCGCGAGACACCGCCCTCCTACGTCGCATCGAGACGGCAATGACCGATCTCCGCGTGTCGATCAGCAAGGGCGCGGCAGAGACGAAGGTCGCGGACCGGATCGCTCGTCTGAACGCCCTGTTCGACACCGCCGAGCGGGCCCTGGCGCCTCAGAAGGCGGACAATCTCGCCAGCTTCATCGGCGCCTTCACGATACTGCTTCGCGAAGGACTGGAGGCGCTGCTCATTGTGGTGGCGATGATTGCCTTCCTCAGGAAAGCCGACCGGCCTGAGGTGTTGCGTTACGTCCACGGAGGATGGGTGGCGGCTCTGGTCGCCGGCGGCGCCACCTGGGCGGCTGCGACCTTCTTCATCTCCATCAGCGGGGCCAGCCGAGAGCTCACTGAAGGGTTTGGCTCGCTTCTGGCGGCCGCCGTGCTCGTTTCCGTCGGAATCTGGATGCACGGCAAGTCGCATGCCGACGCCTGGCAGACCTATATTCGCGACAAGCTCTCCAAGGCGCTCTCGAAGCGATCGGCATGGTTCCTCTTCCTGTTGGCCTTCGTCGTGGTCTACCGGGAGGTCTTCGAGACGATCCTGTTCTATGCGGCGATCTGGAGCCAGGGCGGCCATGTCGGCATGCTGGCCGGCGCGCTTACCGCAGTGGCGATCCTGGCGTTCGCTGCCTGGGCGCTGCTCGCCTACAGCAAACATCTGCCGATCGGTCGGTTCTTCTCACTGAGCTCAATCCTCATGGCCGTCCTGTCGGTCGTTCTTGTCGGGAAAGGCGTGGCGGCGCTTCAAGAAGCGGGTTGGCTCGATGTCCACCCGATCACCTGGGCGCCGCGTATCGAGATTTTGGGCATCTACCCCACCGTGGAAGGCGTCGGGGTCCAGCTTCTAACGCTCGTCGTGCTGGTAATCGGGTTTGCGCGTACCTCTGGTTCCAAACGGCAGGGCTCAGCCAAGGCCTAGCAGGTCGTCTCCGATTGTACCGAACCATCCAGGCCGGAGGCTTCACTCTGGGGCGGAATGCGAGCCCCGGACCGGGGCCGAAACCCCATCAAGGCTCAGAGTATCGGTCAGGTCCCTACCGGTCCGCATCGACAAGGACAGTCGCCGAGTTGCCTGGCCCTCATCGGGCAGGCGGGATATCAATGAGGGACAGGCCCGCGGCCGGCTCCAGCCCACCGCCGTCAGCGCCAGTTTCGGCCTGAACGGTAGCGTGGTCGATGTCGTGGACGTCGTTCATCTCCGCCAGAACCGCGACGAAACTGATCAGCGCCCCGACCTCCGGCAATGACCAGATTGACCGCGCCGTTCACATCGTCGCTGCAGACACCCCATAGGGCAAGGTCTCGGGCTCCCGCCATCCCCGGCACAGCCCCAAGCTTCGAAAGGAAAACCGTGAGCGGCGGTGATCGCCGCCCACGGTCCGCTGGCAGGAGTGTGTTCAGTCCTCGATCCCCTCCGATTTGCGATGTTTGACCGCCTTGGCCGCAAAGGTCGGCAAGACCAGCAGCGTCAGGACCGTCGCGGTCAGAAGGCCGCCGATGACCACGGTGGCCAGAGGCTTCTGAACCTCGGCCCCTGCGCCGTGAGCCAGCGCCATAGGGATGAAGCCGACGATGGCGACCAGGGCCGTGGTCAGCACCGCGCGGAGACGACTGGACGCGCCTTCGATGGCCGCCGCTACAGGCTCCAGGCCGGCCTGGAGCCGCTCCCGGATCGCCTGCATCAGCACCAGACCGTTCAGGGTCGCGACGCCGGAGACGGCGATGAAGCCGACCGCCGCCGATACCGAGAACGGCATCCCCCTGAGCAGCAGGGCCAGAGCCCCGCCGACCAGGGCCAGCGGCACGCAGGCGAACACCAGTCCCGCCTCCGCGAATGACCCGAGCGCCATGAACAGCAGGACGCCGATCAGGATGAAGACGATGGGAATGACCAGTCCCAGCCGTTGCTCGGCCCGCTTCAGGTTCTCGAACTGGCCGCCCCAATCCAGCCGGTAGCCGACCGGAAGAGCGACCTCGCTCACCGCCGCCTGTGCGTCGGCCACGAAGCCGCCGAGATCGCGCCCGCGCACATTGGCCTGGACCACCATGCGCCGGCTGCCGTTCTCGCGACTGATCTGGTTCGGTCCTTCGGCCGTCTCGATGCGGGCGACGGAAGACAGAGGCACGATCACCCCCGTGCTCGAGACGATGGGCAGGGCAGCCAGTGTGGATGGATCGTTGCGCGCGTCATCCGGCAGACGCACGACCACGTCGAAGCGGCGGTCGCCCTCGAAGATCCGCCCCGCCTCGGCGCCGCCGATGGCGGTCGAGACCGCTTCCGAGACATCGGCGGCGGACAGGCCGTAGTGGGCCGCCGCGAAGCGATCGACGCTGATGGTCAGGGTGGGCAGGCCCGACGCCTGCTCCACGCGCACGTCGGCAGAGCCCGGCGTGGCCCGCAACTTGGCGGCGACCGCTTCAGCCGTCTTCTGCAGGGTGTCGAAATCGTCGCCATAGACCATGACGGCGAGATCTGACCGCACGCCCGAGATCAGTTCATTGAACCTTAGCTCGATGGGCTGGCTGAACTCGAAGCTGTTGCCGATCTGCTGGCTGGCGACCTCTTCGATCCGCTCGATGAGTTCGTCCTTCGGCAACTTCGGATCGGGCCAGTCCTTGCGGTCCTTGAGGATAACGACGCTGTCCGAGTTGTTCGCCGGCATCGGGTCGATGGCGACTTCGGCCGTCCCGGTGCGCGAGAAGACGGTCTCCACCTCGGGCTGGGCCTTGATGGCGCGTTCCAGCGCCATCTGCATGGACAAGGACTGCTCCAGCGAAGCGGACGGCACGCGCAACACCTGCATGGCGATGTCGCCTTCGTCCAAGGTCGGGATGAATTCCCGCCCGAGGGTCATGAAGGAGACAGTCCCCACGCCAAGCATCGCCAGCGCAGCGATCAGGACCACCTTGGGACGGGCCACCGCCGCGCCGATGGCCGGCTGTATCCAGCGGCGGGCGAAGCGCAGGATGAAGGTCTCATGCTCTTCGGCCTTGCCGTCCGGTCCCAGATGAACTGTCTTGGGATCGCGCACCAGCAGGGCCGTCATCGCCGGCACGAAGGTGAAGGAGAAGATGAAGGCGCCGACCAGGGCCAGCATGACGGTCGCGCCCATCGGCACGAAGGTCTTGCCCTCGACCCCTTCCAGCATCAGCAGCGGCGTGAAGACCAGCAGGATGATCAGTTGGCCAAAGGCGGCTGGCTTGACCATCTGTCGTGCCGATTGCACCGCCACCCCGAGGCGTTCATGCCGGGTCAGCATCCGCCCCAGTTCGCCCCGTCGCTGCGTCAGCATCAGCAGGGTGTTCTCGATCACCACCACGCCGCCATCGACCATCAGGCCGAAGTCGAGCGCGCCGAGACTCATCAGGTTTCCGCTGATGCCGAAGCGGTTCATGCCGATAACGGCGAACAGGAAGGACAGCGGAATCATCAGGGCCGTGATCGCCGCGGCCCGGAAGTTTCCGAGCAGCAGGAAGAGGACGACGATGACGAAGAGCGCCCCCTCGATCAGGTTGCGCGCCACCGTCGAAATGGTCGAGTTGACCAGGTCGCTTCGATTCAGAACCGGCAGGGCCACCACGCTCGGCGGGAGAGATGCGCCGACCAGCTCCAACCGCTCGGCGGCGGCCTGAGCCACCGTGCGGCTGTTTTCCCCAGCCAGCATCAGGGCGGTGCCGAGGACGGCTTCGTGGCCGTCGTGGCTGGCCCCGCCGAGACGTGGCGCCTGGCCGATCTCGACCTTTGCGACATCGGCGACCCGAACAACCAGACCGCCGCGATTGACGACCGGCGCCTGAGCCAGATCCTCAACCGTCGCGGCCAGGGCGTCGGTGCGAACCACCAGGGCCTCGCCTGCCCGCTGGACATAGCCGGCCCCGGCTTGGGTATTGGCCCGCTCCAGCGCCTGGACCAGATCGGTCATGCCTAGGCCGTAGCGTGTCAGGGCGGCGGCGTCTGGTCGGACGGCGTATTCCTTCACATAGCCGCCGTTGACGTCAATCCCGGCCAGGCCGGGGGCTGTGCGCATCTGCGGGGCGATGATCCAGTCCTGGACCGTCCGCAGATAGGTGGCCCGGGCCTGCGGCGTGGTCAGCCGCTCGCCCTCCGGCGTCAGATAGGCGCCGTCGGCCTGCCAGCCAGGCTTGCCGGTGGCGACCGTGGTCTTGGGGCTGAAGGGGACGTAATCAACCGTCCACATCAGCACTTCACCCAGCCCCGTGGTGATGGGCGACAGACTGGGTTCGACGCCTTCGGGCAGACCATCCGACGCCTGCCGCATCCGCTCCGCCACCTGCTGGCGGGCGAAATAGATGTCCGTCTGATCGGTGAAGACGACGGTGATCTGGCTGAAGCCGTTTCGAGACAGGGAGCGTGTGCTTTGAAGTCCCGGAATGCCGGCCATGGCCGTCTCGAGCGGATAGGTGACCTGCCTTTCGATCTGTTCGGGCGCCAAGGCGGGCGCGACTGTGGTGATCTGAACCTGTCGGTTCGTGATGTCGGGAACGGCGTCGATCGGCAGCTTGGTCAGTTCGAACAGGCCGAGCGCAGCGACCAGCGCCACAGCCAGGACGACGAACCAGCGAAAGCGGACGGAGGCCTCAATGAGAGCTTTGAACATGATCTCTCGTCCCTACTCGTCTTCCTCGGCTTCGCTCTTGGAGAGCTCCGCCTTGAGCAGAAAGGCCTTGGCGCCGGCGATACGTTCGGCGCCGGTCAGGCCGCGAAGAATTTCGGTTCGGCCCCCAGCCTGGCGGCCGGTCATGACAGGGACAGCCCGGAAGCCGCCCTGAACCTGGACGAAGACGACGGTCGCCCCCTCCAACGTCTGTACGGCCTCGGAGGGCACGGTCATGCCGTCGGCGTCTCCCCCCGTCACCAGAGCGCCGCTGACAGGCGATCCGGCGGGCGGCAGGGCGCCGCCGGACGGGCGAGCGCGAATGAGGGTCGCACCGCTCTCGCCGGCGCCGCCCACGGCGACGCCCGTAACGACCGCATCGAATTCACCGGTCGGACCTTGCACTCGCAACGACGACCCCGTCCGAACCTGAGCGGCGAGCGCAGGCGGCGCATTGAACACCAGTTCCACGCGCGTCGGATTGGTGACCTCGGCTATCACGCCGCCCTGGGGGGCAAATCCGCCTGGACCGACCTGAACCGACGTCACTACGCCCGAGATCGGGCTGGATACGCTGATACGGCCCGACGCATTGGGGCCGCCAGCCGCCGACGCCCTGGCGCGAGCGGCTCTCGCGGCGGCGTCCGCGCTGAGCGATTGGGCGCGTGAGGTTTCAACCTCCTGACGCGCCACCACCCCCTGGGACGCAAGGCTGTCGTTCCTTTGATAGGCGCTTCGCGCGGCGTCAGCGGCGGCGGCGGCGGCGTCGGCGTCCGCGCGGAAGGTCGCGGCCTCACCACTCACCAGCACCGCCAGAGGCTGGCCGGCGCGCACCGACTGGCCCGGCGCGACCAGGACGCGCTCGACCCGACCGCCGACGGATGCGGCCACGACGGCGCGGGCGTCGATCATGGGCTCCACGCGCCCGGCAAGACGGATCTCCCCGCCCCCGCCGCGTCCGACCGCCATGACCGTGATGCCCGCCGCCTCGATCTGCGCCGGCGTCAGGGCGATGACGCCCTCTTCGACCTTACCCGCAGCCTCCTCCTCAGCGCCCGCTTCAGCCGACGCCTGAACCTGCGCCGATGGCGCGGGTCCGTCGCGGGTCAGGAGGAAGGCTCCGCCGCCGATGGCGACAACCGCCACGGCGGCTCCGGCCATCAGCCAGGTCTTTCTGGTCTTGATCTGGGTTTTCACAGTGCGGCTCCAAACGGGATGCGACTTTGCAGGCGCGCGAGGTCGATTTCCGCCCGGACCCGCGCGAGGCGGGCGTCGACGGCGGCGTTGCGGGCGGAGATCAGGGCGGCGCGGGACGCGCGCAGTTCAAGCTGGGAGATGCGCCCCGCTTCAAAACCCAATCGGGACAAGCGATAGGCTTCCTCAGCCGAGGCCACGCCGGCGTCCGTCGCCGCCACACGGCTGGCGGAAGCGTTTAGACGCGCCTGGGCTGCGCTTCGGTCGGCGGTTTCATCGAGACGGGCGCCGTCCAGGCGGGCGTTCGCCGCCCTGAACTCGGCCTGCGCCGCCTGGATGTTTCCCCGGTTTCGATCGAACAACGGCAAGGGCATGCTCACGCCAAACGTCAAGGCGGTGGCGTCTTCGGCTTCATAACGGGTGACGCCGACAGAGGCGCTGACGTTCGGGCGAGCATTGATCTGCTCCACCCGGATACGCCGCTCGGCTGTGTCGCGCTCCGCTTCCGCCAAGCGCACGACCGGCGAAGCCGCTCCGGACTGATCCGGCGCCGAGGGCGCGCGATCCAGAACGCCCGGGTCGATGGAGGTGACGACCGTCGGCAACATGGCCGTCGCCGTCAACCGGGCGAAGGCGGCCTCGCGTTCGGCTCCCGCCTCATCAAGCGACGCGCGCGCTGACGCCGCCTCAGTTTCAGCCTGGATGCCCCGCAACAGGGGTTCGCGGCCCTCCTCCACGAGCAACAGGGCGGCGCGAGCGTCCGCCAGGGTGATCGTCAAGGCCTCCTTGGCCAGTTGAAAGCGGCGATCGGCCGCCTCGGCTTCGGCGTAGACCAGCGCCAGACGGCCTGCCGCGTCAACGCCGGTGAGATCGCGACGAAGAGCGGCAGTTCCGGCCTCGCCGCGCGCGACATCAACCCTGGCGCCCCTGCGCCCCCAGAGCTCGAGATCCTGGGTCAAGGCCAGACTGGTCTCGGCGTTGCTGTAGCCGTCATAAGGACCGCTCCCCAGGACGCCGTCGGCAGTCAGGCCGAGTTGGGGATTAGGACGCACGCGCGCCTGGCGGACCCGCGCCTCGGCGGCGTCGAGCAACGCGCCGGCCTCGACGTTGACGGGCGTCTGGCCGATGCGCTCAAGCAGGGTTTCATAGCTCGGCGCTGGATCTGCCCAGGCAGGAGCAGCGGCCGCTGTCGCTATCGCGACCACGGCGCAGCCGGCCGTCAGAAGCGACAGCCGACGATGTGAGGAAGACATGGTTCATTTCCCAGATTTCTGACGGATGAGCGCACGAGGGCGCGGCATTGGCGTCAGCTTCTGGGAGGGCGATCCGGGCCGGCAGGCGTCCGGGACGCCATCTGGTTGGTCGTCGGCGCTTTTGGGCCGTCGGCTTTCTTGAGGCTGGCCGGAACAGGTATCGACGCCTGCTGCACGCCCGTTGAGCCGTGGTGACAATGACCATGGGCGCAACCGCTATGGTTCTGGTCGCCGCCCTTGGCTTTACCGTGGTCCTGGTCTGGCGGGCTCGAAAGCGATGAAGCCGCGACAGCAGCCCGCGCTTCTGGCGCACAGGCCGCTGCGTCAACGGCCGGCAGGAAACCAAACACGACGATGACAAGCGCGAAAAGCGCCGCCGTCATGAAGGTTCTGTTCGACCATTCAAACATGGCGCGTTCCCGCCAAGGTTTCAGCGCCCGACAACGCCGCCATGGTCGCAAGCTTGACGAAAACACCGCCTATCGGAGACCGCACGCCCGCCCCGGATTCACAGCCCGACGAAGATGTGGTCAGGACGTCCCGGTTCATTTCGGCCTCCAGCGCAAAAGGCGCATGGCGTTTGCCGTCACCAGCACGGTCGCCCCGGTGTCGGCGAGGATCGCCGGCCATAGGCCGGTGACGCCGATCACCGTCGTGACCAGGAAGACCGCTTTCAAGCCCAGGGCGATGGTGATGTTCTGGCGGATGTTGCCCATCACCCCCCGCGACAGGTCGATCATGTCGGGAACGTCCTGGACGCGGCCATGAAGCACCGCCGCATCAGCCGTCTCCAGGGCCACGTCGGCGCCGCCCCCCATGGCGATGCCGATGTCGGCGGCGGCGAGCGCCGGCGCATCATTGATGCCGTCGCCGACCTTGGCGACGACAAGGCCTTCGGACTGCAGTTCCTTGACGATTCTCTGCTTGTCCTGCGGCAGAAGCTCAGCCCGCACTTCGACGCCGAGACCGTTCGCGACCGCTTCCGCTGTGCGCCGGTTGTCTCCTGTCAGCATAATCGCACGAATCTTCATGGCCTCGAGCCGGGCCAGGCCCGCCGTAGCGTCCGGCCGCGCCTCGTCCCGCATCGCCAGGAAGCCCGCCGATTGGACGTCGATCACGACCACGGAAACGGTTTTGCCCTCGGCGTTGAAGCCCGCGATCGCCGCATCCTGAGACGCCGAAAGCCCGACCCGCCGAGCGACGGCCTGTGGCGACCCCAGGAAAACCTGAGCGCCGCTCACGGTCCCTTCGACGCCCTCCCCCGGGATCGCCCGGGCTGACGACGCCGCCGGGATGGATACGCCGTCAGCCTTCGCACGGTTGAGAATGGCCAGGGCCAGCGGGTGGCTCGATCCGGTTTCGAGAGCCGCCGCCATCGAAAGCACCTCCCCCTCGGTTCGCGCGTCCGCCACGATGTCGGTCACGATCGGCTTGCCGGATGTCAGCGTCCCGGTCTTGTCAAAGGCGACAGCGGTGATCTTGCCCAGGGTTTCGAGCACGGCTCCGCCCTTCATCAACAGGCCTCGCCGCGCGCCGGCGGACAGACCAGCCGCTATGGCTGCCGGCGTCGAGATCACGAGGGCGCAGGGACAGCCGATCAGAAGGACCGCCAGCCCTTTGTAGATCCACTCGCTCCACGCACCGCCGAACATGAGTGGCGGAACGGTCGCGACCAGGGCGCCGAAGACAAGAACCACGGGCGTGTAGATTGTCGAGAAGCGGTCGATGAAACGTTCAGTCGGCGATTTCGATTCCTGCGCCTCCTCCACCAGGCGCACGACCCGCGCTATGGTGTTGTCAGCGGCGGCGGCTGTGACCCGGACCCGCAGGACGCCGCCCACATTGATGGTCCCGGCGAAGACAGGGTCGCCCGCCATTTTCCGCTTGGGGACGCTCTCTCCCGTCACCGGGGCTTCGTCGATCTCGCCCTCGCCTTCAACGACGTCGCCGTCGGCCGGCACACGGTCGCCGGGCCTCACAAGGATGACGGCGCCGAGCGCAAGGCTTTCAGCCGGTACTTCGCTGACCTGGCCATCGATCTCGACCAAGGCGGTCTTGGGCACCAGGTCGGTCAAACCCTGGATGCTCTTGCGGGCCCGCCCCGCAGCGACGCCCTCCAGCATTTCACCAACCAGAAACAGAAGGACGACGGCTGCGGCCTCTTCTGCAGCGCCGATGAAGACGGCTCCGACCGCCGCAATCGTCATCAGCATCTCGATCGAGAACGGCGTCCCGTACCGTGCAGCGGTGATCGCACGCCAGCCAACTGGGGCAAGGCCTACCGCCAGGGCGACCAGGAAGGCTCCACGCTCCATCGCCGGGAACAGGGCGCCGAAAATGTAGGCCGCGACCAGGGCGACGCCGCAAGCCGCTGTAAGCTTGGCCTTGCGGGTCCACCACCATGGACCGCTGGCCGCCCGGTGGTCGTCACCGGGAGGGGCCATCGTCGAACCCGCCGAAGGCTGCAGCGGCGCGAGGACCTCGACGCCGTAGCCCAGGTTGCGAACCTGACGAAGCACGCCCTCCCCCGCAAAATCGGCGCCGTGCTGAACCTTCAGAACACCCGAGGAGACCGCCACAGCGACATCTGTGACGCCTGGCAGCTTCCGCACCGCAGCGTCGACCTTGGAGCCGCAGCTTGCGCAATCCATACCGGTCACGCGATATCGGCTTTCCAGGTTTTCCATTGTGGCGAGGGGCTCCTTGTTACGAATGCCCGGCGACGCTACTTCCTCTAGCGACTAGAGGAGCAAGCGTTAAAATGAGCCAGGGCGTGACAATCGGCCAGGCGTCCAAGGCGAGCGGGATCAAGGCGCCGACGATCCGCTACTATGAGCAGATTCAGCTCCTGCCGTCGCCGCCTCGCTCGGAGGGGAACCGGCGCCTCTACGATGCAGACGATCTGAGACGCCTGCGGTTCATTCGACACGCGCGCGAACTCGGCTTCGAGATCGAACCGATCCGCGAACTTTTGGCGCTGGCTGGAGACCCGAGTCGACCATGTCAATCGGCCGACAGCATTGCCCGCTCCCATCTTGCCGATATCGACCACAAGATCGCGCGCCTCACCGCTTTGCGGGCCGAGGTCGCCCGCATGACGCACTGCATTCAAGAATCGGCTGAAAAATGCCGAGTGATTGAAGTTCTAGGTGACCATAGCGGCTGCTTGCACGACAGACACTAAGCTCTACTTGCTACCGTCCAAGGCAACCGCCTTGACCCGGGCCCATGCCAGTCAAATGGCGGCCCTATATTCCGAGTGAAAGGCGTCGGGCGTGCCGATCGATGCGGCCAACGACCTGTCCGCCATCGCCATCAGGTCGGCCTAGCGCCGGCGGCCATCTTACGATGGACGAAAGATCGACGCCCCGCGTTCACCTGGCCTGGCGACGCGGGGCTTCGGTCAGATGCAATATTCCTAGCCGCAGCAGCCCTTGCCATCCTCCTGGATCGGCGGACAGGGCACATCGGCGTAGGAGCAGAAGACGCAGCAATCGCCGGGCAAGGGCTTCAGCTTCACGCCGCAGCCGAGGCAGTCGTAGAACCAGATGCAGGCGTCGGTGGGCATGGTCTCGGTCGCGACATGACCGCATTGCGGACAGGTCAGCGTGGACTGGAGCAGGACGGGCGCCTTCATTTGACGGCCGCCAGTTGAGGCAGGAGCCAGGGCTCGACATAGGGCTCCCAGGCAAGGGAAAGCACGATCAGCAGCGTGGCGAAGACAAGCAGCCTGAAGGCCAGCGGTGAAGGTCGTCCGCAGGCCGTATCGCGTCGGCACATGCGAGAGCGGCGCCAGTGCAGCAGCCACCCGAGGGCCAGAACCACGGCGGCGATCGGGGTCAGCCAATGGCGCGCCCCGGCGAACACGGCGACGCCCGCGAAGGATACGCCCGCAATCGACAGCACCAACGGCAGGACGCAGCAGGCCGCCCATGCAAGAAGGGAAGCGAACCCGCCGACCACCGCTGAGGCGCTGACGGCGACTTCGGGAATGCGGGCGCGGTTTGGGTCGGTCGCCATGGGCTATCCTGTCTGACTTCTGATACAGCCTACAACCCGTAGCCACTACGGGATCAAGAGCGTGTCGAGACAAGATCTGACCATCGGGCGCCTGGCGCTCAGCGCCGGGGTGAACCTGGAGACCGTGCGCTACTATGAACGTATCGGGCTGATGCCTGCGCCGGCCCGAACCCAGGGCGGACATCGTTGCTACGAGCCTGAACACGCCCAGCGACTGAGATTCATCCGCCGATCGCGCGAACTCGGGTTCGGCATAGACGCCATTCGTCGGCTGATCGCGCTAAGCGAGCCGACGGTCCAATCCTGCAGCGAAGTGCGCGACATGGCTCAGGACCACCTTGTCAGCATCGAAGCGAAGATCGCCGACCTGCAACGCCTTCAAGCCTTGTTGAAACAGACGGTCTCCGACTGCGGCGACGGAAGACGAGTCCGGTGTCCGGTCATCGAAGAGCTCGGCTCAAGCTAGATGCCCCCTCATTCAGCGGCTAGGCAGTTCCGAGGCGACTGCGATTGATATCCGCCCGGAACAGCAACAAGAACAGACAGGCGCGAATGCTAACCACAGGGCTAACCTAGGCAGAACTCCGCCCAGTCCTCCATCAGCCGAAATCGCTTCGCCATCATGTCTCCACGACGATAGGCCGCCTCAACCTTGCTGCTCACAGTGTGAGCCAACGCCATCTCGGCGGCTTCTTGAGGATGCGCGGTCTTCTCCGACACCCAATCCCTGAACGTCGACCGGAAGCCGTGCGGCACGGCTTCGACCTTCATGCGGCGAAGCACGGAAGCAAGAGTCATGTTCGAGAGCGCCTCGCCATCGAGATTGGCGAAGACCAGATCAGTGTCCGGATTCCGCCGCGTCGCAGCGAGAAGCGCGAGCGCGCCTGACGAAAGCGGCACACGATGCGGCCGCCCCGCCTTCATCCGCTCACCCGGCACGACCCACAGGGCGGCCGGAAGATCGATCTCGGACCATCTGGCGCCCCGCACCTCGCCCGAGCGCGCTGCGGTGAGAATGGTGAACTCAAGCGCCCGCGCGCCTGTCCCTTTTTCGTCAGCAAGCCTGGCCATGAAGGCAGGCATTTGGTCGATGCCCAAGGCCTTGTGGTGAACAACCTTCGCGACCCGGGATGGCTTGGCGAGGAGTTTGTCCAGATGCCCCCGCCAACGTGCGGGGTTGGGACCAGATCGGTATTCGCGCGCCGCGGCCCAATCGAGCACCATTTCCACACGCCCGCGAAGGCGGCTCGCGGTCTCGGTCTTGATCGTCCAGATGGGCTCCAGAATTCGCATGACGTGCGGGAGGGCGACTTCCTCCACGCCCAGGTCGCCGATCACCGGATAGACATAGGTTTCAAGCGTGGCTGCCCACTGCGCCCTGTGTTTGGGATTCTTCCAGCTAGCCTCATGCGCCGCCATATAGGCCTCTGCGGCCTTGCGGAACGAGATCGCAACGACGGCGGGCGTTTTTACCGCTTGGCGCGCCTCACGGCCTGCTTCGACCGGATCAATACCGCGCCGAATCTGCTCCCGCGCGTCGCGGGCGGCCTCGCGCGCTCGCGCCAGCGTCACATCGGGATAGCCCCCGAGACCCAGGTCTCTCCTCCGCTTTCCCATGGTCGCGCGCAAGATCCAGCTTCGCCCGCCGCTTGACAGCACTTGCAGGGCTAGCCCTGCTACCCCGCCAACAAAATGCAGGCCAGGTTCGCGTAGCCGCGACACCGCCAATGGTCCTAGTTCATCTGCTTTCCGGGGCATTTCCCACCCATCCAACAACCCATCATAAAACCCATCAACTCACCCATCAAAAAATCTGCGCTTGAGTGCAACAATATGCAACGTCCTGAAGCGACCAAACTCAAGCCACACCTGGGTTCAACCTACCTCTGAACAACGGTGAACAAGGCTGAAAAGGCCCGGAATCCGACACCCTGTCCGCCACGTTCATCGCCCTACATTCTGCGTGCTTTTTGAGCGATGCACGTCAGGCGGCGATGTTTCCCCACAACACGACTGTTGGAGTGTCTTTCCACCGCACCGGACATTTAAGGGCGCCGTCCGTTTCGTCCGTAGTTGTCTTCAGAGCCTCAACGGCCTCCCTCTGGAGACGATCATGTCCACCTTGAATCCCCTTTCCTTCATCGCCGTCTCTGCCGCCGTCCTGTTGTCGGCGGCGCCGGCTGCGGCGCACGCTCGCCTGGTCAGCGCCACGCCGGCGGCTAAGTCGGCCGTCGCATCGCCGCGTGTCGTGACCCTGACCTTCAGCGACCGCGTCGCTCCGGCCTTCTCCAGCTTCGACGTCGTCAACGCCGCCGGCGCCAAGGCGACGGTTCGCACCCAGGTCAGCCAGGACGGCAAGACGATCACGGGAACCCTGGCGCGTCCGCTTGCGGCTGGCGCCTATGTCGTCAACTGGCGCATCGCCTCCACCGACGGGCACCGCATGACCGGCAGCTACGACTTCACCGTGCGCTGATATGGTCGAGATCTGGATCGTCGTCCTGCGCGGGGTGCAATACGCCGTCGGGGCGCTGCTGCTCGGCCTGCCCGCCTTTATGCTCTACAGCGCGCGGGCGGTCGGACCGCTAAACTTGCGTTGGCCGCGTCCGACCATAGCCTGGGCCGCAGCAGTCCTGATCGTGGCCGCGCCCGCCGCCCTGCTGGCTCAAACCGCGATGATGGCGGGCTCCCTAAGCGCGGCGCTCAAGCCGGAAGCCCTGGACTTCATGGTCACGGGCATGGGGCTGGGCAAGGCGTTGGTCGTGCGGATGTTCGCGGCGGCTCTGGCCCTGACGTTGGCGCTGCTGCTGCGTCCCGGTCGGCTGGCGTGGAGCGTGCTGGCGCTGCTGGGTCTCGTCGTCTCGGCCAGTTTCGCCTGGACCGGCCACGGCGCAGCGACGCAAGGGCCGGGACATCTGATCCACCTGGCCTCGGACGTCACCCATGCCGTAGCGGCCTCCATCTGGGTCGGCGCCCTGGCGGCCTTCGCCGTCCTGATCGTGCGGCGACCGTCAGCCGATCCCGCCTGGGACGCCGGCGTGGCGCGCAGCCTGACCGGATTCGCCGGGGTCGGTACGGCGGCGGTCGGCGCCCTGGTCGTGACGGGGCTGATCAACAGCGCCTATCTGGTCGGCGTCTCCAAAGCGCTGAGTTTGACCGCCAGCTCCTATGGCGTCCTGCTGATGATCAAGCTGGCGCTGTTCGGCCTGATGGTCTGTTTGGCGGCCGCCAACCGATTCCGTCTGGCGCCCTTGATGGCTCGTGATGCGGGCCAGGCCATGCCGCATTTGAAAAAGAGCCTGGCGATCGAGTTCACCATGGCGCTGGCGATCCTGGCTGTCGTCGCCGTGATGGGCGTCCAGCCGCCCCCCGCTTCCCTCTAGGCGTCGAGCCTGGGTCGTGACGCGATCTTTCGCCACGCCCCCCACTTGGCGTAGGTTGCCATTATCGGAACCATGCCCGTTCGACGCGCTCCTTTCCAAGGGAAGACGCGTCGCCTCGCGTATGAAGGATCGAGCCCGCGAAAGGCGCAGAATGACAGACGACATGGAACGCATGCTGGCGACGCCGCCTTCAACTGATGAGACCTCACGATTGGCGGGCCTGGAGAACCGGGTCTGGCGCCGGATCGAAGAGCGGCAGGAGCAGCGTCGCATGAGCCAGGTGCGCCTGGCCGTCATGGCTGTCGCCCTGCTGGTCGGCGTAACCAACGGCGGCATGCTGGGCCAGGCATTCAAGCCTGGTCGGTCGGACATCCAGGTTTTCAGCGTCTCCGCTGGTCTGTCGCCGATGACCCGCTTCGAGGTCGGCGGATGAGCGCCAACTGGAAGTCCATCGCCCTGACGGTCGTCTTGGCCGCCCTGGCCAGCGGCGGCGCCGCCTGGCTGGCGGCCGGCTGGATGATGAAGCAGCACGAGATCCCCAGCGTGCACGACATCGTGCACCAGAAACTGGACCTGACCGCCGACCAGGACGCCCGCCTGGACCAGATCGAGGCGAGCTTCGCCGTCCAGCGCGACGCGCTGGAGGCCGATGTCCGCGCCGCCAATCGCGAACTGGCCGACTCCATCGCCGCCAGCAAGGGCGACAGCCCCGAGGTCCGCGCCGCGGTCGACCACTTCCACGACGCCATGGGCGCCTTGCAGAAGGCCACCATCGCCCATGTGTTCGAGATGCGCGCGGTGTTGACGCCGGAACAGGCCCGCACCTTCGACAAGGAAATCGCCGGCGCCCTTACGCAAGAGCCCCGGTAAGGCCGAGGTGGAGGTCGAGGGCGATACAGAAGAGGCGCGCGCGGCGCGTGGCGACCGCACAGCCTTCACCGCCCTCATGGCGGCGACCAGCGGCGACCTTTATCGCTTCGTTCGCCGATATGTCGGCGACACAGACGAGGCGCACGACCTGCTGCAGGAAACCTATGTCTCGGCCTGGCTGGCCATCCGGCGCTATGACCCGACGCGGCCCTTCGCGACCTGGCTGCGCTCCATCGCCATCAACAAGTGCCGCGACTGGGGCCGTAAGCGAACGGTGCGGCGCATCGTGCGCGGCGTCATGGGGCTGGACACGCCCGAAGCCATGGCCGTGGGCGAGGATGCGCCGGAAGCCGAGACCCAGTTGGACGACCGCCGTCGCATGGACGAGATGAATCGCGCCCTGGCCGCCCTGCCCGACAATCTGAAGGCGCCGCTTCTGCTGGCCTCGCTTGAGGGTCGTTCTCACGCCGAGATCGCCGAGGTTCTGGGCGTCACGCCCAAGGCGGTGGAGACCCGCATCGCCCGCGCCAGGCAGAAGTTGAACCAGACCCTGGCGCGCTAAGGCGTCGGCATGCTGCGGCGCCCTGCCGCAACGGTGATGCAAGGGGCGGCCGTTTCGCCTGCGTATCCCGATCAGACCCCTCCCCGCGCGCCCTTACGGGCGAACGGCCTCTTTGAGACTTGGACTTCATGGCGACAACATCACTGGACCGTCGAACCCTGTTGCGAGGCGCCGCCCTGGGCGGCGGCATTCTGGGCCTGCAGGGGCTCCTGCCCGCCTGGGCGCAGACCGGATCGCCGGGCCTGCGGGCCGAACTGCCGACGCTGACCGGACCGAACATCGACCTGAGCGTCGGCGACGCCAGCTTCACCGTCGGCGGCCGCACCGGCCACGCCTTCATGGTCAACGGCCTGCTGCCCGCGCCCCTGCTGCGGATGCGCGAGGGCCAGAACGTACGCCTGTCGGTGACCAACAATCTGGACGAGGACACCTCGATCCACTGGCACGGCCTGCTGCTGCCGTTCCAGATGGACGGCGTGCCCGGCGTCAGCTTCCCCGGCATCAAGCCGCGCGAAACCTTCGTCTATGAGTTCCCGATCAAGCAGTCGGGCACCTATTGGTATCACAGCCACTCGGGCCTTCAGGAGGCCATGGGCCACTACGGCCCCATCGTCATCGACCCGGCGGGGGCCGATCCGGTCGCCTATGACCGCGAACACGTCCTGGTCCTGTCGGACTGGAGCTTCCTGCATCCGCATGAAATCCTCGACAAGCTGAAGAAGAGCCCCGGCTACTTCAACATGCAAAAGACGACCCTGGCCGGCCTGCTGGACGGTTCGGACGGAATGAACGCCGCCGAGCGCCGGATGTGGGGCGGGATGCGGATGGACCCGCGCGACATCCTGGACGTCAACGGCACCACCTACACCTATCTGGTCAACGGCCACGGTCCGGAAGAGAACTGGACTGGCCTGTTCCGACCGGGCGAGCGCGTGCGTCTGCGCATCATCAACGCCTCGGCCATGTCGATCTTCAATTTCCGCATTCCTGGCCTGCCGATGACCGTAGTCCAGGCCGACGGCGAGAATGTCCGCCCGGTCGAGGTCGACGAGTTCCAGATCTCGGTCGCCGAGACCTATGACGTGATCGTCCGCCCGACTGAGAACCGCGCCTATACCATCGTCTCCGAAGCCATCGACCGCTCGGGCATGGGCCGCGCCACCCTAGCGCCGCGCCTGGGCATGACGGCGGAAGTCCCGCCGCTGCGCAAGGTGCCCAACCTGACCATGAAGGATATGGGCATGGGCGGCATGGATCACAGCGCGCACGGCGCAGCCAGCGTCGACCACGCGGCCATGGGCCATGGGGCGGCGGCAGGCGCGGCGGCCGCTGCGCCGATGGACCATTCGGGCATGAGCATGCGCGATCCGAATAACGCCCCGGCCGACATGGCCGTCGGCGTCGGCGTGGACGCTATCGCCCCGGCCCCGTCCAACCGTCTGGCCGACCGGCCGCAGGGCCTCGATGACGTCGATCACCGCGTGCTGGTCTACGCCGACCTGCGCTCGCTGACGCCGAACAAGGACACTCGTGCGCCATCGCGCACCATGGAGATCCACCTGACCGGCAATATGGAGCGGTTCATGTGGGGCTTCGACGGCCGCAAATTCTCGGAGGTGGTCGAACCGATCCGCTTCGAGCTGAACGAGCGCGTGCGCGTGACCCTGGTCAACGACACCATGATGGCCCACCCCATCCACCTGCACGGCCACTTCTTCGAGCTGGTCAACGGCCACGACGGCAATCAGCCGCTCAAGCACACCGTCAACGTCGCGCCCGGCGGCAAGGTCACTTTCGACCTGACCGCCGACGCGCCCGGCGACTGGGCTTTCCACTGCCACCTTCTGATGCACATGCACGCGGGCATGTTCAACGTCGTCACCGTTCGCCCGCTGGCTGGAGCCGCCTCGTGAAGTCTCTTTCCCTCTCCCTGGCCCTCGCGCCCCTGATGCTGGCTGCGGGCGGTCCCGCCCTGGCCCAGAGCCACGCCGGTCATGCGGGTCACGCTCCCGCAGCGGCTCCTGCGCCCGCCGCACAGGCGACGCCCTCGACCGCCAAGCCCGCGCACGACTGCCCCATGATGCGTGAGGGCAAGCCCTGCTCCATGCATGGAGCCGCCTCCGGCGCTCAGGCTGACCCGCACGCTGGTCATGACATGAGCGGTCACGCCGGGCACGGCGCGGCTCCGGCTGATGCCCATGCCGGCCACAACATGGCTCCGGCCCAGGCGGCCCCGGCGGATCCCCACGCGGGTCACGACATGGCCGCGGCCCAAGCCGCCCAAGCTGACCCGCACGCAGATCACAACACCGCGTCGGCCGATCCGCATGCCGGTCACGATATGAGCGGCCACACGGGGCACGGCGCTCCCGCGGCTGATCCCAATGCGGGCCACGCCATGGCTCCAGCCCAGGCGACCCCGGCCGATCCCCACGCCGGTCATGACATGAGCGCCGCGCGCGGCGGGCCGAACATACCGACCAGCGTGGACGCCGTCGGCGGCCGCATGGTCGAGACCCCGCCCCCGGCCGCCGCTCGCTCGGCTCCGGCCCATGCCGCCGACCTGCTGTTCGACCCGGCGGTCATGGCCGCTTCGCGCAAGCAACTTCTGGTCGAGAACGGCGACATCCGCACGACGGCCGTGCTGATCGACTCCATCGAGGCCAGTTTCGGCGACGGCGCTGACGGCTACAGCTGGGGCGCCCAGGGCTGGACCGGCGGCGACATCAACCGCTTCTGGTGGAAGACCGAAGGCGAAGGCGAGATCGACGGCAAGCTGCACGAGGCCGAGGTTCAGGCTCTCTACAGCCGCGCCATCGCGCCCTTCTGGGACGTGCAGGCGGGCGTGCGCCAGGACTTCCGTCCGGACGGCGACGACACCACCCACCTGACCGTCGGCGTTCAGGGCGTGGCTCCCTACTGGTTCGAGATGAGCGCGGCCGCCTTCCTCTCGACCGAGGGCGACCTGACCGCCCGCGCCGAGGCCGAATACGATCAGCGCATCACCCAGAAGTGGATCCTGCAACCGGCGATCGAAGTGGCTCTGTCGGCCAGCGACATCCCCGAGCTCGAGATCGGCTCGGGCCTGACGTCGGTCACCGCCGGTCTTCGCCTGCGCTATGAAATCCGCAAGGAGTTCGCCCCCTACGTCGGCGTCGAGTGGACCCGTTCGCTGGGCGACACCGCCGACTACGCCAAGGCCAGAGGCCAGGATCCCGAAGACACGCGCTTCGTGGTCGGCATCAAGGCCTGGTTCTGAATCTGAAGGGAAGATTGATCATGCTGAAGACACTGGTTCTCACCGCTGCGCTGGCCTCGCTGGCCGGCGCGGCCGCCGCTCAAGACCCGCACGCGGGCCATGCCGGACATGGCGGCTCGCAAGCGAAGGCTTCGGGCATCGTCACCAGCCCGGCCGACGGCGCCATGACGCATGGTTCGCCGGAACGATTCAGCGTGACCTTTCCCCATCCGATGACGCTCAAGACCGTCACCCTGACGACCCAGGGGCGAGCGCCGATCACGGTCACGGCGCCGTCGGCCCCGGCCGCTCGAACCGTCAGCGCGCCTTTGCCTCGCCTCGCCCCAGGCAACTATGCGGCGGCCTGGACAGCCGAAGGGCCTGACGGCCATCGGATGAACGGCTCGACCCGCTTCATGGTCCACTAAAAGGCTTCGACAAGGCCTCTAGGTCGTGGGGCTGACGAAGAACCAGCACCACGACCGAAGCCTACTTCAATCCGTCAACCGATAGCCGACCCCAGGCTCGGTGGCGATCATTCGGGGCTGCCCAGGGTCGATCTCAAGTTTCTGGCGCAGTTGTCCGATAACGACCCGCAGATACTGGGTGTCTTCGGCGTGAGCCTTGCCCCAGACGGCGGTCAGCAGGTCGCGGTGGCCGACGACCTTGCCGACATTGCGCGCCAGATGGGCCAGGACATCATACTCCTTGGGCGTCAGACGAACGGCTTCGCCTGCGCGGGTGATGTTGCGGCGCTCCAGGTCGATGACCACCTCGCCCGCCGTCAGCGGCCCCGCCGCCTCGACGCGCGGCGCCTGACGCAGATTGGCGCGCAGCCGGGCCAGAAGTTCGCCGACGCCGAAGGGCTTCTCGACATAGTCATTGGCGCCCAGATCAAGAGCCGCGATCTTCTCGGCCTCCTTGTCTCGCGCCGACAGGATTATGATGGGGCCAGCGTAGAATTCCCGGGCGCGGGCCAGCACGTCCTTGCCGTCCATATCGGGCAGACCCAGGTCCAGCACCACGGCGTCGGGACTCCACAGGGCGATGCCGCGCAGGCCCTCCTGCCCGCTGTCAGCACGGCGCGGCTCATAACCGGCGGCGTCCAGCGCCGGAGACAGGAAGCGGTGGATCTGGGACTCGTCGTCGATGACGAGAATCTGGGGACGAACGGCGGCCATGCGACAGACCTTAAAGCAGGCTCGGGTGGGTGACGACGGCCTTGGGCAGGCTGATCAGGATGCGGGTGCCTTTTCCGTCCTGGATCGGACTGGCGGCGGCGATGCGTCCGTTCATCGCTTCGACGAAGCCCCTGGCGATAGCCAGGCCTAGCCCCGCCCCTTTGGTGCGGTCCGACGGCTCCTCCATGCGGCGGAACTTGTCGAACACCCGCTCCAGTTCGGCGGTGGGGATGCCCTTGCCTTCGTCCTCGATGGAGATGACCACGGCGCCCCGATCTTCATAGGCGGCCAGTTCGACCGTCGAACCGTCAGGGCTATAGGCGATGGCGTTCTCGAGAATGTTGACCAGCGCCTGTTCCAGCAGCCCCTGATCGACCATGACCAGACTGAGCTGGGCCGGGAAGTCGCGGGCCAGCTTGCGCTCGCCCAGACGTCGCGCCACGCGCTTGCCTGCTGCGTTCAGCACGTCGCGCACGTCGACCCAGTCGGCGCGAATGTTGAGACCGCCGCCCTCCAGCCGGGTCATGTCCAGCAGGTCGCCGACGTAGCGGCTGAGACGCTCGGCCTCCTCGCGGATCGACAGCAGAAGGTCGGCGCGGACGGCGGGCTTCAGCTTGTCGCCGAGGTCGATCAGGGTGGTCGAGGCCCCCAGCACCGTCGACAGCGGCGTTCTCAGATCATGGCTGACCGAGTTCATCAGCGCGCCGCGAAAGCGGTCCGTACGGCGTAGGGTCTCGGTTTCTACCGCCTGACCGGCCAGATCGGCGCGCTCGACCGCCACAGCGCCCTGGTCCAGCAGAGCCAGGGCCAGCTTCTCCTCGTCAGAGCCCGGCGACAGGGCCGCCGCCTCAATCCCCGCCACCCCTGCGCGGTCGCGCACGCCCTGAAGCGGCCGGAAGGTCCACCGCGCTTGAGGCAGGGTGCCGGTGCCGTGGCCGGCGGGTTCGCCCTTTTCCCAGGCCCAGCGCGCGGCGGCCATGGCCTCCGCGTCCAGTTCCGGCTTGCCCGGCGCCCCGGCCGTCAGGGTCAATTCGTTCTCGACAGGCAGCAACACCACAGCCCCGGCGCCGGCGGCGGCCGCCGTCTGTTCAGCCAGGATGCGCGCCGCCTCGCCCCGGTCGCCGATGCCGGTCAGACGCTGGCTGGCGGCGAGCAGGGCGGACACCGCCGAGGCGCGGCGCTGGGCCGCCCTGGCCTGCTCGCGCACCCGGCCCGCCAAGGCGCCCGTCGTCAGGGCGACGCCCCAGAAGACGATCAGGGTCAGCACGTCCGTCGGCGACCCGATGGCGAAGCTGAACTTCGGTTGCAGGAACAGGAAGTTGTAGGTCAGGAAGGCGACAGTCGCCGCCGCCAGCGCGGGCCGCAGTCCATAGAGGGCGCCCGCCGCCAGAACCGCCGTCAGATAGATGACGCCCAGGTCCACACGTTCAAAGGTCCGGTCCAGCAAGAGGGCCAGTCCCGTCGCCGCAATCACGCAGGTGACGCCGACGGCGTAGCCGCGCCACCCTCCGGTCAGGTTCAGGCGCACGTCTTTCGGCGCTTTAGGTTCCGGCTCGACCTCGTCGGTGACGACGTGAACGGCCACGCCTCGCGCCTGACGCAGCAGTTCGGCGGCCAGAGACCGGCCCAGCCACTCCGACAGGCGGCTGTCGCGTCCCTTGGCCAGAACGATCTGGGTGACATGGTTGTTGTGAGCGTGATCCATGATGGCGCGCACCACGTCGTCACCACTGAGAACCACGGTGCGCCCGCCCAGTTGCTCGGCCAGTTTCAACGCATCGGACAACTTGCCCGCCGAGCCGACGCCGTGGCGCGCGCCAGACGGCCGATCGACATGAGCCACGGTCCAGGGCGCGTCCATCATCATGTCGGACATGCGCCGCCCTGTCCGCACCAGAGGGCCGGCCATGGCGTCGCCCGCCACCAGGACCAGGATGCGCTCGCCCGCAGCCCACGGCCCGGCCGCGCCCTGTTCGCGCAGACGGGCGGTCAGCTGATCGTCCACTGTCTGGGCTGCGCGGCGCAGCGCCAGTTCGCGCAGCGCCGTCAGATTCTCGACCTTGAAGAAGTTGTCCGAGGCCAGCCGCGCCGTCTCGGGCACATAGACCTTGCCCTCGGCCAGACGCTTGCGCAGCTCCTCGGGGGTGATGTCCACCAGCTCGATGTCGTCGGCGCGCGACAGGGCGCTGTCGGGCACGCTCTCGCGTTGGCGGACGCCCGTGATGCGCAGCACCACGTCCGACAGGCTTTCCAGATGCTGGACGTTCAATGTGGTCCAGACGTCGATCCCGGCCTCCAGAATCTCCTCCACGTCCTGCCACCGCTTCGGATGGCGCGAACCGGGCGCATTGGAATGGGCGTATTCGTCGACCAGCAGCAGGTCCGGGCGGCGCGCTATGGCCGCGTCAATGTCGAACTCCAGCAGGGTCCGTTCGCGATAGGCGATGGGCCTGCGGGCCATCACTTCCAGCCCGCGCAGCAGGCTCATCGTCTCCTTGCGGCCGTGGGTCTCGACCACGCCAACGACGATGTCCTCGCCCTCGGCCTTTCGTCTCCGGGCGGCGCGCAGCATCTCATAGGTCTTGCCGACGCCTGGCGACATGCCCAGAAAGACCTTCAGCCGCCCACGCTTTCGCGGGGCGGCCGGGGCCTGATCCGTAGAGAGAATCGGCGACGTCATCCGCCCTCGGTCGTCAGTAGGCCGAAGCGAGCGTCCAGCGCCTGATTGGTCAGCAGCACATTGACGCGCGGTTGGCCCAGCACGCCGAACGTGCGGCCCTCGACATGCTGTCGGATCACTTCGCGCACCTGCCCCTCCCCTACGCCGCGCGCCTTGGCGATGCGGGCGGCCTGAAGCTCAGCGTAGGCCGGAGAGATATGCGGGTCGAGACCCGACGCAGAGGCCGTCACGGCGTCGGCGGGGATGGCCTTTGCGCCCGCCTCGCTTTGCAAGGCGTCGGCGTCCGTCTTCACCCGCGCGATCAGATCGGGGTTCAACGGGCCGAGGTTGGAGCCGGACGAGGCGGCGGCGTCATAACCGTCCCCCGCCGCCGACGGCCGGGGGTGCAGATACCCCGGCGCGGCGAACGTCTGGCCGACCAGGGCCGAGCCGACCACCTGCCCTGCTTTGTCGCGAACCAGGCTGCCGTTCGCCTGATCCGAAAAGGCCGCCTGGGCCACCCCCGTCACGGCCAGTGGATAGCCGACGCCCAGAACGCCGGTGAACAGGGCGATCATGACGATCGCCGGGCGAATATGGTTCAGCATCAGAAGTTCGCCTTCAGGCTGGCGACGACGCGGCTGTCATAGGCGGAGCCTAAGCCGTGTTCGTCGGTGTCGAAATAGCGGACGTCCAGGCCCAGCCGCTCCGTCAGTTGATAGGCCGCGCCCAGGTTCCAGGTCGTGTAGTCGAAGTCCGACGACACCCACTGGCGCCCCAACGCCGCCGAGAGCGTCCATTTGTCGGCGGGGCTGATCGCCGCATTGATCTCGGCATAGGTCGCCTCGTCCTCGGACGCGCCGAAGAAGTCTGGCGAATAGTAGATCGCGGCGCCCAGCGTCGCCCGGCCGACCGCGCGCGAAGCAGCGGCCTTTAGCTCGACATAGTCATAATCTGCGCCGTCCGGCTGGCCTGCGTAGACATAGCCGACCACGCCGAAGTCCCAGTCGAAGCCGCCGAATGCGGGCCGGACGCCTGCGTAGAGGTCGATCTCGGCGTCGGTGTCGGCGTCTCCGGCGAAAGATACGTTCCCAGCCCAGGCCCCGGCGTAGAAGAGAGCTTGCGTCACATCCACCCCGGCTGAGATCGCCGGGTCGCCGTCATTCTGGCTGACGCCCCGGAAGACGTAGTCAGATCCAATGGTGGCGTTGAAGGCGATCTCGGGACGGGCGCCCTTCGCAACGTCCTGGGCCTTGGCGTCCGTGGGCGCCGTGCACAGGCCCAGGGTGATGACGGCGATCAGGCAGGCCCCGCCCACCAGAGCGTTGTTGATGTCCGAGCCGTCGAGTTTCTTGCGTTTACGCATAGTGGTTTTCCTTGCGCCTCAGGGCGGGCTTCAGGCCAGGCCGAGGGCGGAGATGACGATGTCGATGAGCTTGATGCCGACGAAGGGCGCGATCAGACCGCCCAGGCCGTAGATCAGCAGGTTGCGGCCCAGCAGCTTGCCCGCCCCCACGGCGCGGTATTTCACCCCGCGCAGCGCCAGCGGGATCAGGGCGACGATGACAAGGGCGTTGAAGATGACCGCCGACAGGATGGCGCTTTCCGGGCTGGACAGCTTCATCACGTTCAGCGCCGCCAGCGACGGCAGGCCGACCACGAACATCGCCGGAATGATGGCGAAATACTTGGCCACGTCGTTGGCGATGGAGAAGGTGGTCAGGGCGCCGCGCGTGATCAGCAGTTGCTTGCCGACCTCGACGATCTCGATGACCTTGGTCGGATCGCTGTCGAGGTCGACCATGTTCCCGGCCTCGCGCGCGGCCTGGGCGCCGGTCTGCATGGCCACGCCGACGTCGGCCTGAGCCAGGGCGGGCGCGTCGTTGGCTCCATCGCCGCACATGGCGACCAGACGCCCCTTTGACTGCTCAGCCTTAATCAGGCGCATCTTGTCCTCGGGCGTGGCCTCGGACAGGAAGTCGTCGACCCCGGCTTCGGAGGCGATGGCGGCCGCCGTCACCGGGTTGTCGCCGGTGATCATGACGGTGCGCAGGCCCATGCGGCGCAGGTCGGCGAAACGCGCCTTGACCCCCGGCTTGACCACGTCTTTCAGATGGATGACGCCGACCAGGGACTCGTTCTCCACCACGGCCAGAGGCGTGCCGCCCGAACGGGCGATGCGGTCCACGGCGGCGCGGAACTCGGCGGGGGCCTCAGCCTCGGCCAGCCCCAGGGCCTTGAGCACGGCGTCCACCGCCCCCTTGCGCCACGAGCGGCCGTCCGCTTCGAGGCCCGACTGGCGGGTCACGGCGGTGAACGGAATGGTCTTGGCCCCGGCGGGCATGTCGCCCGTCACCCCGGCGTTGCGGCCCAGCTCGACGATGGAGCGGCCCTCAGGCGTCTCATCGGCCAATGAGGCCATGACCGCCGCGCGCATAGCCGCTTCGAGACGGACGCCCGGCGCGGGGATGACCTCGGTCGCCATGCGGTTGCCGAAGGTGATGGTGCCGGTCTTGTCGAGCAGCAGGGTGTCGACGTCGCCTGCCGCCTCCACCGCGCGGCCCGAGGTGGCCAGAACATTCACCTTCAGCAACCGGTCCATGCCGGCGATGCCGACGGCGGACAGCAGCCCCCCGATCGTCGTGGGGATCAGGGTGATGAACAGGGCGCCCAGGACGATGGGGTCCAGCTTGATGCCCGAATAGGCGCCCAGACCCAGCAGGGCCGCGACCGCGATCAGGAAGATCAGGCTCAGACCCGCCAGCAGGACCGACAGGGCCAGTTCGTTCGGCGTCTTGCGACGGTCTGCGCCCTCGACCATGGCGATCATGCGGTCGAGGAAGGTCGCGCCGGGGGCCGAGGTGATGCGTACCTTGATCCAGTCCGAGACGACCGTGGTGCCGCCGGTGACGGCCGAGCGGTCGCCGCCGCTTTCGCGGATGACGGGCGCGCTTTCGCCGGTGATGGCGGCCTCGTTGACCGAGGCGACGCCCTCGATGATCTCGCCGTCCGAAGGGATGACGTCCCCGGCCTCGACCAGAACGATCGCGCCGATCTCCAGCTCATGCGCCGGGGTCGGGACGACCGTGCCCGTCGTGGGGTCGACGATCAGCTTGGCCTTGGTGGTGACGCGTGAAGCGCGAAGGCTGTCGGCCGCCGCCTTGCCGCGCCCCTCGGCGATGCTTTCCGCCACGTTGGCGAAGAGCACCGTCGCCCACAACCACAGGGCCAGTTGGACGGCGAAGCCCGCCGCCTGCCCCGTCGCCACGGCGGCGACCGCTGAGACGGTGGCCAGGGCCGCGACGATCCAGGTGGCGAAGATCACCGGGTTGTTGAGAAGCTTGGTCGGGTTCAGCTTGACGACGGCGTCGCCGAGCGCCCGGCCGAGCATGGCCCCGTTCAGCCCGCCCGCGATGGACGCAGCAGATCGGGAGCTCGACGGATCGAGCGTGACTTGGGTCATGACGGATATCCGATCAGAACCGGGCCGTGACCTGGAGCATGTCGAAATGCTCCACGATCGGTCCCAGGGAGAGTGCGGGGAAGAACTGCAGGCCGCCGAGGATCAGGATCACCCCGATCAACAGGCCGATGAACAGCGGACCATGCGTGGGCAGGGTGCCGACCGACGGCGCCAGGCGGGGCTTGGCGACCAGCGCCCCGGCCACGGCCAGAACCGCGACGGCGGGCACGAACCGGCCCAGCAGCATGGCCAGACCCAGGGTGGTGTTCCACCACGGCGTATTGGCGCTCAATCCGCCGAAAGCCGAACCGTTGTTCCCCGTCGCCGAGGTATAGGCGTAGAGGATTTCGGACAGGCCATGCGGTCCCTTGTTCAAAAGGCTGGCCAACGCCTCGGGCAGGACCGCCGCGGCAGCCGAGAAGCCCAGCACCGACAAAGGCACGACCAGCACCACCAGCATGGCGAACTGGATCTCTCGCGCCTCGATCTTCTTGCCCAGGTATTCCGGCGTGCGGCCGACCATCAGGCCCGCCACGAAAACCGCCAGCATGGCCATCAGCACCATGACCGCGACGCCTGAGCCGATCCCGCCGGGCAGGATTTCGCCCAACTGCATCAGGAACATCGTCACCGCTCCGCCCAGCGGCATATAGCTGGCGTGCATGGAGTTTACCGACCCGTTCGAGGCGCCTGTCGTCTGGGCCGCCCAGGCGACGGAGGACGGCACGCCGAAGCGGACCTCCTTGCCTTCCATGTTTCCGGCGGACGTATCGACGCCGGCCGCGACCAGAGCGGGCGCAGGTTGGCTTTCGATGACATAGAGGGCCGAACCCGCCGCCCCCAGCAACAGGATCGCCGCGACCACCAGGGCGCGCACGTCCTTCTTGGCCATGACGCTGCGGCCGAAGGCGAAGAAGGCCGCCCAGCCCAGGACGTTCACGCTGATCGCCGTGATCAGATTGGTCAGCGGGGTCGGGTTCTCCAGCGGGTGCGCCGAGTTGACGCCGAACACGCCGCCGCCGTTGATGCCCAACTGCTTGATGGCCAGTTGGCTGGCGGTCGGGAACAGGCTGATCGTCTGCGATCCGCCCTCCAGCGTCGTCGCCTGGGCCGAGGCCGCCAGCGACTGCACCACGCCCAGACCGGCCAGAGCCACGGCCACGATGAAGGCGATGGGCAGCAGGACATAGAGGCTGGTGCGCGTCAGGTCGGCCCAGAAGTTGCCGACGCCCTCGCCGCGACTGGCGATGAAGGCCCGCGCCAGCGCCGCCGCGATGGTCGCGCCGGTGGCGGCCGAGACGAAGTTCTGCACCGTCAGTCCGACCATCTGGCTGAAGGTTGAGACGGTGGTTTCACCGCTATAGCTCTGCCAGTTGGTGTTGGTGACGAAGCTGACGGCGGTGTTGAAGGCTAGATGCGGGCTGACGCCGTCGAACCCCTGCGGGTTCATCGGCAGGACGCCCTGCAGGCGCAACATGGCGTAAAGCAGCAGGAAGCCCGCTAGATTGAACGCCAGCAAGGCGCCGGCATAGCCCAGCCAGCCCTGACTGCGCGTCGGATCAACCCCGGCGGCGCGATAAAACAGACCCTCTACCGGCTTCAGTACAGGGTCCAGCCAAGTACGCTCGCCGTTCCAGACACGCGACATATAGACCCCGATCGGCCAGCCGAGCATGACGGCGAGGCCGAGGGTCAGGGCGATCTCCGCCCATCCTTGAATGTTCATGAGAAGGCGGCTCCGTTCAGAACCGCTCGGGCCGCAGCAGGGCTGCGACCATATAGCCGGCGATGACCAGGGCGCCGACGCCCCAAAGGACGTTCAGCCACACGGTCACAACCTCCTCAACACAATGGCGAGGGCGGCGAAGGCCACGAAGGCTCCAACGCCGATCGCCACGAAAATCACATCGGCCATGCCGATACCTCCAGCTCAGTTAGGGCCGGAAGAGACGCTTTCAGGGCGTAAGCGGGCCATTCGGAAAGCCGCTCCCCGCATAAGGCGCGCATAAAGCATCAAGGCCGAAGGGGTTTCAGAACAGGCGACTTGCCCTGATCCGCTCCATCATCGGCGGCCGCGACTAAACCCCTTGCACCACCCTCCAAAACTGTGAATATGAGGTCATCTTCAATTTTAGGGTTCAGTGATGGTTCAGGCGGTTGAACACGCTTCGGAGATGGTCTCGGAGTGGGTCGAGGTGACGCAGGCCATGATTGACGATTTCGGTCGCGCCACCCTGGACAGCGATCCCTTTCACAACGATCCCGAATGGGCCAAGAACAACACGCCTTACGGCGGCACGATCGCCTTTGGTTTCCTGACGGTGTCCCTGCTGACCCACCTCGCCGCGAAAGCGATCGAAGGCGCCGGCGGCGACTTCAAGCCTGAAGGCGGCTACTTCCTGAACTATGGATTCGATCGTATGCGTCTGGTCGCGCCGGTGCCGACGGGCAGCCGCGTGCGGGGCCGTTTCGTCAAGGGACCGGAGCATACGGATGAGGCTGGACGAGTGCGCCGCTCCATGGACGCCGTGATCGAGATCGAAGGCGGCGAGCGCCCTGCCCTGGTGGCGACCTGGCTCAGCGTCTGGGTGCCTGACAGCGTCGAAACGAGGGCCTGATGTCCAGCGTTCAGCAGCGGTTGATGCCTTCCCGCACGGCGTCGGCGGTAGGAGATTCGCCGCTGCTGACGCTGATTTCCGACTACGCCGCCTGGTATGGCGAGCAGACGCCTGATGCGCCGGCGGCGACGCTGGACGGTCAGGTTCAGACCTATGCGGAGCTGGCGCACGGCGTGGACGCCCTCGCCCGCGCCATGATCGCCGCCGGCGTCGGCAAGGGCGATCGCGTCGCCATGCTGGCCCCGCCCTCCCCTGACTTTCTGACCGTCTTCCTGGCCACGGCCGCGGTCGGGGCTATCTGGGTCGGATTGAACCCCCGCTACCGCTATGAAGAATTGGCCTATGTCGTCAGCGACTGCGCGCCGCGCCTGATCATCGGGCGTCGCCGTGTGGCTGGACGAGATTACGTCGAGGATCTGGAAGCCCTGGCGGCGGAAGTGTCGGCTGATCTGGTCCTGATCGGCGAAGACGACTTGGACGCCCGCGCCCATCTGCCGTTAAGCGTCTATGTCGCCCAGGGCGAGGCCGTGCCCGACGAAGCCCTGACGGAGCGGAAACGGTCCGTTTCGACGCGCGATCCCTGCCTGATCGTCTACACCTCAGGCAGCACAGGCAAGCCGAAGGGCGCGGTCCTGCATCATGAAGGACTGATCCTTCCCGCCCTGGAGCAGGGCGAACCCTTGCGTGGCGAACCGCTGTGCATGTTGAACTACCTGCCGATCAACCACATCGGCTGCGTCGGCGACATCGCCGCCATGGTTCTGGTCAACGGCGGCAAGCTGGCCTTTCTGGAACAGTTCGACGTCGAAACGGGGCTGAACACGATGGCGTCGGAGGGCGTCACCCTGTGGGGCACGGTTCCGTCCGTGTTCGAGATGACGGTGGCGCATTCCGCCTTCGCCCAGACCAACCTGTCGGCTGTGCGGCGCGTCTTCTGGGGCGGGGCGGCCATGCCTGCGCCGACGATCAAGGCGCTGATCCCCGTCGCGACCTGCATGGGCACCAACTACGGCCTGACGGAGTCCTGCGGCCCCATCGCCGCCACCGGCGACATGATGGTTCGGGATGATGCGGACGTCGCCTTCGCCACGGCCTCGGTCGGACGGCCGACCCGTCATTATGAAGTCCGCCTGCGCGCCGAAGACGGTTCGCTGGTCGAAAACGCCGGCGTCGACGGCGAGATCGAGGCCAAGGGCGCGCCCCTGTTCCTCGGCTACTGGAACCGGCCCGACGCCACGGCCGACGCCTTCACCAAGGACGGGTGGTTCCGTACCGGCGATGTCGGCGCCTGGCTGGACGACGGCCGTCTGCGCATCACCGGGCGGCTGAAGGAAATGTACAAATCCGGCGGTTACAACGTCTATCCACGCGAGATCGAGATCGCGCTGGAAGGCCACCCCGCCATCACCGAGGCCGCTGTCGTGGGAATTCCCGATCCTGTCTGGGGCGAGGTGGGCGTCGCCTTCGTGATCGCCCGCGCCGGCGTCGACGCCGCTCAGCTTCAGGCTCATTGCCGCCAGCGACTGGCCAACTACAAGATTCCCAAGCGTTTCGTGATCGAGCCGGACCTTCCGCGCCTGCCGGTCGGCAAGGTGGACAAGATGGCGCTGCGCCGTCTGGCCGTGGAGGACTAATGGACGCCGCCGTCAAGACGCCAAACGCCCTGGAGCAAGCGACGCCGCTGCGCCCTCGCCTGCTGGCCGGATATGGCCTGGCCAATATCGGCCTGGCCTGCTTCCTGATCACGCCGCAGTTGTTGCTGCTCTACTTCCTGACTGACACCCTGGCGGTGCCGGCGGCGACGGCGGGCGTGGTCCTTCTGCTGCCGAAGATCTGGGAAGTCGTGTTCGACCCTGTCGTGGGCCTGTGGTCGGATCGACTGCGCGGGCGGATGGGGCGACGCTGGCCCTTGATGGCGGCGGGCGCGGCCCTGTTTCCATTAGGTTTCGCGGCCATGTTCGCCCCGCCGACGCACCTGACCGGCTTCGGCGCCGTGATCTGGGTCATGGCGGCCTATATGGCGGCGACGACGGCCTACGCCCTGTTCTCGATCCCCTACGCCGCCATGCCGGGAGAGATTTCGCGACGTCAGCAGGACCGGACCCGCGTCGTGGCCTGGCGCGTCGGCTTCCTGGCGTTCGGCCTGATGGTCGCGGGCGGCATGTCGCCCATGTTGGTCGAAATGGCGGGCGGCGGCCGTCCCGGCTATGCGGTCATGGGTCTGTTGCTGGCGCTGATGGCGGGCGGCGCCCTGCTGGGGTCGTTGCGCGCGGTCTGGAAGTTACAGGACCGCCAACGCGACTTCGGCGCGCCGCTGAAACCGGCCAAGGCGCTGGCGGCCGGGGTGCGCGCCACCCTGGGAAATCCAGCCTATCGCTTCCTGTGGATCGGCTACGCCTTCCAGACGGTCGCCATGGGCGCCCAGTCGGCGATGATGCCCTATGCCGTCACCTATCAGATCCAGGCGTCGTCTGGCGTGCTGGCGCAACTGTTCCTGGCCGGAGCCGTCGTTCAGGTCGCGGCCATGCCCTTGTGGGTCAAGATCGCCGACCGTTGGGGCGCGACACGCGCGGCTATCGGCGCCGCCGCAGCCTATGCCCTGGCCACTTTGGGCTATGTCTGGTGCGGACCGGGCGATGTGGCCCTCGCCACCGCCGTCGCCGCCCTGGCGGGCCTGGGTCAGGCGGGGTGTTATGTCCTGCCGTTCGCCCTGATGCCGAGCGTGGTCGCGGCCCGCGACCAGAAAGAGGCCGAAGCCAACCTCGGCCTGCTGACGGCCGTCTGGGTCTCGGGTGAAAAACTCGGTCTGGCCCTGGGCGGTGCAGCCGCGGGGGTGCTGTTGGGCCTAGCGGGCTATGTCTCAGGGGGGCAGGCGCAGCCGGCTTCGGCTCTAGCCGCCATTCCCCTGCTGTTCGCGACAGGTCCGGCGCTCATGCTGGCGTGCAGCGCGCCGCTGCTGTTCAAGCTGGATCGCCTGCGTCGCCGTCAGGGCCAACCGCTCTAGACGGCGGGCCGCGACCGCGACAGGAAGCCGGCCAGTCTGACGGCCGCTTCCGGCAGGTCGTCGCTGGTCGGAGCGTCGCCATAGGCCAACTGGTGCCAGACCACGCTGACGGCGTCCGACAGGGTGTCGTCCGCGTCGGCTCCCATGCGCGCCAAGACCTCGATGAACGATTCATCCGGCAGAACGATCATCTTGCGAGCGATTTCGTCCGCCATGGCGACCAGCATGTAGCCGGCCAGGCGCACGGCGTCCGGGTCGTCCTCGGCGCGGCGACGCTGGATGCTCTCGGCCACGACCTCGGCCCAGCGGCGGTTGATCTTCTGGCTGATCTGCAGAAATTCGGGAACATAGTCGCCGACCTGGAAGACGCACTTCATGAGGCCGGGATTCGCCCGACAGACCCGGAACCACAGACGGTTAGTCGAACGGATCCGAGCGAATGGCGTATCGCCTGACGCCGGCGTCATCGCCTTGGCGACATAGTCATCGAAGAAGCGGGCCAACGCCTCGACGGAAATCTCGGTCTTGTCCTTGAAGTAGACGTAGAAGGAGCCTTCGGCGACTTCGGCCTGGGCTGTGATGTCGCCGACGCGCATGGCGTGAAAACCACGCTCCTCCAGCACCTGGGCTGCGGCCAGCAAAAGCCGTGCGCGCGTGCGCTGGCCCTTCTGACGCGGCGGATTGTCCCGCAGCTCGGCGGCCAGATAGGAGGAATAGCTCTGCAGTTGCATCAACGCCTCGTCTGCGACGAGGTCGGATCACGCCCCAGCCCGCCGTTTCGATCAAGAACCGGCGGCGTCCGACCAGGCCGAACGCCGCCAAGCGTCCCTTAGTAACGCAAACGCAGATAGACGCCAGCCGAGCGAGGCTCGCCCATCGACACCCGGTCCATGCCCAGGGCCTCCAGGTTGACGATGCCGCGCTGATAGACTTCGTCCGTCAGGTTGCGCGCCCACAGGCCGACCTCGGTCTTGCCGTCCGGCAAAGCCCAGCCCAGTTCGCCGTTGACGGTCCAATATCCGTCCTGGCTGAGCCGCTCGACATTGCCCGAGCTGAAGTAGAACTTCGAACGATACGACCCCGACAGGGTCATCAGCAGATCACCCTTGTCCGCCAGACTGTGCTGATAGGACACAGCCCCGTTGAAGGTGAACTCAGGCGCGGTCGGCAGGCGGTTGCCCGAGAAGTCCTCGCCGACCGAGATATAGTTCTTGTATTCGCTGTCCAGCACCGCAGCGCCCAGCGAGATATCCAGCCCCTTCATCGGCGCGACGGTCAGCTCGATTTCCGCGCCCTTGATGACGGCGTCGGAGGCGTTGTCGAGGATCGGCACGCTGGTCGGGCCGCGCACGACGTAGCTGTAAACCTGCAGATCCTGATAGTCGTAGTAGAAGGCCGCCGCGTTCAGGCGCGCGCGACGTCCGAACAGCTCGCTCTTGAAGCCGACCTCATAGGCGTTCAGCACTTCGTCGTCGTACGGGCCCAGATCCTGAACGTCGGTGATCATGCCGCCCGCGAAACCGCCGCTCTTGTAGCCGCGGTTGTAGCTGACATAGGCGCGCGAGTTGTCGCTGATGTCATAGTTCAGCACGGCGCGGCCCGAGATGCTCTCGAACGATTTGGAACCGTGGAAGTCGGCCAGGGTCACGCCCGCCTCGGTGAAGCGGCTGTTGTAGTCCATGGTCTTGTCGTCACGCGACCAGCGCAGGCCCGCGACCAGCGACAGGCGCTCGGTCAGCTTGTAGTCGACCTCGCCGAAGACGGCGTAGCTCTCGGTCTTCAGGCTGTGCGGATAGGAAACAGTGCCCACGCCCAGGGCGACGCCGTCCATCGGATCCGGCAGCATATTCAGCAGGTCCAGACCGATCTCGAAGGCGCTGTCCGACTTCAGGCTGTCGTTCATGTAGAAGACGCCCGCGACCCAGTCGAAGCGACCGCCGCTATTGGACTGCAGACGGAACTCCTGGGTGAACTGGTCCTGATCGACGCGATAGAAGCCCTTGATCAGATTGTTCGTGCCGGAATCCGTGTTCTCGTCGTCGCGATGGCGAGCGTTGACGAAGCCAGTCACCGACACCAGCGACAGCTCGCCCAGATCGACCGTGGTGGTGACATCGGCGTTGAACAGCTTCAGCCTGTCGCGGCCTTCCATCGAATAGTCGCCGGCGTAGGGATCGCCATCGGTGTCGACATAGCCCAACGCGTCAGTGCAGGCCGAAGTGCCGTAGAAGCTGGGCAGGCACCAGCCGTCAGGCCCTGTGGCGGCTGCAGTGTTGGGGATCAGCCCCCTCGCCTGCCCCTGCAGGGCGCCGTTGCGGCTGTTGCCGCCGCCGATGTGAGCCAGCACTTCGACGCGATCGTTGGGCGTGTAGAGCAAAGACAGACGCGCGGCCCAACGGTCGGTGTCGTTGACGTTGTTCCCGGTCAGGCGGTTCTTCGTATAGCCGTCGTCGCGGACGTAGTTGGCCGCCGCGCGGAACGCCAGGACATCCTCGATCACCGGGCCGCCGACGCCGCCTTCCAGCTCCATCCGCTCGCGTGAGCCGTAACGGGCGGTCAGGTCCGCCGTGTAGTAATCAGTCGGACGACGGCTGGTGATGTTCAGGGCGCCGCCCGTGGTGTTGCGGCCGAACAGCGTGCCCTGCGGTCCGCGCAGCACCTCGACCTGCGACAGGTCGAAGAAGGAATCCAACTGCATGATCGACGAGCCGCGGATCACGCCGTCTACATAGACGGCGGTCGGGCTGGGGTTGGTCGGGTTGAAGTCGTTCGAGCCGACGCCGCGGATATAGACCTTGGGCGCCACCGAGGAGTCCCCGCCGTGCACCTGAAGGCCCGGCGCCAGGCCGCTCAGCTCCAGCACGTTGTTGACATTCATCCGGTCCAGATTTTCGCCCGAATAGGCGGTGATGGAGATCGGCACATCCTGTAGATTCTGGGCGCGGTGACGCGCCGTCACCACGATTTCTTCGACAGTTGCGATGTCCGGAGCAGGTTCCGACTGGGCTTGGGCGTTCGCCGCCACGGCGAGCGCCACAGTGCATACCGCTCCGAATAGATTGCTCTTCTTCACGCTATCTTCCCCTTCGCCTCTATGTGTCGTTGAAATTAAATATGAGGCCATATTCATATACGACGCATTCAATGACCGCTGTCAATGCGTTCACACGCTCCCGAAATAGTCCCATAAACTTGTAGGCAGAGCTTACCGGGTATGGCTGCGGCTTTGACCGCGGGAAAGGAAAAGGGCGCGCACGCCATCCCCCTTCAGTTCGCGAAAGGCGCTGCACGCCCGCCCACTCGATCGGGCGTCGCCTCAAAGCGTGTTCTTGTGAATGCGCCCGGCCTTCATGATCAGCCTCATCGTCCGGTCCGGGTCTGCGATCACCGAGATGTCCGCCAGCGGATCGCCTTCGACCACCAGCAGGTCCGCATAGGCGCCGGCCTCGATGCGTCCCAGCTTCGCCGGATAGGGATTGCGCGGACCTGATAGCTTCAGGATTTCGGCGTTGCCGCCCGTCAGCATTCGCAGCACTTCGGCGGCGCCGTACCAGCGCGCGAACTTGGCCAACTGCTTGCCCTGCGTCGTCGTGCCCTTCGGGCTGAACAGGATATCGGTGCCGAGGGCCATATTCACCTTGTGCTTGCGTCCCCATTCGACCGCGCGAGCCGTGCCTTCGGCGATGATCTGCTGTTGGGCGCGCTGCTCAGGCGAGGGGTAAACATTGGCGTCCTCGTCCGCCAGGAAGGGCTGGATGCTCCACCAGGCGCCGGCGCCCGCCATGCGCCGCACCGTCTCCTCGTCCGCCATCTGTCCATGCTCGATGGACTTCACTCCGCAGGCGACCGCTCGTTGGATGCCTGCCGGCGTATAGGTGTGGGCGCAGACATAGACGCCCCAGTCCGTGGCGGCGGCCACCGCCGCCTTCATCTCGGCTTCAGTATATTGCAGGGCGTCGACCGGATCATAGGTCGAGGCGACGCCGCCGCCTGCGTGGATCTTGATCTGGCTAGCGCCGAGCATCAGCTGTTCGCGCACGCGACGCAGCACCTCGGCCTCGCCGTCGGCGATGGCGGCGATGCCCGCCTGCTCTGCAACGCTGAGCGTGCTTTGGGCCGTTCGGGGCAAGTCAGCCCGCATCCGGAAGTCGCCATGCCCCGAGGTCTGAGAGATCATCGAACCCGACGGATAGATGCGCGGCCCGTCGAAACGGCCTTCATCAATGGCGCGCTTCAACGCGAAGCTGGGGCCGCCCATGTCACGAACGGTCGTAAAGCCCCGCATCACCGTGCGCTCAGCCTCCTGAGCCGCCACGAGATGCAGATAGGGAACATCTGCGGTCATTGCGGCCATCTGAGAAATGCCGGCCAGCATGGCGTGCCAGTGAGCGTCGATCATTCCCGGCATCAAGACGCGCCCGCCGCAATCCACCACATCGGCGTCCGCGACAATCTCGCCCGCCGGAACCAGCGCCTGGATCACGTCGCCGACGATGAGGACGTTGCGGCCCTCGATCAGACGGGCGCTCGCCCCATCAAAGATCCGCACATTGGCGAGCAGGCGCGGCTTGGTCGACGCCTGGGAGAACGCCGGCGAAGCGACGCCAAGCCCGGCTGTGGCGAATCCCGCCGCCGCGCCGGCCAAAATAGAGCGTCGCGACATGCCCGCTTCCATGCGGGCCAGCAGCTTCTGCGCCTGGGGAGAATGACAGGCGCAGATCGCGCCATGTTGCAGAGGCCGTTGCTGTGCGATTCCGCCGAACCAAGTCTTCAAGAGCGCATCCTCACCAATCGAGCGGCCATGGCCGCATGCCAACGCGATAGCAACGGCTACGCTATTTCGATTCCGCAAACGATCGGGGGCATTTCATCGGTCGCGACAATTCGCAGATGAAGGCGTGCGTCCTTCGCGGCGGAGCTTGCGATGGTGATGTTCGGAGGAACGCCCCGAAGGGCGATTTCTTCAGCGAAAACCGATGGCTGGGGAACTAGGACTCGAACCTAGAATGACGGTACCAAAAACCGTAGTGTTACCATTACACCATTCCCCAGCGGTCCGGTGTTTCCCGCCGAGCGCTGTGCGTCGCGGCGAGGGCGGTCATCTACGCCAAGGCTCCGGGGGATGCAACACCTGAAAACGAAAGAATTTTCATCGACCCGAGACTTTTTTCGAGAGCCTCATTTACCTGCTTGCGAGGGCCGGTCGGCATGGCTATAAGCCCCCTCCTCGACGCAGATGGCGGCCCACGGACCGTTTGATTTGCGAAAGTCGGAGTGTGGCTCAGTCTGGTAGAGCACCGCGTTCGGGACGCGGGGGTCGTAGGTTCGAATCCTATCACTCCGACCATCTTTCTTACATCGTTAAGCGAATGACACGGCGTAGGCCGTGCCTTTTCGCGCGTCGCTGCTAGGTTTGCAGCATGACACAACGCCTTACCCCTTCTGAAGTGCTGGATTTCTGGTCTGACGCCGGGCCGGAGAAATGGTTCGCCAAGGATGTCGCCTTTGATCGCGCCTTTTCCGATCGCTGCTACGATACGCACTACGCTGCAGCGCGCCGCGAACTAGATCATTGGATCGAAGCGCCCGACGCCGCCCTGGCTCTGATCATCCTGCTGGATCAGCTGCCGCGAAACGCCTTTCGCGATACAGCCCATATGTTCGCGACCGATCCCTTGGCGCTGAAATTTTCAAAAGATGCGATTGATCGCGGACATGATCGCGAGGTCGCCCCGGAACTACGCTCTTTTATCCTGATGCCGCTGATGCACTCTGAATCATTGGCGGATCAGGAGCGGCTGCTGCGCCTGTTAAGCCCGGAAACAGAAGCCGAGACCTACAAGTTCGCCGTCATCCATCGGGACATCATCGCCCGCTTCGGCCGCTTTCCGCACAGAAACAATTGCCTGGGTCGAGACAGCACGCTCCAGGAGCTGGAATTCTTAAATTCCGGAGGTTTTTCGGGATAACATTCGAAGAGCATTGGTTGATTTACGAGTATGGCGAAGCTAAGGCCCAGACCTCTTCAACAGCCAGCCGCAGACATCATGAATCGCTACGCTCTCGCCCTGACGGCGACATCGGCCCTCATCGCAGCCTTCGCCACACCGGCGGAAGCGCAGATCTTCGGCCGTCGCGGCAATGCGGAAACGACTCAAGTCATCAATGAGACACCGCGCTGCACTCAAAACCTGGGCACGGTGGCGATCGCCGAAACACAAGGCGTTCTGTTTGATCAAATGGGCCTGGGGGCGCCGACCGAACTGCTGCGCACGGTAATTCGTGAATCCGGCTGTTTCACCTTGATCGAGCGCGGGCCGGGCATGGACCTGGTGGAGCGTGAGCGCAGCCTTGGCGGCGGCGCCCGCGTTCGCACCGCCGACTTCGTTCTGGTCGCCGAATTGGCGAATCCGATCGAGCCGACCGATAACGACCGCGGGTCTGGCCTGCTCGGTTCCCTGGCGGCGGTCGGCGGCCGAGCCCTGCTCACCGCCGGCCTCGCTGCGGCGACGGGCGGGGAAATGGGCGGCGGCCTCGGAGGTTTGGGCGGCCTGGGCGCCGGCGCCGGCCTCAACCCCTTGCAGATGCAGGCTCTGAACGCCGCCACGAACATGGCCGGAAATGTCCTCGGCGGCCAAGGCGGGCAAGTCGCTCAGGGACCGGCGCCTTCCCTGAACGCCAATACGGTCGAACGGATTCGCGATCTCAAGAAGGACATCGGGCGCGGCAAGGAAGACGCCCAGGTCGTCTTCTCCCTGGCCAGCGTGCCTCTGGCTGAAACCGTCGGCAACACGCGCGCCGTGGCGAACAAAGGCGACCTGCGCAGCCTGCGTATCCGCGACAATCATTTCGGCGGCCGCGTCGGCGCGGGATATGAAAGTGAAGAAGAAGGCAAGATCATCGCCCTGGCCATGGTGCGCGGGTATGCCGACCTGGTGACCAGCCTGGGCGGCACCGGCTCCCAAATTCCGGAAGTCACCCGCGCCAACCGTGAAGCCATCGCCGCTGAAACCGCCAACCGCGAAGCGGAGACGCGTCGCGTGGCGACTGAAGAACGCCGCGAACAGGAACGGGCCGAGCGCGAGCGCGAAGCCGAGCGTCGCCGCATCCGCGACGAAATCCGCCGCGAGGAAGACGACCGCCGTCGCTATGCCGAGCGTCCGTCGATGTCGAGCCGCAGCCTGGCGCTGCCGACGATCCTGCGCGCCGCACCCGACGGCGAGACAATTCGGCCTCTGGCCGCGCGCGAGGTCGTGTTCCCCACCGGAAAGGAGCGCGGCGGCTGGATCGAGGTGCTGGATAGCGACGACAACATCGGCTGGGTGCAGAACGAGCGTTTGGCGCCCGCACGCTGACCACATCGCTGCCGCCTTTTAGCAAAGCGTCCGCCGGTTTGATCGGCGGACGCTTTCTCTTTTCTGTGAGCAAGCGAATCAGGCGCCTGCCGTCGGCGCCGAATCAGCGGCATCCTCTCTTCCCATGAACGCCGCCGTCGCCCTTGCTGATCTCGAAACTCGTACGGCGGCCGCGCCTGCCGATCATCCTGAGTGGCAGTATCTGAACCTGCTGCGGGACATTCTCGACGACGGCGTACGACGGGACGACCGCACCGGCACCGGCACCCTGGGCGTCTTCGGGCGCCAGATGCGCTTCGACCTGTCCAAGGGCTTCCCCCTGCTGACGACGAAGAAGCTGCACACGCGGTCGATCTTCATCGAACTGCTGTGGTTCCTGCGCGGCGAGACCAACATCGCCTGGCTGAAGGACAACGGCGTCAGCATCTGGGACGAATGGGCCGACGCGAACGGCGACCTAGGCCCCGTCTATGGCAAGCAGTGGCGCTCCTGGGCCGCGCCCAACGGCGCGAGCATCGACCAGATCCAGAAGCTGGTGCACGGCCTCAAGACCAATCCCAACAGCCGCCGCCACATCGTCAGCGCCTGGAACCCGGCCGACGTGGACGACATGGCCCTGCCGCCCTGCCACTGCCTGTTCCAATTCTTCGTCGCTGACGGAAAGCTGAGCTGCCAGCTGTACCAACGGTCGGCCGACGTTTTCCTGGGCGTGCCGTTCAACATCGCCTCCTACGCCCTGTTGACGCACATGCTGGCCAAGGTCGTGGGGCTGGAGCCGGGCGATTTCGTCCACACCTTCGGCGACGCCCACCTGTATCTGAACCACCTGGAACAGGCTGAGCTGCAACTGAGCCGCGCCCCCCTGCCCCTGCCGACCTTGAGCGTGGCGGACAAAGACGACCTCTTCGGCTTCGAGCTGTCGGACTTCGTGCTGAACGATTACCAATCCTGGCCGCACATCAAGGCCCCCGTCGCCGTCTGAGGCGGCCTGATCCCCGATGAAACTCACCGACCTCCAGGCGGATGTCCTGCGCATCTCCGACATCTATGCGCGCGAACATTCCATCGACCGCGATCGCGATTGGGCCCTGCTGAAGCTGCAGGAAGAGCTGGGCGAACTGACCGCCGAGCATCTGCGCCTGACCCAACGAGCGCGCGGGGCCGCTGATGCTCAGGCCCTGGCCGACGAAGCAGCCGACGTTCTGGGCATGCTGCTGATCTATTGCGACCGCGCCGGCGTCGACCTGAACGCCGCCATGCAGCGCAAATGGCTGCGCTGGTTGAAGGCGGATACGTAAACTCACGTAACGGCGACTGGCGAATTCGGCGTTTTAAGCGCACCCTCTTTGCAATCCGCCACCAGGCGGTGACTGGAAACGGGAGGGTTCCATGGTCAAGAAGTTCGCCGCCGAACTGGTCGGCACGCTGGTTCTGGTGCTTTTCGGGTGTGGGGCCGCCGTACTGGGCGGGTTCGATCACGTCGGTCAGCTGGGCATCGCCCTGGCCTTCGGCTTCGCCATCGTGGCCATGGCCTATGGCATCGGGCCGGTGTCGGGCTGCCACGTCAATCCGGCCGTCAGCCTGGGCGCCTTCGTCGCCGGACGGATGAGCGCTAAGGACATGGTCGTCTATTGGATCGCCCAGTTCATCGGCGCCATCATCGGCGCGGCCATCCTTGGCATGATCGCCAAGACGGGCTTCGCCAGCCTGGGCCAGAACGGCTTCGACGCCGGATCGCCGGGCGGGTACGGCCTGCACGCGGCCCTGGTTTTCGAGATGGTGGCGACCGCCATCTTCCTGATCGCCATCCTGGGCGTGACAGGGGCCAAGGGGCACGGCGCTTTCGCCGGGGTCGCCATCGGCATCACCCTGGCCGTCATCCACATCGTCGGCATCCAGGTGACGGGCGTGTCGGTCAACCCGGCCCGCAGCTTCGGCCCGGCCCTGCTGGTCGGGGGCCAGGCGCTAAGCCAGGTCTGGGTCTTCTTCGTCGCCCCGGCGATCGGCGCGGTGATCGGCGGCCTGCTGTTCCGTGCGAAACTGCTAGAGCCGGACGCCTGATCAGGTCAAGGCGGCGCTGTCCGGCGCCGTCATCGGCATGCGCGCCAACCTGGCGCTGAGCGCATCCTTGCCTTCGGGCGCGGGCACCAGCACGACGCTGTTCTTGACCGCGCCCATCGACACCGTGGCCCGATAGGCGAAAGCCTGACCGTCGCGCGCGACGAAACTGACGACCGCAGCGTTGTTCTGAGGACCGGCCAGGCCGCCGAAGCCGGCCGATAGCTCATGCTCGCCCGGATCGACCGCCAGGGCGGTGAACTTGCCGCCCTTGATCTGGGCGAATTCACGACCATCCAGCGCCAGGTTCATGCCCGCAGCCATGGCCACAAAGCCTTCGCGATAGACGATGACCAGGGCTTTGCCGTGAGGCGGCGTCAGGCTGGCCGCCGCCGCGCGATCGGCTTCGGACGCCGCGACGCCGGCTCGGTTTCCCGCCAGATTGGCCATGATGTAGGCGGTGAACGCGCCAGCGAAGAGACCGGCCATCACCGGCAGCACGCCCAGATCCGCCCCGACAGCTCCTCCCAGGAAACCGATACCGAAGGAAACGATCAACAGGACAATGAATCCGACGATCAGCGGCTTGGCGTACTTGTTCACACGAGGCTCCGGGGGCATTTGACAGCAAAATTTCAACCTCAACGGAAAACCAGCTTGGCCGTTCCCTCAATCGCCCTCGTCGTCGCCCGCGCCAGGAACGGCGTCATCGGTCGCGACGGCGATCTGCCCTGGCGGCTGCGCTCGGATCTGCAGCGTTTCAAGGCCGTGACCGTGGGCAAGCCCTGCATCATGGGCCGCAAGACGTGGGAGAGCCTGCCGTTGAAGCCCCTGCCCGGCCGCCTGAACATCGTCCTGACCAAGGATGAATCCTACGCCGAGGCCGGTCTGGCCAAGGGCGCCGTGGTCTGCGCCACCCTGGACGAGGCCCTGTCCATCGCGCGTGAACAGGCGGCGGAAGACGGCGTGGACGAAGTCTGCGTCATCGGCGGCACGGCGATCTTCGCCGCCACCCTGCCTCGCGCCAAGCGCCTTTACATCACCGAGGTCGAGGCCGAGCCTGAAGGCGACGCCGTCTTCCCGTCCTTCGACGAAACCGCCTTCGTCCGCACGGCGTTCGAACCGCACGAAGCGGGCGAGAAGGACGACCACGCCTTCGCCTTCACCGTTCTGGACCGTCGCTGAATCAAGGAGAGCCGAATGATCGTCGCCACCACCAATGACCTGGCCGGTCATCGCGTCGTGCGCCAACTGGGCGTGGTGCGCGGCATCACCGTGCGCTCGCGCAACGTCATCTCCGACGCCATCGGCGGGGTGCAGTCGATGATCGGCGGCAAGGTCGGCGCCTACGTCAAACTGGCCGAGGCGGCGCGACAGGAAGCCTATGACGACCTGATCGCCCACGCGCAGGAGATCGGCGCCAACGCCATCCTGGCCATGCGCTACGACGCCAATGAAATCATGCCCGGCGTGACCGAGGTTCTGGCCTATGGCACCGCCGTGGTGGTCGAGCCCGTCTGAAGCTAGCGGGCGATCGTCACGCTGACCGGCGCGCGGGCGGCCACGGCCTTGGCGGTCGAACCCATCAGCCAGTTGACCAGGCCCTTGCGGTCGCCCGTACCCACGACGATGTGGTCCGCGCCCAGTTGAGCGGCGGCGGCGATCAGGGCGTCAGGGACATCATGCCCCTCGATCGTCACCGCCTCGACCGATTTGCAGTGACGGCGGGCCTCGGCTGTCGAGCGGGCTAGGATGGCCTCCTGCTCATCCAGGCGCGAATGTCAGGGTGGCCGCTGGCCGAACTGAGCGGATTGACCGCCACCAGAGCCAGCTTGCCGCCCTTCGCCTGGGCCAGTTGCGCCGCCACACGCACGGCTGCTTCGGCGTGCGCGCTGCCATCGATGCCGCAGACGACCACGGACGTTGCCTGTTCCGCCATCACCCTCTCCTTCAGAGACCCAGCGCCGCAGCGACCTGCGCGGCGATCTGGTGGAAACGGCCGGACGCCGGATGCTGCGGGTCAGCGGCGACCAATGGCCGCCCCGCATCGCCCGCGCGGCGTATCGCCCCGTCCAGCGGTAGATCGCCTAGATAGGGCGCATTCAGGCGCGCGGCCTCGGCCTCGGCGCCGCCGGTCCCGAATACTTCGCCGCTCATGTTCTCGACCAGACCCAGGGTCGGCACGCCGACCTTTGCAAACAGGGTATGCGCCCGGCGCGCATCGGCCAGGGCCACTTCCTGCGGCGTCGAGACGATCACCGCCCCATCCAGCGGCGTCTTCTGGATCAGGGTCAGCTGTACGTCGCCGGTGCCCGGCGGCAGGTCGATGACCAGGACGTCCAGCGGCTGCTCTTCCGTGCCCCAGCGCGTCTGGGTCAGCATTTGGGTAATGGCCTGGGAAGCCATCGGCCCGCGCCAGATCATGGCGTCCTCGGCCTTGGTCAGCAGGCCGACCGACATGGCTTTCAGGCCGTACGCCGTATGCGGGACCATGGCCCCGTCCTCATAGGCGGGCTGGCCCGACAGGCCCAGCATGGTCGGCAAGGACGGGCCATAGACATCGGCGTCCAACACCCCGGCCGACAGGCCGCGCGCCGCCAACGCCGCCGCCAGATTGACCGCAACCGTCGACTTGCCGACGCCGCCCTTGCCGCTGGCCACGGCCAGGACGCGCTTCACATGGGCGGGTCGATCCGTCGGAACCGGCGCCTTGGGCCGCCCCTGATCGGTCGCGGCCTTCGACAGGCCCGCCGTGCGGCGCGGCGCGGCAGCCACAGCCTCGGCGGTCAGGACGACCGACACGCGCTCCATGCCCGGAATCGCCTTCAGCGCCGTTTCGGCCGCGTCGCGCACGGGGGCGTACAGCGCCGTTTCCTTGGCTGGAACTTCCATGACGAAGCCCGCGCGGCCGTCGGCCACGACCAGCCCCTGCACCAGCCCGGCCGTCGCCAGCCCCTGGCCCGACTTCGGGTCGATCACGGCGTCGAGGGCGGCGAGAACGGCGGCGCGGTCGGTCACGATGGAGACTCCTTGTGGCTCGACGGACTTGCCGGGCCGGTGACGGGCGTTCTATCGCCCTAAGCGTCCGTTCGCGAGTTGATCCTTTGTCCCAGCCCCTCGTCACCCTGATCGCCGGCCCCACCGCCTCAGGCAAGTCGCGCTTGGCGATGGAGCGCGCGCGCGAAACGAATGCCGTCATCATCAACGCCGACAGCCAGCAACTCTACGCCGACCTGCGCGTGCTGAGCGCCCGCCCCTCGGCTGAGGATGAAGCTGCGGTCTCGCATCGCCTCTACGGCGTCGCTGACGCCGCCGACGCCTGGTCGGTCGGTCGATGGAGTCGGGCGGTCATGGACCTGCTGGCCGAACTGGCGGCTGAGGGGCGCCCCGCCTTGATGGTCGGCGGCACCGGCCTCTATTTCAACGCCCTGACCAAGGGGCTGGCCGATATTCCGCCTGTGCCGGTCGAAACCCGTGACGCCGTTCAGGCCGAGTTCGACGCTGAAGGCGAAACCGCCTTCCGTCGCCGCCTGGCCGAAGTCGACCCCGCCGCTGAAGCCGCCGTCTTTCCCGGCGATCGGCAGCGTCTGGTCCGCGCCCTCAGCGTGCATCGCGCCAGCGGCCGCGCGCTCAGCGCCTGGAAGACCGACACCCGACCGCTATTGCCTCCCGACAGCTATGACGCCCTCGTCGTGGAGCCCCCGCGCGAACGCCTCTACGCCTCATGTGACGCGCGGGTGGATCTGATGATGGCGCACGGCGCGCTGAACGAGGTGCGCGCGCTCGTCGCCCGCGATCTGGACCCGGACTTGCCCGCGATGAAGGCGGTCGGCGTGCGCGAACTGGCGGCGCATCTGTCGGGTGAACTGTCGCTGAGCGACGCCGTCGACGCCGTGAAGCAGTCCACCCGCAACTACGCCAAGCGTCAGTTGACCTGGTTCCGCAACCAACAGAGGGATTGGCCCCGCCACTCCGGTTTCGCCTGAACTTCTTAGCCAGCCCCTTGGAAGGCCGCGTCACCCATACTATATTGATCCTGCTCGGGTTCGCCCGAGCTATGGCGATAAACGCGCCTGTAATAAGCGGACCGGACCCGGGTGCGATTCCCGGCGGCTCCACCAACTTCTTCCCCGCGTTATCGGCGGAGGCAGCATGGGGCCGACTAGCATCGACGGACGTGTAAAGAGGATTGCTTTCGCTCGTCCTGGCCCACCGTATCGGGCCTTTATCTAACTGCGAACGATAACTTCGCTGGAGAAGTCCGCCTCGCCGCGTAATGCGGTTCGGTTGATTTCGAACACTTAAGTCCTAGGGGTTCAGATCCTTAGGCGGGGCCCGGGGGGCGCCTGGCAACAGAAGCCCCCCACTTCCTTAGGAGTCTGGCGACAGAATCCCGGCGCTTGTCCCGACATCGAAATTCCTTTGCCGCAGGCGACTCTGCGTCTTCCGTCGCTCGCCTTGGGCGGGTAACAGTCGCGCGTTCCCCTTTCTTGAGGCGCCGATGACGGATCAAACTCCCCCTGTCGACGAGATGCATTATGAGCAACTCGCCCAGGACGCCCTGCGCGGCGTGATCCGCCTGGCGCTTGAGCGCGCGGCTGAGCCCGAGGGCATTCCCGGCGCCCACCACTTCTACATCACCTTCAAGACCCGCGGCGCCGGCGTCAGCGTCCCGCCGGACGTCCTGGCCAAATACCCGGACGAGATGACGGTGGTGCTGCAACACCAATATTGGGATCTGGCGGTAGAGCCTGACCTGTTTTCGGTGATGCTGAAGTTCGGCGGCGCGCCCAAGGTGCTGACCGTGCCCTACAGCGCCGTGGTCCGCTTCTACGACCCCAGCGTGCAGTTCCTGCTGCAGTTCGACGAGCCGGAAATCGTCGAGGCCGAGATCGCGCCCCTGTCGCCGCCGGCGCGCGACCCGGACGCCGCCCCGCCTCCACCCTCGGACGACGACGGCCCGAAGGTCGTTTCGCTGGACCAGTTCCGCAAGAAATAACGTCTTCGCGCCAAAGGGCGCGCAACCTTTGGCTGTAGATAAGCGTTGCCGTAACCTCCCCTTCCTTACCTAAGCGAGGTCGCTTCCATGCGTCTGTCTCTCATGTCCGCCGCCGCCGTTTCCCTGACGCTGGCCGCCTGCAGCCAGCCTGAAGCGACGCCGCCGGCGGAAACCCCGACCGCCTCGACCGAGGCCGCGCCCGCAACCGTTGAAACCGCCGCTGCTGACTGGAACGCCCTGAACACCCAGATCGGCAAGTATCCCAACGAGACCAAGCTTCTGGAAGACAGCGCGATCACGGCTGATCTGAAGACGCTGCTGGGCGACAAGTTCGACGCCCTGACGACCAATATGCAGACCCAAGCGCCGCTGCAGAAAGACGGCGCCGTCCTGTTCACTTCGGGCAACAAGCAGCATGAGGGCGGCGTCAACGCGGCCTATCTGCTGATCGACCCGGCGACCAAGGCGCTGGAAGTCGGCCTGTGGGAAGGCGGCAAGCTGACCACCTACAAGACCGCCGGCTCGAACATCGCCAAGCCGAAAGACGTACAGACGCTGATCTCGAACGCGGCAGGCTGAACCGCTTCTAGACTGACCTTAGATAGGGGTCGCGCCCGGCGCGGCCCCTATTTTCGTGGCTCTATTTGCGGGGAAAGACTCGAATGGTGATGCGCTCGCGCTCGCCTTCGCGGCGCTCGACCAGCAGGCGGGCGACCTGGCTGTCGTCGTGGAACAGATAGCCCTTGATCGCGTCCAGCAGGGCCTTGGCGAGGTTGTCCAGGTCCATCCACGGCGGATCGCCGACGTGCTCCATCACGATCTCGACGACGTAATCGCCCCACGATGGTCGCGACGTCCATTCCTTGCGCATGAACTCATAGACCAGAGGCTTGTAATATTTGGCCTGGGTGGTCAGGCCGTCGATGGTGATCTCGACCGCCTCGCCCTGCTCTCGCGCCTTGACCTTTCCGGTTCCGATCCAGCCGTCCACGCGCCGTCCGCCTTTCGTGAAGTGCGGCTCGCCTTGCCCCGCCGCGCCTGCGTGCTACACCGCCCGGCATCTTCCCGCCACGCCTGAGAGACGAGTCCCGCGCACATGAGCAACGTTCGTATCGAAACCGACACCTTCGGCCCCATCGAGGTCGCCGCCGATCGCTACTGGGGCGCGCAAGCCCAGCGCTCGCTCGGCAACTTCAAGATCGGCTGGGAAAAGCAGCCCCTGCCGGTCGTGCGCGCCCTGGGCATCGTCAAGCGCGCCGCCGCCGAGACCAATCGCGACCTGGGCAAGCTGGACGCCAAGCTGGCTGACGCCATCATCGCCGCCGCCAATGAAGTGATCGAAGGCAAGCTGAACGACCACTTCCCTCTGGTCGTCTGGCAGACGGGTTCGGGCACACAGTCGAACATGAACGCCAATGAGGTGATCTCGAACCGCGCCATCGAGATGCTGGGCGGCGAGATGGGCTCCAAGAAGCCGGTCCACCCCAACGACCACGTCAACATGAGCCAGTCGTCGAACGACACCTATCCGACGGCCATGCACGTGGCCTGCGCCGAGCAGGTGGTCAACGACCTGATCCCCGCCCTGAAGCACCTGCACGCCGCGCTGGACGCCAAGGCCAAGGCCTGGGCCCACATCATCAAGATCGGCCGCACCCACACCCAGGACGCCACGCCGCTGACGCTGGGCCAGGAGTTCGGCGGCTACGCCCATCAGGTCGCCATGGGCATCGAGCGCATCGAACTGACCCTGCCGCGCCTGATGGAGCTGGCCCAGGGCGGCACCGCCGTCGGCACCGGCCTGAACGCGCCGATCGGCTTCGCTGAAAAGGTCGCGGCTCAGATCGCGGGCATCACCGGCCTGCCCTTCACCACGGCGCCGAACAAGTTCGAGGCCCTGGCCGCGCACGACGCCATGGTCTTCACCCACGGCGCGATCAACACGGTCGCCGCCTCCCTGTTCAAGATCGCCAACGACATCCGCTTCCTGGGCTCGGGTCCGCGCGCGGGTCTGGGCGAGCTGTCGCTGCCGGAAAACGAGCCGGGCTCGTCCATCATGCCGGGCAAGGTCAATCCGACCCAGAGCGAAGCCCTGACCCAGGTCTGCGCCCAAGTGTTCGGCAACAACGCCGCAATCTCCTTCGCCGGTTCGCAGGGCCACTTCGAGCTGAACGTCTACAACCCGGTGATGGCCTACAACTTCCTGCAGTCCGTGCGCCTGGTCGCCGACGCGGCCATCAGCTTCACTGACAACTGCGTCGTCGGCATCGAGCCGCGCGAGGACAACATCAAGCACGGCCTGGAAAACAGCCTGATGCTGGTCACCGCCCTGAACGCCAAGCTGGGCTATGACACCTGCGCCAAGATCGCCAAGACGGCGCACAAGAACGGCACCACCCTGCGCCAGGAAGCCGTCGGCGGCGGTTATCTGACAGACGCCGAGTTCGACGAATACGTCCGTCCCGAGAAGATGATCTCGCCGCAGTAAGCCGCGCTTATCGCCAGACATGAAGACGCCGGCCGGGTTCGCTCCGGCCGGCGTTTTTCATGCTCAGTCCTTGTCGCGAATGGTCCGCCCCACGGGCGCCAGCGACAGCTTGGCCAGTTCGACGTTCTTCAGAGCGAAGGGAATGCCGATCAGGCTGACGAACTGCGGCACGGCGATCAGAATATGCGCCAAGGCGATGTACCAGCCCGCCAGCACCAGCCAGATCACATTCAGCCCGACGCCCAGACAGCCTGCGCCCAGATCGGCCGGGTTCGGATCGCGCCAGACGATCTCGCGCCCGAACGGCCAGAAGGAATAGCTGGCGATCCGCCACGCCGAAAACGCCCACGGCAGGCCTACGACCGTCAAGGCCAGCAACAGCCCGCCGAACAGCCAGGCCAGGCCTGAGGCGAACCCGCCCAGGAAGAACCACAGCAGGTTCAGGATCAGTCGGATCAAATCGGTCGCTCCTTAGCGTCAATCAACCCTCTTCATATGGCGAAAGGCCCCGCTGATTGCAGCGGGGCCCGGGATGAAATCGCGGTAAGGCGACGCCTTAGTGTTTCTCGGTCCAGCGCGCCTTGGCTTCGTCCTGGGTCATGTTCAGATGGACGTGCTCGTCCACGTGCGTGACCCAACTGACAGGGATCATATGGTGCTTGAAGCCTGAACCGAGATCCAGCTTCGCCAACTCGATCTGGTCGCCCATCACATGATCGACGCGGCCGACATGGCGGCCGTCCGAACCGACGACTTCCTGATGTTCCTTGATCATCGAGGCGTTTATCATTGACGCTCTCCGTTACTATGGGGACCGCCTCGGAACGGCCTGGCCGCTAGAGGGTTCACCGCAAAGCCAGGCGAGGAAGTTCACAATGTCGATGATCATTCACCACGCGCCGCAGTCCCGCTCGACCCGCCTTCTGTGGCTGCTGGAGGAACTGGGCGCCGATTATCGCATCCACTACGTCGACATTTTGCGGCGTGAGGGCCAGGGCCGAACCGACCCAACCAACCCCCATCCGCTGAAGCAGGCCCCGGCGCTCGAGATCGACGGCCAAGTGCTGATCGAATCGGTGCTGATCTTCCTGTTCCTGACCGATCGCCACCCCGAGGCAGGCCTGGCGCCGGGACCGGCCGATCCACGCCGGGCCGAGTACCTGTCGTGGTTGGGGCTCTACAACAATGTGCTGGAGACGGTGCTGACCTCCGGTCCGCCTGCCGGTTGGAACGAGACTCAGAAGGCCGCCTATGCCGAACTGGACCGGCGTTGGCGCACGGCGATCCAGGGCGGCAACTACATCCTGGGAGAGTTTTCAGCCCTCGACATCCTGTTCGGCAGCCTGCTGCAGTGGTTCCGCGCCGCCATGCCTGCGGGCGAGCCTTATGACGCCTATGTCCAGCGCATCGGCGCTCGCCCGGCGCTGAAACGCGCCTGGGCCAAGGACAGCCCGGACGGTCATGTCTGATGGGTGAGATCGTCAACCTGAACAAGGCGCGAAAGGCCCGCGACAAGGCCGCCGCCAAGCGGACGGCCGAGGCTAACCGCCTGACCTTTGGACGCACCCGCGCCGAACGTGATGCAGCCAAGGCCGAACGCGACCGCGACGCAGCCCGCCTGGACGGTCACAAACTGGACGACGACGCCGACGCCTAGACCGTCACGACACCTGGGCCGAAGCGCGCTCCAGCAAGGCGGCCGGCGCTTCATCCAGTTGCATCTCGGCGGCGCCGACGTCGAGCTCCACCACGAAGGGCGAGCGGTTCGGCCCCGCGTCGAAGGCGGTGCAGGCGATCACCGCCGCGATCCGTTCCGCCGTCAGCCGCGCCGCAGGGTGATCCGTCGCGGGCAAGGCCAGGGCGAAGGTTTCCGGCGACAGACGGGCGGCCGTGTCCTCCACCCGCACCAGGCGCGACACCATGGCGCCGATCTGGGGCATGGCCCGCTCCAGCCAGCCGCCCGCACGGACCGCCGCCATGGTTTCGCTATTCGGCACGCGCAGGACGCACACGGACAGGCGTCGGTTCCGCTCACGCGCGCCCTTGGCGATGCGCGCCAAATGCGCCGCGAACAGGTCGCGGCTGAACAGCCCGGTCTCAGGGTCCATCAGGTCGCAACCGCGTACGGCGTCCAGAGCCCGTCTCAAGCCCTGCCGACGGCGATGATTGCGCGCCAGGGCCAGCACCCGGTCGGCCGCTTCCTCCTCTGAAGTCTCTGCGGCGGCGACGTCTGCGAAGCCTCGTTCAAACAAGGCAGCCAGATCAGGCTCGACCTTCTCGCGCAGATAGAGGGTCAGGGGGATATGATAGAGGCGCGTGTTGCGACGCATGCCCGCCGCGATCGACAAGGCCGGCGCATGGTCCCGATCGCCCCACAGCACGGCGGCGTCGAACGCTCGCTCATGCAGATAGTCGAAGGCCGTGTAGGGAGTCGGCGCCGCCACAGCCTCTGCGCCCGCCGCCGCAAGGGCGTTGGACAGGGCCAGGAAACGGCGGTCGGCCGCACCCGCCGTCAGAACCTGCAACGGCGTGTCGCCCATCGTCGGCTCAGGCAGGTCGACGCCGTGCCCTGCAAACGTCGCACGACGCAGCCTGAATTCTTCCTCGGCCACCGCCGCGCGCGTCAACTGCTCCAACCGGAAGGCCGTCTGCAAAGGATGCGGATGGGTCGACACAACCAGATCGCATCCATCGCCTCCAGGATCTGACGCAGCGCCCAGACCCAGGATCGACAGATAGCGCGGGGCGGCGGCGCTGCGCAGGCGCTCCAGCCCGCCTTCGGCCAGGCTCTTCAACTCGACCACGGCCGCATCCACAGGCAGGTCCGATACCGCCAGAAGCGCTGCATCCAGCGAGCGCGCCGTCACGGTGCGCCATCCTAGTCGGTCCAGTCCTTCGCAAAGCGAGCCAAGCTGATCGTCAGCGTCGGCGACGACCAGAACGCGCGGATCAGATTCCAAACACTGTCTCCTTGGCCTGGGCGGCTCGCCCCCGCGACCGCTCCAGAACCGCCATGATACCGGCGCCGACGAGGCCCGCAATGGGCAAGGCTGATCATCCGATGACGACATTGGGACTTCTCACCTTGCTGCGAATGGGGTTAATCCGCCCCCTTCGTTGACGATCGAGACTGCCGATTGACCTTTTCCAAGCCGATCACGGCCCAACCCCGGCTCTGGCTGCGCCTGATGACTCGGGCTTTCAGCCGCAGTTGGGGTCGCGACGTCATGCTCTATACGGGCGGCGTGTCCTTCTTCGCCCTGCTGGCGTTGTTCCCGGCCATCGCCATCCTGATCGGCTTCTACAAGGCCGTTCTGACCATCGGACAGGTCAGCGAGCAGGCCGCCGCCCTGGCGGACGTCATCCCATCGGCCGCGCGCACCCTGTTTCTGAATGAGATCGATCGCCTGGCAAACGCCTCAGCGCGCACCGTCTCGGCCCAAAGCGCGATCGCCCTGGTGATCGGCGCCTATGCGGCGCACCGTGGGTTCAAGGCCCTGCTGGCCGGGTTGAACCTGATCCACGACGAGACCAACCCGCTCGGCTTCTTCAAGTTCAACATGCTGGCCTTCCTGGTCGCGCTGGCCGCCTTCGTGCTGTTCACCATCGTGTCGGGCGCCGTGGTGACGTCACGCCTGATGGAGCACGCCTATGCCGATCAGCCCGTCGGCTGGCTGGCCCTGCCGCTGGACGGCCTGTGGCCCGCCCTGGGTCTATGGCTGGGGCTGACCATGCTCTACCGCTACGCCATGGCCCACGCCAAGCGCGTCGCCTGGAAGGCGGCGATCATCGGCGGCCTGGTGGCCACGGTCATGTCCACCTTCTTCTCCTGGCTGTGCACCATCTATGTCGAGCAGATCGTCCACCTGGGCGCGACCTACGGCTCGGTCGGCGCCGTGGTGGTGCTGCTGATCTGGCTGTCGTGGAACGTCAACGCCGTCTTCTACGGCGGGGCCTTCGCCACGGAACTGGAGATCGAGTGGGAGACACGAGCGGTTCCATCTGAACCCGCAGCCCTGCCCGACACCGTCGTCAACCTGTCCGAGCGCCGCCAGTCTCGACAGTGATGCTCAGGACGCCGTCCGTCTCGTCGATCTGAACCACGCGGCCGCCCAGTTCCCGCATCAGGAACGGCACGTCGATCCGCGCCATGGCGTCCGTGGCCAGCAAGGTCAGCTGAACGCCCGGCGCCCGTCCCTCCAGCGCCTTGCGCAGACGCAGGCTGGGCACCGGGCATCTATGCCCGCGCGCGTCCACCGTCATCACAGCCTCGCTCATTCCGACACGGCGTCCATCAGCATCGCCAGAGCCGTCCGCACGCTCTCCAACCGGATCGCATCACGTCCGAGGTCGCCGAAGCGCTTTTCCAGATGCACGGTGCGGCCGTTCGGGCCGTGCGCAGCGAAATGCACCAGCCCTACCGGCTTCTGCGGCGAACCGCCCCCAGGGCCCGCGATGCCCGTCACAGACACGGCGATGGAGGCCCGCGAGCGCGCCACGGCGCCTTCAGCCATGGCGCGGGCCGTCGATTCGGACACGGCGCCGAAGCTCGCCAACAGATCGCTGCCCACGCCCAGCATCTCGACCTTGGCCTCGTTGCTGTAGGTGACGAACCCGCGGTCCAGCACGGCGGACGAGCCTGCAATCGCCGTCAGCGCGCCCGACACCAGCCCGCCCGTGCAGCTTTCAGCCGTGGCGATCATCAGGCCCTTCGCCTCCGCCCGACGGATCACAGCCTCGGCGATCGCCTCGATATCCTGCGGCAACATAGGAATTCGCTCCGTCCACGAGTCGTCATAGCCTCACCGGACGGAATCAGCCGCCCGACGTCGAAAGCAGCGAATGACCGATCAAACTCTGACGACGGCGCATCGCAATGTCGATGCGATAACACCTGCGGCCTTCGCCGTCGCCGTCTTCACCTCGGCCAGCCTGGTATTCGTCGTTCAACCGATGACGACCAAGCTGGTGCTGCCGCTGCTGGGCGGGTCGCCGTCGGTGTGGAACACCGCCATGGTCTTCTTCCAGGCGGCCCTGCTGGCGGGCTATCTCTACGCCCACCTGCTGCAACGCATCCCGTCGATACGGGCGCAGGCGGTGATCCACCTGGTGCTGTTGGCGGCCGCAGCCCTCTTCCTGCCCCTCAGCATCACCCAGGCCCTTGGCGATCCTGACCCAGCCGCGCCGATCGGCTGGCTGCTCGGCGCGCTGGCGCTGTCGGTCGGCGCCCCGTTCGCGGTCCTATCGGCCACAGCGCCCCTGTTGCAGGCCTGGTATGCGGGCGTCCGTGCAGGACGCCCCGACGGCGCCAACCCCTATGTCCTGTACGCCGCCTCCAATCTGGGAAGCTTCCTGGCCCTGTTGGCCTATCCCGCCCTGATCGAGCCGCTGGCCTCCCTGTCGGGACAGAGATGGGGCTGGACCGTGGGCTATGGCGTCTTCGCCATCATGCTGGTGGGCCTTGCGATCCTCATGCCGCGCGCGGCGAGCATCACTCAGCCCCAGAAGGCGGCTGAACGCAGCCCGCCCATTCCCTGGCGTCGGAAGGTGGTGCTGGTCCTGCTCGCGGCCGCTCCATCCAGCCTAATGCTGGGCGTCACCGCTCACCTTTCGACGGACGTGGCCTCCGCTCCCTTCCTCTGGGTCGCGCCCCTAGCCCTCTATCTGCTGACCTTCGTCATCGCCTTCCAGGCGAAGCCGTGGATTCCCCTGCACATCACCCTGATGCTGCAGGCCTTCCTCACGGTGCTGATCGCCGCCCTGGTCGGGATGACGACCGGCCAGTGGCTGGCGCTGCTGGGCCTTCACCTTCTGGGCTTCTTCTTCACCGCCCTGATGTGCCACCAACAGATGGCGGCGCGACGGCCAGCGCCGGACCGCTTGACGGAATTCTACCTGTTGCTGTCGCTGGGCGGCGTGTTGGGCGGCGCCTTCACCGCCCTGATCGCGCCGGTCGTGTTCGAGACGGTGCTGGAATATCCGCTGGTCATGGTGTTGGTCTGCCTGGCCCGTCCCTGGCTGGGCGATCGCCCCGCCAAGCATGAAATCTGGCTGATGGCCGCCGGTTTGGCGACCGCCGTCTTCGTCCCCCTGCTGTTCGAGATGCTGCGCTACAACCCGTCTCTGAGAACGGCCTTCAGCGATTTCGGCCTGACCACGACGGCGCAGATCATTCTGGGCGTCGCCGCCATTCTCGCCTTCGTGGTTCGGGATCGAGTGCTCATGTTCACGGCTGTCGTCGCGGCCATGACCCTGTCCGCCCACTACATCGGCCGCGGCTATGACTGGAGCCTGTCCGAGCGCAGTTTCTTCGGCGTCATGCGTGTGGCGGTCACGCCCGACCCTAAGCTGGGCGGCGACATCCATGTGCTGATGCACGGCACCACCTTGCACGGCGCCCAGGCCCGCCACCCGGACTTCGCCTGCGCCCCGACCATGTATTACGCCCGCACCACGCCCCTGGGCCAGGCGGCCGAACTGATCCAGGCCCGCAGCCCGGCCGCCGTCATCGGCGTGGTGGGCCAGGGCTCCGGCGCCATGGCCGCCTACAAGCGCGCCAGGGATCAGATGTCCTTCTTCGAGATCGACCCCATGGTCGACCGCATTTCGCGCGATCCGAACTGGTTCACCTTCATCTCGGACTGCGCCGACGGGCCGATCCGCACAGTGCTGGGCGATGCGCGGCTGACGCTGAACAAGGAGCCTCGCGGCACGTATGACCTCCTGGTCATCGACGCCTTCTCGTCCGACGCCGTGCCGACCCATCTGCTGACCCGCGAAGCGATCGAAGGCTATCTGAAGCTGCTGAAGCCCACAGGCGTCGTTGTGCTGCACCTGTCCAACCGCAATCTGGAGATCACCCTGCCCGCCGTCGCCGCCGCACGCGAACTGGGCGCGGCCGAACTGCATCAAGTCTATATCGAGAACCCAGAGGCCGCCCTGATGGCCGAAGCCTCGACCGAGGCCCTGGTCATCTCGCCGACCGCCGAGGGGCTGGCTGACTTCAAGGCCGACGGCCGCTGGCGCAAGCTGGAGCCGACCAAGGTGCGGCCGTGGACCGACGACTACGTCAACCTGTTCGACGCCCTGATACGCAGCATGAAGGCTCGCGTCGGCTGAGGCGCGGGGGCTATGCCGCCCCCGCCACCCGCGCCAGATCGGCGGTGATGCGCTCGGCGACCTTCAGTCGATCCTCCGGCGTGGGCCAATCGCCCTTCACCACGATCTTCTGATCCGGACGGATCTTCCAGAAGGCGTGGTTCTTCTGGATCAGACCCACCAGCCCCATCGGGTTGGGGAAGGTGTTGTTGCGCAGAGTCAGCACTGCGCCCTTGGGCCCGATGTCGATCTTCTCGATCATGGCCGTGCGGCAGTTGGCCTTGATCCCCACGATCCGCAGAAGCTGCTGCGCCTCGTCCGGCAGCGGGCCGAACCGGTCGATCAGCTCGGCGGCCATGGCCTCCCGGTCCTCCATCTTCTCGGCGTCCGACAGGCGGCGATACAGGCTCAAGCGGACGTTCAGGTCAGGGACGTAATCCTCTGGAATCAATACGGCCGCGCCGACATTGATCGAAGGCGACCAGCCGCGATCCGGCGCCGCTTCGCCCTGTTCACGCAGTTCGGCGACGGCGTCTTCCAGCATCTGCTGATACAGTTCGACGCCGACCTCGCGGATGTGGCCCGACTGTTCGTCGCCCAGCAGGTTGCCGCCGCCGCGCTGGTCCAGATCGTGGCTCGCCAACTGGAAGCCCGCCCCCAGATTGTCCAGCGACTGCAACACCTGCAGACGGCGTTCCGCCGACAGACTCAGCGGCTTGGTCGGGTCGGTCGTCAGATAGGCGAAGGCCCGCGCCTTGGACCGGCCGATCCGGCCCCTGATCTGGTGAAGTTGGGCCAGACCGAACATGTCCGCGCGATGCACGACAAGCGTATTGGCTGTCGGAATGTCGATGCCGCTCTCGACGATGGTGGTCGAGACCAGCACGTCATATTCGCCATCATAGAAGGCGCTCATGACCGCTTCCAGCTGGGTCGGGCTCATCTGGCCGTGGCCGACGACGAACTTCACCTCAGGCACCTGTTCACGCAGGAACCGCTCGATGTCGGGTAGATCCTTCAGGCGCGGCGCGACGTAATAGGCCTGACCGCCGCGATATTTCTCGCGCAGCAGGGCCTCGCGCACCAGCACCGGATCCCACGGCGTGACATAGGTCCGCACCGCCAGACGATCGACCGGCGGCGTAGCGATGATCGACATCTCGCGGATGCCGGACAGCGCCATCTGCAGCGTGCGCGGGATCGGCGTGGCCGTCAGGGTCAGCAGGTGAACATCGGCCCGCAGGGACTTCAGCTTCTCCTTGTGCTTGACGCCGAAGTGCTGCTCCTCGTCGACGATGACGAGGCCCAGATCCTTGAAGCCGACCTGATCGGCCAGAACCGCGTGGGTGCCGACGACGATCTCGAAACTGCCGTCCTTCAGCCCCGCGCGCGTCTCGTTGGCGTCCTTGGCCGTGACCATGCGCGACAGGTGGCGCACCTTGATCGGCCAGCCGGCGAAGCGCTCTGAGAAGGTCTTGAAGTGCTGACGCGCCAGCAGGGTCGTCGGGCAGACAATGGCGACCTGTTGGCCAGTCATCGCCACAACGAAGGCGGCGCGCAGGGCGACCTCCGTCTTGCCAAAGCCGACGTCGCCGCAGATCAGACGATCCATCGGCGTGCCCTTGCCCAGATCTTCCAGCACGTCGCCGATGGCGTTCAACTGGTCGTCCGTCTCCTCATACGGGAAGCGGGCGCAGAACTCGTCGAACAGGCCGGCGGGCGGCGTGATGGCGTCGGACACGCGCAGCGCCCGCTTGGCGGCCAGGGCGATAAGCCCCTCAGCCATGGCGCGCAGGCGCTCTTTGGCCTTGGCCTTGCGCGCCTGCCAGCCCGCGCCGCCCAGACGGTCCAGCTGAACCCCTTCGGCGTCCGTGCCGTAGCGGGTCAGAAGGTCAATGTTTTCAACCGGCAGGTAGAGCTTGCTCTCACCCGCATAGAGGAGTTCGAGGCAGTCGTGCGGCGCCTCCTGGATCTCCAGCGTCCGCAGGCCCTCATAGCGGCCGATGCCGTGATCCAGGTGAACCACCAGATCGCCCGCCGTCAGGGCCGAAGCCTCGGCCAGGAAGTTGGACGCCCGCCGCTTGCGCTTAGGCCGTGCTAGGCGGTCGCCCAGAATGTCGGTCTCGGAGATGACGGCCAGATCGTCAGTGACGAAGCCATGCTCGACCGGCAGCACCGCGCGCAGATAGATGCCGTCCGGCGCGCCCTGCACATCATCCCAGTCGCGCACCGCCACGACGTGCGTCAGGCCGTGATCGCCCAGCATGGCGGTTAGGCGTTCGGCCGAGCCTTCGGACCATGAAGCGAACAGGACGCGCTTGCCCTGCCCCTTCAGCGCCTCGGCGTGCTGAGCGACGGCGGCGAACAGGTTGACGCTATCCTGCGACCGCTCGGCGGCGAAGCTGCGGCCTAGTCGACCGCCTGCGTCTTCGCCGGAACCGGCAACCAGGGGCGACAGGCGGCGCACGGCGCGACCGGCCAGGGCGCTGTTCCAGTCGCCCTCATCCAGATAGAGCCGCGCGGTCGGCAGGGCGCGATAGGCCGCCCCGCCCTTGCCGCGCGCCGCCTCCTTGCGCGCCTCATAGGCGTCGACGGTCAGATTCCAGCGTTCTGCGCGCGCCTGGTCCGTCTGGCTGTCGAGGAAGACCGGCGCCGCATCCGGCAGATAGTCGAACAGCGTATCCAGCCGGTCGTAGAACAGCGGCAGCCAGTGCTCGACGCCCTGACGGCGCGCGCCCTCGCTGACGGCAGCGTACATCGGCTCATCGCCCGGCGCGCCGAACAGGTTCAGATACCCGCTGCGGAAGCGCGAGATCGAATCTGCATCCATCAGCACTTCGGACACGGGCGATAGAGAGACGGCCTTCAACTGGCGCGTCGAACGCTGGGTCTCGGGGTCGAAAGCGCGGATCGATTCCAGCTCAGACCCGAACATGTCGAGGCGCACCGGCTCCTCGAATCCCGGCGGGAAGACATCGATCACACCGCCGCGAATGGCGTATTCGCCGCGCTCCGACACGGTGGAAGCGCGTACATAGCCGTTGGCCGCAACATAGCGCTCGAGGGCGCCGGTATCGAGATCTGCGCCGACCTTGGCCGCGAAACCCGCGCCGGTCACGGCGCTGCGCGGCGGCGTGCGCTGAGCGGCGGCCGCGACCGTGGCGACCACCAGCAGCGGCGTTCGGTCCGCTGGATCGCGCGTCGCCAATCGGGTCAGAGTCGCCATGCGCTGGGCGGCGACCGAGGCCGTCGGGCTCAGCCGGTCGTAAGGCAGGCAATCCCACGAAGGATATTCAAGAACTTCAATATCCTTGGCAAAAAAGCGGAACGCCTGGATGAAATTGCCTGTGCGCTGATAATCGCGCGCGACGAACAGGGCGGTCCCGCCCTGGGCCTTGATCCGCTCGGCGACGATCAGGGCGTCCAGCCCTTCCGGCGCGCCACCCAGTTCTGCGTCAGTCCGCGCTAGCGCCGCGTCCATCAACCGATGCCCTTGGCCACTTCGGCGGCGACATGGGCGCGCATGAAGGCGCGGATGCGGGCCATCATCGGGCCTTCGAACTGGGGCGGGGTCGGTTCGCGCTCGATGATCCAGGCGTAGAGATAATGGTCTTCTTCATCCAGCAGGCGCTCGAACTCGGTCAATTCGTCGTTGTCCAGCGTCGGCGCGACCTGATCGGCGAAGGGCCCCAGCACCATGTCCGCCTCGCGGAAGCCCCGGCGCCAAGCGCGGAAGGCGATGCGGCCCAGGCGCGTCTTGCGGTCGTCAGAGTTCAGGGCGTCCTCGGGACGTGCGTCGATATCGGCCACGCGGTTTCCTTGCCTGTCCGTTCACTTCGGTAAGAGGCCGATCAGATAGCGTTCCAGACGCCGCTTCGCCAGCTATGCTGTCCAATGATGAGGCCCGAGATTCTCTTTCCCCTGTTCGCCGACGTCTCCACGCTGAAAGGCGTGGGGCCGCGCAGCGCGCCTCTGGTGCAGAAGGTGGCGGGTCCGCTCGTGCGCGACGTGCTGTTTCTGTCGCCCAGCGGCGTGATCCAGCGCCGCCGCACCACGGCGATGGAGGCCGTCGACGGCGAGATCGGCGTCTTCGAGGTGACGATCGACCGCCTGATTCCGCCGCACAAGCACGGCGCGCCGATCAAGGTGCGCGCCATCGACGACACCGGCTTCATCCACCTGATCTGGTTCGCCGGATCGCCTCGCCATATCGAGAGCCTCGCCCCGCGCGGGGCGCGGCGGCTGGTGACCGGCAAGGTCGAGCGCTTCAACAGCGAAGTCCAGATCGCCCACCCCGACTACATCATGCCGGTCGAGAAAGCGGATGAGATTCCGCTGTCCGAACCCGTCTATCCGGCGACGCAGGGGCTGACCTCGCGCCAGATCCGCAAGCTGGCGCAGGGCGCGCTGGCGCTCGCCCCCGAACTGCCGGAATGGCAGGAGCCGAACTGGCTGGCGGCGCGGCGCTGGGTCGGCTGGCGCGCGGCGCTGGAGGCCCTGCACGCCCCGACGAACGAGGCCGACCTGATGCCCGACACGCCGGTGCGTCAGCGTCTGGCCTATGACGAACTGTTCGCGCATCAGTTGGCCCTGGCCCGTCGTCGCCGCGCGCGTCAGATCACGCCCGCCGCCCGCATCACGCCGGGCGAGGTGTCCGCCCGGTTGCTGGCCGCCCTACCCTTCACTCTGACCGGCGCGCAGGAGCAGGCCGTCGCGGAAATCCGCGCCGACCTCACTTCCGGCGAGCAGATGGGGCGGCTGCTGCAGGGTGATGTCGGGTCGGGCAAGACCGCCGTCGCGGCCCTGGCCCTCGCCGATGCGGCGTCCAATGGGTTCCAGGCCGCCCTGATGGCGCCGACCGAAATCCTGGCGCGCCAGCATTACGACAAGCTGTCGCCTTTGCTGAACCAGGCCGGCGTCCGCAGCCTGCTTCTGACCGGACGCGATACGACTGCCGAACGGCGCGGCAAGCTGGCGGCCCTCTCGTCCGGCGAGGCTCAGGTCGCCATCGGCACCCACGCCCTGTTCCAGGACGCGGTGCAGTTTCACCGGCTGACGCTGGCCGTCATCGACGAACAGCACCGTTTCGGCGTGCGCGAGCGCCAGCGGTTGCAGGCCAAGGGCGATCCGGCTCTGGGCGGCGTCCACCTGCTGACCATGTCAGCCACGCCGATCCCTCGCACGCTGGAGTTGACCCAATATGGCGAGCTGGAAGTCAGCCGCCTGATGGAGAAACCGCCGGGCCGCACGCCCGTCACCACGGCCGTCCTGCCGCTGGCGCGCATCGGCGAGGTGGCGAAGCGTCTGAAGGCGGCGGTTCAGGCAGGCGCCCAGGCCTATTGGATCTGTCCTCTGGTGGCGGAATCCGAAGCCATCGACCTGGCCGCCGCCGAGGATCGGGCGGAAGACCTGCGTAAACTTCTGGGGACCGAGGTCGGTCTGGCTCACGGCCAGATGCCGGGCGCCGAGCGCGAAGCGGTGATGGCCGAGTTCGCGGACGGCCGCCTGCCTGTCCTGGTCGCAACGACCGTGGTCGAGGTCGGCGTCGACGTGCCCAACGCCTCGATCATGGTGATCGAACACGCCGATCGCTTCGGTCTGGCGCAGCTTCATCAGCTTCGCGGGCGCGTGGGGCGCGGGGCCAAGGCCAGTGCCTGCATCCTGCTGTACGGCGGCGAAGACGGCGCCCTGGGCGAGACGGCGAAGGAGCGGCTGGAGACCCTGCGCCGCACCGAGGACGGCTTCGTCATCGCCGAGGAAGACTTCCGCCTGCGCGGCGGCGGCGACCCGTTGGGCCTGAAACAGAGCGGGTTCCCAGCCTATCGCTTCGCCGATCCGATCCGGCATCGGTCGCTGCTGCTGGCGGCGGCGGACGATGCGCGTCTGCTGCTGGGCCGCGACCCTGATCTGGCCAGCGAGCGCGGGCAGGCCGTGCGTCTGCTGGAGGCCCTGTTCGACTGGAAAAACGAACGCCCCTCAGCGGACTGAGGGGCGTCGTAAAACTCAGCGAGGTTTCGAAGCGATCAGCCTGCGTTGCGGGCGATGCGTTCGACTTCCTTGCGGACCTGAGCCTCGACGATGGCGGGCAGGTTCGCGTCCAGCCAATCCTTCAGCATGGGGCGCAACATCTCGCGGACCATGGCCTCGACCGTATTGCCGCTCATGAAGTTCATGTCGGCGGCTGAAGCGACCGGCGCAGGTTCCGGCTTCTGGAAGCTGGCGGCCAGACCGGCGAAGGCCGAGGCCGCGCTGGCTGCGGCGGTTTCGCCGACCAGGGTTTCGGCCTCCGCCGCGACGGCCGCGGGTTGCGTCGCCGCCGGCGCGGGTTCGGTCGGGAACGGCGCAGCGTCCGCCACGTCCAGATCGCCGATGGCTTCGGTTGCCGGCGCCTCATAGGGCTCGGTCAGTTCCAGCACCTCGTCTTCGATCGGCGCGGGCTCGGGCGCGGCGACGACGGGTTCTGGCTCCGGCGCGGGCTCGGGAGCCGCTTCCGCCACAGGGGCGGTTTCGGCCGGAGCGTCGTCTTCAGAGATGATCCGGCGGATCGACGCCAGAATCTCTTCCATCGTCGGTTCCTGGGCGGCTTGTTCGGTCATGTCGGAACCTCAACCTGGGCGCTCGAACGGGGACACTCGCCAACCGATGCGGACTAGGCAGGCGACGATGGGGACCGAGCCGTCAGACTCGCCTCCCCCTTGAATCCTGTCGTCGCATCAACGCCCGTCGGAATCAACGGACGTTCTGTCGATCAGCCTTCAGCCCTGGGGAGCAGTGCGAACGACTTCGCCCTTCAACTGCCGATCAACGGGCGCATCTTCCACATCGACGGCGGGCGTCGTCGCCGGGGCGGCGACGCGGTCGATGGCCTCGATCACGCCATCCCAAGGCAGGGCGCCGCGATTGCGTACCGCACGATAGTTGTCGGACGGATCATAGGCTTCGATCGTCGGATCCAGGTTGGGACCGCCCAGACGGCCCATGGCCGCCAGAAGCTGGGCCTGGGCGACATACTCATTGCGACGGGCGCTGGTCAGGGCGACTTCCGCGCTGCGCAGTTCTAGCTCCTGGTTCAGCACGTCCAAGGTGGTGCGCAGGCCGACCTGAGCCTCCTGGCGCACGCCCTCGGCGGCGACCGAAGCGGCGCGCACCGCCTGTTCGCCGGCCTGAACGCTGGAACGCGCCGAAGCGCTCTGGGCATAGGCCGAACTGACCGATTGCAGAACCGTACGACGTTCACCCTCGACGTTGATCTGGGCGGCGTTGGCGCGCTCCAGGGCCTGGGCGACGCGCGAACGGTTCAGCCCCCCGGTGAACAAGGGCACGGAGACGGTTGCGCCGGCCGTAAAGCTGGTGCGATCGCCCAGGTCCAAGCCCGACAGATCATTGGCCGTCCCGCCATAGGAGGCGTTCAGGCGCGCCGAAGGCAGATACTCCGCCCGCGCCGCCGCCACATTGGCCTCGGCCGCGCGCTGGGCGTGAACGGCGGCGAGCACGCCGGGGTTTTCGGCCAGGCCGACATCCATTGCTGCGTCGAAATCGGTCGGCAGGCCCGGCAGCGTCGGCAGCGTCTGCAGGTTGGACGGCGCCTGTCCTACGACGGCGGCGTAGGCCGCGCGCGACACCGACAGTTGCGCCTGAGCGCTGGCCAGATCGGATTCCGACTGCGCCAGACGAGCTTCGGACTGCGCGATGTCAGTGCGGGTGATTTCGCCGACCTCGAATCGAGCGTTCGATTCATCCAGTTGGCGACGCAACACCTTCAGGTTCTCCTGGCGGATGCGCAAAATCTCCAGATCGCGGGTGACATCGGCATAGGCCTGAATGACCGTCACCATGACCTGCTGCTCGACCTGACGCAGATTCTCACGGCCGGCCAGGACATTGGCTTCGGCCGCAGAAATGCCGTGCGACACGCGTCCGGCCGTCCAGATGTTCTGCGTCAGACTGACGCTGGCGCTGGCGCCGTCGCTTTCGATCGTCCCGCCGCTGGTGCTGCTGTTGCCCGGCAGCGTGCCGGTGGCGTCAGGCACGCCGTCGCCGTTGGTGTCGATCGGGAAGGTCTGACCAGGGATCGTCGTCGTCACACGATCGGTGCGGGTGCGGCTGTAATCGACACCCGCCGAAGCGTTGATGGTCGGCCGCAGGCCGGCGCGCGCCTGGACGATGCTCTCATCCAGAGCCCGTTGATTCGCCCGCTGCGCCAGCAGGGTCGGGTTGGTGCGATAGGCCAGACCGATGGCCTCCTGCAACGACTCGGCGAAGACCGGCGTCGCCCCCATCGTCAATGCGACCAGTGCGACCGAAGCGAGCGCGCGCGAGCGTTTCAACATGAACCTGTCCCTGCCTGACGCCCCCATCCGGCGCGCCTGTAGTGCCTTGTATCCGCGTAGTTGGAGGCTAGGCCCGCCCGACGCCAGTTAAGTTTTTTTCACGCAGCGCGACGCCCCTTCCGTCGCCACAAATGGCCTTAGAGCGCAAACGCGGGCGCCGGGACCATTTCCGCCAGCAACTCAGGCGCAGCGTCGAACAGCTCGCGCCGCGAAACGCCTTCACGACCGCGCACATAGAGCACAGCCGCGCCGCTGGCGCCGTCGCGCTCCACCACAGCCAGACGACCGCCGGGACGCAGGGCCGCGATCCAGGATTCGGGACGCTCGATCACGGCGCCCTCGCTGACGATCAGGTCATAGCCCTCGCCCTGCGGCTGGCTAAGGGGCGCAACCACGGTCTCGACACCAGCCTCGGCCAGGGCGGCGCCGACCACGTCGAACACGGCCGCATCGGATTCCTGAGCCGTCACCGACAGGCCCATGTGCGCCAGAACGGCGGCGGCGTACGGCGCGGCGATCGCCAGGGCCTTTTCACCGGCGCGGGCGTCCAGGCCCTGCAACAGCTTGGCCACATCGCGCGGCAACATCAGACGACGGTCGCCCGCGATTTCCGGCTCAACGTCGGCATAGGCCGAGAAAGCGCGGTCGGCGGCGCAGAATCGCTCGCGCTCCACAGCGCCGATGGCGGCGTGCAGTTGGCGGTCGGTGACGTCGTTCACGCGGACCTGCGAGTCCAGCATCACCTTGCGGGCGGCAGCGAAATCCATAATCCGAAGTCCTTCAGGTCGGCTCAGGCGAAGAAATGTGACGCGCTTATAGGTCCGTGCGTTGCAGCGGACAATCCGATCTGATAGCTGACGGCCCTCGCGATGGCGGGGCCCCACCGATACGGGGTCACGGCCTGATGGCGGAGTGGTGACGCAGAGGACTGCAAATCCTTGCACCCGGGTTCGATTCCCGGTCAGGCCTCCATCGCGATGAACATCGAGAAAGCCGCCCTTCGGGGCGGCTTTCTTGTTTTCGGACCTAATCCGCTCCCGCAGTCGTCAGATGATGCAGGGCGACAGCGCTGGTCGCAGCCACGTTCAGCGAATCGAATCCCCCCGCCATCCGGATGCCCACCGGACGACAGCGCGCGATGATGTCCCGCGGCAGCCCCGGCCCTTCGCTGCCCAACAGAAGGGCCGTGCGCCTGCCCGGCTTCAGTTCCGCCAGCGTCTGTTCCGCAGAGGGCGCCAGAGCCAGCACCTCGAACCCCTTGCTCTGCAACAGGTCGATCATGGCTTCGGCATCCAGCCCCGTCGCCATCGGCGTCCGCAGCACGGCGCCGACCGAGACCCGGATCGCCTTGCGATAGAAAGGATCGCAGCAGGTCCGATCCAGCAGCACCGCTCCGGCCCCAAAGGCGGCGGCGTTGCGGAACAGCCCGCCCATGTTGTCGTGATTGCCGATTCCACACGCCACGACCGCCACGGCCCGCTCCGGCAGGTTGTCCAGCAGAACGTCCGGTTCGACGGGCTCAGGCTTGCGTCCCAGGGCGAGGACGCCTCGATGCAGATCAAACCCCGCCACGGCGTTCAGGACCGCCTGCGACGCCACATGAACCGGCACGTCGCCCGGCAGACGCTCCAGCACCTCCCGCAGCTTCTCCAGGCGCTTCTCGGCGATCAGAATGGATACGGGCGTGCAGCGCGACGCCTCGGACGCCAGCACGCGCAACACCACCTCGCCCTCAGCGATGAACAGACCGTGCCGCCCGGTCAGATCGCGCTCCTTCACATCGCGAAAGGCGGCGATGCGCGGATCATCAGGGTCGTTCACATGGATCGGAGTCATGCGAAGCCTTGTAGCGCAGGGCTTTGCGAAAAAATTTGGCGATTTCTGTCTTTTACCAGTTGCGTGAATCGAAAAGGCGCTGCTATACGCCGGCCTCCCCCGAGGGGATGTTCCGCGGTAGCTCAGTGGTAGAGCAGCCGACTGTTAATCGGCTGGTCGTAGGTTCGAATCCTACCCGCGGAGCCATTTCTCATTTTCGGGCAAATCGCCCGTTTTCTCCTTCTTTGAGAAGGTAGACTGGGCGATAGTTTCCGACAACAAATCAAATGGTTGGCGGAATTTTGCTGTAAGCTCTCCATGAGCCCACGAGCAGTTCGAAAGTACGAGATTCAGGACCCTTCGCTTCTCTGAAGCGGAGGCCTGCTCGAAGAGATCGTGCGCTTCCCGTCCGAGACGGATCAGCGCAATCCCGTTATCGATATACTCGTCATCAGCGCTATGGTGCCGCTCAATGTCCTTCAGGCAACGATCCCGCTCCTCGCGCCACACGATTTGCATCCGGCGATAGAAGTCGTCGGAGACCACCCCGTCGAGTTTGTCTTCGTACATCCGCTCGATGCGGGCCTGCAGCCGATCGGCCTCGCCGCGGAGCCGCTCGATTGCCGCCCTACGCTCCCGGGTTTCATCCTGAAGACTTTCGCGCAAGGCGCGTTGGATCAGTTCAAAAGCAGCATCATCGAATCGCAATTGCCGCAACAGGCCGGCGAATCGCTGCTCCAGGACCTCCTCGCGGACATACGGCTCGCCGCATTTTCCTTTGAAGCCCGTGCAGTGGTAATAAATGTATCGCTGCTTTTTGATCTCACCGACCATCGCGCAACCACAATGACCGCACGTCATCATGCCGGTGAACGGAAAGTCGTTTACGCTGGCGCGAATGTTGGCCGCCTTGCGCCCATCCAGGACATCCTGGACCGCGCCCCAAAGGTCCTCGGAAACCAACGGCGCGTGGGAGCCCTGATAGACCTTGTCCAGCCATTCGAAGGCGCCGGTATAAATTCGGTTCCGCAGGATCGTATGGACCGTGCTTACGCCTATGGGAGCGCCACTCTTCCGGTAGGTCAAGCCAGCCTGCCGAGCCTTCTTGGAGACCTCCTTTAGCGAGTACTGGCCTGTAGAATACCACTCATATAGGCGCTGAACGAGCGGACCGAGCGCCGGATCGATGGTGATGATCTTCTTACCGTTGGGACCTTCGACGTTCAGGTAGCCGATCGGTGCGACTGTCGGCCACAGGCCCTGTTCGGCCTTCTCCAACATGCCCTTTCGGGTTTCTTCCGACAGATTGTCGATATAGTTTTTCGCCATCAGCACCTTGATGCCGTGCATGAACTTTTCGGAAGAGCGGGAGTCCTGCGAGAGGACGACGCCCTCTTTTACGAAATGAATTTCGATGTCGAGGTCGTCGACCGTCACCCAGTCCTTGAGATTGCGATAGAGTCTGTCGGTCTTTTCGACCAGAAGCGTCCGAACTGTAGGGTGCCGGCGGACGTATTGCAGCATTTCGTTGAAGCTGGTGCGCCCGCTCTTCTTGGCGGTTTCAACGTCGACAAATTCCCGCGCCACCTGAATATCGTTGGCATCGGCGTAGTCTTTCATCAGCTTGGTTTGAGCCGGGATGGAAAATCCTTCCCGATCCTGCTCCTTCGATGAAACACGAGCATACATAACAGCCCGTCTTATCTCGATAACTGGTGCAGAACGCGCGACTTTCCGACTGGCCATATCTGTCTCCCGCTAAGGTCGCCGAGCAAAGGCGATAACGGCGCGGCAACGGCTCAATCCAGAAAAGAGCATCGACAACGCCGGACGCAGAATCCTAGCGAGCCGGGAGAACCAATCAAGCAAATAACTCGCAAAATTGCGAATGTTGCTATATATTTCAATTACATATGGAATTTTATTCCAACGCGACACCAAGGCAAGATCCGCCTCATCACTCCTTCTTGCGTGAATTTGGAATAGACCGTCCAGGCTTTGCTCTACGCTTCGAATCCCATTCGATGAGGATACGAAAGAAGTCCGTCAGATCGGCGAGCATCGCCCGCGCCTCGACTTCAGAAACTTCCCCTATCGACTGCTTCTGGAAGTGCGCTTGCGCGTCACGCGCGAGATCCGCGGAAAAGTGGCCGCCGCGCCGCGACGGACGAACGTCTTTCTCCGGAACGGACGACACAGATCGGCGGTCAGGGTTCATCGCCCCAATCCCGCATCCGATGCTGGCGGCTCCAGGCAAGCTCGGCGGTGGCGCCGTCCGGCGCTGGAAACAGGGTCGCACGCTTCGGCTCCGACCAGGGGTCGTTCAACCGAACGCGGAGATAGTCTCGCGGATTCTCTCCCCGCGACGTCGCCTTCCAGGCCTCGCCGACGCGCGACCAGCCGAGCATGACGACATAGTCCGGCGAGTTGTCGTTTCGGCGGTCGTCGTTTGGAACGAACCGGATTTTCCGGTCGATGAGAAGGGTTTCGATGCGGCCTTCCCAGCCGCCCTGCTTGGTCGGCTTGAACTTTCCTATGACGCCCATCTCAGCCTCCCTTCGCCTTCAGCGCCTTGGCGAACTCCCTGTCGCCGGCGAGGAAGGCCTCGAGCATCGCCGGGACAAGGTCCGCGATCTCGGCTTTATCGTCATAGGCCTCGCGATAGACGGCGGCGTAGTCGGACAGCGACCGATGAAGGTCCGGCGTGACGGTGACGGTGAGCTTGATCGGCGTCCGATCAGGCAGTTTGCCCAGCTTCAGCATGGGGTCTCTCCTCTCAGCGGTCCCACGGACGCAGCACGAGATCCTTGTGGACGATCACGCGCAGCGGAAATCCGGGGCGAATGGTGATGGTGGGTTGGACGTCGAGATTCCGGGTGACGATCTGTTGTCCGGCCTGGCTGCTGGACTGCTGCGTCGACTCGCGGACGGCCCGGACGAGGTCGCTCTCGCCGTCGACGGTCAGCTCCGTTCCGACCCCGAGCAGGGTGGAAAGCGCGACGCCCTTGAGGAGCCGCCATGTGTGGAAATCCACCTTGTCGGCGAGCCCGGCGTAGCCCGCAGCATCCGTCGCAGGGAGGTTGTCGAGTTGGATCGAAGCGCCGTCAGGCAGGATGATGCGCTGCCAGACCAGGAGCGCCCGGCTCTGACCAAAGGCCACGACGCTGTCATAGCTGCCTACCAGCCGCGCGCCTTGCGGGATAAGCAGGATGCGCCCCGTCGCGGAGTCGTAGACGTTCTCCGAGACCTGGGCGGTGACGAAGCCAGGAAGATCGGAGCGCAGACCCGTCATCAGGCTGGCCGCGATGACGCTGCCGGCCATGACCTGATACGGCGAAGCCGGCTCCTGAATGCGATGTGGGTTGATCGTCGAGGACGGCCCTTGCGCCACGAAATCGATCTTGCGCTGCTGGCCGTTCGGATCGCGTTGGGGATCGATGCCAGGCTGTCCCTCCCCTGCCCCGGCGGGCGCGACCGCCGTGGCCGTCCCCGTCTGGGCGACTTCGGCCGTGGCGGGTGCCTGACGCGGGAGCCGCACCATCACGCCGGACTCGCGCGCCTGACCCGCCTGCGTCGCCTGACGCTGGCGTTCCGCCTCAAGCGCCTGTTCCTCCGCTGACGGCGGCGGCGCTCCTGCATCGAGGGAAGCGCCGTCTCCTCCGCGCTCTTCATCCAGGATCGCCCGTCCGAGGTCGCCCGGAAGCGGAGGCCCCAGTTGCGGTACGGAGCCGTAGTCGCCGGGGAGATCCGCGACGGCGTCGGCGGTTGCGTGGCGATCCGTCACGACCGGCTCGTCGGCAGGCTCTGCGACCCGGAGCGTCGCTGGCCCCAGCGCGAGCCAGGCGACGCCGGCGATCGCCGCCGCCCCGGCCGCGGCGCCGCCGATGACGACGCTGCGCTTGAACCGGACGATGCGGCGCGGCGCGGCGCGCAGGGTAAAGGCGTCGGGGGACGACTTGGGAGCACCCTCGCGCGGCGGGGTCTCGCGGGGCGTGTCGGGCTCGTCGATCATTGCGACGCCCTCCGGCCCCGCCGCTGATCGCCATCGGTCCGGGTGATCCGCACGACCCGCTGCGGCGCTTCGCCCATGCGCAGTTCCGCCGCGGCGAACAGCCGGTCGACGATGTAATGGTGTCCGCTGACCCGGTAGTTCACGAGTTGGGCGTCGCCGAGCGGGCCGACGACGAACAACGGCGGCGCCTCCCCCTGATCGAGCCGGGCCGGAAACTCGATATAGACCTTCGCCCCGTCGTCCCAGGCGCGGAGCGGCCGCCACGGCGGCGCATCCCCGGTAATCGCATAGCGGAAGCGCAGGTTCTCGACGGCGACGGCGAGCGCGACGGTCTGCGCCGCCGCCGCTGCGTCATTTCCCCTTTGCAGCGCCAGCAACCGGTCCTGCGGATAGGTCCAGGAGATCGCCGCCATCGCGGTCGCATCGGTGCTTTCGAGCGCGAGGTGATAGGCGCGACGCGTCGTGGTGATGACCATGTTGGTGTGCAGCCCTGCCGCGAACGGCTTGACCAGGACATGCACCCGCCGATGGTCGCCGGCTCCGCTCACCGTATCGCCTATGACCCAACGCACTGTATCGCCGGCCGAGACCGCGATCAGTTCCTCGCCCTGCTGAAGCGCAATGTCGCTGACTCGTTCCGGCGCGGCGTAGAGCCGGTAGAGCGCCCCATCGGTCCAGGGGTAGACCTGCACGGCGTTGACGTAGCCCGAGCGTGACGGCTCCTGCGTCGCGGCGCGGTTTGCGGCCTCGACGCTGGCCGTGGGCGAGCCGGTCTCGCGGCGCGCGGAAGGCGCAGGCTGGAGTTGGCCCGGCAGCGGCAACGGAACCGGGGTTTCTACGATCTCGACCGGGGTCGGCGGTTCCGCCGCGACGACGGCGGGCTGGAAGTCGACGGGGTCGTAGGCGATGGCGGGCGGCGGGGTCTTCCCTGCGCACGCGGCGAGCGCCAGGGCGGAGACCCCGGCAAGCGGTAAACGGATCACGGCGTATCTCCTTCGATGGCGGTGATGGCTGGAACGAGAGGCGGCGCCGCTCCGACCGGCGGCTGCGTCGGCGCGGTCGTGTCGAGTTCGCGGGACCAGTCGATCGCGTTGACGAACAGACCAAGAGGGTTCTTGCGAAGCGCGTCGGCCGTCTTCGGGGTGCGAAAGACCGTCGTCAGGATCGCCGTCCAGCGCTCGGTCCTGGCGAGGCTGCCCCGCTCATAGGTCTGCTCGACCCATTTCACCTGGAACGACGAATCCGATGCGCGCACGACGCTAGTGACCTGCACCGACACGCTGCGCTCGCCGATCATGGCGAACGGGTCGTTGGTGCGGGCGTATTCATTGAGAAACCGCGCTCCACGGTCCGTGGCGAAGTCGTACGCCTCTAACCAGTTCTGTTTGACCAGCACGGGGTCGGTCGAGACGGAACGGACGTTGGCGACGAAGCGCGCGAGGTGCCAGATGATCTGGCCGTCGGTCGGACGATAGTTCTGGATAGCGGGCGCGACCGATCGCGCCTCGCCCAGCCGATCGACCTCGACCACATAGGGCGCCACGCGGCTCTGGGTCGACTGCCAGACATTGCCGGCCGCGAGACCGCCGCTGATCATCATGCAGCCGAAGGCCATCAGCCTCCAGTTGCGGGCCTGAACGCGAGCGGAGCCGATCCGGTCGTCCCACATCTGACCGGCCCGTTGGTAGGGCGTTTCCGGCTGAGGGGTCCGGCCATAGCGTTGGATGGGGCGCTTGAATTTCATGCTAGTCGTCCTTCTGGCTGATGTCGGGATTGGCGGGCGCGCCCGGACGGTCGCCGTCCTTCACGGCCTGCGCGATCATGTGCCTTCGGTGACGGGACGCCTGTTCGCTGCGCATGCGCTGCGCCCAGGCCGGAGCGCTGGAAGCGTCGGCATGAGCGCCGGCGCTCCCGCCTGGGACGGCTGCAGCGGGGGCGGAGCCAGCGGGCCGCGTGCTGTTCATCGCGTTCCACGCCGCGTCCTGTCCCTTCTGAGCGCTCTCGCGAAACGGCTGCGAAAGGCGCGATCCGGCGTTCCGGGCTCCCTTCTTCATCGCTCCCGCCGCGGCGCGAGCGACGCCTGACGCGCCGGCTCCGATGGTGGACTTTCCGGCGGCGTTCTGACCGAGTTGGTAAGAGGCGCGAGCCGCCGAGCCCATCGCCGTTCCCGCGCGCAGGCTCGCCATGCCGCCGGACGCCGCAGCGCCGAGCGCCCGTGCGCCGAGCGCGGCGCCGCCGGCTCCGAGAAGAGCCGCGCCCGCGACCGTGCCGACCGCGGCACCCGCCCCGAGTTGCGGCGCGCCGGACACGAGGCCGGAGGCGACGCCCGGTCCGAAGATGGCGAGACCGAGCAGCGAAAGAGCGGCGAGAACAAGCGTCATCGCCGAAGCCACGTCCGGCTCGCCCATCCCGGCGGAGAGAAACATTTCAAAGAAGCCGCCGCCGATGCCGACGATGACGGCCAGCACCATGACCTTGAGGCCCGACGAGACGACGTTGCCGAGCACCCGCTCGGCGAGAAAACTCGTCTTGTTGAACAGGGCGAACGGCACGAGCACGAAACCCGCCAGCGTCGTCAGCTTGAACTCGATGATCGTGAGGAAGAGCTGGATCGCGAGGATGAAGAAGGCCAGCACCACCACCAGCCAGGCGACGAACAGCACGAGGATTGACAGGGCGTTGCCGAAGAAGGCGGGGAAGCCGAGCATGTCCTTGATAGCCGTCAGCATCGGCTTGGCGGCGTCGAAGCCTACGGAAGCGAGCTTGCCCGGCTTCAGCAGGTCGTCGGGGCCGATCGTGCCCCCGCCCGCGGTGAGGCCGAGGCCGGCGAAACTGCGGAAGACGATCTCGCCGAGCTGTTGGAAGTTGCCGAGAATGAAGGCGAAGATTCCGACATAGAGAATCTTCTTCAGGAACCGGCCCAGGACATCCTTGTCCGCGTCCATCGCCCACCACAGACCGGCCAGCGTGATGTCGAGCCCGATCAGGATAGTGGTGAGAAAGGCGACGTCGCCGCCGAGCAGGCCGAACCCGCTGTCGATGTATTGCGAGAAGGCCGCCAGGAAGCGGTCGATGATGTTGAGGTCCGGGGCCGGGTCCATCGTGCGCGGCCTATTGCGGCGTATAGGCGGGGCGGGTTCCGATGAACCGCCGGGTCCGCTCGTGGGCCGCTTCCATGACCTGTCGCTGGCGCGCCTGTTCGATGGCGTCGGCGCGATACTGCGCCGCCATCATCGACTGAAGCTGAAGCTGCTGACGGGCGACGAGCGCCATCAGTTGATTGCCGGCCTGCTGCGCCTGCAAGCCGCCGGTGGCGACCTGGCTTTGCGCGACGAGATCGGTGAGCAAGGCGCCGTCGGCCCGGACGTTCTCGACGACCTGGGCCTGAACGCGCATCGCCTGACGATAGCCCTGCAAGGACGACTGGAGCCGGGCGCGCGCGCGCTGGACGATCTGGTCGGTGCTGAGGCTTCGATCGAATGTCTGCGGAAACTGTTCGCGCAGCGCCGCATCAGTGGCGGCGACGTCGAAGGCGATGCCTTCGGCGCGAGCCATCAGGCCGTCGATGCGCTCGATGGAGCGCGTGAGCTGGTCCAGCGAGGAGAAGTCCAGACGCTGAAGCTGGCGCGCCTGGTTCTGCAACATGGTCGCTTGGTTCTGGAGCGCCGTGATCTGGTTGTTGATCTGCTGGAGGGTGCGCGCGGCCGTCAGGACGTTCTGGCTGTAGTTGGTGACGTCGAAGACCTTGAGTTGGGCGTGGGCCGGCGAAACGGGCGCGAGCGCGCCGCCGGCGGCGACGGTCGAGGCCAGAACGGCGGCGATGAGGATGCGGGAATTCATGAGGTCGGCTCCTTCTGCTAGTTGAATGGCGCGGCTTCAGCCGCGCCGGGAAAATCGCTGAGGAGGTCGGCGGCCCAGGCAAGGCCGCGCTCGCGCAGGAAGGCCGCGCCGAAAGCGTCGGGCCCCGGTGCTTTCAGGAGGTCGTCGATCAAGGCTTGCGTCGCGGGGTCGGACGCGCCGCAAAGCGCGAGCGCGACCGGGCCGAGTGCAAGTTCGAACAGCCGGTTTCCGCCGCGCGACTGGAGATAGTAGTGCCGCTTGGGCGTCGCCCGGGCGATGAGTTCCACCTGACGCTCGTTCAGGCCGAAACGTTCATAGGCGGCGCGGGACTGCGGCTCGACGGCCCGGTCGTTCGCAAGGAAGATGCGTTGCGGGCAGCTTTCGATGATGGCCGGCGCAATGCTGCTGTCGGCGATGTCCGCCAGCGACTGCGTGGCGAAGACGACGCTGACGTTCTTCTTTCGGAGCGTCTTCAGCCATTCGCGGATGCGTTGGGCGAAAGTCGGATTATCGAGATAGACCCAGGCTTCGTCGAGGATGAGCAGGGTCGGACGACCGTCGAACCGGGCTTCCAGGCGATGGAAGAGATAACTCAGCACGGGCAGGACAAGGCTGGGCGTGTCCATCAGGGTTTCGGTCTCGAAACACAGCACGTCGGTGAGCGTCAGCCGGTTTTCGGCGGCGTCGAGCAGTCGTCCGAACGGACCTTCCAGCGTCCACGGCGCGAGCGCGGATTTCAGCGCCTGGGATTGCAGCAGGACGGACAACCCGGTCAGGGTGCGCTCCTCGGACGGCGCGCTGGAAAGGCTCGTCAACGCCGACCAGAGCATCTCCTTCAGCTCCGGCGTCATGATCAGCTTCTCATGGCTGAGAAGTTCGGCGATCCAGTCGGCGGCCCACGCGCGTTCGGCGTCGTCGTCGATGTCGCGGAGCGGCTGGAACGCCAGCGCGTCCCCCTCCCCGAGCGCGATATGGTCGCCGCCCATCGCCAGCGTCGCCGCCCGCGCCGACAGCCCCTTGTCGAAGATATAGATCTGCGATCCGGCGTAGCGGCGAAACTGTAGGGCGAGCAGCGCCAACAGCACCGACTTGCCCGCGCCGGTCGGTCCGACGATGAGCATGTGGCCGACGTCGCCGACATGGGGCGACAGCCTGAACGGCGTCGCCCCGCTCGTCTCCGCATAGAGAAGCGGCGGGCCGTCGAGATGGACGTTTCGAACGGGACCGGACCAGACCGCCGATAACGGCATGAGGTGGGCGAGGTTCAGCGTGTGGACAAGCGGCTGACGGACGTTGGCGTAGACATGGCCGGGGAGGCTTCCGAGCCAGGCTTCGACGGCATTGACGGACTCGCGGATGCAGGTGAAGCCGAGCCCGTTGACGATCCGCTCGACGACGCGGACCTTTTCTTCGGCGGCACCGCGATCGACGTCGGACACGGTGACCGTCGTGGTCAGATAGCCGAAGGCGACATGGTCGCCGCCGAGCGCCTGCAAGGCGAGGTCCGCATCGACCACCTTGTTGTCGGCGTCGGTGTCGGTCAGCGGGACCGGCTCGTTGGTCATCACCTCGCGCATCAACTGCGCGATCGACTTGCGCTTGTTGAACCATTGGCGCCGGATCTTGGTCAGCGTCTTGTTCGCCTCCGTCTTGTCGAGACAGATGAAGCGGGTCGCCCAGCGATAGGCGAAGTCCTGATGATTGAGCGCGTCGAGCAGACCGGGACGGGTCGCGTTGGGAAAGCCCAGGATCGTGACGGTCCGCAGATGCTCGTCGCCCAGCATCGGCTCGATGCCGCCCGACAGCGGGGTGTCGACGATAAGACCGTCCAGATGCATCGGCGTCGACGGAGCGGCGACCAGATGGCGCCGCGTCGAGATCGTCGCGTGAAGAAATGACAGCGTCTCCGCATCGTCCAGGCCGCGCACCACGGGCATGAAACCGGAGAGAAGGTCTAGGACGCGATCGGTTTCGGCGACGAATGCCCGCAGTTCCTGACGCCAATCGCGACCGACGTCCGGGGTGTCCCGCTCCAGAAGCGCGCGCTCCGCGCGATTGACCTGATCGGCGGGCGGCAAGTAGCAGAGCGTAAGGTGATAGCGGCTCTCGAAATGCTGCCCGCGCCGTCCGTCGAAATGCGCCCGCCGCTCCTCATCCACCAGCCAGGACGCCGCATCGGGAAAGGCGCTGTCAGGATAACCGAGCGCTTCGGCGCGCACCGCATCGAAGAACAGCGCCCAGCCCGAGCCAAGCCGGCGCAAGGCGTTGTTCGCCCGCGCACAGACCGAAACCAGTTCGGCCTCCGTCGCGGATTCGAGATCGGGACCTCGAAAGCGCAAGGTGCGCTGGAACGCCCCATCCTTGTTGAGGACCACGCCGGGCGCGACCAGGGCCGCCCAGGGCAGATGATCGGCGAGAAGGTCGGCGGTGCGACGGTATTCTTTCAGGTTCAGCATGACCACCATCCCTTCTGCCGAAGGTGGCGGACGCCGACGGCGGCGAAGTCCGGGTCCCGCTTGGCGGCGAAGACCGCGAGGCTGTGTCCGACGAGCCAGATGATGAGGCCGGCGACCCACTGTTGGAGACCGAGCCCGATCGCGGCGGCCAGCGTCCCGTTGAGGATCGCCACGCCGCGCGGCGCGCCGCCGAGCAGGATCGGTTCGGTCAGCGCGCGATGCAGCGGAACCTCGAAGCCCTCGACGTTCATGCGATGAGCGCTCCGCCGCCGAAGGAGAAGAAGGACAGGAAGAAGCTCGACGCAGCGAAGGCGATCGACAGGCCGAACACGATCTGGATCAGCTTGCGGAAACCGCCCGAGGTTTCTCCGAACGCCAGGGCGAGCCCGGTCGTGATGATGATCAGAACCGCGACGATCTTGGCGACCGGCCCCTGAACCGACTCCAGCACCTTCTGGAGCGGTTCTTCCCAGGGCATGCCGGAGCCTGCCGCGAGAGCGACGACCGGGATCAGGACCCCGGCCAGGACGACCGAGGCGGACAGGCGCGGATTCACGGTAGGCGTCATGGGAGTTCTCCTCTGAGAAGGGCTTTGAGCTGAGGGGGATTGAGGTCGGTCACGGCGTAGGCGCCGTCGCTGTCGAGGCCCGACACCTCGGCGACGGTCTCGATCCGCCGCCCGACCCCGCGACCGCGGATGAAGACGACGAGATCGATCGCTTCGGCGATCAGGCGGCGCGGCACGGTGACGACGCCTTCGGCGACGAGCTGTTCGAGCCGGTAAAGCGCGGCGTGCGCCGAGTTGGCGTGCAGCGTGGCGATCCCGCCCGGATGGCCGGTATTCCAGGCCTTGAGCATGTCGAGCGCCTCGGCGCCCCGCACCTCCCCGACCACGATCCGGTCGGGCCGAAGGCGAAGGGTCGAGCGCACGAGTTCGGCCATGCCGACCACGCCGGGCCGTGTTCGCAGCGGGACGGTGTCCACCGCCGCGCATTGCAGCTCGCGGGTGTCCTCGATGAGGATGATCCGTTCGTCGAGCCCGGCCATTTCGGCGAGCAGCGCGTTCGCGAATGTCGTCTTTCCGGACGAGGTGCCGCCGGCGATCAGGATGTTCTTGCGATCCACGACCGCACGTCGAAGGACGTCGGCTTGAACCGGCGCGAGCATCCCGTCCGCGATATAGTCGATGAGGCGATGGACCTTCACGGCGGGCTTGCGGATGGCGAAGCAGGGCGCCGTGGCGATCGGAGGGAGAAGGCCTTCGAACCGTTCGCCGCCGCTCCCGTCGGGCGACGTCGGAAGTTCGGCCGAGACGATGGGCGCGTTCGGATGGACCTCCGCCCGGACATGATCGGCGACGAGACGGACAATCCGTTCAACGTCCTGCGGCGTCATTCTCACGCCGGTGTCGGTGCGGCCTTCACCCAGCCGATCCAGCCGCAACGCACCATCCGGATTGACCATGATCTCGATGACCACGGGATCGGCCAGTGCTTCGGCGATCGCCGGCCCCATCGCCGTGCGCAGCATGGCGCGGCGTCGACCGAAGGTGACGGGGTTGGCGCCGGTCACGCCGCGTCCTCCTGGACGGTCAGCATGTCGCTCGTCTCAGTCCCGGCGATCCGCCGTCCGACCTGATCGATGAATTTCTGGAATCGTTCGCGCCCGATCGCGCGGGCGGCCGCATCCGGCTCGGGAATCTGCGCGGTAAGGCTGAACTGGAAGCTGAGGAAGAACGAGACGCTTTCCAGCAGCACGTTCATATCGCGGGCGAGACGCCGCTGATCGGCCGCCATCCGGTCGAGGCGCGGCTTCAGCAGCTCGTCGATCTCGCGCATTCCGCGGCGGCGGAAATGCTCGCGCAGCGCGCCGGCGACGATGGCGGATTTTGACGTCCCCGGTCCACGCGCGAGCCGATCGAGCTCGGCGGTGAGTTCGTCGTCGAGATACACGTGGTGGCGCGGCTTCATGCGCGTTCCACCGGGGCAGGAAGCCGGCTGGCTTGGGCGCCTTTGGCACGATTATTCATGAGCCTCGTCCGTCGGCCGTCGCGACGCGCGACGGGTCGACAGCGAAGATCAGACGAGGCGGCTCAGGCCGTTATCCCCGTTATTCTCACGCAAATGCACGGACGCAGTCGATGACGGCGCTTGTCATCATCCGCATTACTCAACCCTGGCAGCCACCTGCTGCGACTTCTGCGTCAAGGACGGATTTCAGGATCGCCTCCGATCGCCTCTGGCCATAGCCTCGGCCATAGGCGGAGGACGTGACCGCTGTCACGAGACGACAGGACGGGACGACGTAGATCTTGTTGCCCCCGTTCCCTGATGCGAACGAAACGGCAATGTCAGTGTCGGCGATCCGATAGGTTTTGCCGTACCAGAAATAACCATAGCTATCGGCGTAAGGATCGTCCGCCGCGATGTTCACCTTTGGCGCCAACATCTCGGCTATCCATCGCTCGCTTACGACCTGGCTATTTCCTGACCGCCCGCCGTTACGCACCATCTCGCCGATCGACGCCAGACCACGCGTCGTGAGCCAGAGATTGCCCTGCCCTTTCGTGACGCCCGCCGCGTCATCATCCCATCGCCAGCGCGCGACGCCTAACGGCGAAAACAGGTGGAGATCGGCGAACGCGCTCATTTTGGCGCCCATCGCCTCGGTGACGACGACGCCGGCCGTGTAGGCGGTCACGGAATTATAGCGATATCGCGAACCCGGAGGGTCGGCCTGCGGAACAGCTAGGACAAAAGCTAATGGATCGGGCGCGGCATCCATCCGATCCTCATTTCCGGGCGAGGCAGGGTCTTCGTCGAAGGCAGCCAAGCCCGACCGCATCGTCAGCACGTCGGCCAAAGACGCGGCCCCGATGGCGCTCCCCTCAGCGGCAGACCAGTATTGTGACACCGTGTCGTTCACCGAGCGAACCGCCCCGTCATCGATTGCGATGCCGAGGACCAGCGCCGTCACGCTTTTTCCGGCGGAGCGAACATCGTGAAGCTCCTCCGGCGTCGCACCATTGTAATAGCGTTCAGCGACCGACTGCCCGTCGCGCAGCACGACGACGCCTCTAAGGTCGGGATGCTCGTGTCTATCCCATTGCGCGAGGACAGCGGCGAGATCGGCCTTGTCGGCCGAACCCGTGTCCGCCGAAGCGACAAGGGCGGCAGCCATTCCTAAACCTGTCAGTACCTGCATCCACCCCCTCCGAAGGGCTCAGTATGTCCGGCACGATAGGCGGCCCCGGAAGATCGAACAATGAAGCAGCGCACGGGATCAACTCTCGCAAACGGGTTATTCAGCCCACGCAATCATCATTGGCGGAGCGCGCGCACATGGCGCGCGCTCCGTTGAGATCAGCCGTTCAGCTTATCCTTGACCGCTTTCGCGGGGCTGAACGTCAGCTTCTTGGACGCCGCGATCTTGATCGTTTCGCCCGTCGCCGGATTGCGGCCTTCGCGCGCAGGGCTATCCTTCACCTTGAACTTGCCGAAGCCGTTCAGTGCAATCTCGCTGCCGCCAGCGGCCGCATCGGCGATCGCGGCGAAAACCGCGTCGACGATTTTGCGGGCGTCGGCTTTCGAGGTCCCGTGCTCGGCCGCGATCTTGTCGGCCAGGTCGCTGTTGTTCATTGCTGTCTCCTGAGCGTTGTAGAGGCGCATCGCCTAGCGTGACGCACCGCCGCCGTCACCTGGGATCTGAGTACGCCAGGCCTAGAAATCGGGCAGCAGGTCGTCTCCTTTGCCCGTCGCCTCATTCATCGCGTGAGCGCGCGAGACATTCCTCAGCGCCGTCAGCGCGCGCCGGTCCAGCGCCGGATCGCCGTCGTCCTCGCCGGTCGCAGCCGCGTCGTGGACCTCGGGCTCCTGCGTCGCCTCGGCGCCTTCCTCGGCAAGGCCCGGATGCCGTTGCTGCTGGAGACCGCCCTCTTCTGCGATCGCCGCGATCAGTTCGTCCTCGTCCGGAGAGACGAGCGCGACATGCGGTTCGCGCACCTGACCGCCCCAGTCGTCGGAACGCGCAGCGGGGCGGTCGGCATACCCATCGTCTGCGAGTTCCGGAGGCCGCAGAACCCGTGATTTGAAGTTGCGGTCCTCATAGTAGCGCAGCTTCTTCGCCCGGATCGGCGCGAGGCCGGACACCATCACCAGTTCGTCGGCCGGCGGAAGCTGCATGATCTCCCCGGGCGTCAACAGCGGGCGGGCCGTCTCCTGTCGGCTGACCATCACATGGCTGAGCCAGGGGGCGAGGCGGTGGCCGGCGTAGTTGCGCTGGGCGCGCAGCTCGGTGGCGGTGCCGAGCGCGTCGGATATCCGCTTGGCGGTCCGTTCGTCGTTCGAACTGAAGGCGATGCGGACGTGGCAGTTGTCGAGAATGGCGTTGTTTTCGCCATAGGCCTTGGAAATCTGGTTGAGGCTCTGCGCGATCAGATAGGCGCGAATGCCGTAGCCGGCCATGAAGGCGAGCGCGGTCTCGAAGAAGTCCAGTCGCCCTAGGGCGGGAAACTCATCGAGCATCATCAGCAGGTCGTGTCGCCGTCTCTTCTGCGGATCGCCCTCCAGCCGTTCGGTCAGGCGCCGTCCGATCTGGTTGAGGATCAGGCGGACAAGGGGCTTGGTGCGGCTGATGTCCGACGGCGGAATGACGAGGTAGAGCGAGACCGGCGCCGCTGCGTCCACAAGGTCGGCGATGCGCCAATCACAGGCCGAGGTCGTCTCCGCCACAACCGGATCGCGGTAGAGGCCGAGAAACGACATCGCCGTGGACAGAACGCCGGACCGCTCGTTCTCCGACTTGTTCAGCACCTCCCGCGCCGCCGACGCCACGACCGGATGAACCATCGGATTTTCAGGCGCGCCGAGATGGTTGGTCTCCATCATCCGACGCAGGGTATGGGCGAAGCTGCGCTGAGGATCGGACAGGAAACTGGCGACGCGCGCGAGCGTCTTCTCCTCCTCCGCATAGAGGACGTGGAGAATCGCCCCGACCAGCAGGGAGTGGCTGGTTTTCTCCCAGTGGCTGCGCCGTTCGAGCGCCCCTTCCGGATCGACCAGGATGTCGGCGATGTTCTGAACGTCGCGCACCTCGTCCGGACCCTTGCGGACTTCGAGCAACGGATTGTAGCGCGCCGAGCGGGGGTCGGTCGGGTTGAACATCAGGCAATGCGAGAAACGGGCCCGCCACCCCGCGGTGAGCGTCCAGTTCTCGCCCTTGATGTCATGAATGACCGCCGAACCCGTCCACGACAGAAGGGTGGGCACGACCAGGCCGACGCCCTTGCCAGAACGGGTGGGCGCGAAGGCCATCACATGCTCGGGACCATCGTGGCGCAGATAGTCGCCGTCCTTGACGCCGAGGAAGACCCCGGACGGCTGCATCAATCCGGCGCGCGCGATCTCGCTGTGCGTGGCCCAGCGCGAGGAACCGTAAGTCGTCACCTTGCGGTTCTGCCGTGCGCGCCAGAGCGAGCCGGCGATCGCGGCCGCGCAGGCGAGGAAGCCTGACGCCCCCGCCAGCAGCCCCGCCCGGTCGAAGACGTCGGGCGCATAGGCCTCGTAATGGAACCACCAGCCGAACAGCGCCCAGGGACGATAGACCGGGACATCGAACAGGGTGAACATCGGCGGGCCGAGTTGCGGTTGATGGCCGAGCATCGCGGCCGCCCATTGCGTCGCCGCCCAGACGCCGAGGGTCACCATGGCGAAGCAGACGAGGATTTGGCCGACGAGAAGTTTGGTAGGGGTCACGGTGTTTCTCCGCCGCCGGCCAACGCGCGCGCGGGCGGCGAGGCGAGACTCCCGTCATGCGGATCGAATCGTTAGACTGCTTATCCGCATTCAAGCGCACGGACGCGCCAGGCTGCCCATCCGGTCAGGAACCGCGCCTCGCGATTGCGAGGTCGCCGTCTACGATCTCCAAAAGCCCGGCAAGCGCCGCGTGCGCGGCGGCGGGGGCGAAACAGACAGGAGAGCCAAGAAGAGACGGATAGCGCAGTTCCTGCCTGGAGTGGGGAGCGTCGAGCACTTCGATCAAGTGAGCGATGTCCCGTGGTATCGGGGCTGACGCCCCGTTTCGCACGACTGTCGTCATGGCTCTTTCAAGACTATGGCCGACCGACGACATCAGCCACGCCTCCTCGCCGTCGACACGCAGAATCTGGGCCTTGAGCGCCAACTCAAGGGCATGGGCGATCAAGTGCCAGTAGGAGCGCAGATCGGCCCGCTTTCCCAAGACGACGCCTGCCGCCTCGGCATAGTCGCGCGCCAACGCCAGGTAGGCGCCCGCCCTCTTGCAATCACTCATCAGCACATCGCCTCCTGCCTAGGTGATCGACGGCCCGCCCCGCCCACGCCCGATCGTCCAGTTGACGCCGTCACCCTTCATCACGCCCGACACCGTCCGGCCGACATGGCGGTCGAGAACCGGCCGCCAGGGCACGAGGGTAAATTCGCGGGACTTCTCGATCAGCGCGACGCGCCCCGAGGCCAGATCGACCGGCCGACGATAGACGCCCTCGATCCGGTCGCCCGACCGGCTCTCGACATAGCCCAGACCGAGTTCGTCCGAGAGGGTCCCGGCGATGCGGCTCATCTCGCGCCGCCTGAGCTGGGCGAGCATGTCCCGACGATAGACCATCTTGCCCTGATCCTCCTCGGCCAACTGCTGGCCCACGAGCCAACGCATCCGGCGGGCCTTCGTCTCTGCGATCTCCTGCCCGAACCCCGCGTCGCGCGTCGCCTCGGGCGCGGATGCAACCAGTTGGCGGTCGAGCCAGGTCGCACCGTCGAAAGTAGCCTGCCGTTCGAGCGGGATCGTGGAAAGCCTATCGACGGCCACCGGCGCGGCCTTGGCGCGCCCGGCCTCGAACGCCGCCGCCCGCGCGACATGGTCGGGCGCGATCGACCAGCGGCCGTCGGCTTCGCGCTCGACCCCGGCGCCGGCCTTGCGCATGGCCTCGAGCCGGCGAACGTGCGTCTCGGCGAAATCCTGCGTCGCGGACGCGTCGTGACGGAGATGAAGGTCGACGCTGTAGCGGCCTCCGTTCGCCGCCGCGATCTCGGCGACGGTGCGGTCGGCGGCGCGGGCGCCCGTGGGCGTCGCTCGGATGCGCACGACCGCGCCCGTCGGAAGCGTTTCCGTCGCCTCGCCGCGTCCGATGTCGACATAGTGGACGCGGCCGTCGGCGGCGTCGACGATCAGGTAGTGACGATCGTTGAGTTCGTCGGACAGGCCGCGCTCGATCACCCGTCCGACGATCGGCTGCATCGAGGACGGATCGGCGATCACCGCGTCCAGACCCGGACGTTCGACGCCATGGGCTGTGAAGGCGCGCTGCATCGTGCGGATGATGTCGCCGCGTTCGCCCATACGCCGCAAGGTCTCCTCGCAGTCCGGCGCAAGCGCCCAGCGCCCTGCCCCCAGCTCGCGCGCCAGGCCGAGACGGCCGAGCGTCTGCAACCGGCCAGCCCGCAAGGTCTGCTGGAACGGATCGCGCTCGAACGCCACGACGACGCCCCCGGCGTCGAGGTCGCGAAGGAGCCGCCGGTCGAGGCTCGTTAGCCGCTCCTGCGACACCTCCGCACCGAGCCTGTCTGTGATCTCGATGTCGCTGCGCGGACCCAAGTCGAGCGAGACGAGTTCGGCGGCGCGCTCGCGCATCCCGTGCGAGAGATAGTCGCGGGCGATGACGAGGTCCTTCCCGTGATCGTCCTTTCCGCGCACGATGATGTGGGTGTGCGGATGGGCGGTGTTGAAGTGATCGACCGCGACCCAATCGAGCTTCGTCCCGAGATCCTTTTCGACCTGCTCCATCAGGCGGCGCGTCAGGGATTTGAGATCGTCGTAGGATGCGCCGTCCTCGGGCGAGACGATGAAGCGCATGTGGTGCCGGTCGCCGTCCTGACGATCGAGAAAGGCCCGGCGGTCGGCACTGTCCGCATCCGCCGAATAGAGCCGGCCCGGTCCCCCGTCGCGCGTCGTTCCGTCACGCTCGACGTAGCGTAGGTGCGCGCGCGCCGGAGCGAATCCCTTGGGACCGTCGAGGCGCACGATGCGCGACTTGATGATCACCCGGCGCTGACGCAGCGCCGAGAAGCGGTCGCGTGAGGCGAGGACGCGGCCAACGCCTGCGCCGCGTCCGATCCGCGCCCCAGAGAAACCCCGCCTGCCCCATCCAGACGCTGCACCGCCGCGCGCCAGATTCGCCGCCTTCACGACGCGGCCGACATAGCTGCGACCGCGCGCCTTCCCGAGCGAACGGATGCGGCCTAGGCGCGGCTCAAGATCGTCCTCGTCGGACACAGCGTTAAACTCCGGCTAAGTCGAACACTCCCTATCGCCCCCGCCGGGCAAAACCGAAACGACACCTACATGCGTTCGAACGCACGGAAGCGTTTGACCCAGGCGAAATTTGCATCGCCGACTAGGCGCTCACGAAATGAGACCTTCACGCTCAAGCACCTGGCGGACATCCTCGAAGGCGGCCGAGATGCGGCCTTTAGGGTATCGAATCTGGCCCAATCCCTGAATGTTGGAGAATTCCTCGCATCCCTCCTCCAACATGACGATGCCGCGGGTGAATCCGAGACGTCCCTGGAACAGACCGACTTCATGGATGACATTCATCCTCGCCTGCATCGTGCCCTCAGCGGTTTCATCTTCAGCGGTCATGATGATGAAGGCGAAGGCGGCGGCGTCGAGCATTTCGGCGAGCCGGGCGATGTTTGTCACGCCAGCCACGGGCACCCGGTTAAACTCATCCGCAGGCAGATGAAGGCGGTCTTGGATGAAGTCTTTCAGCTCCCGCCATTGGGGCGAACGGCCGTGGCCGAGGAAGATGTTCGTTCCCACCCGGTCCACGCGGCGTGTCTTCCGAGCGTTCCGTTCCATGTGGGAGGCAGCCTGCCGCACGATTTCGGCGGCCTCCCGGCCGGCACGGAACACGGTGGCGATGGCCGTGATCTCTCCGAGCAACGCGATATGCGCCGGCGTCAATACGCCGCCAGCGGCGGCCTCGGAGTCTCGCGTCATATACTGACCGCTCGGCTGCCAGGCTTGAGCGGCTTCATGCGCTGAAAAGACCTTCACCTTTTCGAGGTCGGTCTTGAGCTTGGCGAGATAGGTGTCATCGCGTTCGGAAAGCGCGCTGGAAAGGATGGATATGGCCTGGCTTTTGAGCCGTTCGAAATCTCGCTCGATGATGCTGGCGCGATCGGGCAGTTCACCGAGCGAGTCATATCCGGCTTGCCCGAATATGTACCGACGGACAGCGTCGCGACCATACTGCACCCATCGGCCTGTCGTTCCGCTCAAGCCGCTCCCGCGTACTCCCCACTCGCTGTCGAAGCGTGCTCCGGGCTCAGCCTCAAAGCCTTCCTGGTACGTTCGAGCGTGATAGCCAATCCACGATCCGGAAAAGACTTCATGCACAGCGTTGCACGCGTCGCCGATCGCCTGGATCGATTTCCTTACCTCCGGCTCGTCGCTGACCGCCGCGATCTTCTCCAAAGCATCAACGACGGCAAACAGTTCTTCGACTTCAGACAATGAAAATCCCCCAACACGTCGCAGCCATCCCTACTCACGGCGGAGCTTAGATCAACACCGCCATGAGCTCACCCCGCGCTTAAGAGCCATGGCGCCGTCGGAAACCCAGCAGTTGCGGGCTTGTGGCGCCCTATGGCGCCATCGCGCCGAACATGGCGCCATTTCTCTTCTGAAAAAACGATGTGCAGACAATCACTTGCAGCGCCATCCCGAAGAGATGGCGCTGTTGCTTTATCTTGCCATAGCCTCCCCTTCCTCCTGCGCCCTCCCCAGCAGCCCGCACGGCTCCTTCCCCGTCCGCGGCACCAAGGGAAGCAACGCCGAAGCGCCGCCTCTCCGCTGGATCAGCCTCGCGCTTGTCTCAACCGCGCCTTGATGACCTCGATCTTCCAGTCGAGCGATACCCTCATCAGCATGAGAAGATAGAGATCGTCATTGATGGCGCTTCGGCGCCGAGCGCTGCGCGTCGTCCCGAACTCGGCTTCGAGCGCCATCGCATCGGCCTCCATTTCGGCCCGGCCCTTCAGGAGCCGGGCGAGTTCGCGCCGGTCTTCGGCGCGGTCGCAGGGGCTCATCACCCCTGCTCCAGAAGCTCGAGCGACGCCGTTTCGAGCATCGCCCGCTGGGCTTCAGCGGCTTCCAGTTCGGCCGCGATCTGACGCAGTTCGCGCGGATCAAGGACGCCCCGAAGCTCGGCGCGCAGTTCTTCGATATGCTGTTCCAAGGTCATTTGAACCTCCTGTCGAGTGAAAGACAGGGGTCGTTTCCGGCGCGGGGCGGGCCGGGTCAGGGACCGCGAAGCGGCCGCGCAGCGGCGATGGGGGAAACGATTTTTCCCGGCGCGCCCGGCGTTCGATCGGGAAGGCTGACGTCTGTCCGCCGGGAAAAATGGTGGGGCCCCGTCGTCCTTGAGGCGGTCCGCCCCGCGCCGGATGATGGGCGAGTCTGAGCGGACATCCCCCTCGCCTCACGGACGCTCGTCCAGCGGTCGCCGCACCGCGAACAGACTGTCGGACGCCATCCTGTCCGGCGGGGCGGAGGTCGACGCCGCCGGTCGGGTGAGCGCGAAGAACAGGCTCTCGCCGGACAGGATGGCGGGCGGCATCTCGGGCGTCGCAGGCCCGCGGGCGAGCTGGGCGATATAGGCGCGCGTCTCGCCGGGAAGCGGCCGCCCGGTCGCCAGATGCTCGACGTAGCGGCCAGGACCGGCGTTGTAGGCGGCGAACAGGCCGGGATAGCCGAAGCGGTCATGCATCAGCTTCAGATAGGCCGTCCCCGCCATGATGTTGTCGCGCGGATGGTGCGGATCGGACCCGAGTCCGTACCGCCGCCGTATCGCGGCGTAGGTGCCGGGCATCACCTGCATCAGGCCCATCGCGCCTGCGCGCGAGACGATCGGACGCCCGTCGAGATGGGTCCGGCCGCCGCTTTCGGCGCGCATCACGGCGGCGATCCACGCCTCGGGCACGCCGAACCGGCGCGATGCTTCGCGGATCAGCGGCGTCCATCGCGCGACGGCGGGCGGGATCGCGACGGCAGCGACCGGGGCGGCGGGCGCCGGGTCGGCGACGGCGGGCGCGCCGGTCATTCCGAGCACGAGCGCGAGCGCGACGCGCTTTAGCGCAGCCACAGCGGGGTCGCCTTTCCGATCACGGCGGCGCGCGGGACGGGTCCGAAATAGCGTCCGTCGAAGGAGTCCGGCGCGTCCATCAGCAGGAGGACCGCCCCGTTCTTCAGGCGGCGACATCCGCGCCACCAGGGCAGCGGTCGGCCGAGCCGGTCCGCCTCGCGGCGGGTCGCGACGAGGCGGGCGTTCACGTAGATCCACGGCCCGAGCGCGCAGACGAGGTCGCCGTCGGCGGCGGCCACGCGCTTGAGCAGCGGCACGTTCATGGGCAGGTAGCGGCGCTCGGCGGCGAGGCGGCGAACGCTCGCGGGCGGCGACGCCAGCACCATGTCGCCGACGCGAAAGGGCGCGCGCGGATCGATGCGCCAGAGGCCGACCGGCGCGCTGGCCGAGGCGTTCCAGACGAGGCGCGGCGCGGGCCGGACGCCGAAATCGAGCGCAGCGGACAGGCCGACGAGCGTCGCCCCGGCGGCGGCCGCGCCTAGCCAGCGGCGCGCCCGGCGGTCCGCGGCGCGGCTTCGCGCCAGCCAGCGGACGAACGGGAACGGGGCGCGATCAGACATCGAACCGCCCCCGCACCTTGCTGCGGTTGGTCAGCGACCAGTGGTCGAGATCGTCGATGTGATAGCGGACATAGCGCCCGTGGCGGCGGGCGCGCGGCCCCTCGCCGCGCCCGCGCATATTGTCGAGGGTGCGGCTGTCGAGGCCGAGATACCAGGCGGCCTGCGCGGTCGAGAGAAAGGGGCTTCCCTTGCGGGCGCGCGCGGCGCGCGCCACGGCGTCGTCTTCATCCTTGTCGGTCATGTCGGTCTCCTTTCGCGGGCCGGAGCGCCGAAAGGCGGGTCCGGCTGCGCGCGAAGGAAGACGGGATCGACGCCGTCCGGCAGGCCCGTTCAGGCGCCCCCGGCGAAACGTCCGGGGCGCGGACCGAACGCCGGAAAGGACCCCCGCGCCGGTCGGGCGCGGGGGCTGCGACGTTCAGACGACGCTGTTGGGGATGATGGCGAAGACGTCTTCATCATCCTGCCCGGCGGCCTTGCCGAGGGTGGCGTAGATGGGCTGGTCGCCGATCTGCGGGTGGAAGATGCGGACCGAGACATAGGGGCGCTTCGACTCGCGCCCTTCCCGCACCCACGCCCCGCCGAGTTCGCTGGGGCCGGACCAGATGCGGTAGTCGGGCTGGTTGTCGCGCTTCTTCTCCACATTGGGAACGATGGCGATGGGAAGCGGCTGGCGGCGGCCCAGGAGGGCGAGCCCGCCGGCATAGCTGTTGGTTTCGGGGTTCAAGACGACGGTTCCGAGCGACATGTTGCGGTTCCTTTCCGATCGTGCGTCGGGGCCGATCCCCGACGACAGGCGAACCGTCTCGGACGGGCGGGGCCGCACGAACCCCTTGGGGCCGGAGCGTAGCGGCGGACCGGAGGCGCGGGCCTGTTTTGGAGCGAAGCGGCCGCGAGGAAGCGGCGCAGCCGCCGGGGAAAAGAGGCCCGCGCCCCGGTTTCGGACGGCACGGCGCGGACGTAGGTTCAAGCCCAAGTCGGATGGATCGGCTCGCCCCGCATGGTCGGAGCTACCGCCATCACGCCGGATGACGGCGCATGACATGACCCCGTTGACGCTTCACGGCGCGCGCATCGCTGGTCCGGCGCGCCTCAACTCAATGACAGTCTTCCCCCCCGGGCGACGGCGCGGCGTTCCGGTCAGCCGCTCGTCTTGGCCCCGCGCGGCTTGCGGCCGGGTTTGGCGGGCGCTGGAGCGGCGGCCGCCTTCGCCGGTCGGCCCGCCTGCTTTGGCGTTTCACCGGGCTTGCGGCCGAGGCCGATGGCCTTGGCGGCGGCGCGGCGCTTCTCCGAATAGCCCGGCGCGACCATCGGATAGTCGGCGGCGAGACCATAGCGGGCGCGGTAGTCGTCAGGCGTCAGGTCGTGGGCGCGAAGGTGGCGGATGAGGCTGGCGTAGGGCTTGCCGTCGATCATCGAGAGGATGCGGTCGGGGTTCGCAAGGGACTTGCGAACCGTGACGGCGCGCACCGGCGCGGGTTCGTCGAGGACCGTTTCGGCAGGCGCGGCGGCCCCGGCGAGCGCCTCGTGAACCGAGGCGATCAGGCGCGGCAGTTCGGCGGCGGCGACCGTGTTGTTGGCGACATAGGCGGCGACAACATCGGCCGTCAGGTCGATGAGGCTGGCGGTCGGCGCAGCGTCGTCGGTCATGAACATTCCCCTTCCCAGCATTCGGAAGCGCGGACGCTAGACGAATGACGCGAGGTATCAACTGAAATACCGACGTCGCGGGGTGCATCCCGCCATGATGAGGGAACCCTCCCCCGCGCCCGAACGCTTAGCCGTTGCAGTTCCGCGCTCGGAAATGCGTGCGGCCCGGCGCGCCAGCTCGCCCCCCCTTGCGGCGCACCGGGCCGCTTCCCCATGGACCTTGCGATGATTTTCTCTAGGCTCGACGCGCCGCTGTTCCGGTACCGCGGCCGGCGGCTCGGAGCGTCCCCGCAGGACCCGCACTCCGAGCCGCCACCGGCCCGAGCGAACGCCTCGCGGCGCGCTACACTCCTTTGCAGTCTTCGGGCGCATTCTGACCTAGGGTCATGGCGAGCGGGGAAGCATCGACGTGACGGAAAGCTCGGATTTTGAATCCATCGCAGCGATGTGGCTGGAGCGGTTCGGGACGCCCATGCCGGTCGCAGGCGAGATCGAACTGGCCTGGCGCATCCTAAAAGAGAGCGGCGTCGATCTGCCTGCTCCAGCGCCGCCGCCTCCTCCTCCGACGAGCGATGGAGACGAACCACCTTCGGAGGATTGACCAAAAGAATGCGCCGCCCGGCGCCCCCTGCAGGGGCGCCGGGCGGCGCGCGATTTTTCGGGCCGATGAAACGGGCGGCGGAGGCCGCCGCCCGTCCCGTTGCTATTCCGCCGCGATGGCGTAGGGCGCAGGTTCGAGCGCATGCGGCGGCGGCAGCCGCCGCATGACGGTCTTGACCGCCCCCCACCGATCGACCGGAGCGTAAATCCGGTCGGTGTAGCGAGCGGGAGGAAAGGCCATCCACTTGGGCGTCCAGCCGTCCACCTTGGCGCGTCCGCCCGACCCGGCGAGGAAATCGCGCAGGATGGTCTTCTGCGTCTTCACCTTCTCCGCGACATTGGCGTCCGCGATCCGCTTGCCGCCGACATCGCGCAGCAGGGCGTTGGCGACGGCGCGGTCGCGCAGCAGGCCGAAGAAGGCGTCGTCGGGGGTCCACCACTCGGCCATATCGACCTTGAGGTAGGCCCCGACCGCCTCGACCAACGGGCCGCCGACCGCCAGCGTCTCGCCCATGATGACGGCGGCGACGGCGAACACCTCGTCGTCGGAGAGCTTCACCATCCGCGCGAAGAGTTCGACGACCGGCGTCTCGCGCGCCTGCGCGCGGGCGACGCTTTCGTCCTCGGCGTCGAAGCCGAGCAGGGCGAGGACGGCCCGGCGCTTGGCGTCGAAGACGGTTTCGGCGCTCGCGGTCTCGACGCTGTCGGCCATGGCCTCGTTGCGGACGCGGCGGTCGGCTGTCCGCACGGTCCACAGCGACGATCCGGAGACGGCGTGGGCGACGAGCAGCCGGAAGGCGACGGCGGGATGGTCCGCCAGCACCGTGCGCACGGCGGCGTGGCGGTGCAGGTCGATATAGTCCTGCATGACGCCGGTCGTCTCGGGCTTGCCTGCGCCCGGGGGCAGGCCTTGCGCCTGCGCCTCGGCCTTGGCGGCGGCGGCGCGGGCGCGCCGGGCCTCCTTGCCCGAAAGATAGCCCTCATGGACGGTCACGTCGCCGCGCCCGCTGACCGAAATGACCACCTTGCCGCCCTTGTCCTTGGGCGTCTTCTCATGGTCGTAGCTGTAGAAATGCTCGCCCGTATCCATGATCTCGACGGCGGACCAGCCGTCTTCAAGGTAGCGGTCGCGCAGCGCCGCCACCGCCTCGTTCTGCATCGTCCAAAAGGTGTCGGCGTCCTCGAAATAGCCGTCTTCCCCGAACAGGTCCGCCTTGATCCGGCCCGGATAGGCGTCGAGGTCGAAGATCGCGACCTTGGTCGGGATCGACTGGCCGCCGAACAGCCACGCCTTGAGGGACTGGCCGGTGGGCGCATATTGCTCGGGGTCGTCGTAGAGAGCGAGCCAGTCCTTCTGCTGGCTGCGGCTGGCGAGCGTCAGGTGACGAATGGTGGCCGCGTCGATCTTGTCGGCGGCGTAGAGGGCGCGGATGCCCGGCAGGAGATTGCCGAGCGCGAGGATGCGCCGGACGTAGAGCAGGGTCAGGCCGAAGGTCTGGCCGATCTGTTCGGGGGTGCGTCCCTTTCGGATCAGTCCGGCGAAGGTCTCCCACTGGTTCACCTCGCCGGGGTCGAGGCGGGCGATGTTCTCGATCAGCGAGGCTTCGAGCGCGGCGGCGTCGTCGCCGGGCTCCATGATGGCGCACGGCAGGGGTTCGACCTCCCCGCCTTCCTCGAGGACGGTGCGCGCCGCGAAATAGCGGCGACGGCCCGCGACGATCTCGAAAGTCTCGCCTTCGCCGGAGGGTCGGACGAGAAGCGGCACGAGGACGCCGCGCGCGCGCACGGTGGGCAGGATGTCCGACACGTCGGGCGGGGCCTTGCCGTTGCGCATGTTCAGCTTGGACACGCTGAGCTTGCCAAGGTCGATGTTTGCGAGTTGCATGACAGTCTCTCCTTCGGGAGTGACCGGCCCCGTCCGCTTGATCTCCTCCAGAGTGACGGGCGGGGCCGGGATACGCGGGAAGAGCCGCGCGCTCATCCTTGGCCGGGGTCGGCGCTCGGATCGGGGAACGCGCCGAGCGGGCTGGCCCGGCGCAGAAGGGCTTCGGCGCGGATGATCGACCCGGCGCGGCGCGCCCAGGCGGACCAGACCGACAGCCGGAAATGGGTCGAAAAATGCAGGTCGCGCTCGATGGCGAGCCCGAACGGCAGGCGGACGCTCTCGATCTCGGCAAGGTTGAACGATCCGAGTTCGGGGGTTCCGAAGCCGAGGTCGGCCAACCCGAACAGGGTGTCGCCGTCTTCATCCAGTTCGGTCGCGAGCCATGTCGCCGCGCCGACCGGACTGAAGAATTTGACGACGGGCACAGGGTCGGGCTCGACCGCGCCGGATTGGAGCGCGTGACGATGGGCGGCGGCGTTGGCGAGGAGCGCGGCGCGAAGCTCGGGGGTCAGGAGGATCATGCCGCCGCCCTCCCCATCTCACAGGCGACGCTCGCGGCGGCCTCGTCCGCCTCTGGCGCATAGGCCAAGAGATAGTCGGCGGCCTTGGACGCTTGCCCTGCGGCGCGGAAGATGGCGCGATTGTCGGAGCGCAGGACGGTCAGCCAACTGGCCAGATAGTCGGCGTGCCGCACGGTCGGGGCGACGCCGAGCGCGGCGCACAGGAAGGCGGAGCCGAGTTCGGCGGCCAGTTCCTCGCGGGCGTAGGCCGGGGTTCCGAAGCCGCCCGACTGGTCGCGACGGAGCCGGGTCGGGTGGCCGGTCCAGTGGATCAGTTCGTGCAGCGTCGTGCGGTAGTAGTTGATCTGGTCGAAGAAGGCGGGCTGCGGCGGGATGCGGATATAGTCCTCGCCGGGGTGGTAGTAGGCGCGTTCGCCGCCGATGCGGACATCGGCCCCGGTGGCGGCGATCAGGGCTTCGGCGCGCGGGACGATCTCGCGTTCGGGAAGCGGCGCAGGTTCGGGGACGAGCCGGTCCAGCCCTTCGCACTGGTCGAGGTTGAAGACGGTGAAGCGCTTGAGGAAGGGCACGACGCGGGCGTCCTCGCCGGTTTCGCGGGCGCGCTCCTTCTCGGCCTCGGGGGTGAAGCGGTCGGCGTAGACGACGGTCGTCCCGCGCTCGCCCTTGCGGACGCTCCCGCCCGCCGCGAGGGCCTGACGGAAGGTCAGCCAGTTCTGCGAGGCGTAGCCTTCGGAAAAGCCCGCGCCCCACAGGAGCAGGACGTTGACGCCCGAATAGCGGCGGCCGGTGGCGGCGTTTCTCGGCAGGCCGGGACGTCCCGCCCCGGCGCGGCCCCACGGCCGGACCCATGGAAAGGTCCCGGCTTCGAGTTCCGCGATGATCTTGGCCGTCACCTCGTCATAGAGGTTGGCGCGCGGTTCGGCGGCGGGCGAAGCCCGCCCCTTCCCTTTCCCTTTCCCTTTCGGGCGGCGCTGCGGCTGGCTGTCCTTACGCATGGCGATCCTCCTTCCCCGCCCCAAACCCCACAGCCTCTCCCGGAAGCGGGGGGTGGACGGCGAAGGCGTCCTGCCGGACGCGCCCTGCAAGGCGGGCGTCACCCACGGGGCCGAAGCGAAGCGGAGGAGCGGCCAACGGCCGCTTGGCGCGCGCCGGGGCGCGTCCAGAAGGGCGCGTCGGCCACCCCCCGCTTCAGGGAGAGGCCCAAACAAAGCCGCCGCGCGAACGCGCGGCGACCGTCAATGGGGGGCGTTGCGGGGGGCGAAGCCCCCTGCTCGAAGGGGTAGCGGGAGACCGCGGGCGGGCTCCCGCTCAGGGGAAGGCCTTCCCCTTACGATGACTTGCCTTGCAAAGAGCAGGCAGGCCCGGTCATGTGCTCGCCTTGAACTTCAGGGGTATGGGCCTATAAACGGCCGTGGGGGCGGCATGGCTATAAGGTTCAAGGCGCGAGTCGCGTCTGCTGTATTCAGCACCACTTGCTTCGTATCGCGTGCCGCCCCTCTCGGCGCGCGCCGTCCATGACGTTTCCCGCCGATTTTCGACGCGTCACGACCCGCGAAGCGCTGATCACGGCGATCGGAACCGACGAGGCGACATTCGAGGCCATCCTCGCCTTCGATCCTCCCAGGACCCGTGAAGAGCAGATCGAAGCCCTCCAGCGAGCCGCCGACGCCGCTTCAATCGAGGACATTCCGGTCTTCCTTCGCCACGACATTCCAAAGCGGAATCGCAGGCGCGGCCATCGAACGGTGTGGGAGCCGCTGCTGGGCAAGCCCGGATATCGGACGCTGGCGCGCCGGCTCGAGACCTTCTTCCGCATCGCCCTGCCCGGCTATCCGCACGACGCCGTCTACGGCTATCGCCCCGGCCGCAACATCCGGGAGAACGCTTCGGCTCACGCGGGGCGCTCGGCGCTGCTGAACGCCGACCTGGAGAATTTCTTCCCCTCGATCACGACGGATCGCGTCGCCGCCCTGTTCACCAAGCTGGGTTTAGTTCCCGACGTGGCCGAGCTGCTCGCGCGATTCGTCACGATCGGCGGCGGCCTGCCGCTGGGCCTGCCCACCAGCCCGGTGATCTCGAACGCCGTGGCGCTTCCTCTCGATCTCGCCTGCGCGGCCTTGGCGAGCGGAGCGAACGCGACCTACACGCGGTACGCCGACGATCTCACCTTCTCGGGGGATGACCAGCTCCCCGCCATCGATGCGCTGCGGTCGGTTGTCGAGGCGCAAGGCTTCGTGCTGGCGGAGGACAAGACGCGCCGGTCCAAGATCGGCCAGGCGCACTATGTGACCGGGCTGAGCATCAGCGACCCGGCGCAGCCTCACGTTCCGCGCGAACGAAAGCGCCGGCTGCGGCAGGAACTCTACTACGCCGGGAAATTCGGCATCGCCGACCACTTCCGGCATCGCGGCGTCAACGACGCGCGCGTCATCCAGCAGGAGGTCAACCGCGTCGACGGCCTGGTCCGGTTCGTCGCCCACCACGAGCCCGCGATGGCGCCCCGCCTGAGGACGCAGTGGCGCAAGGCGTTGCAGGATGAAGGCATGAAGCCGAGCTTCGCGCCGCGCGGTCAGCACCGGGCGCCCTTCTTCATCTTCGTGGACGAGGCGGAATTCGACCGCGGCGGACAAAAGGTCCTGGCGATCGGCATGGCGGTGAGCCAGCACGGCCCCCGAATGGCGATCGAGGCCGGCCAGGTTCTCGAAGCCGCGCTGGCGGACATGTATCTGGACGGAGACCCGGCGGCCCTGCGCAAGCGCGGCCTGCATTTCGTCGACGCCACCGAGGACCTTCGCATCGCCTATGTCAGGCGGCTCGAGGGGATGCGGTTCGAGGGCTATGTCGCCTTCGCCGACTGTGACGACCCCAGTCGTTACGAGGAGACCTATCTGCGACTGCTCGGCGCAATCATCGAGCGACGCCTGAAAGCCGCGGAAAGTCAGCTCGCGTCCTTTTACATCGAGCAGAACGAGAAGGTCTCGGCGCACAGGGTCAAAGGGCTGATCCAGGACGCCTTCGACCGTCTCAAGGCGCGCGACGACCGTCGCCCGGTGGACTTCGCCGTCCAGTTCGTCTCGAAGCCGCATCTGGGGATCAGCGCGCCGGATTTTCTGCTCGCCGTTCTCGGTCGATATCTCAAGTCGAAAGCGGCGAAACCGGGCAAGCCGGAGCCGCGCGACCGGCTGATGTTCGAGCGCTTGCGCGACAAATATCGGCTGATCCTCGACGTCACGACGTGGACCGAGTACTCGCGGCGACGTCCTATCCTTCCCTGGTCCGACCAGACCCCGCCGAGCGATGACGGCGCGTAAGCCGCGCGGTCCGTCACGCGCGGCCGAAGCTGGAACATGAACTGAGCGCACTGGTAAGGTGGATCGAGCCCGTGCTGCTGAACATGTCGCGCATAAGGCCCAGCGCACGTCTCTCAATTCGCCTATCTACAGCCGAGCGCTCGATTATCGGCGTGGTCGTCGCCTTAAGAGCGAAGCTTCAGAGCGCAGCCTCGGTCCGCAGGATCTTCTCCATCGCCTTGCCCTTGGCCAGCTCGTCGATCAGCTTGTCGAGGTATCGGATCTCTCGCATCAGCGGCTCGTCGATCGTCTCGACGCGGACGCCGCAGACGGCGCCGGTGATCCGGGAGCGGGCGGGATTGAGCGCAGGCGCCTTGGCGAAAAAGGTCTCGAAATCGGTTTGTGCGGCCAGCTCAGCCTCGAGTTCGACCTCGCTGAAACCGGTCAGCCAGCGAATGATCTGGTCGACCTGCGCCTTCGTCTTACCCTTCTTCTCCGCCTTGGCGACATAGTGCGGATACACGCTGGCGAAGCTCGTGGAGTAGATTCGGTGCTGCGTCACGGTCCTCTTCCTCATTATCGAGCCGTTCTTCGCCGCTCGCCTGTCGAACTACGACCCTGGCCTGATCCAGCATGGCCGCCGCCTCCGGTCATCCTCCTCCTATCAGGCTGTTTCGACAACAGCAGCCTGGGGTTTCTGCGGCGTCAGGCCTGGCGCGCGCCCGCGTTCGTCGCCCCTCTCGAACGGCGCGAAGCGGTGACCTTTCGCCCACGCATCGCCCCGGACTGTCCCACGGCGGCGACGTCGGCCGACGCTGCGAAGGCGCAGCGGCCGCGGCGTGAGCTGGCGCCGCGAGCGCCCGGCCATGAGACTGAGCCTACGGCTTGTCGTAGAGCGCCTGGCGGCTGAAGACCCGCACGGCGTCCGCCGCAGCCGGGTCGCCGGCAGCCGCCCACCCATCGCCAGCCCGCGCGGTCGCGAAACGCCACCCAGTCGCAAGGCGCCGTGCTCGCGGCCGGGGTTTCGCTGGCTTTTTTCTTCGGCGTTTTCGATGACGGGGGCAGTTCCCCGATCCTGTCGGGCAGCCACAGAATGCGGGCGTCGCCGATCGCCAGGACTTCGCACGCGATCACAGGCGCCGCTATCCTCTTGCCGATAAGGCTCCCATTCAGCGCAGCAGGCGTTCACCGCCGCGCGGTCGGCCTTGTTCGGGTCGAGACCCGTCGCCGTGCGGAAACTCGCGCGCGCGGCCTTCGGCTGGCCGGAAGCCGCCTCGGCCTCGAGAATCAGAACCGCGCCGCTATTGCGTCGTCTCCCTGACGACGATGTGCGTATCGGGGAACAGTGAGAACAAGAGCCGCCGATCCTCGTCGGTCGTTGGAAACCAGAAGGATCGAACCCTCACGCGGCCAAGCGCGGCGGCCGTAAAGGTCGGGTCGGCGAGCGCAAATCCCATCGGCCCGTAACCGCCTTCCGGTGTTGGGAATCCGGTGAGCGAGAACCATGCCGATGATACGCCCAAGTCCTCCCCATAGCGGCGGTGAGCGGCCACGATCGTGCGCACAAGGTCGCGCGTGAACACACGGGCCTCGGCGACCGTCGCCTCGTCGACGTCGGGCGCGACGGCTTTTTGCCGGGCGAGAATCTGGTCCACAGCCGCCTCATAGATCAGGTCCTCGTCATCGGCTCCGCCGTGGAGAAGGACCGCAGAGAAGGGCTCGACGGCGACCGCCCGCATCGCCGGAAGGATGTAGTTGGCGCACGCGGAAGCGCAGAGGCCGTGGACCTCCGCCGTCCAGTCCCGGCCTTGCAGCAGATACCCGGCGTCGATCCCCGTCTCGGCGTCGCCGCCCTGCGAGGAAATCGCGAGCGTGACGCCGCGTCGATCGGCGAGACCCGCGAGGCAGTCGGCCAGGCCGGCGTCGATCGGACCGATATAGCGTAGGCGATTGTCGGACTGGACCTCGCAGAGGCGGCGACCGGCGACGACGGCGTCCACGGCAGCCTTGGCGTTTCGCCAACCCGCCCGTTCCGTCTCGCCCGATTGCGCGAGCGCGTTGGCGGGCAGCATCAGGGCGACGGCGATGAGAAGGAAACTTTGGGCGTGGCGGCGTAAAAACATGAGGCGTGTCGTCGTTCCGAACGATGGCGGGTCGGGCGCCTGATCGCCCGCCCCGCCGTTCTGCTCAGTAGAGGCCGGCGAGATCCGCCGCGGGCTGCGTCTGCCGTGCGCCGTCCGACGGCCTGTTAATCTCGACAACAGGCATGTTGACGATGCCCGAGCCGCCGCCCATCGGCGCGCTCCGTCCGCCGCCTCCGCCGCCGGTCGACGGCCCGTCGCCCCAAGCGACCGACACATAAATGCGCCCCCCGGTGATCGAGCCGTCCGAGCCGATCGTCGCGTCAGCGCCGACGGTGACGGTGCGCGAGCTGCCGGTCGTGGTGGTGGTCGTCCCCGGCCCGTTCTGGTTTGCTGTGGTCGTGTTCGACTGGCCGCCGACGACCTGATCGAGTTCGAGATAATCGAGTGCACGCATGTTCATTCTCCTAGGATTAAGAAAGTAAATACAGCGGCTTCAGAACAACAAGCCGCCAAATGTATGCCACTCCATTCTTCGCCCAAATCACCCCGCGGGTTCGTACCCAGCGCGATAAATGATGCGCGTTCCTTCGATGACCTCAGCCAGGGCGTCCCGTTCCGCAGCGGAGGTTGGAAACCAGAAGCGCCCGATTTCGAGGTTGGGTAGACTGGATCGTAGAAAGTCAGGGTCGACGATGGCGAAGGTGCGTCCGCCGAACCCGCCCTCGGGCTGCGGGAAGGCGGAAAGATCGTACCAGCCTGAATCTACGGTCCTCTGACCCGCGAACGCCTTGTGCCGCTCGACGAGAAGACGCGCTTGTTCACGGGTGAAGCGCCGCGCCTGATCGATCATCGCATCGCTGACATTCGGGTTCGCCGCCCGCTGGCGTTCGAGAACGCCCGGAAGGAACCATTGATAGACACCCTCCTCATCGTAGGGCGCTCCGTGCAGCAGAACCGCCGAGTAAGGCTCAACCTCGATGCGCGCGGCGACGGGCAGCAGATAGTTCGCGCAGCTGGAGGAGCACATGCCGCGAACGATCACGGTCCAACCGCGCCCGGTCATGAGTTCGGCTGCCCGGATCGCATCCGCGGCATCGCCGCCCGGTGAACTGAGGATCAGGGTCATCCCGCTTCGCCCGGCGAAACGTTCGACGCAGGCGGTGAGCGACGGCCCGCTTTCCCCGATGAAACGAACGACGGAGTCGCCGGGGTAGCTGCATGTCACCTGGCCCGCCGCGATGGCGGCGACGGCTGAACGGGCCTGAACGAAGTCCGTTTCAGCATTCGCCTGCGCAGCCCAGGCGGGATGCTGGCAGCCTGCCGAAAGCGCGGCGAGCGCCAGTCCGGAAAGAAGGGTTGGTCGCACCATGGCCTGCACTTTGAACGCGCGGCGGCGGATATGGAATCCGCCGCCGCGCACGAGGCTCAATAAAGCCCAGCCAGATCGGCCGCCGGGCCGCGCTCATTGCCGCGAGGGAAGTTCGGAGTCGTGACGACGGTGACCGTCGTTTCCGACCGGCTCCAGCTGTAACTGCCCCCGACCGATCCGGTCACGCCTGTGGGGGTTTGGTTGATGTTGTAGTTCACCTGGCCGCCGCGCGTATTGTTGTGGGTGGTGGTGGTGGTCGTCTGGCCATTGTTATTCGAAGGCGGCGAGCTGGGCGCCGGGGTCTGGCCGCCGGTCTGGCCGCTGGATTGGCCTCCGACGACAAGGTCGAGTTCGCAATAGGACAATGCACGCATCAATCGTAACTCCATGTAAGGGGTGGTTGCGTCGGGCAGCGCTGCCGTTCGAAGCTCAGCAGAGCTCACGTAACGCCGCAATCCAAACGCTGTTCACATTCCTGTAACAACCTTGCGTTGGGGGCCACAACCCGCAGTAGCGGATCGTGCGCGGGGCGCGACACAAAGCCCGGCCGCCCGGCGGCAAGTCCCGTCCGGTTCACGGCGCCGTCCGGCGAAGCAACTCCGGCCCCGCTGCGGCGATCAGCCGCTCCCCGGTGCGGAGCAGGCGGACAATGCGCTTCCTCATGTCGTCGCCCGTCGACCAGTCGGTCGTCACGCGATCAGGACCGAACAGGGCGATGGCGATCTCGCGCTGGCTCGCGCCGTTTCGCCGACCGTCCCAGGCCCGAAGGGCCATCGCCCAACGGTGCGCCCGTGGTTCCCCCCGGAAGAGCGTGGGCAACAAACGGTCGAACCGGTGGAGGGCTTCGAGCTGGCCGAGCACCCGCAGTCCGATATCGAGATCGACGAACCCCGCGAGGTCGTAGGCCAGCCGGACCGGTCCGCTCAGCACGCTCCCTTCCCTCACTTCGATCCGGATGGACCGAACGCCTTCGCCGATGATGATCTGCTCCCGTCCGCCGCCGAAACGGCGGACGATCGCCCGGCACGGCAGTCGGTCCAACCGGAAGGCGTCGCCATCGGCCGCTGCGACGGGAGCGGCGCGCACGGTCAGTACGGCCGGGTCGAGATCGGCGCGCCAGAAGACCGACGCCGGCGACCGGCGGCCGCGGAAATCGCCAACCCCAAATCTCCGGTCCGTCTTCGGCTTGGGTCTCGAATACTCGTAGGGGCGGAGAGCGCCGCACCAGCCGAGTCCCGACAAGCGGAAGGATGCGGCCCGCGTCGTCGGGCCGACGACGCAGCGCCTCCCAAGTCCATCCCGCCAGGTCGAGCTCGAGCATCCGATCGTAGGCGTCGCGCTCTTTCCAAGCGGGAGGACAGCAATCGGTCCGCGCTTCGCGCATGCCCCTCCTTTCGGTCGCCGGTCGACGGCGCGCGGCATGTCGCCGCCGGCCAAGCATAAGCGTCAGCGTATGGAGCGATCTTCACGGATTGACCGGAATTTTCGCCAAATACCTGTCGGCGCATCATTTCTGGCGTCGCAAACTACAAGTTTTCGAACCCCGTGCGTCTCCCTCCAAGGGACATTGCGGGGGTTTGAAGCGCGGGCACGGCGGCGGCCGCAAGCTCGCAGGGTTGCCGCGGCAGGACGATGCGTGGCCAAATGGCCGATCGAGCGTCAGGAGAACCGACGTGCCGGATTCGCAAAGCAAACAGGACTATAATCGCGCGATCGGCGAGCGCGTTCGGCGACGGCGAAAGGAACTCGGCCTGAGCCAGACGGCGCTCGGCGCGAAGATCGGCGTCTCGTGCCAGCAGATCCAGAAGTATGAAAACGGACGCAACAGCGTCGCGGCCTCACGGCTGCACCAGCTCTCGCTCGCGCTGGCGACCACGGCGCCGGCGCTTATCGGCCTCAAGTCCTGGGACGAGGGCGAAGACGGCGGCGAACGCGCGCGGTTGCTCCAGGCCTGGTCGGTCCTGCCGAACCATCAGCGCGAACCCCTGCTCCGCTACGTCGAGGCGCTCGCTCTGTCGGCGGACCCACATGTCACAGGCCGGGCGGATGACGACCCGGGCGGCGGCGATGGTTGACCTCGACCGGCTCACCCCGCGCGAGGAGCAATGCCTTCGCGACGTCGCCGACGGCCTGACCTCCAAACAGATCGGTCGCCGACGGACGATGAGTCCGCGCACGGCCGACACCCACATCTACAATGCGCTGAAGAAGCTCGGCCTGCGCGACCGCGAGGAAGCCGCGGCGCTCTATCGCGCGGCGTTACGTATGGACTACGCAGACCGGTCTCCTAGGGAACCGGAAGCCCTTTCGTCCGGGTCGGGATCGGGTTTCGATCCCTCGGCGAAAGGAGGAGCCCATGCCCCAGCCGGTCATTCCGCTGCCGCGCTACACCTGGGGCGACGTGGAGACGGTGTTCGACGACCTGGCGCTGACACGAGCGCAGAAGGACGCGGTGGAGTATCTGCTGGACGAGACGCGGAGACACAGCCGCAACCTCTCGCCGCTCGATCTGCTTCGCGAGATCATCTGCATCGCATTCGTGCTGGGACCCGACAGCGACCGCCCTCCGAACGCGCCGCGCTTACGCCGGTCCTGAACCGGACGCTCGGCCGGTTGATCGTCACGGCCCTGGGAGCGGTCCTGCTCGGCGTCTGCCTCGTCGGCGCGCTCGCGGTCGCCCTCTCGCTCGGCCACCAGACCCAAGCCATCGACGCCGCCCTGCTGGCCCAGCGCTGACGGGCCCAGCGGCGCCCCATCCCTCTCTGACAAAGGACTTGCGCCGCCAGCGCGAGACGGACGCCCCATGCAACGACGCGACATCGCCCAATCCCTCGCCGACGCCCTGTTCGAGACCGAGGCGGCGCTTGATACGACCCTGGAAAAGGCCGCGCTGCTGATCGCGCAGGCTTCAGCGATCCGGCGCACCCATGGCTTCTCGGCCGTTCTCGGCCATGAGGCGGTCGCAGCCGCGACACGGACCGTCGAGGCCCTGGGCCAGGCCCGCGGCCATGCGATGACGATGCACGCGGCGCTGGCCGACGCCGCGCCGCACATCGGCGTCAGGCCAACGACGCTGCAGGGGACAGGCCTGGAAAAGCCTGACGCCGCCCAGATTCGCCCGACCGCCTCCATCGCACGCCCCCGCCTGGTCGCCGATGCTTGACATCGCGCCGCCGGCGCCGCGTCAATCGGCGTGGGATGGCGCTCGCGGTCGAACAATGGATGGGGGCGGCGGGCTTCTGGCTGACCCTCGCGGTGACGGGATTCGCGCTGTGGAAGGGCGGCCGGCCCGAACAGGCCGCCGTCATCGGCAATCTCCTCGCGGTGCTGATCTCGCCCCGGTTGCAGCCGCCGCCGAACGCCGCGCCGCCCTTCTGGGCCGTGGCCGTGGTCGATACGGCCGTGCTCCTGCTGCTGATCGTGCTGTTGATCCGCACGGGCGGTCGGCGGCGGTGGCTGTTCGCGGCGGGCGGGGTCCAGCTCCTGACCGTGCTGGTGCATGTCGGCGCCGCTCTGGACGTTTCCCTCCTGCCGCGCGGCTACATCGCAGCGCTGGAGACGCCCTATTTCGTGCTGCTCATCGTCTTCACGGCGGGCGTGATCGAGGCCTGGCGAAAAGGCGCGACGCAGCCCCTCTGCTTCAGAGGACCGTAGGATCGAGGCCACCCGCGCCTTTCAGTCGGCGCGGTCCGCGGGATCGGCCAATCCCTCGAGAATCATCGAGGCTCTGCGCCTTATTGCGGTTACGACCTCGTTCAGTCCGGCCCCGCCGGCAGCCATCGCCGTAACGTCCGCTTGAGCGGACGGGAGTTCCGCCAGCACCCGTGTCGCCAAGGCGTTAATGCGCCGCAGCATCGGCGCGGCGCCGAAGCCTGCCGCTTGCAGGAATCGCGTCCAGTGTCGGCGCCTGAGGTGATCGCCTCGGGTCTTACCGTCGATCGATTGCGCCAAATTCGGCGTGATCCCGTCGAATACGGAAGCGCACATGACGTCGTAGATCGGCGCTGATGTCGGACGACCATTCGTCACCATGAGCGAATAGTTCTTGGCGTGTGCGTCAGTATTGCATGCAAGGATGTTGAACACGATGGCGTCAAGGAGCGCGAGCACATCAGGCGCCAATGCATGTTTCCTGACGACCATCAGCATGTCGGCGGCGGAAGGTCCCTTCGGCCCGGTCCGGTTCCGCTCATATTTGGCGCTTGGCGGCAGGCCGAGCGCCTGACAGAAATCTTCCTGGTGGAGGCGCCTCCATTCGTCGCCGATCGCGCGCCTGTCGTAGCGCTCGATCAGGAGATAGGATCGTCCTCCGGCGCGTCCCGTGGTCACGGAAGGAACACGCAATCCGCAACGTCGCGCCAGGGTCAGGCAGAAGGCCTCGTTGGGTACGCTTCCGAGCAAACGATCGCTGTCGGGCTTGAGAATGTGGGTCGAGGGCGCGCCGTCTACCGGAATGTAGAGTCGGCCCTGCTCGTCGCGCCCGACGGCGATCTTGGACTGCACGCCCGCCAACGACATGGAGACCCCGTCGTCTCCTGCTAGAAACGGCTTCCTCGGCAGTTCGTCGATGATCCGCTCGAGGTCCTGATCGCGCGCGATGGGCGCCCAGCCGGACCGGGTGCGGCCGCCGGGCGCACCGAAAGACAAGGCGCCTGCGGTGTCGCGTCCGATTCGTTCCAAAAGACCGATCGTGTCGCCAGGCGACACGCCAAGGCTGCGCCCCACCATGACGAGCTGGTCAGCCTCCGGAAGCAGGTTCGCGGCCCAGGTGAGAAAGACGCTCGGCTCGACCTCCCGCTCGGCCAAGGGCATGGTGACGGACAACGGGAAGGCCCCGCGTCGTCCGCGCCAAGTTTGCGAATAGACAAAGCCGCCGTCGTCCTCGACGTGCCCGACCTCCTCGTTTTCATTATAGATGGTCAGCACGTCTACTGCTCCGGCGCGGGGTCACGGCGACGCGCCTCGTCCTCTTCCAGAAGGTCGATCAGATCGAGGCCGAGCGACGCGGCGACGGCCAGCGACCGCCCGAGCTGGCAACTCGGCTTTCCGGTTTCGAGGTCATGAATGAAGCGCACGCCGACGCCGGCAGCCCCTGCGAGATCTTCCATTCGCAGACCGACAGCCTCGCGGCGCGCTCGGATCAGAGCGCCGAGCCTACGGGCGTAGTCGTGAGCCTGTTCCTCAATCACCGTGAAACTCCTTTCCCGATCGGGAATCTCATAGGCGATTTCTTCATTTACCGCCACCCACATTCCCGATCGGGAAGGCAAACCCGTCAAACCGCCCGGTAGCCTAGCAGAATTCCCGATCGGGAAAGCGAGTATCAATGGAGACCGGAAGAATCGTGAAGCCGGGCAAGCCCCCTGCCCTGTAGCTTGGGCGCGCCGCCGTCGCCGAGTCCGCGTCCAGCGGACCGCAAGGCGAACGCGGCAGGAAAGGACGGCATGTCGACCCTGACGGTGATCCTTGCGCTCACGCGGCTGACGTTCGATCGCCGGCTGGAAGCGCGCGGCGACGCCGTCGCGGGAATAGCGATCGACCTGGCCGGCATCGGTCTGGGCGTCCTCGGTCCCTATCTGCTCAAGCTGCTGGTCGACCGGCTTTCAACCGGCCCCATTGATCCCTGGTCGCTCGCGCCGCTGGTCGCGGCCTTCGTTCTCGCTTGGTCCGGGACCGCGCCGCTGTCCGCGGCCCGCTACATCTTCACGACGCGCCAGCTCGGAGCGCTGTCGCGCCACCTGATCGAGCGCGCGACCGCGCAGCGGCTGCCGCAGATCGCGCGGCGGCGCGACGCCGACAGCGGGGAGATGTTGGGCGCGCTGGAACGCCTGCCGTTCAGCCTACAGATCGTCGTCGACGGGCTGATCAGCCGCGCCGCCTCGCTGATCATCCAGGTGGTCGCCTCGCTCGTCGTGGTCGCGACGCTGGTCCCACCGCTCTATGTCGCCCTGCTGGCGACGGTGCTGCTCGGCTATTTCCTCGCCTCACGCCTGACCGCGAAGCGCTTCCAGGCTCAGGCGCAGGCGACCAATCGATCCGCCGCCTCCGTGTCGCAGTTGCTGGGCGACATCCTCAGAAACGCACGTCGGGTGGTCTTCAACGGCAATCTCGATGGCGAGGTGGAGCGCGTCGCTGTCCTCGGCCGCGCGCGCCAGACCGAGGCTTCGCGCCTGGCGCTTCTGCTGTTCGGAACGGCGCTGGGACAGTATGTGGTGGTCGGGGCGGGCCTGGTGGCGATCCTCGTCCTCGGGGGTATGGATGTCGGACGCGGGCGATTGACGGTCGGCGATTTCGTATTGCTCCAGGCCTACGCCTTCCGACTCGCCCTGCCGCTGGGCGGGCTGGGATTCATCATCCGTCAGGCCGGCGTTGCGATCGAGAATATCGCCGAAGTGCTCGACCTCGCGATGGCGCGCGATCCCGCAGTCGAGAACCGAACAACGGCAATCTCCCCTGCCCCGCGCGCCGCAGCGATCCGGCTCGACGGCCTCTTCTACGCCTATGGCGATACTCCGGTTCTCACCGACGCGAACGCCGCCATTGCTCCGGGGAGTTTCGTGGTGATCGCGGGACCGAACGGCGCGGGCAAGTCGACGCTCGCCCGGCTGATGGCGGGCCTTCTCGATCCGTCGCGGGGCCGCGTTCTGATCGACGGCGCCGACATGGCGGCAGAGCCCATTGATGAGCGGCATCGGCGCGTTCTCTACGTTCCGCAGTTCGTGGGGCTGTTCAACCGGAGCCTGCGCGAAAACGCCCTGTATCCGCCGACCCGGCAGAGCGAGGCGGAACTGGCGGCGCTGCTCGCCGGGTGGGGTTTCTACGAGAGCGGCCGCGCGGTCGACTTCGACCAGGCCGTCGGCGAACAGGGCGAGCGGCTGTCAGGCGGACAGATCCAGAAGCTCGAGCTCGCGCGCCTGCTCGGGGTGTCCGTCCCTGCGGTCATTCTCGACGAGACGACGTCGTCTCTTGACGCCCCAAGCGAGAAGCGCGCCATCAAAGCGCTGCGTGAAAGTCATTGCGGCCGGACAACGCTCATCCTCATCACCCACCGACCCGGTCTCCTCGACGATGCGGACCAGATCCTGTTCCTGCGCCGCGGTCGATTGACCGCAGGAGGGCATGCTCATCTGCTCGCTGCCACGAGCGACTACCGCACCTTCTGGTCCGAGGCCCGCCGTGAAGCAAAAACATCCTGAGCATCGATCAATACGCCCGTTCATGCGGCCGTGGGAGACGTCCTTTCAATCCCGATGTGGCCGCGGCATCCGGGGCTTGGCGCGCATGATTCCGCCGCGCCTCAAAGCGACCGGCTCGCTGCCGGTCAGCCAAGCACCGTCCACGCGCAAGCCTTCTTCAGGCCTCGATAGGGACACAATGTCGCAACCCTAGGTCGTAAAACTCCCTACCCATCCCTTGACAACGTTCGCCGCTGAAAATGAATAATAAGTAGCTCAATAGGCGAGCATAATCATCGGGAGGCTGATAATGCGAACACTGACAATGGATGAATGTGAATACATCCATGGCGGAAGTGGAGGCGAACCGGCAACGCGGGTGGACGATATAGTTGTCACCGCGCAACGCAAAGTAGATGGCGGAAATCAGAACGTCTTTTTCGGTTCTTATACGACCGGCGCCTTTTACGGTGAAGTCGGCGTGGGAGGCCGCGACGTCTATGTCGGCGGCGGCGTCGGGGTCGGGCGCGGCTTGGGCGTGAGCATGGAGCAGCAGGAAGACGTCTCAACAGGCGTAAACGTCACTCCGACCAGCGCTGGCTTCCGGACCGGAATCGGGGAGTCCTACCAATTTCTCCGTGATGGCGCCCGAGACATGCTCAATGACTTCGTAAGGGACAGGGGGCTGGATCAAATCCCGTCCTTGCAGAATATCCAGCGATGAGATTGTCGTTAGGGCTGGATTGGCCAGCGTTCCTATTTGGCCCGTGTCTGGCCCTAGCGATCTCCGCTCTGGCGGGGTGCGCCCGATCGACGGAAGTTGAAGAGCCGCCCCGTTGCGCCCCCGGCGCAAGAAAGATCGACGGCGGGACGATCGAGGTTTGCGGGCAATTGACGCCCGATGTGATCGACGGGGCGATCGCTCTGATCGACGACGACACCAGGTCGATCCGGGTTTCCAGTCCGGGCGGCTCAGGTGTCGATGCGATCCGGCTCTCGGAGCAGATGATCGCCCGCAACCTACGTCTGGACGTCGTCGATATTTGCGCGTCAGCCTGCGCTCACTTTCTCTTTCTTCCCGCGCCTGCCGTATCTGTGGAGGACCAGTCAGTCGTGCTCCTTCACCACACCGACTTCGCTCTCGTGAGCGCGGCTGAAGCGTCAGGACTGAAGGCCGCCGCAGAAACGCAGCGGCGCGCGGAACGGCAACGCGCCTTCTTTGTCGCGCGCGGGCTGCCGATCGCCCTGCTGACCGATGCTTTTGTCCGTACGGAACCGGTTTGCATCGGACAAACGCCCGACCAACGGCTGTTCGCGATGACTCGGTTGCGAACGCATATGCCGACCGTGGACATGGTGAACAACATCCGCGCCGCCGCCGTCGATGGCTACTGGCCCAAAAATGCAGCCGAGGCGGGTCCGATCGTGGAGACGTTCGCTCCCGAAGCCGTGCCTCTCGTTTATGGCGGTGAGGGCCTCATCGGCGTCGAGAGTCTTCCGAGCCTGCCGATATGCGACGAAACACACGGCGCCGGATCGAGGATGGGCGGATGAACGCCCTGAATGTGGTGCGCGAACTATCAGCCATCGTGGTCCTGGGCGTGATCGCCTTCGTCGTCTGGAAGGTGGTGCGGCGAGCGATGGGGACCCGGTTCGGTCATCCGGATGTGCCGACAGGAACCCTGTGGTGGGAATACGAGCGCCGCTTCTTTCCGCGCAAATCCGAGGAGCAAGCGCCGTCGCTCGACATGGACGCAGCCGATCAAATGGATCGAGGCGGCGATCAATGCTCGCGCTCAGAGAGCGGCGAACGGTCACAACAGAAAAAATAACACGGGTCCTCGACAGGACGCGCCGTCGGGCCTTCAATGACCGTCGCAATGGGGCGCAAGCGGTTCTCACCGGTTCAGTGCAGAAGGGACGGCGTTGCAGCATCCGTTCGGTAAAACACTTGTCCTGCAATCCGAGGCGGCCGAATGCGGCCTGGCCTGCCTCGCGATGGTGGCGGCCGCTCATGGTCGCAGGGAAACGCTGCCGGAGCTGCGTCGCCGCTTTCCGATTTCGCTGGGCGGAAGCAGTCTGAAGAGCCTCGTATCGATCGCCGACGCCCTGGGATTTACGGCACGGCCGGTCCGGTGCGAGCTGGACGAGCTTGCATTGCTCGAGACGCCAACCGTCCTGCACTGGAGTCTCGATCATTTCGTCGTTCTGCGCCGGGTCGACAAGCGACATGCCTGGATCGCCGATCCCGCACGCGGAGAACGCAAGCTGCCGCTGGACGAGGTGTCAAAACACTTCACCGGCGTCGCCCTCGAACTGACGCCGTCTCCGGACTTCGAGAAGAAATCGCGCGTCGACAAGGTCCGACTGGGAGATCTGTGGAGCCGCTTGTCCGGCTTCAAGCCGTTCCTGTTGCAGGTCTTCCTCCTGACGCTGCTGCTCCAGGGCATCGGCCTCATATCGCCGCTTGCCAGCCAGCTCGTGATCGACGACGTCATCGGCCGCGCCGACCGCGACCTTCTGGTGGCGATCGTCGTCGGGTTCGGCGCACTGGCCCTGGTCTCGACCGCGGTTGAGACGTTGCGCGGCTTCATTCAACTCCACGCCGGGCAGCGCCTGTCGATCCAGTTGTCCGGCAATTTGCTCAAGCATCTTCTTCGGCTGCCCACGGACTTTTTCGAGCGTCGCCATGTGGGCGACGTCCTCTCCCGGTTCGGATCTCTAGGGCCTGCACAGTCCTTTTTGACCGGCGGCCTGGTCGGCGTGGTGCTGGACGCCGTGATGGTCCTGCCGGTGGCGATCGTCATGGTCCTCTATTCGCCCATCCTCGCCGGTCTCGTTCTGATCAATCTCGTCGTGATCTTCCTGGTCAGGATGGCGGCCTTTCCAACCGTGCGTCGTTTCGCCGACGAGCAGTTGAACCTCTCGGCCAGGACTGACAGCGTCTTTCTGGAGACCGTCCGCGCCGCCCGCGCGATCAAGATCGGCGGTCGCGAGGCCGAGCGGCACGGCCTGTGGCAGAACGCCGTCGCAGAACAACAGAACGTCGCCTTCAGACAAGGCGCCTTCGGTCTCTGGGGTGGGTCAGGTCTCGGCATCTGGCAGACCCTCCACGGTCTCGCCATGCTCTACTTCGGCGCCCTCCAGGTCCTCGACGGTCACATGACCCTGGGCATGTTTTTCGCCTTCCAGAGTTACGCTGGACAGTTTTCCAGCCGGGTCAGCAGCCTGATCGGCGCCTTTTTCACCTTCCGTATGCTGGGGCTTCACCTCGAACGCCTCTCCGATATCGTGCACGCGGAAGCGGAGCGTGGGCTCGACGGTCCTGCACAGCTCTCCAAGCCGCTTTTGGGCGGCCTGGAAGTGCGTGGCCTGCGGTTTCGCTATGGCCAGTACGACCCCTGGGTGCTGGATGGCGCGGCGTTCTCGATACGGCCCGGCGAGGCGGTCGCCTTCGTCGGCCCGTCGGGCGGCGGCAAATCGACCCTTCTCAGGCTGTTGATCGGCATCTACGAACCGACCGAAGGGGACGTGCTGATTGACGGTCACCCCATGCGGGCCTTGGGACTACGCGCTGTTCGAGACCGGCTGGGCGTCGTCATGCAGGACGACCAACTCCTGTCCGGCACCATCGCTGACAATGTCGGCTTCTTCGACGCCCATATCGATATGGACAAGGTCGAACGGGTCTGCCGCCTGGCCCATGTCCATGACGACGTCATGCGGACGCCCATGGGCTATCACAGCCTGATCGGGGACATGGGTTCGATTCTCTCCGGCGGCCAGAAACAGCGCCTCCTGCTGGCGCGCGCGCTCTACAAGGACCCCGCCATACTTTTCATGGACGAGGGCACGGCCAACCTCGATCCCGAGCTTGAACGACAGGTGATGGCCACGCTGGCGGACCTCAAGATCACGCGCATCATGGTGGCGCACCGCGAAGCGGCCATTCTCGGCGCCGATCGCGTCTTTCTGGTCGACAAGGGCGCGATCACGGAGATCACCGACGCGAACCGCGCGCGCGTGCCGGTCGCCGCCAGCCTGATGGCCGACCAATGAGCCTGTTTCGCAACGAAGCGATCGAAGCCAAACGCCTCAGGCTCTGGGGCGAAGTCCGTCTGGCCCAACCCCCGTCCCTCACGATCTGGACGGTCGTCCTGACCCTGCTCTGCGCGGTGCTGGCGACGACCCTCATTTTCGGCCGATACACCCGAAAGGAGACGGTTCCCGGCTTTCTCATCCCCGAGGCCGGCGTCGTGCAGGTACGCACCGTCCAGTCGGGCCGGATCGCTCGCGTGCTGGTCCGCGACGGCCAGGCGGTCGCCGAGGGCGCTCCCCTGATCGAGTTCACCTCGGATATCGCCAGCATCGGCCAGGGCCCCATGCTCGACGTCCAGCTTGCCGAAACCGGACATCAGGAAGCATCGCTGGAAAGTCGCCGCGCGGCTGTCGCCCAGGGATATGCGGACGATCGGCGACGACTCGCCGATCAGGTCGCCGCTCACCGCAGAAGCCGAGCGATCCTGGAAAGCCAGCGCCGCGTCCAGGTTGAAGCGCTCGCGCTGTCCGAAGCCGACGCCGAGCGTCTTTCACAACTCCAGGCGCGCGGCTATGCCCCCCGCGCCCAGGTCGACGCCCGGCGCCGCACCGTTCTGGCGGAACGCCTGGCCGTCGCCGACATCGACAGCCGTTTGTCGGAGCTCGACCGCGCCGCGGCTGATCTTCAAGGTCAGATGGCCGCTATTCCTGCAAGGGAGGCCGAGGACCTCGCCGCGATCGCTCGGGACCGATCCAGCCTGGCGCAACGGCGCGCCGAGCTTGAAGTGGCGCGCGGCCATGTCCTCAGGGCTCCGGTCGCGGGCACGATCTCGGCCGTACAGGCGCGAGTCGGCATGCTGCCGTCCGGCGAGGTTCCCCTCCTCTCCATCGCGCCCGAAGGCTCGCCCCTGGAAGCTCGGTTGCTGGTGCCGACGCGCGCTGCGGGTTTTCTAGAGGTCGGCCAGGTCGCTCGCTTGCAGGTCGAGGCCTTCCCTTTCCAGCGATTTGGATTTGTCGAAGGGCGGATCGTCGAGATCGCCAGAACCGTAACGAGACCGGGCGAGGCGGCGTTCCTGATCGAACAGACCGCTCCCGTCTACGAGGTCCGCGTCTCGCTCGAACGGGACTATGTCACCGCCTATGGCGAGCGCCGCGCGCTCCAGCCGGGAATGGGGCTACGCGCCGACATTCCGATCGACCGCCGTCGCCTCTGGCAGCAATTGTTCGATCCGCTGCTGGCGGCGGCCAAGCGAACGGGATGACGGCGCCGTTGGCGGTTGACGCCGCCCCTCCTCATCGCGCCGTGGGTGCGGTCCACACGAGCCCGGCTGGCCGGAAGATGCGTGGCTGTCCCTCCCCGATGATGCGTCGATCGGAAAAGGCGCGCATGTCGCAATCCGCGACGACGATCTTGCGATCGTTGTAGCGGTTGAAGTCCGCGGCGATGTCGGCCAGCGCCGCACCGTCGAAACTCAACATGCCGTCGCGCCAGGCCAGGGCGCGTTCGACGCGTTCGCCATCGCCGATGCTGACAAGGGTCTCCGTCGGCCGAAGGATCGCCATCTGCCCGGCCCTCAGGACCGGTAGTTCATGGGCCGGTTTCGACGCCTGCGTATCGTCGACCCGCACGCGCCCTTCCAACACCGACACCGACACATCCTGACCGGATCGCTTCACGGAGAAGCTGGTCCCCAAGACCGTCACGCGATAGCGGCCAGCGTGGACGACGAAGGGGTGCGCCGTATCGTGGGCGACCTTGAAGAAGGCCTCGCCCTCGTCGAGCCAGACCTGGCGCGTGTCGTCAGTCGCCGCCGCCCGCACGCGGGTCGCGGTGTTGAGTTCGGCGACGCTGCCGTCCGCCAGCTCGATCGCCTCGTGGCCGCCGACCGGCGTCGCATAGGTCGCTGCCGCCAGGCGCGGCGCAGGATCGTCGTCGTCCGAGCTGAACGAGAGGATTTGCAGACCGATCAGGGCCAGCGCGGTCGCGCTGGCGAAACCCAGCGGCCCCTTTTGTCGCCACCACGGCCGCGCGGCGGATGGCGTGCGTTGCGGCCCCCTCGCCGCCAGCCGATCCGCGATCTCCCAGCTTCGCGACAAACGCCAGTAGACGGCCTTGTGCGCGTAGGATTCCGCAAGCCAGGCCTGAAGCTCTGCCTCGTCGGCAGCGCCCCATTCGGGCTCATCTCTGCGACTGACGAACAGGGCTGCGCGGTTGGCGATCTCTTCGTGGTTCATTGGACCCGCCTCCGCCGAGCATCGCCGCCGTCGCCCTCGCGCCCCTCCCCGACCCGGCCGCCGAAGATGAAGTCGGCCAGCGCGCGCATGCCCTTGCTGGTCTGTTGATTGACCGCGTCGACACCGATGCCGAGTTCGGCCGACACCTCCTTCGAGGACAGGCCGTCAATTTTGCGCATCTCCACGATCTGGCGACAGCGAGGCGGGAGGGCCTCGATACCGGCTTCGACACGGCGAAGTTCCTGGCGCGCCGTCGCGATCCGCTCCGGCGTCAGTTCATCGGCCGCCGGCATGATGTCGTCGAGATCGGCGACCAGGTCGAAGGACACGACCTGCTCGCGCCGGGCGCGGCTGATCAGATGGTTGCGGGCGACCTCATAGACATATCCCGAGACATGGCCGGGCAGTCCCCGCGCCGCGCCCGACAGAACTCGCTCATAAACATCCTGAAGCAAATCCACGACCTCGGCCTCCACCCTCCAGTTCCTGCGGATGAAGGCCGTGAGCGAGCGTTCGAGAGGAAGCACCTCCTTGCAGAACCAGTCCCTCAGCACGCCGTCATCGACCATCAATCAGGGCAGGGCTCCTTTCCGATAATCCGGTCCCAATATAGAAGACGCACGACACCCAAAAACCTGAGCGCCGGTCGTGCGAATATTTTCCAGCGACTCGGACGGGCGCTTTCGCTGTGAAACTCCGCGCTGCTCGGCCGCCCTCTCCCAACAATCGCTACCGATTTGGGAAGGTCTTTCGCAAGCTATTGTTTTTACCCGCGCACATCTAGCGCGCAGAGGTTGCGCGAGGTCTTTGTAACGAGACGCCGTCGCTTGCCTCCAGATAGAATTCAACGCGTCGTCATGCCCTGACGACAGCTTGATGGAGAGAAGAAATGGAACGCATCGAACAGCATGAAGACGTCGTGATCGACTTGGGCGCGGCAAGCCTCGAGACCCAGGGGCAGTTCCTCACCGTCGATGAACCTGACGAGCTGATGGAAATCACCGGCATCTCCGAGTGACCCGGTCGGATGGCGCGCGAGATTGTTTCGCGCGCCATTCAGACGCATGACCGTGGAGGTCCCATGAGCATTGCCCTAGCTGACAACGTCACCTTCTGCAGGTGCAGCGGCCAGACAGTGTTTCTTGACGAGAACCGAGATCGCTACTTCCGGTTGCGACCGCAAGCAGAGTTCGCTTTCTCGGAATGGCTGGCGTCGCCGATGGCGATTTCAAGCGAGCTCGCCAGCTTGGTCGACACGGGAGTTCTTGTCAGAACCAATCAAACGGCGTCCGAAGTACGGCCAGTCATGGTCGAACAACCGTCGCGATCCATCGTCGAACCCCGCACAAGTCGGGGTTTCTTCAATCGCCACGTTCTGGAGGTCGCGGCGACAGTCTGGCATGTATCAAGGCGGATGAAGAGTACATCCTTCCACGACTTGCTCGAAACCTACAGGCGGCGAAGGCAACAAATTTCCGAAACTGCGCCGTCGAGGACGAACATCGTCGAGCTGGCCTCGAATTTCGATCATGCGCTTAGGTTGGTGCCTGTGGAGCCGACGTGCTTGAGGGACTCCCTCGCATTGCTCGATTTTATCCATCGCCGCGGCCTCGGAGCCGATCTGGTCCTTGGCGTGAAGCTGGATCCATTCGCCGCGCACTGCTGGGTGCAATCCGGCGATCTCCTGCTGAACGAAGCCTCGGATCATGCCGCAATGTTCACGCCGATCTGCGTTGTATGACGACATTGCGATACCTTGCCATAGTTCCCGATGGAACGGAGAACGGCAGCAAAGCAGTTGAGCGGCTCGTAACCGCAATGCGCTGAGAGACTATCTACTCAAGGGCAACTTGGCGGGTGCCGGCCTCCTCGCGACAGACGCTGTTCAGGGTTACCTCGATAGTCCCGGCGCGCCCCGGAACAGCGACTTCAACAGGCTCCTGCGCTTGGGGTGTGCGGAGGCGTGGACGCGCAGTTGGGACCGACACCTCACGACAATTCACCAAGCGCGTGACGCCCCGCTCCGGCATGCTGTGGATCTCTGAGCTGCGTCCAGCGCCGATACTGATCATCTTTACGCGGGTCGGGATCTTCATATCCCAAAAGCCAGAAGCGGAACCAATCCAGGTTTCGCTCATAGGCCGCCAGCTTGTGACGCGGCTGGATTTTGACGTGAGGCTCGTGCGGAAAAACGAACATCTCTGCCGGATAGCCAGTCGACACGAGTTGGGAGTAGTATTCCATCGTCTGCAAATACTCCTGCTCCGGCATCTGCATGAGCAGCGGCGCATTAATCCGAGTGGGAACGAACTCCGCCCATCGGTCTGGCGTCTCATAAGGCGCCGCAAGCTGCCATCCCCGCTGAAGATGATCAGAGAAATCCGGCTGAAGGGCATGAAACCAATAGTACGTTGGTGTGACGGCCGTCGATGTCACCGACGCGGCGGTCAGCAGGTTCGTATTCTCGACGATCCAGAGGACGACCTCGCTTCCAAAGCTGAGTCCGCCCATTCCGATGCGCTGGGGATCGACGATGCCCTGCTCATCGAGTTGGCCCACAATTGCGCGGATTCCGGATGCTGCCAGCGCGAAATTGCCGGTTCGCTCGCCAGCAACTGCCGGCCCCTTGTTGACGCACATCGACGCGATGCCGGACGCGGCCAAGGACGCCAGCGGCCATTCGTCCCCGACGCCACCGCGAAGATAGCCTTGGCACACATAGTAGGTGATGAAGATCGGAAGCCGTTCGTCAGATTTGGAGTTCGCCGGCAGAAACAGCTGACCTGTGAACCTGTTGCCTTCGCTGTCTGACCAAGCGAGGGATCGTGTTTCGACGGTATCCACTTCGGCAAGTGAGCGGTTCGGATCGAACAGAACGGTTCGCACGCCGGAATTCAAGTCGATGGCCTCCACTCGCGGCGGCTGCCCCGCCGAGGCAGTTACGCAAGCAGCGAAATGGGAAGAGATTGAACAGGAGGATCGGTTCGGAGTTCGATTGCCGCTCAGTAAGCCGTCGGAAGCTACGATCAGCCTCACGTCATTCTCGACGGGGTTCCAGGCGTAGAGCGACTGGGCATACCCGCTGTCCCGCACGGTGACCGAGAAGACGACCTCGCCGGTGCTTTCGCGCCAAGCTATGCTCTCAATAGTGCCCGAACGGCAGGCATCTACATCACAAGAAATATCACTGGAGCGACCTCGAACGTGCAGCCTTCGTTCCGATCCGGCGCCCGACACATATGCGGTCATTGATCCGGAAAGCGTCGTCGTTGCGAGAAGGCGGTCTGAGCTTGGATCGGCGGTGCCTCGTTCGTCGGCGAAGCTTGCGAGATCGGCGGGTGCGCCGTCATTCACTGTGCCGGAATCGAGTTCGACAACGCGCAAATGACGAGGAGCGCTGTGCAGGAGCCCCGCCCTGGCCATCCAGTTGCCGGTGTACCTCTGCGTTGCAAGCCTGCCATTTACATATGCCGATCGGAAGACATTCTGACCGACTGGCACCGTCCCGTCGATTAGAATGCCAGCGTCGTACTCCTTCTCTTCTGCCGCTGAAATCTCTCGACGAGTCGCGCCGACGGAATACAGGAGCCGTCGCCCGTCTCGGCTGAGTTGGAAAGCATCGACGTCCGCTTCGTCGCTGGTGACCTGCTCCACACGGCTTCCGTCGGCCGCAGCGCGCCAAACCTGAACCTCTCCGTTCAGCAGGGCGCGGTAATAGATCCAGATAGAGTCGGGCGACCATTGGGGCGTGTCGCCGATCGAATAGCCGGACGAGTCGCGTAGCGGCTCCCCTCCGTCACCTACCGATACCGCCCCGGTCTGCGTTCGAAGAGACGCGACATACCAGCCGGAAGTGTATGAATTGCGCTCGATTGAGGCTCGCTCGACCCGAAACGCAACACGCCCACCGTCCGGTGAGATGACCGGATTGCTGATATCCCCGATTTCGACCAGCATCGTTGGGGAAGGAATAGTCTGTGCGTTCGCGTCGCTGGCCACTACCACTGAAGCGGCGGCGAGACAGGCGAACCGATTGAAGCGCGACATTAACACCTCGAAATAGATGGGGCGAGCAGCGATCGTCTCGTGATCACGACTGCCCGCTTCCTTTGCCTAGAAGCGCTTGCGGATATTGAGCGCTACGAACCGACCAACTGCGGATGCGGTTGTGGAATCGAAATAGAGACCCTGCTGTAGACGCGACGGACTGGCGGCGTAGGGGGGGGCTCGATCGAACAGATTTATCGCCGACAAGGCGATCTGAACGCCGGAGAGAGGGCCGTCGCTCTGCTGGAACGTGTACGAGACATTTGCATCGAATGTCGTCCAAGATCCGATCCCCACGGCAGGGACCACCCCCGTATCGGTGCTGTCAGACACATGGTTGATCGTTCCCGTTGCCGAGAGCCCGCCTTTCGACCAGGTCAGTCCCGCGCGGGCTCGGAGATCAGGTACGTTCCCAATTGTGCCCGATTTGGTGGCTTCCGGGGTGCCTGGGATGGTCTGTTGGACCACCTCCGTCCAAGTCATATTCGCGAACGCAGAGACCTCCCCCAAAGGCAGCTCAAACGACTGGCGGTAGGATAGGTCGACCCCGCTAATCTTCTGGGATGTGGCGTTCGCATAATTGTTGAAGAGAATGGCGACGACATTCGACGGGTCGTAAGGAGTGGTCGTCGAGTTCCTGAAGCTTGTGCCCGCCGCGATCACGGCGGCCTGCTCCTCCGGCGTGGGATTTCGTTGGATGAACGGCGCGAATTGCGCGTCGACCAAGGCCCGCGACGATGGCGAGATCGGAACGATCACTCGATCAGTATAGTCGATGTCGAAATAGGTCGCGGAGAATGTGGCGTCGCTTGTCTGCCAGGGTCGATACTCGCCACCGAGCGTCCAGGATGTTGATTCCTCTGGCCGCAGATTGGGATTGCTGCCTGTTACCCAAAGCGCTGTTCCCCCGCCGGTCCACCCAAACGTGCTAGCATTATAGAGTGAGATCGGCTGACCGCTGATCATCTGCGTGAACGATGGCGCCTTGAATGACTTTCCCCACGTCCCTCGCAGCGATAGTTGAGGAATTGGGACATACCGCAAGCCGACTTTCGGGTTCGTTGTCGATCCGAAGTCGCTGTAGTCTTCGACACGGGCCGACATACTGACCGCCAGTTCATTGAGGCCCACGCGAGTCGCGGATGGAGAGATCAGCGGCGCATAAAGTTCGCCGAAGAGGTAGCTCACGTTGCGCGACCCACTGACTACGGTCGCGCTTGTCTCGCTGCCCTGATCGAAGATTTCGTCACGGTATCCGCCCCCTACGGCAACGCGTAGGTCACCTCCTGGCAAACTGAGCGCAACGCCTTCGGCCGTGATCTCGAAATACTGTGTCGAGTTCTCCAGGTGAGTATTGCTTCGGATAGCTGGAGATACCTGCCAAAACTTGCTTTCACTGGAGGAATGAACGCCTGTCGTTGTGAGTTTCCATGTGTCACTGAGCGTAAAATCAACCGACCCGCCGACACTATAAGCCGGCGTCGTCACGTCGACTTGATACTGTGGCGCGGCCAGCGTCGATTGCGAAATGCTCGTCGCCCTCCGTTCGCTCGCGAGCACATCAAGCGTCGCCGAAATGCGGCTTGTTATGTCGGCGCCGAGACTCGAATAAAAGGAGGTGCGCTCCTCCGCCCGCAACAGGTCGACATCGGGTGGCATCTCATCCGTGAAGTCGCGGTCAGACGCCTTGATCGCGTCTTGCTTCGAGTATTCCGCATTCGCCAGCACGTGCCAGCTGTCGCGAGACACGCCGCCAAGCGCGGTATAGGTCTGCTGAAAGCCGCCGCCGTTGGTCGCGCCGCCGAACCGACCGGCGAGTTCCACGCCGTCGAAATCCCGGCGTAAGATAAAATTGACTACGCCAGCAACGGCGTCGGATCCATAAACCGCAGACGACCCGTCGGTCACAACTTCGATCCGGTCGATCGCGGAAAGCGGAATGCCGGAAATGTCAGCACCCTGGTAGAGAAAATCCCCGGACAGGCGGCGTCCGTTCACCAAGACCAGAGTTGCGTCCGTGCCAAGCCCACGCAGGTTCACCGTGGAGGCATTCGATTGGTTAGTGTTGTTGATGTTTCCAGCGGTTGCGCCAAGCACACCGGGGTTCTGGCCGCCTGAGAAGTTCTCTGGCAGGCTTCGGACGATCTCACCGGTTTGCCCAAATCCTGATCGGTCGATCTCCTCTCTGGTAACGAGACGCACTGGAGCCGTCGGAAGGGCTCCCCTTATGCGGCTGCCCGTAACCACGATGTCACCGACCTGGGTCGCGTCGCCGGTCGCGCCCTCCCCGGCCGTGCCGGGCTGGGGGCGAACGATCATCATGGCCCCCGTCGAATCCCGCGCGACGCGAAGACCCGTCCCGGCAAGCAGGCGGTCGAGCGCCTCTTCGGGCGTCAGCGAGCCCGACACCCGCGCGCTGCGACGGCCGCGAACATCGCTGGGCTGGTAGATGAGCTGAGCGCCGGACTGGCGGATATAGGCTTCGAGCGTGACGCTCAGATCGCCAGCCGGCAGATCGAATGGGCGCGGCGCCTGGGCATGCGCGGCCGTCGCCAATGCCAAGGCGCATACGCCGCCCGCCAAGGCCCCGCGCAGAATCGCGAGTCTCTTCATGTCGTCCCCTCCGAGCCGTTATGTCGGCTTCAGGAATTCAGACGATTTGCAGGCAAGAACCTTGCGACGGGTTCGGAGAATTTTTCGGCTCGATCTCTGCGCCTGCCCAGCAAACCGCGAGACTGTTCGTCTCCTGCCAGCGGTCATGGGGAGCCGGAACCGGGCCGCAGGGACGACGTCCCAGCGCGATCCCGGCGACATCGATCGTTCAGTTGGGTGACGCCCAGGGATTCATGACAGGCAGACCCGCGGCGGCGAACGCGCTGACGTCGCGTGTGGCGACAGCAAAACCGTGGGCAGCAGCGATGGCCGCAATATACCCATCTGGCGTCGGAAAGCCCTTGCCCGCCGTGCGCGCCTTGACCGCAAGCGCTGCGTGATGGCGGGCCGCTACGAGGTCAAAGGCAAGGATGCGGTCGCCAAAGAGAGCGACGATCCCGTCGACAGCCGCCGCGAGCCTGTCCTTGCGACGTCCCGCCGGCAGCACACCGATTCCGAACAGCATTTCCGCAACCGTGACGCTGGAAAGGTATAGGGTTTCGGCGGCTTGTTCATCGAGCCATCTGACGACGTCGGGATGGGGTTCCGGCCTCATCGTCTCGGAGATGACGTTGGTGTCGAGCAGGATCATTCGAAGCTCATCGGGGACGCGGGCTTGCGATCGCGATGCTGTTCGAGCGCTTCCACATCAGCGTTGGTGACGCCTGCCTGCCGCCCGGCCGCAGCCATCGCCGACCCCAGACGGACGCGTTTGGCGGGCCGAACAGCCCTCTCAAGAATGTCGCGGATTTCGGCTTCTGCGCTACGGCCATGACTGGCGGCCCGCAGCTTGAGGGCGCGATGGGTCTCCTCCGAGAGATTGCGAATGGTGACAGCAGCCATGATAGCAAAACTCCTATGGACGCCAGCGATGCTATCATTTTAGGCATTGTGATAGCATTCTTCAAGGGTGAAATATGGTCCCGCACGGCGCGCCTTCCGAGAGGCGGGATCGATAAGCCCTTCTTGAGCCGCCAGCAGTCCTGGATGCCGCGGGAACGGGTAGCGCGTCCCCTTGGAACGTCGCTCGTATCAGCGCGAGATCATCATCCGATCTTTGCCGTCGTCGACCTGAAGACCCATGCCCTCTCGCAGAAGACGGCCGAACGCGGCCGTGTTGCGGGCCTCGAACGCGCCCGAAATCCGCAGGTCGGCGGCGTCCGGCGCGACGACGATGGGCTTGGCGTTATAGCGGTTGAACTCGGCGGCGGCTTCGGCGAGCGTCGCCTGGTCGAGCGTGATCAGCCCCGCCCGCCAGCTCAGCGCCTTTTCGACCTTCTCTTCCGACGGCGGTGCGACGAAGATGGACGGACCGTCGGCGACGATCATCTCGCCGCGCGTCAGCAGTGCCGGCGGCGGCGCGGCGCCCGCGCCTTCGGAAGCGACTTTCACCCGCCCGTCGCGCACCGCCACAGTCACCCTGTCGCCGTCGCGGCGCACGCTGAACCGCGTCCCGAGAACGGTGATGGTGCGCGCCCCCGCATGAACGACGAAGGGGCGCCCAGGATCGTGCGCGACCTCGAAATAGGCCTCACCTTGCTCCAGCCATACCTCGCGGGCTTCGCGCGACACGTCAGCGCGCAGTTTCGTCGCGGTATTCAACTCCACGGCGCTGCCGTCCGCGAGCGAGATCAGGCGGCGCTCGCCGCTCGCCGTCTCGACATTCTCGCGATGCTCGAACCGGTGGCCGGACATCTCGCGGGCGCCGACGAAGACGCCGGTTATCAGCAGGGCCGCCAGACCGACGATCCACCACAGGCGGGGCGAGCTAGAGCGCGCGGGACGGGTCCCGGGCTTGCGCAGAGCCTTCAGTCGGTCCACCTCTTCCCAGACCTGCTCAAGCCGCCAATAGGCGAGCTTATGGTCGGGCGACGCCGCAATCCACGCGGCGAAAGCGTCCGCCTCGGCCTCTCGGGTCTCGGCGTCCGCGCGCCGCGCCACCCACAGCGCCGCCTCGTTCTCGATCTCTTCGCGCCGAGTCATCACAGTCGCGCCTCCCGACGGCGATCGCCCGCCCGCGTCGTGCGCGCGCCGCCATTCCATCCGTCGGCCAGCAAGCGAATGGCGCGGGCGAGTTGTTCATTCACCGTCGTCACCGTCACATTCATTCGTTCGGCGGCCTCGCGCGCGCTGAGATCTTCGATACGACGCAGTTTCACAACCTCGCGCAGCCGGGGCGGTAATCGCTCGACCGCGCTCTGCATCCGCCGAAGTTCATCGCGCGCGACGACATCGCGTTCCGGCGTCGGGAGGTCGTCGCTGAGGCCCAGCGCATCAAGGTCCGCCATGAGGTCGAAGGAGACGATGCGCTCCCGCCGTGCGCGATCGGCCAGATGGTTTCGCGCGGTCGCGAACAGGAACGCTCGCGGATGCAGCGGAAGCTCGGCGGCCGCCGCTTCATAGACCTTCATGAATATCTCCTGGCGCAGGTCCTCGGCTTCGCCCCGCTGACGCCAGTGTCGCCGCAAGAAACGCATGAGCGTCGCCTCCAGCGGAAAAATCTGCTGGGCGAACCACGCTTTCAATGTGGGGTCGTCGACCATGCGGGCGGACACCAACGCGCGGACCACCGCGCCTCCTGATCCTACCTCAGACGAACGGCGACCGGAATCCTTGCGGACTTTGTGGTTTGTCGGCTGCGCGGGTCGCGTCGCGCACCGCCTGCGCACCCCGCGCACAACAATCGCGCCCGTTTCGGGAAGCTTGGGCGGGTGATCGCCATGCCAAACGGAGATGATCTTCCCGCTTCGGGATTATCAGCGGTGCTGAGCGCCCTTCCCGATTGCTACCATCGGTATTGAAAATATAGTCCTGTTAGTCGTTAGTTTCAGATGGATAAGCGAGGCTCGCAGGGAGGTCGGCTGGCCCGATGAAGGGATCAATCCGTTTCGCGAATGACGCCCAGCTCGCTGGCAAGGCGATTCCGCCGCCGCGACGCGGCCGCGGTACGCGCGGTCCCGGCTGGGCGGGATAAACGCCATGGTTCCGAGACGACCAGTTCTGATCGATTTCGCGGACGATCCCCCGCCCTTGTTCGAGGTCCGTCAAGGACTGAGCTTCGACGGCTTCCATATCGCCCAGGGCACGCTTGCGCCCAACCCGGGCTGCCAGCTCGGTGCGCCGCAGATGACCGCCGTGATCCACGAAGGCGCTCCCTTCCTGTTCGAATGGCGTCGACCTGACAGCGGCCGTCTCGAGCAAACCGAGGTCCGCGCCGGCGGCATCCATATCAACGCGGGAAATCGGCCCTTCTATCAGCGATGGACGGGCCACCAGCGCATTCTCGTCATGGCGTTCGACCGCGCCCTGGTCGAGCAGGTCGGAAGCGCTTTCGGCGGCAAGACGGACGCCGACATCGAAACCGTCATCGGCGTGCGTGATCTGGAGATCGAAGCCGTCGGCCATCGGCTGCGACGCGAACTCGATCAGTCCTCACCCTCGGGCGGACTCGTCGTCCAGGCGGCCGCGACGCTGCTGCTCGTCCATCTCTTTCGGAACTATAGTCGGCCGCTGGGCGCCGAGCGCCCGGCCAAGGGCGGCCTCGATCCGCGGCGGCTCAGCCGGGTCCTAGACTATATCGATACGAACATTTCCGACGACATCACCCTCGGCAGCCTCGCCAAGGTCGCCGGCCTGAGCGCCAATCATTTCAGCGCGTGCTTCAAAGCCGCCACGGGAATGCCGCCCTATCGGTTTCTCCTTCGGAGGCGACTCGATCGCGCGGTCGAATATCTTGTCACCACCGATCGGACGATTTCAGACATCGCCCACGAGCTGCGCTTCCCGAGCCACGCCCATATGTCGACGCACTTCAAGCGCTTCCTCGGAACCCAGCCTTCGAGCCTGCGGCGGGAATGGCGCGCCAGGACGGAACCGCTCGACACTACGCGCTCCGCGACGGGAGGCTGCTGAAGACCCCGAGAAACGATCTTCAGCAGACCGACGCCAGCACGACACATCCCTTCAGACAATCGCACCCATTCTTGTCGGATATGCTGTTATAATCGCACCTTAAGTCTTATCTCATCTGCATGGGCGTTGAGACTCTGACAGAAAGGGAGCGCGAAATCCTTCGATTGCTTGTCCAGCCGATGCGACCGAAGGACATTGCGAGATCGCTGAACCTCTCCATCTACACCATCCACGATCATCTCAAGAGCGCGCGCGCAAAGCTGGGCGTCTCCGACAGTCTGTCGGCGGCCTATCTGCTTCGGGACCATGAGAACGGCACCCCCCAAAGCGTAGGGACGACGGATTCGGGATGGACCGACGGCGACCGCCCTGACGAGAACGGTCCTCGCGAAGGGTGGAAGGCGATCGTTCCTCCAAGACCCTTCGCCGTCAAAGGCAAGCCATGGAACCGGCTGAGCCTGGGATGGCGGATCGCGTGGCCGGTGCTGTTGTTCGGCGTCGTCGCGCTCGGCGCCGGGCTGCTCATCGGCTCCCTGGCATCGCTGTCTCAGCTCCTCCTTTCCATCAGCCGCTGACGCCACGTCAGAAGAGCCGGGATCGGCTCCGGGAAAGGATGGTCATGAAGATCGCACAGCTTCGTCGCAGCCATAATCGCCGTCATGAACTCGCGCAGGAAGTGGTCGAACATCTCGTGCTTCGCGGCACGGTCTACGCCCCCGTCATCACAGCCGTCGTTCCGATCGTCGAGGATATGTTCGGCTATGCCGAGATGCAGGTCGTATCGTCAGCGGATCTCTATGCCGGCAAGATCGTCGCAGCGCTTGATCGCCAGCACCCTCGCGACCTCTTCGATGTGCGCGATCTCCTGGCCAAGGACGGAATCAGCGACGAGCTGCGCCGGGCCTTTCTGGTCTATGTCGTCAGCCATAATCGGCCCATCGCGGAAATCCTTGTTCCGGGCCGTAAACCGCTGACGGAAGAGTTCGAGCGGGGATTTGTCGGCATGACGACGAAACCGGTCGAACTGACCGATCTGGAAGCCGCCCGCGAAGCGATCATCACGGCAATGGTCGGCGAGATGTCAGAAGAGCACCGGCGTTTTCTCCTGGGCTTCAGGCGCGGAAACCCTGACTGGGATTCCATGGGGATACCCGAGGCCCGGAATCTCCCCGCCGTCCGATGGAAGCAGCAAAATCTGGACAAGCCGGCTCCCGATCGACGAAAAGCACTGATCGATCGCCTAGAATACGTCCTGTCTCCATAACGGCGCCACCACGATTGCCGTTGTGAAAGCCTGCCGAGAAGGAGGAAGCGCGTGAGAGATGGAGAGGAATTCTCAGTGGGCGTCCAGATCGGCAAGTCTGACCTGAATGCCTCCGGATTTTACTATCCGAAGACCGACAAGATCACGCACGTCGAGCCCTGGGGAAAGCGAGAAGTCGCGGAAAAATTCCTGTAATTTGGAGCAGGGTTACGGTCGATCATTCGCCACGTTCTTCACTCGGCAAGGAGCAGGAGCACGCAGACATCGTCGTTGGGTGCGACATGATCATCGTGCGGGTTTTCGCGCCGAATCACTCACCGATATCCCAGCGCCTCATCTGCTCCATGCGCTGCGGGGCCGAGCCTGCCAGCACTGCCGGCACGGCCCCCGATAGAAGACCGGCAATTCTGAACAATCTCGGCCTCAAACGCGCTAAGTATGAGTCATGGAAGTATCCGATGTTACGAGCCTGGCTCCGCCAGCCGAGCTTTCCTCGAACCAGCCGATCGAGCGCGTGGCGGCGATCCTCGATATCATCGCGCGCGAGGGTGGTGCGGCCGCGCTCGACCTCATCGCCATGCGAGCCGGACTGAGCAGGACAACGGCGCACCCCATCCTCAAAACGCTGAACCGGTTAGGTTATGTCAGTCGCCGGATCGGCGACACGCGCTATTACCTGGGCGGCCGCCTCTTGAATCTCGCGCGCCTCGGCGGAGACAATGAGGCGCTGCGAATTCGCATCCGACCGGCCTTGGAGGCGATTGCAAGCAAGACGGGCGAGACGGTCTATCTTGCAGCGCCAAATGGCGACGAAACCTACTATCTCGACGCGATCGAATCCGACCGGACTTTGCGCACCACGTGCCGCGTAGGCGAACGCGAGCGACTTGAAGATTCGGCGATCGGCCTTGTCTTCCTCGCCTTCACGCGCGGGCTCAACAAGCGCGTATCGGTGGTCCGTCCTGACGCCCTCGGCCCGAACCTCCGATCGAGAATCAGCAAGATCGAGCGGATCGGCTTCGCCCTTGATCTCGAAGATCATCAACCGGATCTTCACTGCGTCGCCGTGCCTTGGCGGGAGAACGGCGAGGTCCGCGCCGCCCTGGGCCTCAGCGGCCCGTCTACCCGTCTGCCCTGCGATCAACTCACAGACATCGCCTGGATGATGATGAAGGAGGCGAAAAAGGTGCGGTGACGTAAGCGGCGGCGCCCGAACACCATATTCTGTCGACGCGACCTCTAGCTTCAATATCCCAACCTCCAGCCTTGGGATCGCGGCTCGTGCTCCGCCGACGTAAAGGTCATCGCAAAAGAGCGCAGAGGGCCCACGCTGACCCGCATGCGCTTGCGCGGATAACGAAAAGCGTCGGCGCCCCTCCACTGCGCCTAATGGCGATCCAGTCGATCACAAGTCCCGTGAAGCCGGACGGTACGCCGTGGCGCCATGTAAAAATCGCGGGGCGCCCCGGGACGGCACGGGCGCGACTGATGGCCCGCTGAGATCCCGACCGAACACGCCCCGTGCGAGTATCCGTGTCGAACGGAGCGCGATCCGAAGCGGTTCTTCAAGCCCGGGTCGCAAGGGATTGAGCAAAGCAGGCGGCGCGGCCGCGTCCAGACAAACCAACAGGGTCCGTTCGTCCTCAGTCAGCGCCGAAGCCGCCTGTTCCCCCGCATTGAAGCATTGGCCCGACCAAGCCTCGTACATCGCCATAAGAGCAGCGATGGCGGGAGCCAGAAGCGCCGCTCCGCGTATCTCAAGCCGGGCGTAAAGGGCCGGCATGACAGGGAGACGACGATCGGAAGCATCCCGCCAGCACCGCGCCGCGCCAACGATGAGGGCTTCCGGTGTGAGAGGATCGGCGAAAGCGGCGATACAGGACAAGGCGATTTCCTCTCAGCCCCCACCTCAAGCTGCCCACCCGGCATCTATCGGGACAATATTGCACCAACAAGGCGCCTGAACCGGAAGACCGCTCGGACCTTCCCCGGAGAGCCGCCCTCGCCCATTTTGGATGACCGTTCGGCCTTCGATCACGCTGCAATCGCACCGTGGCGTTTAAAGGGCGTTCTTACCTCAGCCCATGACGGCTAGCCCCCGCTCCGGCGACGGCGCCCCAGCAAATCGCATGTTCTCTCCGGTCAAAGAGCAGCTGCGACATATTGACTGTCGATAGATCTGGATCAAAGCGGAGAACATGCTTCGGTGTCATCGAGCCATCGCAAGCTGAAACTATTCGCCGCACAGACCCTTTGTAACAGATCGAAAGGATAAGGCTCATGACGGTCAAGCAAAAATCCGTTCTGGTCACTGGAGCGAGCCAGGGCATCGGTCGCGGCATCGCGCTGCGTCTGGCGCAGGATGGCGCCAATCTCGCACTCGTCGACATCAAGGCCGACAAGCTGGAACGTGTGGCCAGGGAGATTGAGGCGCTGGGCAGAAAGGCGACGACCTTCGTCGCCGACGTCAGCAACCGCGACGAGGTTTACGCCGCCGTCGACCATGCCGAGAAGGCGCTCGGCGGCTTCGACGTGATGGTCAACAACGCCGGCATCGCCCAGGTGAAACCGTTGACCGATGTGCAACCCGAGGATCTCGACCGCATCTTCCGCATCAATGTGGATGGCGTCGTCTGGGGCATCCAGGCCGCCGCCAAGAAGTTCCAGAGCCGCGGACACAAAGGCAAGATCATCAGCGCGTCCTCGATCGCTGGTCATGACGGCTTCGCCATGCTCGGCGTCTATTCCGCGACCAAGTTCGCAGTCCGCGCGCTGACCCAGGCCGCGGCCAAGGAATACGCCGCTCACGGCATCACGGTGAACGCCTATTGCCCCGGCATTGTCGGCACGGACATGTGGGTTGAGATCGATGAGCGCTTTTCGGATTTAACGGGCGCGCCGAAGGGCGAGACCTACAAGAAATATGTCGAAGGCATCGCGCTGGGCCGCGCGCAGACACCCGAAGACGTCGCCGCGCTTGTCGCCTTCCTCGCCAGCGACGATTCCGACTACATCACCGGCCAGGCCATTCTGACCGATGGCGGTCTCGTCTATCGCTGACCCGGGGAACTGGCGACGGCAGGCATCGCGAAGGAGGCGAGCGGCGCGATGCCTGCGATCCATCCGCGGAGCCGACCATTTCGCCTTAGAGCAAGCCCGGAGCGGCGTGTTCGACCCTGAACGCCAATGGTCGCGATGCAGCGCCCTCGCTCAGGCTGAGATCAACGACATCTTATGGATTCTCAATCCTTCCCTGCGGCCTTTTCATTCGTAGCGGACCGACCGCGCAGGGCATGCCGCTGGAAATCCATTGCTTCTCCACCACATCAGCCTGGACCGACGATGAAGAGATTCAGGCCGACATTATCGAGCATCTGCTGGCGATCCTCCCTGAATTCCACCTGCGCCGCTATCAGGCGCCGGGCGGACGCTGCCTCACGGAGACACAGCTTGAGCCAGCGACCGCGGCGCCTGAAGTCCCGCGGCTTCACACCCGGATTTCACCTGCGGCCCCGAACATAGAAGCGGCCGATCAGGGACAAGCCGAGCGGCAGAATCGCCAGAATGAGCAGGCCGATCAGCCAGACAACGACAACAGCGGCCTTGCCGGCGCCCTTGACCATCCCCAGCAACTGGCCCGCCCAACGGCTGGTGTCCAGCGCCGCCAGAACGTCGCCGGCAGGCGCGCCGCCCAAGGTCCTCGCGGCATCTTGTCCCTGGTTCACAACCAGTTCGAGAGAGGTTGCGAGCCAGGCCAGCACAGGGTCGGTGAAGCTGTAGAGGAGCCAAGCGAGCAGCGACCAGACCAGCATGGCCAGACCGACCAGAATCCAGACGAAAGGACGCAGCCTTCCGCTTCGAACCCTCCCTCTTCCGATGCGCGAAAAAGCCTCGGGCGAATGGCGATTCCTGCGTTTCGGGCCGTGCGACAAGGCGAAATCTCTATCGGTCAACCGGGACGCAAGCCCGCCAAGGAAGCCATCTTCACCCGCACACGACAAAAAGCCACAGAATACTGTCGCTGCAAGGCGTCTGCGACAGCATGGCGCGACATGATCTCGCCGGCTACCGTCGCGCTATGCTTCAAGTCTTCGCGTCTCGGCGCCTCATTTTGCATGATCCGGGCCTGAGATCGCCGCCGCAAGGCAAGCGATGATGACGGGCGACGCTCGCCGCGTGAGGGCGCATCCATCCGTTCGCAACATCCGGTTAGACAACGACTTCTGGGCGCCTCGGAGAGGTCGGAGCTCGCCTCAGGCCCCCCACAATTGTTCCGTCGCCATCGAAATAGCCCGTAACGCTCGTTTTTCGCGGACTTTATAACAGATTGCCATCCCGATCTCAGGCCGTTAGCTAGCCGAACTATGGTCTGGTCGATGGCGACTTTGGCGAGGATTTCGGCGGTGCTGACCTTGGTCATCGCCGCCTTTCTCGTCGCTCCCGTCACCGACGCCGCCGCCTGCGCGCCCGAGCCGCTGGCCGCTCATCAGAGCCTGGATCACGATCCTTCGGCCGGCGACCACAATGGGAGCGGCGGCGACATGGGTCTTTGCTCCCATGGTCATTGTCACCACACCGCCAGCGAGCGACACGTGACAGACGAAATCGACAGCGCTGAGCTGTCCGGTCATACGACACACGCCGCGCCCCTCAATGATGGCGCGGCCTCTTTCCCGAATAACGGACTGAAGCGGCCGCCTCGAGGCTGAGCAAAGGCCAGCGCTTCCGCGCGCCCTTTTCCGTTTCACTTCTGGAAATACCTACATGTCTTCGACACCTCGTCGTCGGCCGCGCCTTGCGGTCGGCTGCGCGCTCGCCGTCTTGGCCTGTGCGCTGGCAGGGCCGGCCTTCGCCGATCCCGCTCCCTCGTACACGGACCTCCTAGCCCGCCTGGACCAGACGCCCGCCGCCGCCGAATCCGGCGCCCTGGTCGATGCGGCCGAGGCGCGCGTGCGCCAGGCCCGCGTGCGGCCCAACCCCACCCTGTCGCTGACCGGAGAAAATCTCGGCGGCTCAGGCCCCTACTCCGGCGTCGACGCGGCCGACCTCAGCCTGTCGTTCAGCCAGGCCCTTGAGTTATGGGGCCGGCGACCGGCGCGTGTGAATGTCGCCCGCGCCGAGGCGGGAACCGCCGCCCTGCGCCGCGACCTGGCCATGATCGACACGGCCGGGCGGCTGGCCCTCACCTACGCCGAAGCCGAAGCCGCGCAGCGGCGCGCGACCTTGGCTGAAGAAGCCCTGTCCCTGGCCTTGGCCGACGCCCGCGCGGCCCTGGCCATGGTCGAGGAAGGGCGCGAGCCCCTGCTGCGCGGCATCCAGGCCGAGAGCGAGGCCGCCGCCGCCCGCGCCAGCTTGGACGAAGCCAGGGCCGAGCAGAACGCCGCCTTCGCGCGCCTCAGCGCCGTCGCCATGCTGCCGACGCCCGCCACCTCGGTCAGCGCCAGCCTGCTGGACGCCTCCGCAACGCTTTCCGCCCCGGAGATCGACGACGCTCCGACCGTGCGCGTCGCCGAGGCCGAGCGCACCGCCGCCGAACGCCGCATCACTGTTGAACGCATCAATGGTCGCCCTGACGTGACCGCCAGCGTCGGCGTGACACGGTTCGGGCTCGAGGAGGAGACCGCCCTCACCGTCGGTCTCAGCCTGCCATTGCCCCTGTTCGACCGCAACCGCGGGAACATCGACGCCGCACGCGCCGAATTTCGGGCCGCCGAGGCGCGGGTGATGCAGGCGCGTCAGGACGCCGGAGCCGACCGGGCCGCCGCCGTCGCTCGCCTGACGGCTTCGGCCAGCCGCGTCTCCGCCGCCGACGCTGGCGTCGCTTCAGCCGATGAGGCCTATCGCCTGTCGCGCATCGGCGCCGAGGCCGGGCGCATCTCCCAGCTTGAGCTGCGCGTGACCCGCACAGGCCTCATCAACGCCCGCGCCGCCGCGGTCGACGCCCGCTTGGCCCGCGTCCGCGCCGAGATCGATCTGGCGCGCCTCGACGGCCGCGCCCCCTTCCAAGGAAATCCCTGATGCGCAAAAGCACTTCCAACAAAACCCTCCTCATCGGCGGCGTCGCCGCACTCGTCCTGCTGGGCGGCGGGGGCCTCTACATGGCCCTGCAGCGCCCCGAAGCAGCCCCTCCCGCTGCCCCCGAAAAGGCTGCACCGGCGGGTGAAGCCGCGCCCGCCGAGGGAGAGGCCGGTCATGCCGAAGACGGCCAGGCCGCCGAGGGCGAGGTCGAACTGACCGTCGAACAACAACAGGCCGCCGGCATCGCGGTCGTCTCCGTCGCACGCGGCGGGGGTGGAGAAACGCGCCTGTCCGGCCGGGTCGAAGCCATGGTGGACGCGCGCGCCGCTGTCGGCGCCGTGGTCGGCGGCACGGTCGAGCGTGTGCTGGTCGCTCCGGGCCAGACGGTCCGCGCGGGCCAGGCTCTCGTCAGCCTGGTCAGCGGCGAAGGCGCCGCGCTCAGGGCCGAGATTGATGCGGCCTCCGCGGCCGCAGCCGTCGCGCGCCAAGCGCATCAACGCAACCAGAACCTGGCCGATCAGGGCGTCGTCGCCCGCCAGGAGGTCGAAACCTCCCAGGCCCAGGAACTGAGCGCCGAGGCGGCGGCCCGCGCCGCGCGGGCCCGGGCGACGGCGGCCGGCTCGCCCAATGCGTCCGGCCGGATGAGCGTGGTCAGCCCCATCTCCGGCGTCGTCACCAATGTTCAGGTCGGTCCCGGCGGCTTCGTCGCCCAGGGCGGCGTCGTGGCCGAAGTGACCAATCCGGCGCGGGTCGAACTCGTCTTCAACGCGCCGCCGCAACTGGCCGCCCAGGTGCGCCCCGGCTCACACGTGCGCGTTACCGGACCGCAGGGCGAGTTCGACGCCCTGGTCACGGGCGTCGCCGCCGACGCCGGGTTGCAGGACAGCGGCGCGACCGTGATCCGCGCCCGGGTCGAAAGCGGCCGCCTGCCGCCCGCTGGCTCGCCCGTCACCGGCGCCGTGGTCACGGAAGGCCAGTCCGGCGGCGCCCTGACCGTGCCGTCCGAGGCGGTGCAGACGGTCGACGGCGCCACGGTGGTCTTCATCAAGACCGATCACGGATTCCGCGCCCAGCCTGTGCTGGCCGGACGTCGAGCCGGCGGCTCCACGGAGATCCTGCGCGGCCTGACCGGGACCGAGCGCGTCGCCTCTACCAACGCCTTCCTCCTCAAGGCCGAACTGGCCAAGGGCGAAGCCGAGCACGGCCACTAAGGGAGGGGATCATGTTCAAAGCCATCATCGAGGCGTCCGTCCGCTTCCGCTGGTTCATCGTCCTGGCCACGACGCTGGTCGCCGCCTGGGGCCTGTTCCAGTTGACGAAGCTGCCGATCGACGCCGTGCCCGACATCACTAACCGCCAGGTGCAGATCAACACCGTGGCCCCCGCCCTGGCCCCCGAACAGATGGAGCGCCAGGTCACCTACCCGCTGGAAACGGCCATGGCCGGGATTCCAGGCCTTCAGAGCACCCGCTCCCTCAGCCGCAACGGTTTCAGCCAGGTGACGGTCATCTTCACCGACGCCACCGACATCTACTTCGCCCGCCAGCAGGTGGCCGAGCGGATGGCCCAGGCGCGCGAAAACCTGCCCGAAGGCGTCGAGCCCGGCCTGGCTCCGATCACCACGGGCCTGGGCGAAGTCCTGATGTGGACCGTCGACTTCAAGCCCTTCGACGCCAAGGCGGCGCGAGCTGGAAAGCCTGGCTGGCAGCCCGATGGCGCCTATCTGACGCCCGAAGGCGATCGGCTGGCGTCTCCCCAGGCGCAGGCGACCTATCTGCGCACTGTGCAGGACTGGATCATCGCGCCCCGGATGCGGACCGCGCGCGGTCTGGCGGGCGTCGACGTGAACGGCGGCTATGTGAAGGAATACGCCGTCCGACCCGACCCGGCTCGCCTGGCGGGCTACGGTCTGGGCCTGGGCGACCTGATGCAGGCGCTGGAGCGCGCCAACACCCAGGCGGGGGCCGGATACGTGCAGCGCGCGGGCGAAGCCCTGACCGTCCGCACCGACGCCTTGGCCCAAACCGTCGAGGATCTGGCTCAGGCGCCCGTGGCTAACCGCAACGGCCTGGTCGTGCGCGTCGCCGATGTGGCGACCGTGGAAATGGGCCAGGCGCCGCGCCTGGGCGGGGCCAGCCGCGACGGCCATGAAGCGGTCATCGGCACCGCCCTGATGCTGGCCGGCGAGAACAGCCGCACCGTGGCCCAGGCCGCCGCCGAACGGCTGGAAGAGATCGGCGCCAGCCTGCCGCCCGACATCGTGGCCGAGCCGGTGCTGAACCGCAGCGCCCTGGTCAACTCGACCATCAAGACGGTGGCCAAGAACCTGACCGAAGGCGCCCTGCTGGTCATCGTCGTGCTGTTCCTGCTGCTGGGGAACATCCGCGCGGCGACGATCACGGCCCTGATGATCCCGATCAGCTTCCTGTTCGCGGTCATCGGCATGAACCGCTTCGGCATCAGCGGAAACCTGATGAGCCTAGGGGCGCTGGACTTCGGCCTGCTGGTCGACGGCGCCGTGGTGGTGGTCGAGAACACCCTGCTGATGCTCAGCCAGCGCCGGGCGGATCTGGGTCGGGCCCTCACCCGACACGAACGCCTGGACGTCGCCGCCGGCGCCGCGCGGCAGATGGTCAAGCCCGCCGCCTTCGGCCAGCTGATCATCCTGCTGGTCTTCACCCCCCTGCTGATGCTGGAAGGGGTCGAGGGCAAGACCTTCATCCCCATGGGCGCCACGGTCATGCTGGCCCTGGTCGGCGCCTTCATCTTCTCCTTCACCTTCGTCCCAGCCATGACGGCCCTGCTGGTGCGAGATCCCAAGACCGTCCACGTCGACGAGAACGGCGAGGCGGAAGAGCATGAGACCTTCCTGCTGCGCCACGCGCGCCGCTGGATCGAACCGGCCATCCGTTCCGCCGTGTCGCACCCCAAGACGGTGCTGGCGGCGGCGCTCGGCGCCCTCGTCGTCGGCGGGTTCGCCTTCACCACCCTGGGCCGAGAGTTCATCCCGACGCTGGACGAGGGCGATATCGCCATGCAGGCCCTGCGCGTGCCCTCGGCCTCGCTGGAGCAGTCCCTCGCCATGCAGATGGCGCTGGAGCGGGCCATCAAGGCCCAGCCCGAGGTGAAGACCATGTTCTCGCGCACCGGCACGGCCGAGGCGGCGGTGGACCCCATGCCGCCGAACATCTCGGACGCCGTCATCGTGCTGAAGAAGCGCAAGGAATGGCCCGATCCGAAGCTGCCGAAGGAGGAGTTGATCGCCCGCATCGAAAAGGCCTCCGCCGCCCAGTTGGGCAACAGCTTCGAGTTCAGCCAGCCGATCGAACTGCGCTTCAACGAGCTGATCTCCGGGGTCCGCACCGATCTGGCGGTCATGGTCTATGGAGACGACTTCACCCAGCTTCAGGCCACGGCGGATCAGGTCGCCAACGCCCTGCGCGACACGCCCGGCTCGGCCGACGTGCGGGTGGAGCAGGCGTCGGGCCTGCCGACCCTGACGGTCAGCGTCGACCGCTTCGCCGCCGCCAACTACGGCCTGTCGGCGGCCGACGTGTCCGAAGCCGTCTCGGCGGCCATCGGCGGCGCCGAGTCTGGGCAAATCTTCGAGGGCGACCGCCGCTTCGACGTCGTGGTCCGTCTCGACGACGCCCAAAGGAACGACCCCGCCGCCCTGGCTGCCCTGCCGGTCACAACCGCGACCGGGGTGACGGTGCCCCTGTCCTCGGTCGCCCGCATCCAAGTGGCGGAAGGTCAGAACCAGATCAGCCGCAACAACGGCAGCCGCCGCATGGTGGTTCAGGCCAATGTGCGCGGCCGCGATCTGGGCGGCTTCGTCGGCGACGCCCAGGCGAGAGTTCAGCAACAGGTTCAAATGCCGGCCGGCTATTCCCTGACCTGGGGCGGCCAGTTCGAGAACCTGAAGCGGGCCGAGCAGCGCTTGGGCCTGGTCATCCCCGTGGTCTTCGTCCTGATCGGCATCCTGCTGTTCATGGCGTTGGGATCGTTCGCGGAGGCCGGGCTGGTGTTCGCCTGCGTGCCGCTGGCCCTCGTCGGCGGGGCGCTGGCCCTGCTGCTGAGGGGGATGCCCTTCTCCGTCTCGGCGGCGGTCGGCTTCATCGCCGTGTCCGGCGTCGCGACCCTGAACGGCCTGGTGTTGATGCAGGCCATCCGCGAGCGGCTGCAGGCAGGCCAGATTCCGCGTGACGCGGCCCTGCTCGGCGCCTTCAGCCGTCTGCGCGCGGTGCTGACCACGGCCATGGTCGCCATCGTCGGCTTCATCCCCATGGCCATCGCCTCGGGCGCCGGCGCCGAGGTGCAAAAGCCCTTGGCCACCGTGGTCATCGGCGGTCTCCTGACCGCCACCGCCCTGACGCTGCTGGTTCTGCCGACCTTCGCGGCCAAGGCGGTCAGGCATCGCAAGGCGGAAGGGATCGAAGACTGATGAGCGGCGGCCTCGGAGCGGAGGCGGTCCAGCGCCGCACCCTGCTGGTGGTGTTGGTCCTCAACGCCGCTCTCTTCGTGGGCCTCGGAGTCGGCGGCTTGCTCGCCGACTCCAGCGCCCTTCTCGCCAACGCCGTCGACAACGGCTCCGATGCAGCCGTCTATCTGATCGGTTTCCTCGCCGTCGGCCGGGCGATGATCTGGAAGACGCGCGCAGCCTGGCTATCGGGGATCATGCTGCTGATCTTCGCGGCCGGGGTGCTTGCAGACGTGGCGCGGCGCTGGATCGTCGGGACCGAACCCGTCGGCTGGACCATGATGGGTCTGGCCGTCGTCGCGGCGGTCGTGAACCTGATCTGCCTGATGCTGATCAGGCGTCAGGACAGCGACGACGTCAACATGCGCGCCGCCGAAACCTTCAGCTTCAATGACTTCGCCTCGAACGGCGGCATCCTCGTCGCCGGAGGCCTGGTCATGGCGCTAAACCAGGCATGGCCCGACCTTCTGGTCGGGCTGATCGTGGCGGCCATCGCCCTCAAAGGCGGTCTCGACATTCTCAAGGACGCCCGGGGCGTCGCCAATAAGGGACAAGCCCAATGAACGCCCCGGGCCGCCGCTCGGCCGCTCCGATCGATCTCCGCTCGGTTCAGCGGTGGCGCAAACTCTTCATTCTCGTGGGCCTCTTCGCCCTTCTGGCCTGGACGCTGATGGTGAAGGCCGAGCCACGGCTCGAACACGCGGTCGAGCATCTCGGTCTGATCGCCATCATGCTCTGCATCATCGGCCGCGCCTGGTGCTCCCTCTATATCGGTGGCCGCAAGAAACAGGAGATCGTGACGAGCGGCCCCTACTCCCTGTGCCGCAACCCCCTCTACGTTTTCAGCTTCATCGGCGCCTTCGGAGCCGGGGCGATGTCCGGCAGCCTGTCGGTCGGGCTGGTGTTCGTCCTTGCCTGCTGGATTGTGTTCCGCACCGTCGTCGGCCGGGAGGAGCGCTACCTGAGCGAGACGTTCGGGGAGACCTACGACGCCTATCGGCGGCGCACCCCGCGCTTCATGCCGAACCCGAGGCTCTGGCGTGATGAGGCCGAGCTTTGCATTCGTCCGACCTTCTTCGTGCGCACGATCCAGGACGGACTGTTCTTCCTTCTCGCCGTTCCGCTGTTCGAATTGCTCGAAGCGGCGCAGCAGTTCGGCTGGTTCGGCGCCGTCCTGCAATTGCCTTGAGCAAAACCTCATGGAACGCGCGCGCCTGGTGACATCCTTGACGGCTATACTAGCCGCAATCGCCTTTCTCGCCGGCGGCGCCGTGCAGGCCGCTTCCCTTGAAGCCGAGGCGAAGCGCGCCGCGCCGCAGATCGGCCCTCCACCCGCCCCCGTCTCACCTCCGGAGTTCAGACATGCCTAACACGGTCAGAATGGACATCCCCGTCCTGCTGCCGGAAGCCCCCGACGCGTCCGACGCCTGCGTCGAACGCCTCGTCAAGCGGCTCAGCAGCGCACCCGGCCTGTTCCAAGTCCATGTCGCCGAAACGAACGGCGCATCTCAACTCTGCCTCCACTACGACCCCGCTGCGCTTTCTCCAGCGGACGTCAGGCGCAAGGCGTTGCAGGCGGGCGCCGAGATCAGCCAGCGATTCGGCCATCTCATCGGTTGGGTGGAGGGCGTACGCCACGCCCGCCATGCCCGCAGGCTCGAAGCCGCCCTGGCCGAAGAACCCGGTGTTCTCGAAGCGGCTCTGGACGTGGCGGGCGCCTTGCGCCTGGAGTTCGATCACACTCGGACTAGCCGGGACGCCCTTCAGCAACGCCTCGCGGACCACAGGCTGAGATTTTCCCATTCTCCCTTCCCGCCCCCGCCCGAACGATTTGAACCCGAGAAAGGCGATCACGACCACGAAGGAACAGGCGAACATGCCGATCACGATCATGCCCATGGCGGGGTTTTCGGCGCCAACACCGAGCTCGTCTTCGCCCTGGGATCCGGCAGCGCGCTCGGCATCGGTTTCGCCCTGGAGAAACTGGTTCCGGGACTTTCCGGATGGGCGCCGCTGACGCTCTTCCTCGTCGCCTATGGGCTCGGAGGCTTCTTCACGGTCCGCGAAGCCATCGAGAACCTGAAACGCGGGCGTTTCGAGATCGACACCCTGATGTTGGTGGCGGCGGCGGGCGCGGCGGCGCTAGGCGCATGGGCGGAAGGAGCTCTACTCCTCTTTCTGTTCAGCCTGGGCCACGCGCTCGAACACTACGCTATGGGCCGCGCCAAACGGGCCATTGAGGCTCTGGCCGAACTGGCCCCGCGCACGGCGAGAGTGCGGCGGGGAGACGACCTCATAGAGACGCCGGTGGAACAGCTCGAGATCGGTGACGTGATCGTGGTGCGACCCAATGAACGCCTGCCCGCTGACGGCTTCGTCCTCTTGGGCACGACCAGCATCAACCAGGCTCCGGTCACAGGCGAAAGCATGCCGGTGGACAAGCAGCCGGTCGCCGATCCCGCAGAGGCGCGATCGGGGCGGTCCTCGATCGCCAATACCTCGGCCGTGTTCGCCGGCACCATCAACGGCGCCGGCGCCATCGAGATCGAGACCACACGCAAATCCAGCGACACCACCCTTGCCAAGGTGGTGCGGATGGTGAGCGAAGCCGAAACTCAGAAGTCGCCCACTCAAAGGTTTACCGACAAATTCGAACGCATCTTCGTGCCCGTGGTGCTCGGGCTCGCCTTCGTCCTGCTGTTCGCCTGGGTCGTGATCGACGAGCCCTTCCGCGACAGCTTCTACCGCGCCATGGCGGTGCTGGTCGCCGCCAGCCCCTGCGCCCTGGCCATCGCCACGCCTAGCGCCGTTCTGTCCGGGGTGGCGCGCGCAGCTCGGGCGGGCGTTCTGATCAAGGGCGGCGCCCCCTTGGAAAACCTCGGTTCACTCAACGCCATCGCCTTTGACAAGACCGGCACCCTGACGGAAGGCCGTCCGCGCATCACCGACATCATTCCCGTCCAAGGAACCCGCGAAGCCGATCTTCTGTCGGCGGCCGTCGCCGTCGAGCGCCTCAGCGACCATCCCCTGGCCGCCGCCATCGCGCGCGATGGCGCAGAACGTCTCGGCCAGTTCACCCCGTCTCCCGCCTCAGACCTCAGAAGCCTGACGGGGAAAGGCGTCACCGCCCGATGGGCGGGCGAGACGATCTGGATCGGCAAGCCCGAAATGTTCGGGGCGGACGGCGTCGCGCCGCTCAGCGACGAGACGACGCTCGCGGTCACCCGGCTGCGGCTCGAAGGGCGCACCCTGATGGTCGTCCGCGCCGGCGCGCGCGATCTCGGCGTGATCGGTCTTCTGGACACGCCCCGGCCGGCGGCCAGAGCGGCCTTGGCCGCGCTGCGCGATCTGGGCGTGCAACGCATGATCATGATCTCCGGCGATCATCAGAAGGCCGCCCAGGCCATCGCGGGACAGGTCGGGCTTACTGAGGCTTGGGGCGATCTCATGCCCGAAGATAAGGTGGACGCCATCAAGCGGCTTCGAGAGGAGACGAAGGTCGCTATGGTCGGCGACGGGGTCAACGACGCTCCCGCCATGGCGACCGCCACCGTCGGGATCGCCATGGGCGCCGCCGGCTCGGATGTCGCGCTGGAGACCGCGGACGTCGCTCTGATGTCCGACGACCTCGCCCAACTGCCCTTCACGGTCGGCCTAAGCCGGCGAACGCGGAGCGTCATCCGGCAAAACCTGGTCGTCAGCCTCGGCGTCGTGGCCTTTCTCGTTCCGGCCACCATCCTCGGGCTGGGCATCGGGCCCGCTGTGGCGGTCCACGAAGGCTCCACGCTGCTGGTCGTGTTTAACGCCCTGCGCCTGCTCGCCTATCAGGATCGACGCGGCACACGGCGCGCGTCGACGGAGACCCGCTCATGAAACGTATCAGCGGCCTCGCCATCATCGTCGTCTTCCTCGCTTTCTCAGCCTTCCTCTTGGGCGTGGTGACAAAGCGGGGGTCAACCGCCATCGATACAGCCGGCTCCGTCGACGCGCGCCCCATCGACGAACATGCCGGCCATGGCGACAGGCCCCAAGACAGCGCGGCGACCCGTTCCTTCAAGGAAGCGAACGAGCGGCTGCATCAGGCCATGAACATCAACTGGAGCGACAAGGCCGATGCGGACTTCATACGCCTCATGATCGCCCACAGCGAAGGCGCCGTCGCCATGGCCCGCATCGAGCTCGAACAGGGATCCGACCCTGAAGCCAAGGCGCTCGCCGAAGATGTGATCCGCAGCCGGGACGCTGAAATCCTCCGCATGCGCATCTGGCTGGCACAGCGCCAAAGGGCGGAAACGCTCGAGGGCGCCAGGCCCGGGAACTGAGGGATGAGGCGCAGGAAGTCTCCCATCCGAGGTCAGACTATCGCCTGGCGGCCTGGACGCTACGGCAAGCGGCTGCGGTCATATCGTATCCGCAGGAACACCAAACCCCGGCCGGTTATGGACAGCGTATACGCGAGCTTCAACGGCCTCGTGGGAGCAGGGGTGGTGCTCTATCTCGGCATCGTCCTGTTCAACGCGACCGGCTTGCCGCTCTACATCACTTACGGCGCAGCTCTCCCCCTGGTCGCGCTCGCCTGCGTGCTGCTGGCGCCCCGCGGCCGGACGATGCTGATCCTGAGCTTGCCATTCGCGGTGCTCTGGATCGCGGGAACCCTGTTTCTCTACGTGACGCGTCACGACATGAACCGGTCGCCTCACAATCACCCTTCCTCCGCTGCATCCGCGCAGCAGGCCGCCGAGCCCGTCGAGCGACGCGTCGCACCTCCCGGACGTTCCGGGCCGGTGTCCGTCAATTAGCGGTCACCGTCAGAGAAGCCCCTAGCGAGATCCAGCGTATCGACGTTCAAGATCAGGAGGACCGACGTGACCGAGCTGCAGGCGAAGCTGGATTACAATCGAGCCATCGGCCGACGCATCCGTGACCGACGAAAGGCGCTGGGCTTCAGCCAGGCCGCGCTCGGCAGCAAGGTCGGCTTGTCATTCCAACAGATCCAGAAGTATGAGAAGGGCCTGAACGGCCTTGCAGCCGTGCGCCTGGGCCAGCTGGCGCTGGCGCTGGCCACAACGGTTCCGCGACTCCTGGGGCTGGGGGAAGAGGACCACCCGGCGTCAGACGAACAGCGTCATCGTCTGCTTCAGGCCTGGGAGAGATTGACGCAAGCGCAGCGCGAGCCCCTGCTGCGGTATGTCGAAGCGCTCGCGCTGTCGCCATCCTCTGCGACGACAGCGGTCGAGACGACGCACATTGGCGCGGAGGCCGACGTCGATCCGACGGCGACGAGCGATAAGAAATAAGGCTTGTTCGGATGACCGGCTTGGAGGTTCCCCCTTGGAGCACCAACCGCTGAAGTTCTCAGCCCGCGTCCCCAGCACCGTCAGCTTGACTCAAATGCGCTTTGCATCTCCCCAAAACCGCATCGGAATGCCTGATGACGGTAGATATGAACGACGCGAGCGTGGGACTGACTGCCTGGTTACGACGCGTAATGATCCCCACCGACCGTTTCAGCGAAGGTTGCGACAACGATCTCCAAACCAGGCCGGACGCGGCGGTCAGTGGCATGGCCAGGCGCGGCAGGGCCGAAACGCCCAAGCCGTTCAGCACCAGGGCCCCGACTGTAGCCATCTGTGAACACTCATAGAGCGGCTTGACCGGTGATCGCACCTGGACGAAAGCGGCGTCCGTCATCAAGCGCACGCTGCTGTTGGACGCCATTGCAATGAAGGGGCGCATCTCGAAATCGCGCCAGGAAACGCGCGGGCCCACGGCCATGGGATCGTCCTCACGACAGACCAGGCCAAAACGGTCCAAGCCAATCTCCTCATAGTTGAAGAGATCATCCTTGATCGGCCGCAATGCCAAACCCAGATCCGCTCTCCCCTGAATGACTGCCTCAGCGATGTCACCCGACAGCGCGTCGATCAGTTCAAACTCGACATCCGGCGCAGTCTCGCGAAAGGCCGAGATGGCGCGAGGCAGCACAGTCGCCGAAAGGGACGGCAAACTGGCCACAACGATACGGCCACGCGCGCCCGAAGCCAACTGATCAAGAGAGTCCAGCCCCGCCTCGACCTCTCGCAGCACCCGCTCGGCGATCGGCAGCAGGTGACGACCATAGCTGCTCAACGCAACAGTTCTCGTGTCCCGATCGAACAATCGAACTCCCAACCGGTCCTCCATCAGCTTGATCGTGCGGCTAAGCGCCGGCTGGGAAATACCACAATGTTCAGCGCAAAGGCTGAAACTGCCGTGTTCTGCGACGCCCCGGAACAGCCGCAACTCCCGCAGTTCGATCTGATGCGACATAGTCCGCGCTCCCTTCGATCTATGCTAACGATGAATAAGTTGATCAGGCAATAGTCATTGTAATTCTATAAGCGACGCGAAACATAGCGTCATGTCCGATGCATACATCCGCGAAAAATCAGCTGTAAGAATCGGATCCGGAGCCGGCTTCTCCGGCGATCGGATCGAGCCGGCGGTCGTTCTGGCCGAATATGGCCGGCTGGACTATCTGGTCTTCGAATGCCTGGCCGAGCGCACGATCGCACGAGCCGTCCGATCACGCATGGCCGATCCCGATGGCGGGTACGACCCTCTGCTGATTGAGCGCATGACGGCTGTCCTGCCCACCTGCGCACGCCAGAATACGCGCATCATCAGCAATATGGGGGCGGCCAATCCCGTGGGCGCGGCCCGCGCGACGGCTGCAACAGCGCGAGGTCTAGGCTTGAGCGGCCTGAAGATCGCAGCCGTGATCGGCGACGACGTTCTGCAGATCGCCACGACACATGGCGCTCTCGACGGGTTGGCGGAGCGGGCGATCTCCGCCAACGCCTACATGGGCGCTGAGCCTGTAGTGGAGGCCCTGGCCGCAGGCGCTGACATTGTTCTGACGGGCCGGATAGCGGATTCCTCGCTGTTCCTGGCTCCGGCAGCGTTCGAGTTTGGCTGGGCTTTCGACGATTGGGAGAAGCTAGGTCGAGGCGCCATCATGGGGCATCTTCTGGAATGCGCCGGACAGGTCACCGGCGGCTATTTCGCGGACCCCGGCTACAAGACCGTGGAGGGCCTGGCCCGGCTCGGCTTCCCGCTCGCGGAGGTTTCGCCCGATGGAAGCCTCATCGTGACCAAAGTCCCAGGTACAGGCGGCGCCGTGACCGTGGCCGGCGTGAAGGAGCAGCTTCTGTATGAACTGCACGATCCTGGCAATTACCTGAGTCCCGACGTGACAGCCGACTTCTCCAGCGTGATCGTGCACCAAGCCGGACCGGACCGTGTTTCGGTCGAGCGCGGCGGCGGCCGCAAGCGCCCTGATCAACTCAAGGTTTCGGTAGGCTATCAGGACGGCTTCGTCGGCGAAGGGCAAATCTCATATGGCGGGCCGGGGGCGCAGATGCGCGGCCGGCTGGCGCTCGACATCATGCGGGAACGTCTGGATATGATGGGTGATGAAATCCTGGAGACGCGGTTTGACCTGATCGGCGTGGATTCGCTCCTGCCAGGTTCGACACGCAGAGACGACGCCGGCGAAGTTCGCGCCCGCATCGCGGCGCGCACACGAACGCTTACCGGCGCCCGCCAAGTGGGCCGAGAGGTAGACGCCCTTTACACAAACGGACCGGCAGGCGGCGGCGGCGTTTTCCAGACCGCCTATCCGGTGATCGCCATGACCTCGACCCTTCTGGATCGAAGCCTGGTCCGTCCGGATATCATCTGGGAGACCACCTGATGCGATTGCGCGAAATCGCTCACTCGAGAACCGGCGACAAGGGCGACATCTCCAATATCTCGGTCATCGCCTATGATCCGGCCGATTATGAACTGCTGGTTCGGGAGGTCACCGTCGAGCGCGTCGGAGCGTGCCTGGGAGGCACGGTGCAGGGTGAAATCGACCGTTTCGAGATCCCCGGCCTGAGCGCTCTCAATTTCGTTCTGCACAAGGCCCTGGGCGGCGGGGTGACCCGGTCCCTCGCGCTCGACGCCCACGGCAAAAGCCTGAGTTCCTATGTGCTCGCGATGGAGATCGACAAGAGCGCATAACATTGAAGTCTTAGACGTCTCCCGGCGAATAACGACGCCCCGACGGCTCAGCAGCCGGCGAGGAAGCGTCGGCGGCCGGTAAGGAACAGGGAGGAGCGGTATGGACCTTGCGCTGCAGGGCTTTTTGACGATCGGCGCCTTTCTGGGGCTGATCCTCTTTGCGCGCGTGCCGGTGACGGTGGCGCTGATCCTAGTTCCCCTGATCAGCGTCTTCATCGGCGGCCAGGCGGAGGACGTCGGCGTCATGGCGGTCGACGGACTGAAGACCGTGGCGCCCGTGGCTGCCATGATGATGTTCGCCATCCTGTATTTCGGCCTGATGATCGATGTCGGCCTGTTTGAACCCTTGGTGAAAGGGCTGTTGCGGCTGGTCCAAGACGATCCCGTCAGGCTGTGCGTTGTCACCGCCATCCTCCCCATGCTGGTGGCGCTGGACGGCGACGGAGCAACGACCTTTCTGATTTCGGTGACCGCCCTTCTGCCGGTCCATCGTCGCCTAGGCGTCAAGCCGCTCGTCCTGCCCACCATCATCGGACTGTCTGCCGGCGTGATGAATCTCCTACCCTGGGGCGGACCGACCGCGCGGGCCATGAGCGCCCTCGAGGCCGGAGTGGACGAGATATTCACGCCTGTCGCCCCGGCCATGCTGGCCGGGATCGCCTGGGTCCTTTTGGCAGCCGGCTTCCTCGGCTGGCGCGAACGCAGGCGGCTGGCCCCGGCGGGGGGGCTTCGAAACAACCGCCCTCCGCCGGAAGTCGGCGCGTCTGAGATCGACGGCTCCGCGCCGGCGGGACGCATGAACGCCCTGTTCTGGATCAATCTCGGCCTGACGGTCCTGCTCGTCGTCCTGCTGTTCCAGGACCTCTACGCCCAATGGGTTCCCCTGCCCAAGATGCCGGCGCCGCTCTTGTTCATGACGGCCTTCGTTATCGCCCTGCCTATCAACCGCCGCACGGCCAAGGCGCAGCAGGAACAATTGGCCGCCCACGCCGGGAATGTGGTGATGGTGATTACCATGATATGCGCCGCTGGCGTCTTCGCCGGAATAATGAACGGGGCCGGATTGATCACCGCCATGGCCCAGGCCGCGGCGACGAATATGCCGGCCTTCGCCGTTCCCTGGTTGAGCGGCATCGTCGCCGTCACCGGCATGCCGATGAGCCTCGTCTTCACGCCCGACGCCTATTATTTCGGCGTCCTGCCCGTTTTCGCGGAAACGGCCGCTGCCGTGGGCCACGACCCGGCTGCGATCGGCCGAGCGGCCATTCTGGGCCAGATGACCACCGGCTTCCCGCTGAGCCCGCTGACCGCCTCGACCTTCATCCTCATCGGTCTGTCCCAGGTCAGCCTGCGCGATCACCAGAAACACATGTTCCTCTGGGCGTTCGGAACAACCCTGGTGATGACCGCCGTCGCCGCCCTGACGGGCGCGCTGTGAAACCTTAAGCCACAAGGAGCCCACCATGCCCGATGACGCCACCTCCCCCGCCCCGCGACTCCACCGACGCATTGGGACCAGGCCGATGCTGGCGGGCGCCTCAGCCATTACCTTTCTGGTCGGAACTGCCGAGGCTTCCGCACCCGACAGCGCTACCCAGTGCCGCGCCATGGCCGAACAGCACCTGCCCGGCGCCCGGGTTATCGAGGCGACCGTGGTCCCCGCTGGCGAGTTGGCCGTTCCCGGACAGGCGGCCGTGGGCGACCTGCCAACATTGTGTCGCATCCAGGGTGTGGCGGAGCCGACGGATCGGTCGCGGATCGGCTTTGAGGTCTGGATGCCGCTCGCCGCCTGGAACGGACGCATCCACATGGTCGGCAACGGCGGCTACAGTTCCTCGATCCGATACAACCTGATGGGCAATCTTGTCCGTCGGGGAGACGTCGCGGTGGCGACCGACACCGGCCATGTGGGCGACGATCTGGAATTCGGCTTCGACAATCGCGAGGCCATCGCCGACTGGGGTCATCGCGCAGTCCATGAATCCATCCGCGCAGGCAAGGCGCTGACCCAGACCTATTACGGCGCCGCGCCGCGCCAGTCCTATTTCTCCGGCTGCTCGACAGGCGGCCATCAGGGGCTGACGGCGGCCCAACGCTATCCTGGTGATTTCGACGGCATCATCGCCGGCGCGCCAGGGGCTAACCGCACCAACTTGAATTTCGGCTTCCTGTGGCAATTTCTTCAGAACCATGCGCCAGGAGACAACCTCAATCCGATCCTCACCCGTGCCGACCTTCAACTGGTCAGCCGGAAGGCGCTTCGCGACTGCGACGGCCTGGACGGCGTCGCCGACGGGATAGTGGTCGACCCGCGCCGATGCACCGTCGATCTGGCGGACCTGCGTTGCCGACCGGGCGAGGAAGCCGCGACCTGCCTGACGGATCGCAAGATCAGCGCCTTGAGCGGCATGCGTCAAGGCGCCCGGCGCGCGGACACGGGCGAGACCATCTACCCCGCCTGGCCGGTCGGCAGCGAATATGTCGAGGGACAGGGTCTGGCCGAGGGCTGGGACGTCTACTGGGCCAACCCGCGCAAGCCGGACGAGCCGCAGCGCATCGACTATTTCCGCCGTTGGTCGCTGAACGACCCGGAATGGAACTGGTGGAGCTTCGACTGGTCGACCGGGGTGGATCGGATTCGCGCCGCCATGGCGCCGCTGACGGACGCGGTGAACCCAGACCTGTCGGCCTTCCGGGCGAGAGGCGGCAAGCTCATCCTGTTCATCGGCTGGCAGGACCCCGTGGTGTCCGCCTATGACACGATCGACTATTTCGACCGGGTGATCGATACGGCCGGCGGCGACGTCTCCGACTTCGCCCAACTGTATCTCGTCCCCGGCATGGGCCACTGCGCCCTGGGCGGCGGCGCCACCAACTTCTCGACCTCGACTCGCAACTCTATGCCGCTGGTCGCCGATGCCGATCACGACATGAGCCTCGCTTTGGAGCGATGGGTCGAGGAGGGCGTCGCTCCCCGGCGCATCGTAGCGGCGCGCTATCGCGGCAGCACGCCGGCCAGCGGGGTGGAACTGACCCGTCCGCTGTGCCCTTATCCGGCGGTCCCCGTCTATGACGGCCGAGGCGACCCCGCCCTCGCATCCAGCCACCAGTGCCGCCCCCCGACCTAAGGCTCCGCAATAGGATACGGAAAAGCCCGAGCCCGCATAGGCGAGCCCGGGCTTCTGCGTCGCCGGAAGTTCGGCGCCGATGGCCTGCAAGGATCAAGGCAGGACGGGATGACGACGCGCGTTCTCAATGTAGCGGTCGGCGTCCTCCTGAAGCATAAAACGCGCCTGGACCAGCCGGCGAGCGGAAGCCTCGACCGCCGCGACATAGCCCGCCTGATCGCCATAGCGTTCCTCCAACGACGGCCGCTCGTCGCCCGCAGACACCCGGGCGGCGCGCGTCTTGTGGAACGGGATGAAGGCGCCGTTCAGATTGTCCAGATCCTCAAAATCCGGGTTGGCGGCATAGTTGAAGCCGAGATTGGTGCCCAGGGGCGCTTCAATTGCGATTCCGCGAACGCCTGCGATATCATGACCGTCGCCGTCGACCTGAGGCACCAGGATCGCATAGTCGCGTCCGAGATTGTGCGGCGGCTGATAATCCATGATCCCGCTCTCGTCCTCGGCGCGATAACGCGGGCCGAAATTCAGAAGCGGACGCTGGACATAGAGGCCTCTATACTCGAAGTCCGGGATGGATCCCTTATGGCCCTCCCCGTCCCAGACCAGACCGCGCATGGCGGGAAAGCGCAGTTGATCAGGCCTGACCAAGGTGCCGTCCTCGATGCGGGGAATGCGGCTGGCCGGCGGCTCGCGTCCGTCGACGACCCATTCCTCCAGCGCCAGGAACAGGGCCCTTTGGTGAGAGTCGATGTATGTCGCCAGCGGCCCGATCGGATAGGCGGCGCGATCCGGGTTGAAGCGCGGCAGCGCGGCGTCCCGGTGCTGGGTGCTGGAGTGGAGATAGATGCGCAGATTGTCGGGCTGTTGCAGGTCCCGGAGGCCATAGGCGTCGGTCAGCCCCGAGGACCCCTGCAGCGCCCAGAGCTCTGAACTGCTCCAGCTCATGAACACCTTGGGACAGGTGTCGGACAGGCTGCAGCGGGCGAAGATTCCTCCCGTCCGGCCCGCGACATTGTCCACATAATCCGGCGCAAAGCCTCGCGGCCCGAGTTGGGCCGGCGCCGAAAAGTCCGTCCGCGCGCCCCCGCCGCCGCCCGGGATGGAGAAGCGGGCGTTCACATTGGTGAGCCGCGCCCCCACCAGGGAGTAAACGCCGTCAAACACGCGGCGCCCCCCAAGGTCCTCATTGAAACCCAGATGGATGAAGGTCTTCATGAAGTTGCCGGTCTGCGATCGGCCGGAGCCGATGGCGTAACGAACCAGGCCGCGTGCGGGATTGGCCAAACCTTCGCGATCCGCATCCTCGTAACGCAGAAACGAGACCAGGTCGCGGATCGCCGCCAACCCCAGTCCCATAACGATGGGATCTCGGGCGGTGTAAATGATCTCGTAGAAGGAATTCGGGTCGACGCCGCCCTTGACGCAGATGCGGGTCGGATCCGGCTTGCCCGGAAAAGGGTGGGAGGCGTCGCAGGCGGCAAAGGCCCAGTCGCTGTTGGCGATCGGAATACGAGCGTCTGAATATTTCACCCGGCGCGACAGGCGGTAATCGGGTCCGCTGTTGTCCATGGAGGCCGGGGCATAGGGTTTCATCGTGCCGTTGAACGGCCCGCCTGGCAGTCGTAGGTCCGTAGCGCCTGTCGTCGGGATCAGATCGGCGCGATAGGGACCCGTTATCGATGAGCCGTCGGGATTGCGCGCCACCGGCGCCGTAAGCGTCATCCGCTCCGGCCCGGTCTTGGGCACGTCGCCCTGCCAACCAGCGTAGAGGATGACCTCACCTCGCCGAAGAAAAAGAGGATCGGGCGGATAGTGGATCAGATTGCCCCGGTTCGGCGTGTTGTACTGAAGGACGCCGTTCGCACGCGATCCGTCCGCCGGCACATAGAGGATGAAGTCGGTAGAATACTCGACGTAGCCGCGCGCGTTGCGTGGGGCGAGGTTTAGGTCCTGAATGATGGCGTTTTGGCCTTCCGCCGGGTCGACCTCGCCGATCACCGCCCCTTTCAACACCTGATACGCGCCGGCTCCATCCTCGCCGGCCAAGGTCTCTCGGCTATCAATTCGGAAGGTGAAGGCGGGTTCCGCCAGAGCCGGCGCGGCCGTCGTCCACAACCCGACGACCATCATAAAAGCGACGGCGGCTGTATCGCATTTCATCAGCTTGCTTCCCTTGGGCTCAAAACGTCTGGCGAAGGGCCACGTAGAATCGACGGCCGATGACGTCGTACAGGGTGGCGTCGGTGCTGCCCGGCGTGCCGTTGATGGTGACCGGCTCGGGGTCGAAGGCGTTTATCACGCCGAAGCGTAAATCGGTCGCCTCGCTCAGCGACCAGCGCGCCTCGAGATCGACATAGCTGGCCGCCTTTGCAGACGGAGTCGTATTGGCTGGATTGGTGATCCGAGCCGTCGCCTTCATCTCGTCGATGAAGCGATGACGCGCCATAAACTGGAAATCACCGACGTCATACCGGGCCGTCGTGACCAGCTTCCACTCGGGCCGCCCTTGGAAGCCGGCGGAGTCGCGGAAGGGGTCGCCTGTGAAACTCTGTGTTTCGTACTTCTGCAGGCGGGTCGCCACCATATTGAGCGAGAGCGAGCCCGCATCCGGAAGGCCCAGATCGACAAGGTCCGCGCGCCAGTCCGCCTGCATGTCAAAGCCCGAGGTGCGGAAGGCGGCCAGATTCAGCATGGGCTGGCGAGACGCCTGAGTGATAACGCCCGTCGCCGGGTCGCGAGCGATCTGCTGACAGTAGATATTGCTGTTCGCAAAAGTCGGATTGTTGTCGAAACACTCCGACAGGCTGCTGCCGATCGTCAACGGTCCGATCGCATCTTCGACGCTGATGTCATAATAGTCGATGGAACCGGATATGTTGCTCAGCCAGGGCGTCTGGAACGGCGAACGGAACACCAGGCCGATCGCATAGGTGTCGGCCGTTTCGGGGATCAGGTTCAGGCCGCTGGTGGTTGTCGCTGTCACCGTGTTGATGTTGTAGACATAGCTGTCGATCAGCCCGACCGGGACGCCCTGCGCCAGACACAGCTCTCGCACCGAAGCCGCGTTTTCGCTTGCACGATAGCGCGATCGAATATCGCAGGGATCGCCTGCGCCCGTGGTGGTGGAGCCGATGGTTGAAGCCGTCTTCACTGACGGCGCAAACAGTTCGCCGGCGCTCGGCGCGCGGATGGCCCGGGCGACCCCGCCCCTGAATTCCAGCAGGTCGTTCACCCGCCAGTTGGCGGTCGCCTTATAGGTCGAGACTGTGTCGACGTCGGCGTAGTCCGACACACGATAGCCCAGGTTAAGCTCCAGGCTCCGGACCAGAGGCAGATTGGCCAGCACGGGGATCAACACCTCCCCATAAACTTCCTTCACCTGAGTCCGTCCTTGCGTCGGCATCGCCTGGTTCGGCGAAATCACGTCGCCGGAGATATGCAGAGAATCCGGGTTGAAGGCGTAGGTGTTGCGCCGGAAGGACAGGCCCGCCGCGAATCGCACCTCGCCTGCCGGCAAGGTGAGCAGACCGCCTTGCAGGTTCAGTTCGGCGTCCGTCTGGCTGTATTCGCTGGTGTCCTTGGGCGAACGCCGCAGGAAGTTCAGGCAGGAAGCAGACAGCGCGGTCATACCAAACGGATCGAACCCTCCGTCGCACAAGGACGCGCCGCCGTCTGGGGCGTTCAACAGCTGCTGGGTTCCCGACAGCGAGGTCCATCCCGTCAACTGACGCGTCTCGTCCGTCCGGCCATATGAGACGTGCCCCTGCCAGGACCAGTCGCGATACGGCAGGGCCCCGGAGAGACCCAACACCACCTGGCCGACGCCATAGCTGAGATCGGTGCGCCGAGGTCCCGCGTATAGCGTCCGTTTTTCAAACGAGAACGCAGCGTTGGGATCTGGTCGTGAAGCCAGAAGAGCGCGCAAGTCCGCCGGAATGAAGGGGTTCGTCACCGGCACGGTGAGACCGGTCGTCGCATCCGCCACCGCCGCCGCCAATTGGGTCGTTGAATCGTAAACGGTATAGTTGAACTGCAGCTGAGCCTTGACCGTGTCGGTGAGGTCGTAGTCGACCGCGCCGAAGATCGATCCGCGCGTCTGCGGCGTCTGCAAGTAGGTGTCGACCCCATTGAAGCCGACCGAAGAACCATTGTTGGTGAAGCCCATCTCGGCGCCCGGGCCGCGATAGTTGACCACGGAACGCCCCGTGGCGAACAAGGTGCCGTCATCATTGAAGCCGAAGGTGCTGGTAGCTTGGACGGTTCCCGGCGCCACTCCGTACTGGGCGAACACCATATCTACGGCAGACTGGCTCGGTCGATTGGCCGACGCCGGCAACAGGCCCTGGGGGATGGTCGCCGAAGCCGTCTGCTGACGCAGATAGAAGTCACGATCCACCGTCAGGATGGTCTCGCGCCGGCCATAGCCCGCCGACAGGACCGCATGGCCGCGACCGTCGGCGAAGGCCCCGCCGGCGGTGACATCCAAACGGAGGGTTTCGTCGTCGCCCTGACCAGACAGGCCATATTGAGCGTCGATCTGAAAGCCCTCGAAACGACGGTTGAGCTTGAAGTTCACCACCCCGGCCACGGCGTCGGATCCATAGGTCGAAGACGCGCCCCCCGTGATCACCTCGACGCCCGAAATGAGCGCGCGAGGGATGGTGGTGATATCCACGACATTGTTCCCCGAGGAGGGTTGCAGACGGCGGCCGTCCAGCAGCACCAGGGTCCGCGAAGCGCCCAAGCCGCGTAGATCCACCGTGCCCTGCGCGCTCCCGCGCAATTGACCGGAGGTCGACGTGTTCCCAGGCGTGAACTGGGGCATCTGCGCCAGCGCGGCCTCGACCGGCGCCCCTCCGGACGCCTCGATGAATTCCTTGCCGACTGTGACGACAGGGCTCTCCGCCTGGTAGTCTCGTCGCGAAATCCGGCTTCCGGTCACTACGATTTCACCGAGCTGGGTGGCTTGGTCAGCCGGCGCGGCGATCTCCGGCGGAGTGCTGTCGGAAGCCGCCTCCTGCCCACAAACTTGAGACGCAAAAAAGACGGTTGCAAAGGCTGCTGTCGACGACAGCAGATTCTGGCGCAGCTTCATGTCATCCTCCCACGGCGCGCTATTGTCGCGCGCTCAGATCAACCGCGTTGTTAAGACGCGGATAGAACTTGTTGGATCGAAGCTTTCGGAGATCTCGCCGCCCGGTCGCTCGACCTTTTATAAGGCCAACACGCGTGTTGCATCAGGACAAATGCTTTTTTGGTATAAGCTTATCGGATCGCCGCACCGAACGCGGACATCACCCGGATAAGGGGCAAAAAGGCGAGCGGGGGCACCTCACGAATCCAGCCAGCGCAGGCGCTCAGGCGCATTCGAACGACTTTGACGATAATCGGCGGACCGCTCGACGAGAGCATCGTAATTCAACTCTCGGTCGTTCTCAGATCGTGGAAGAAAAGTTGCGAGCCCGTGCGCATTCTGCTCCTCATCGACGACAAGCTCCATTTCGGCGCACGCTGAAACGGCGCAATCTGGCCGGCCCCTCCCGATCAAGGCGTGGAGCCGCCGCGATCTAACCAGGGTAAAGGAAGGATTAAGATTGATATGAACGCGCCGACCGAGGCCGTCACGCTCCGCACGCTCGACATGCACACGGCCGGAGAACCTGTCCGCATCGTGGAAGCGGGCTATCCTGAGTTGGTCGGAGCGACCCTTCTCGAAAAGCGACGCGACGCGCATCGGAATCATGACCACCTTCGGCGCGCCTTGATGCTCGAACCGCGCGGCCATGCCGACATGTATGGCGTCATCCCGACCTCAGCCTGTCACCCGGACGCCGATTTCGCCGCGCTGTTCACGCACCAGGAAGGCTACAGCACCATGTGCGGTCATGCCACGCTCGCCCTGGGCCGGTGGGCGGTCGACAGCGGCCGGGTCCGGATCGGGGATGACCGCGCCAGGTTCAAGCTGGAAGCGCCTTGCGGCGTGGTGGACGTGGAAGTCTGGAAAGACGCCGAAGAGGTGCGGGTGGCGTTTGAAAGCGTCGAGGCCTATTGCCCTGAGTTGGATCAGGCGGTCGAAGTGCCCGGGTTCGGATCCGTTCAACTCGACATCGCCTTCGGGGGCGCGTTCTACGCCGTGCTTCCCGCATCGAGGCTCGGCCTGTCCCTCATGGACACGCCCTTGGCCGAACTGGCGGCGGCAGCCGTCGCAATCACCGATGCAGTGCGCGCAACCCTGCCGGTGCGACATCCTTCAGAACCCGATCTCGGCTTCCTCTACGGGACGATCCTCACCGACGACACGCCGCTGGGCGATCACGGCGGGCTGCCGAGCTACAATCTGTGCGTTTTCGCCGAGGGGCAAATCGACCGTTCTCCGACCGGCAGCGGCGTAACGGCGCGCATCGCACTGTGCGCCGCGAGAGGCGAGATGCAGCCAGGCCAATCCTGCGAAATTCGCGGCGTCTCCGGCCAGGGCTTCACCGGGACCCTGGCGCGAGTCTCGGAGGACGAGCGGGGGATCGTCTCACGGGTCAGGGTGGAGGGAACCTCGCATTACATCGGACGCTCGGAGTTTGTCTGCGAACCTTCAGATCCATTCGCCTGGGGCTTTGAATTGCCCGTCAAGCTAAACGCGTTGTCCAGATGATCACGCCCTGCCCCAAACTCGATCCCTAAGCCCTTGCGAGACGCCTCCGATGATCAGAAAGGCGCGGAACCCTTCTCAACCCGGGCGCGCGGAGGGGCGCTGCAGGGATGCGGACGTCACGAGAAAGGCGCTGCTTCGGTCCGCGGCCGAACTGTTCGCCGAACACGGATTCGACAAGGTGCGCGTGCGCGCCATAGGCCACAGGGCGAATGTGGATCCTTCCCTGATCAACCGCTACTTCGGAGGGAAGGAAGATCTTTTCTCGGAGGTCGTGAAGGCTTGTCATTCCGGTTGGCGTGACAGCTGGAGCGAACGGGTCGCCCTCGCCGAAAAACTCGTCGACGAGGCGCTTTTCGGCGACGGAGCCACGCCGCTTCTTCTGGGTGCGCACATCCTGCTCCGTTCAAGCGGCTCTGAGCGTGCGCGTCGTATTATCGACGCTACACTCGGGACTGACGCCTACGCAGAGCTCGAAGCCTGGGTCGGAGGTGAAAACGCCGACATTCGCGCTCGGCTGCTCATGGCGACGATCGGGGGAGTCATGCTGGCGCGAGACTTGGGCGGCGATTTCGATATGTCGCCGGCAAGGCAGGACGCGCTTCGCGCCCAGCTTGTCCTTTCTCTGCAGCTCCTTCTCCACGTCAAACCGCCGAACATCTGAGGGCCGCTCGACGGTATCACGCCCACGAGCATTATGAGCATCCGCGACAAATGGCCGGATATCGTAAAGACGGTCAGCCGCCGCTCGCCCGTGTAGGGCGCCCAGTGCATTGAGCGAAAAGTGCAATCGCCCGATCGCAAACCGCACAATGGCCAGCACAGCAATCCCGCATCAGGAAGGCCAAGAGACCCGACAAGCGCGTGAAAGCCGCGCTGTAAATAATCCAGCGCCCGGCCCGACGGCTCTCGATCAGACCAGCCGCCTCGAGTTGCCCGAGGTGAAAGGACAGGCGCGACACAGGCGCGCCCTCGAGCGCGTCAGCGATAGAGCCCAGCCCGCAGCCCCTCGGCGCCTGCAACAATCAACAAGCGCACGATGCGCAGGCGCGTTTTGTTGGAGATGGCGGCAAGCGCCTTCACCGCTTGATCTTCGTCCACCATCGCCCCATCATTCGCCAATAATTGAAATGCCGCCCCCGCCTCCCCCACCAGTTCAGAGCGTGCGGCTTCCCCTCAACAAAGCCAAGCCGCCGGAACCAGAAGCGGCGGACGCTTCTGTCACTGGATTTAAAGTATGGTGCTACAAGCCCTTCGTGATCGACTCGAGTCCGGGCAGGTCGGCATCTATTTCCTGACCGTGGCGTGCGCAGCCGTGATCGGCTGGGCCGCCCCGGGAACCGAGAGTTGGGAATCTATCATCACTCCAGCCCTGGCGGTGATGCTATTCGCGACATTTCTCCAGGTACCTCTGGGCGACCTCGGAAGGGGATGCCCCCCACCCTTCCTCACATAGCGATCATCTTGAACACCAGTGAGATCGCGACGGCCCTGTTGGTTTCGCTATACAAACTCACCGGAGATAGCCTTGCCGACATCAAAGCTGCGGTGACAGGTCGTCGTCCGGTCGTGCAGGAAGATCTATTCAGCAACGCGTTTTATGATGATGGTATTTCGCGCTTGAGAGCCATCGTCGCGTTATTGCAAAATTCCGGTGTCGAGTTCGACATCTACGAAATCGGCGAGGGCGAGCGTTATGATGACGCGGACCTCGATAGGTGCAGGATCACAAGTGAAACACTGGGAAACATCCTTTCGGGATCACAACGAGAGCCTGAGCAAACATAGACCTTTCAACGCTTGAAATCATAAGTTTTGGCGGCTCGGTACAGGACGAGAACCCGACTTCACGGTTTTGAGCATTAACGGTGCATCAGACCCGAACCATGCCTTCACACTCATTCGGCCAGAGATCGAGCTGACCATAATCGAAAGCGGCATGTCGGCCCAATTCTCGAAGTCTCTCTGGATATGTTATCGCAGAAGAAGCATGATACGATCAGTGGGACGCTCATCCGTACAGCCGTGAAGAATTGGGATGAGGTGAGCGAATCCTACACGTTCGAGATGCACGGTGAGACTTGCAAGGCATCATTGCGCGACACCTTGAGCGACGAAGAAGAATTCTCAGAGTCCGTTTGAGAATGCTCAAGGATGGACGATCCTGCGCAGCATGAGGCTTCCGAGGGCGATGTGGATCATGGCTTCGGAGACGTCGAGGCGCTGTTCGTAGTCTCGGACGAGGCGCTTCCACCGGGTCATCCAGCCGAAGGTTCGCTCGACGACCCATCGCCGGGGGAGGACCTTGAAGCGGGGCTCTTTATCGGTGCGCCGCACGATCTCTAGGACGAAGTCGCGATAGGCGGCGGCGTCCATGAGGCGGGTGCGGTCATAGGCACCGTCGGCGAAAAGGTGCTTGAGCCAGGGCCAACGCTTTCGGATGGCTGCGACGATAGTCTGGGCACCGGCGCTGTCGGAGATGTCTGCGGTGGTGAGATTCACCATCAGCAGCCTGCCATCGGTGTCGACTGCGATATGCCGTTTGCGGCCAACGACTTTCTTGCCCGCATCGAAGCCGCGCTTTTCCGCCGCGGGCGCCTTGATTGACTGGCTGTCGACGACCGCTGCGGTCGGACTTTGCTCCCGGTTCTCGCGCTCGCGGTCAAGCATCAGCGCGACATCGTGGATCGTGCGAAACAGCAGTCGACGTACGAACCGCCGGAACCACCAGTAGACTGTTTGCCAGGGTGGGAAGTCGTTCGGCAGCATCCGCCAGTGGCGTCAGATCTCGGTGCAGTCGAACACCCTGTCCTTCGCTCAGAAGGTCATGCCGTCCGGGATCACGCTGCAGCGACAAGGGGGACTGCTGACGCAACTGCTCGACGGGCTGGGCGCTTCAACCCTGGTCCAGTTGGACGTCGTCAAGGACGCCCAGTTGGTCCTCCACATGCCGACGCCGATCACGGCCGCCGGTTCGTTCCGATAACGACAAGGAGACAGACCATGCCCTATGTGACCACCTCCGACGGCGTCGACATCTTCTACAAGGACTGGGGCCCCAAGGACGCCCAGCCGATGCACTTCCATCATGGCTGGCCCCTATCGGCGGACGACTGGGACAACCAGATGCTGTTCTTCCTGCAGCAGGGCTATCGCGTCGTCGCGCATGACCGGCGCGGGCATGGCCGTTCGGAACAGGTCGGCGACGGCCATGACATGGATCACTACGCCGCGGACGCCTCGGCGGTCGCCGAGCATCTGGATCTCAAGAACGCCATCCACATCGGTCACTCGACCGGCGGCGGACAGGTGGCGCGCTACGTCGCCCGGTTCGGCCAGCCTCAGGGCCGCGTCGCGAAGGCCGTGCTGGTCAGCGCGGTGCCGCCGCTGATGGTCAAGGCCGAAAACAATCCCAACGGCACGCCGATCGAGGTCTTCGACAGCTTCCGCGCCGCTCTGGCCGCCAACCGGGCGCAGTTCTTCATCGACGTGCCCGCCGGCCCCTTCTACGGCTACAACCGCCCCGGCGCCGAAATCTCGCAAGGCGTGATCGACAACTGGTGGCGTCAGGGCATGATGGGCAGCGCCAAGGCGCACTATGAAGGCATCAAGGCCTTCTCGGAAACCGACCAGACCGAGGACCTGAAGGCGATCACCGTACCCACGCTGGTGTTGGCGGGCGACGACGATCAGGTCGTCCCTTACAAGACCGGCGCCCTCATGCAGGACAAGCTGCTGCAGAACAGCAAGCTGATCATCCATCCCGGCTTCTCGCACGGCATGCTGACGGTGAACGCCGACGTGGTGAACGCGGACATCCTGGCTTTCATCAAGGGATGAAGGACGACGTCCACATGATCCCTCCGGACGCGGCGTGGCCGTACTGGACCGGCAAAGGCGCGCCTTCCTTCGGGACGGCGCCCCGCTGCTCCCCTGACCGATTGAAAATGGCCCAAAGACACTGCGCGGACACAGAAACGCAAAAACCCTGCAAGACACTGCTCTTGCAGGGTTTTTGTTGCCTAGATCGGTATAACCAGGGAGGTTGTGGGTGCGGGAGGGCGCTGTCCTTGTTGGTATTGGCCGATGATCCTGCCCGGCGAGAAATGTCGGTGCGTCCTCCTCGGCAAACACGGTCCCGCATGAGGAACACGATTCAAGTTGATGAGAGATCAGGAGCCTCCCGTCGTTCCTCATAGAAGAATCGTACCATCTCAAACAAAGCCCCTACTTCTCGATTTGGCAGAAGGCAGATAGTTCGAAAAGCTTCCGCGAAGCGGAGCCACTCGGGGGATTGAAATCCTTCCCCCATAAAAACTTCGTCGAAAAGCGGCAGATAGCGCCCAGCTTGGGCGATTCGGTTTTTCGTCGTTGACAATGGTGTTGCGGCGAATGCGCTGAAGGTGTTCAGAAGCGCCGCTGCAACGTTAACCGCACTGCGCGACCGATGGGGTCTTGTGCATCCCGGCCATAGCCAGGCGCTGACGCACCATCACCTAGATGTGCTTGAGGCCTTTCATCGAACAGATTTGAAACCTCCAGGCTCACTTGCAGGCCCCCAGCCCTTCGGCGCATCGCTTCAGCATCAACGGCGGATGCCGCGCGAGTAGAGGCCATCTGAAAACTCAGCTTCAAATCCATTGATGCGAATGGCTTCAACAGCAAGTCCGTCGGCCCATCGGCGCCACTCAACCGTCGCGTGCGATAACCGTCTTGCCATCGCGCTGAAGCGTTTAGCGCCCAACGCCCGCGTCGTGCATCGATCAGCAAACGCGCGTCCTGCCTCGACACTCCGCCCCCGTCTCCCTTCAGTCGATTCAGCTCAGGGAGTCCGTTCGCCAGCGACAACGTGTTGCGCAAACGATAGCTATGACTTAGCGACACCCGCAGAATCGTCGCTTCGTCGCCAACAGCCCCAGAGGGGCGCGGCAGATTGAAGTTCAAACTGCTGGTCAGGCCTTCCGTCAGGTTGGCGCCGAAGTTAAGCGGGCGATAATCAACAGAGATCAGCCGCCCATCCAGATCTCGACGGAATCGCTCTGGAAAGGCCGCTTCGACATCCTCTGTCAGGTCTGGCAGGGAGCCGACCCCGTTCGTCGTCCTGTCGCGTTGATAGCCCAGGTTGGCGGATAGACTCCACCGCGTGAACGGTCCCAGCGACGTCGTCAGCGAAAGACGCTCCGAGCGCGGCTGTCGCAAGTCGGGGTTTCCTCCCATGATCGGTACGATCTCCACCGCTTGGCCGTTGCGGAAGTCGAACACTACTCGCGGCGTGTCATGATACAGGGGCTCGGACCTCAGATTGTTCGAAATGCCGTCGTTCGCAGCGGACCAGAGGCCATTAAGGCGCACCTTCTGACGCGGAACCCAGGTCAAGGCCGCGCTCATCTCATCGCCGGATCCTGCGCCCGTGTCCCGAACGCCGCCGCCTACCGTCGCCAGCAGATCGCCTAAGCCCCGCAACACGCCTTCACGCGCGCCCGCCTTGGCCAGCGGAACGGCCAAAGAGCCCCTCGCCTCCCGAGTCTGAAAGCGGCTTGTTGCGCGGCCCTGTTCGCGCTCGACCGTCGAGCGACTATCCATGAAATTGCCGTTGAAATTGGCGACCAGGGGACCGGCGGGCAGTTCCAGCAACGTCCGCCCGACGGATCCGCTCAGGCCCATCATGCGGTTTTCACCACGTGTATCGCCAAAGCCGCTCTCGCGCGCTCGCGACGCCTGGCCAGTCGCATTCACCTGGACCCACCACCCCTTCGCCTCGCCGCTGAGTCCGAAAGCTCCGCCCAGGCTGTTATTTCGCCTCAGACTCGCAACGATCTCGTCGCCGAAGCGAACGCGCGACGAGCTTTCCCTAGCCTGACCGTTCAAACTGACCACAGACGACCATTCGCCGAGCGGGCGCGTCGCAGTCAGGTTCACCGCAGCCAGATCGACGCCGGGGCGCAGGGTGACCACGTCACCCGCAAGCCTCTCGCCTTCCCCTCGATCGCGTTCATCGGCACGCAGAGCAGTGTCGCGCAAAACGCGCGCGCCCATCTGCAAGGTCCGTTCGCCATTAATCGACGAGCGGCGCAGATCAATTGCCAGCGACGACAGTCCGCCCTGTGTCGGCCGCTGTCCGGATACCTGACCGTCATGGCTTCGAAACTGCCGCTGCAAGACCAGGTTCACCACCCTTTGCCCCGGCGCGCCTCCATAAAGGGCCCCCGCCTCGGCAGGCAGCACCTCGGCCCGAATAAGGGCGTCCGGTGGGAAACCGGTGAAGGCGCCGGGATTGGCGACGCGCTTGCCGTTGATGACAACCATAGGCGCTTCGCCGACGCCATATGCTTGACCCAGCCGCTGCAGAACCTCGCTGATGTCCCAAGCGCCCAAGGCGTCGATCTCTACGCCGTCCAGCTCGACCTCGGGCGGGACCAAGGCTGCGCCGCGGCGACCGCGAACTTCCACGTCATCGACCCTGACCGGTTCTTCTAGAGTTTGGCGCGCGGCTTGATCGGCTGCAGCTCTCGCTACGGTGGCGCGGCCCTGCTCCGTCTGCGCGACCTCCGTCTGCCCCACGACGGCTAGACTGACCAAGGGCAGCCACAACAGCATTCAATACTCCGTCGTACGCAGCACCTCGCCTGAAGGCTAATTCATATCAGGCGTCGGGTTCAGATAGATACGTTGTTGCTGAACTATCAGCGTCTAAACAAAAGAAACGCCGGGAGCTCTTGCGAACCCCCGGCGTCGGAAACGATGCAGTCATGGAAAAGACGACCGCACCATCAGGCATGATCAGGAAATTGTCAGGCCCGGCGAGCTCGTCAGCGTGCCCGTGATTTTGCACGGGTTCGGCGAACCAGGAATAGTGGAAGTAGGGAAATACACGCTACTGGTTCCATTGTTCCAGTTCGTCGTGATGACGCCATTGCAGCTGCCCAGGATCGAGCTGGCGCCGATGTTGGTGATGGTGATCGAACCACCTCCGTTGGGCGTGATCGTCCAGGGGAAGCCCGACGGCGAGACCAGCAGGCCGCACTGCCAGTCGCCTGGGCTGAAGCTGCCGCCGGTGATAGTGGCCGAACTACCGTCAGCAGCCACAGTCCCGTTCAGCGACACGTTACAGTTGATGGTCGTCGACTGCTCAAGGGTCAAGGCGCCTGACAAGACAAAAGACGTACCGGCTGGACTGATCGATTGCGCCATGGCCGGAGCGGCGAAGCCCGCGATGGCCAGAACGGCGGCTGAAGCAATAGAAGCAGCTTTAAACATGTCATCTCCTCCCAAATATTTCACCAGTTAATGGTGACGAAGACACAAGACAATTGAAACAGATGTAAGTCAAATTATAAATATGATTAATTTTATATTATTCACTTTAAATTCTATAAATCACAACAACAAGCGCCGCCACCTTATTAAAGATGGCGGCGTAGGATTTAAACTTAGAATCTCTTACTTACGCTTACAGCTATCAATCTAGGATCAAGCGTGAAAACATTCGTCGTCAAACCAGTATCATCACTATTCGTGAAGGCATCCGTGATTGGCGCGTCGTCAAACAGATTCTTGACGTACGCTTGGAAAACCAAGCCGCTCGACATATTTTCCAGCGTAACGTTGACATTAACATTATCCCATGCCTTCAGGCGATCATATTGCGTATTATAGACGCGAGAATAACTGCTTCCCTGATAGTAGTAATCGCCGCGCAGCGTCAGATCCCAATCTCCAAGGAAGAATGTGTACTGGGCGCCGATGTTGGCGGTGATGTTCGGCGCATTGGGCAGCTCATTGCCGCTGAGATCCGCCTCAAAACCACGCCCCCCGTTCGGCGCATCCTTGAATGGATCGTAGGTGATGCCGAACAGACGCCAGAAGGGAACGCTGGAGGTGTAGTTGGGATCAAACGTCCCCGTGCGAAGCGAACCGCCGCACAGCGCCTGAAGCGCGAGCGTCTTCGTAATCTCTGGAAACGCCGTACCTAAGATTTTTTCGACATGCTTGGTCGGCGCGATGCAGTTCGACGGCACCTGCAGCCAGGGCCGCAACACCATCCAGTCAGGATTGCCCTGGGTTCGATTCATAACGTCGATGGAACCTTCACCATCGCCGATCTTGGTGTCCAGATAGCCGATGTTCGCATCCAAGCGCAGGTTAGGCGTCGGCTGGAACACCGTTTCCAGCTCCAATCCCATCATGCGCGCATCAAAGTTCTCGTTCAGCGAGATACGATCGACGATCTGCGACACCTGATAGTCGGTGTAGTCGTAATAGAAGGCGGTCAGATTCAACCGCACTTTTCCATCATGGAAGGAGTTCTTCGTTCCGATCTCAAAAGCGTTGACGTATTCCGGCTCAAACAACTCGGCCAACGGCTGATACTGGATGACCGACGGATTGATGTCGACGCGAGGCGGGTTAGCGCCGCCGCCCTTATAGCCCCGAGCGTAGGAGGCGTAGATCAGGGTGTCGTCCGTAAAGGGCGTCACCGGCTTCCAGTCCAGCACCAGTCGCCCGGTCAGGGCGCCCCACTGCTGCTTGACGTCCGGCAGCGCCGGATAGCCACGGCTGACATAACCGCCCGACGACGGTCCCGGATTGCCGCGATCCGCACCCAGAAGGAGTTGGCTCGGATAGGGCGTGCTGATCTTGCGATCATCGGTGTAACGCAACCCCGCCGTCAGCCGCAGGTCAGACGTCAGATCCCAATACCCCTCGCCGAAGACCGCCCAGGAACGTGTATGAACAACATTCTTGCTACGGAAGTAGTTGTGCCCGTCGCCAGCCAACTGACTGATAGGCGTCGGATCGACATAGACACATTCTTTTGGAGTTTGAGGCGTACAAGGCTGCGTAACACGCCCCTGATTTACAGGAGCACCTACAACATTATTGTAATAATATTCAGCCAAGAAAGTAAAAACGTTATTAAAAACGTAGTAATCATCATTGGATTTAAAATCCAAATAATTAGCACCGATATTAAAATTAAATCTTCCATCAAGATTTGATTGAAGTCTTAGCTCTTGAGTCCATTGACGATTGTCAGACTTACTCAAGTCTGCAGAAATCATCCTATTGGATGTACCTAGTTGTGGATCTGTATAGTAACCACCAGGCAAAGGAGAGTTAACTATAGGCTGCCCATTAATATCAAAAAGATTGTCAGTGCTGTTGAATATAGGATTTGAAACAAATCTATTATAGTCTTGAGTTGAATAGTAACCATCCTTCGAGTACGCGGTTTGAGATATCAGCTTCAGTTTATCGCTGAAGTCATACTCTACATTAAATTGCGAAACATCGTTCTTGACCCGAAAGATTGGGTCATAACTGGTCGCTACTTCTCGCAAGTTCCGTGACTGGGTCAAACCTGCATAAGGGTCCGTTCCAAGCGGCACGCCCACCACCAGCCTTCTCGAAGCATCATAGCCAAATGACGTGGCGGCGAGAAAAATATGGGCGAACGCGCCGCCGTTCGGCGCGCCATAGGCCGCGTCATCATAGAGCGAGCCGGGCAGACATCCCTGGCTCAGACGGTTCCGGATCAGGTCGGAAGTAATATTGACCGCACCCACGCGCGTCGGCCCCGGATCCCGCGTACACAACTGCTTGCCCGTGCGGGAACGCTGATCGTCTTCCTCGAAATGCTCCCAGATAAAGCTGGTGCGGAAGCGGTCCGTCGGTTCCCAAAGGGCTGAAAAGCGCGTCGACCACATGTCGCGGTCGTTCACCTGGGTGTCGTTGAAGCTGTTGTAGTCGAACCCGTCGCGCTTGGTCGCCGATCCGGCTAGACGAACGGCGAAGGTGTCGGTGATCGGTACATTGACCATGGCCGACATGCGCCGGGTGTCATAGTTGCCCGCCTCGCCCTTGACGAAACCCTCGAAGTCAAAGCCCGGCAGGTTTGGGATCATGTTGACCACGCCGCCGGTAGCGTTGCGACCATACAGCGTACCTTGTGGCCCGCGCAGCACCTCGACGCGGTTCACATCCAGATACTCCTGCTCGAACAGACGGTTTCGGATCAACGGCGTGTTGTTGAAACTGACCGCCACGGCCGGGTCGCTACTGGCCGAAATCGCCTTAGTCCCGACCCCGCGGATCGAGAAGTTGTACATGGAGAAGTTGGCCTTGGAGAAACTGACGTTCGGGATCGCCCGCATCAATTCCGACCCGCCCTCGATCTTCATGGCGTCAAGGTTTTCCGCCGACAGAGCCGTCACGGCGATCGGCACGTCCTGAATCGATTGTTCACGCTTCTGGGCCGTAACAATGATGTCGCCGACGGTGGTTGCTTCCTGTGACGGCGCGACGTCCTGAGCCAGAGCGGGGCCGGCCGCTACAGCAAGAACAACGGCAGACGCGGTGACAGCCAGACGCGCGCGATTACAGGCCGCTGAAGCCATGAAACTTATCTCCCCAGACATCGAGCGCCCTTCCCCAGGCGCGCCGACACGTTTCCCCCGTCCCGATTTATCATCTCACGGTTGGACGGTGCGACCGCAGGACTAAGGCCACACGTTCCATCTATTCACTGACCTGTCAATACACTACTTACATCATTGTTCGATGACGTAGCGGAAGCTTTTGCAGCTGCGTCGCTTATCTTGCGCAATGCAGCGCAGACCCAGGCATCACATTGTTCAAACTATTTTCCTTTCGCTGACATTATTGTTAGTAATGATCAGAGCGTATTATCTTTTTGGGGTGCAGGCCGATGAACACGGACATCGTTATAGTCGGCGGAGGATTGGCAGGGCTGGTCGCCGCACACGAGTTGACCCGCTCGGGCAAGTACGTCGCCCTGGTTGATCAAGAGAATGCCGCCAACCTAGGCGGTCAGGCATTCTGGTCCTTCGGCGGCCTGTTCCTGGTGAACTCGCCCGAACAACGGCGGCTGGGCGTGCGTGACAGCCTGGACCTGGCGTGGCGCGACTGGCAGGGCAGCGCCGGCTGGGATCGCCTGGGCGCGCCATTGGCTGAAGATGAGTGGGCGGTGCAATGGGGCCGCGCATACGTGGAATTCGCGGCCGGAGAAAAACGCGACTGGCTCAGCCGACACGACATCAAACTGACGCCCATGGTCGGCTGGGCCGAACGCGGCGCGGGCAAGGCGCTCGGTCACGGCAATTCCGTTCCGCGCTTCCATGTCGCCTGGGGCACGGGAACCGGCGTATCCGAACCGTTCGCCTGTCGTGTGCGAGAGGCGGCCAAGTCTGGTCGACTGATCTTCTATCATCGCCATCGCGTCGATCATTTGCTGGTCGAGGCCGGGCGCGTGAAGGGGGTGTCCGGCGTGACTCTGGCGCCCGACGACGCGCCGCGAGGCGCCCCCTCCAATCGCCAGGTCATCGGCGACTTCACCCTCAAAGCCGACGCCGTGATCCTGGCGACCGGCGGCATCGGCGGCAACCATGAGATGGTCCGGCGCTATTGGCCCGAGCGGCTGGGCGCGCCGCCGGCACGCATGATCACCGGCGTGCCCGCCCATGTGGATGGGCGGATGCTGGACATCGCGGCCAGGGCTGGCGCGCGACTCGTGAACCGGGACCGCATGTGGCACTATGTGGAGGGCGTGCGGAACTGGGCGCCGATCTGGCCCGACCATGCGATCCGCATCCTGCCGGGACCGTCGCCTCTGTGGTTCGACGCCCTGGGGCGGCGCCTGCCCTTCCCGGCCCTGCCCGGCTACGACACCATCGCCACGCTGAAATATCTGCGGACCACTCCTGATCTGGCCGAGCATGACCACTCCTGGTTCATCGTCACCGAGACCATGATGGCCAAGGAGTTCGCCCTGTCGGGCTCGGAGCAGAACCAGGACATCACCAACCGCAACCTTCTGGGCGTCCTGCGTTCACGCCTAGGCAAAGCCGCGCCGCGAGAAGTCGCCGCCTTCCGCGACAAGGGCGCCGACTTCGTGGTCGCAGACGACCTGGATACGCTGGTCGGCAGGATGAACGGCCTGACCGACAGACCGCTGCTGGACGCCGCCCTGATCCGCGCCCAGATCGAGGATCGAGACGCCCAGATGGCCAATCCCTACGCCAAGGACGCGCAAGTTCAGGGCATTCACAACAGCCGGCGGTATCGCGGCGATCGTTGGGCCCGCACGTCTGCGCCGCACAGGGTGCTTGACCCGGCGGCCGGGCCGTTGATCGGCGTCAAGCTGCACGTCCTGACGCGCAAGTCGCTGGGCGGACTGCAGACAGATCTGTCCAGCCGCGTGCTGACGCCGGACGGAACGCCGCTGGAAGGACTCTACGCCGCAGGCGAAGCTGCGGGCTTCGGCGGCGGCGGATTGCATGGTTACAATGCGCTGGAGGGCACCTTCCTGGGCGGCTGCATATTCTCGGGACGGGCGGCGGGGCGCGCGCTGGCGGGCCAGGCCTAAGAGGGACAATCGCGCCGCCATCTGGCGCACGGGGAGAAACGACGCATGGATTCTGCAATGGCCACCATCGGCCTGCCCGTCGCGCTGGGCATCATCATGTTCGGCTTGGGCCTCGGACTGACGCCCGCAGACTTCGCCCGCGTGGCCCGGAGGCCCAAGGCAGCCGGCGTGGCCCTGGCCTGCCAGTTGCTGTTGCTTCCGGTCATTTGCTTCGGGCTGGTGCTGCTGTTCCGCCTGCCGCCCGTCCTGGCGGTCGGCATGATGCTGCTGGCCGCCTCCCCCGGCGGGACGACGGCCAATCTCTACAGCCATTTGTTCCGGGGTGATGTGGCGCTGAACATCAGCCTGACGGCCATCAACTCGGTCATCGCCGTGGTGACCTTGCCGGTCGTGGTCAATCTGGCGATCGCCTTCTTTCAGCCGGGCGACCTGCATGTCGGCCTGCAGTTCAGGAAGACGATCGAGGTCTTCATGATCGTGCTGGCTCCGGTGGCGCTGGGGATGCTGGTGCGCGGATGGCGGCCCGCCTTCGCGGCCGCTATGGACAAGCCGGTGCGCATCGCCTCCATTCTGATCCTCGTGCTGGTGATCCTCGGCGCCGCCGCCTCCAGCTTCCACGTTCTGATGAGCCAGATCGGCGGACTTGCCGGCGTGACCGTGGCCTTCTGCCTGCTCAGCCTGGGCGTCGGCTACGGCGTGCCGCGTCTGCTCAAGATCGAGCGCCCGCAGGCCGTCGCCAGCGCCTTTGAGGTCGGGCTGCACAACGCCACCCTGGCCATCGTCATCGCTCAGTCGGTGTTGAACAGCCCCGAGATGACCCTGCCCGGCGCCGTCTATGGCGTGCTGATGTTCCCGCTGGCGGCGGGCTTCGGTTTCCTGATCACGCGCAGAAAGCCGGGCTTGGCCTAGTCACGCAGGTCGCGGCGCAGCACCTTGCCCACATTGGTCTTGGGCAGGGGCTCTTCGCGGAAGACTATGATGCGCGGCACCTTGTAGGCGGTCAGCCGCTCACGGCAGTGGGCGACGATCATCGCCTCTGTCAGCTCGGACGAGCGCGGCACGATGATCACCTTGATCCGCTCGCCCTGCACCGGGTCGGGGACGCCGACAGCCGCTACCTCGTCCACCAGGGGGTGGGCCGCCACCACATCCTCGATCTCGTTCGGATAGACGTTGAAGCCGGAAACCAGGATCATGTCCTTGATCCGGTCGACCAGACGCACCCGCCCGTCCGCCTGCATCACGCCCACGTCGCCCGTCGCCAACCAGCCGTCCGTCGACAGGACCTTGGCCGTCTCCTCCGGTCGGTTCCAGTAGCCGCGCATGACCTGGGGGCCGCGCACGCACAGTTCGCCCGGCTCGTCGAGCCCGCACCAGCTTCCGTCATCGCGCCGCATCCGCACCTCGGTAGAAGGCACAGGAAGCCCGACCGTGCCGTCGAAGCCCATCGTCTCCGGCCGCTCGATATCCACATAGCCGATGCAGACCACCGGCGAGGTTTCGGTCAGGCCATAGCCTTCGATCAGCGGCGCGCCGGTCACGCTCTGCCAAGCCTCGGCCACCGACGCCTGAGTCGCCATGCCCCCGGCCACGGTCAGGCGCAGATCCGAGAAGTCGCGATCACGGAAGGCCTCATTCTTGAGCAACCCGGCGAACAGGGTGTTGAGGCCGGTAAAGGCCGCGAACCGCTCCTTCCTCAGCACCCACTCTACCCGCTTCGCATCGCGCGGATTAGCGATCAGGATGTTGCGTCCGCCCACGCCCACGAACATCAGCAGGTTCGCCGTTAGGGAGAAGATATGATAGAGCGGCAGCATGGTGACATTGCCCACCACCTGATCCTCAGGGATCTGGGCCATGATCCAGGCGCGCCCCTGCAGAACATTGGCGATGATGTTCCGATGGGTCAGCATGGCTCCTTTGGCCACGCCAGACGTACCCCCCGTATATTGCAGGAAGGCGAGGTCTTCCGCCTTCGTCTTGACCGGCTTCAGCGACAGTCGCCGCGCCCGACGCATCACGGCGGGCCAGCGTTCAGCCTGCGGGACGCACCACTTAGGCACCAGCTTTTCGACATGGCGCAGCAGGGCGGTGATCGCCGTCCCCTTCACCGGCCCCATCATGTCGCCCATGGCCGTGACGACGACATGGCGGATGTCCGTCCCCACGATCGCCTGTTCAAGAGTGGCGGCGAACATTTCCATCACGACGATGGCGACCGCGCCGCTGTCCTTGAGCTGATGCTGCAACTCGCGCGGCGTGTAGAGCGGGTTGACGTTGACCACCACCGCCCCGGCGAACAGCACGCCGAACAGCGCCACCGGATACTGCAGGCAATTCGGCATCATCAACGCCACCCGGTCGCCGGGCCGCACGCCCTTGGCCTGCAACCAAGCCGCAAAAGCTCGCGCTTCCGAAAGCGTCCGCCCATAGGTCACGCCCGAACCCATGCTGACGAAGCCGACGCGGTCCGCATATTTTCGGGCGTCCGCCGCGAACAATTCGCCGACCGAGGACCACTGCGCCAATTCGTCGTCGATCGTCGCCGGCACGTCGGGTCGATAGGCGCGCGTCCAGAATCGCTCAGCCCACAGGCGATCGGCGTCGGTCTGCGTCACATCCAGCGCCACGCTCATTTCTCGATCACGGCGACGACGCCCTGCCCCCCGGCTGCGCAGATTGAAATTAGGCCGCGCCCCTTGCCCGCCCGGTTCAGCATGTGCGCCAGATTGCCCAGGATACGCCCGCCCGTTGCCGCGAACGGATGCCCCGCCGCCAGAGACGAGCCGTGGATGTTCAACCGCTCCCGGTCGATGGGGCCCGGCGCCCGATCCAGCCCCAGCCGGGTGCGCGCATAGTCGTCGCTTTCCCAAGCCTTGAGGGTGCAGAGCACCTGGGCGGCGAAGGCCTCGTGGATTTCATAGAAGTCGAAATCCTGAAGCGTCAGTTCCAGCTTAGCCAGCATTCGCGGCACGGCGTAGGCAGGCGCCATCAGCAGGCCTTCCTCGCCGCTGACGAAATCCACGGCCGCCGTCTCGCCTGCCCTCATCCAGGCCAGCATCGGCAGTCCCCGCGCCTTCGCCCATTCCTCGCTGGCCAACAGCACTGTCGAGGCGCCGTCCGTCAGCGGGGTGGAATTGGCGGCCGTCAGCGTGCCGTTCTCACGATCAAAGACCGGCTTCATCGCCGTGACCTTGGCCGGGTCAATATCAGGCCGCAGATTGTTGTCGCGCTTCAACCCGTTGAAGGGAGAGACCATCTCGTCGAACAGTCCCGCCTCATAGGCCGCCGACATATTGCGATGGCTGCGGATCGCCAGGGCGTCCTGCTCCTCGCGCGGGATGGCCCAGTGCTTGGCCATCAGCTCGCAATGCTCGCCCATCGACAGGCCCGTGCGCGGCTCGGCGTTGCGCGGCGGCTCAGGCCGGAAAGGCGCAGTCAATCCCGTTCGCGACAGGGCCTTGAGCCGTCCCAGCGTCGACTTCTGGCGATTGGCCGCCAACAGGGCGCGGCGAAAGCCTTCATTCAGGGCGATCGGCGCATCCGAAGTGGTGTCCACTCCGCCCGCAATCCCGACCTCGATTTGGCCCAGAGCGATCTTATTGGCGACCAGTATGGCCGCCTCCAGGCCAGTGCCGCAGGCCTGCTGCACGTCATAAGCAGGCGTGTCGTGGCCCAGCGTCGTCCCCAGCACGCTTTCGCGCGTCAGAGCGATGTCCCGCGAGAGCTTAAGCACAGCGCCCGCCGCCACCTCGCCCAGCCGCAGGCCATGAAGGTCATAGCGGTCGATCAGGCCCTGCAGGGCTGCTGTCAACATGTCCTGGTTCGACGCCTCGGCGTAGGCGGTGTTCGACCGGGCGAAGGGAATACGATTGGCGCCGATGATGGCGACTCGGCGCGGCGAGGACAGGGTCAGCATCAGACGATGATCTCCAATGGGGCCAGGGCGCTCAGGCGTCCTCGCATATGAAGGCGCTCGCCCGTCGGATCGCGCACCTCGAAATCGCGTTGGTTCGGCGCCGTGAACAACGCCGCCGCGCCGGGCAGCAGCAGCGGAGTGCGGAAGGAAACCTCGATCTCGGCCGCCTCCAGCCCATCGGGCGGCGTCAGGACGGCCAGCGCCCGCGCCTGGGTCCACATGCCATGGGCGATGGCGCGCGGAAAGCCGAACAGCCGCGCCCCAAGTGCAGAGGTATGAATAGGGTTGGCGTCCCCGGACACCCGCGCATATCGACGCCCCAGATCACCAGGAAGCGACCAAGACTGATGCTGCGTCATTTTGGCCGCCGCTTCCATCTCCGGCGCCGCAGCGCCGCACCCAGCGCCGCCGCGCTTCAAATAAAGGCTCTCGGCCTCCCAGACGACCACGCCGTCCCGCCCCATCGTGGTCAGGATGCTGAACGCCTGCCCGCGCTCATGCGACATCAGGCGACCGAAGCGGACATGCGGACTCAACGCCTCGTCCGGCCTCAGCCTCGCATACTGGCGAATGCGATTATGCAGGTGCACCAAGCCCGCCAAGGGAAACGGAAAGTCGGGGCGCATCATCAGACGCAAATGCATCGGAAAGGCCAGGATATGCGGCCACGTCAGGGGCACGCCCTGAGCCGCCTCAAAACCGCACAGCCGTCCGTAGGCCCCGATCGCATCGGCATCCAGACGCAGCGGCTGCGCCGCCAGTTCCGCCTTCGGTAGGTCGCAACTCCCCGTTTCACCACGCAACATTCCCCGTATCGCGCCGCCCGCCAGTTGCAGCATGGAGACCGGGGCCGCCGCCTCAGCCCCGCTCATCTTTTCGCCCCCTGCATCCGTCAGGCCCCCAGCAGGCTCTGACCGCAGACGCGAACCACGGCGCCGTTCACGCCGCCGTTGTCCGCCTCCGCCAGCCACAAGGCGGTCTCGGCCACGTCGATCGGCTGACCGCCCTGCCCCATGCTGTTCATCCGTCGTCCCGCCTCACGAATGGCAAAGGGGATGGCGGCGGTCATGCGAGTCTCGATGAAGCCTGGCGCAATGGCGTTGACGGTGATCGCGTCGCCCGCCTCGGCCGCCAGCCGCCGCACCGCGCCGATCCACGCCGCCTTGGACAAGGCGTAGTTGGACTGGCCCTTGTTCCCCGCGATGCCGCTGAGCGAGGACACCGTTAAGATCCGCCCGTTAGGTCGGATTAGCCGGGCGTCCAATAAGGCGCGTGTCAGAGTTAGCGGCGCACCCAGGTTGACGGCCATGACGCTATCCCACTCGGTCGCCGACATTCTGGCCAGCGTGCGATCACGCGTAATCCCTGCGTTGTGGATCACCGCGTCATAGCCGTCCGCCGCCCGCGCCGCCTCAACCAGACGTTCCGCCGCATCGGCCGCAGTTATGTCGACGCTTAACGCCTCGGCCCCGATATGCGCGGCTAAAGCACGCAAGTCAGCCTGCGCGCCAGGCGCGTCAAGCGCGGTCACTGCACAGCCTTCGGCTGCGAACAGCCGCGCCATGGCCGCACCGATCCCGCGCGACGCGCCGGTGATCAGGACTCGCCTCCGGTCAGCGGAAATCGACGTAGACGCCGCCGCGCCGATCGTAATCACCTGGCCCGAAACATAGGCCGAGCGCGGCGACAGGAAGAAGCCCAAGCTGGACGCCGCGGCCTCTTCCGCGTCCGACGCGATCCGCAGAAGTTGCGCCGTCCCGCCCTCGCGCGCCTCCTTGGCCAGGGAGCGGACAAAGCCCTCCACTCCCCGCTGAACCGCCTCCCCCTCGGCGTCCGCCATGCTTTCGGGCGGTCGGCCGATCACCACCATGCGACCGCAAGGTCCAAGGCGACGCACCGTCTCATGAAAGAAGCGATAGAGGTCCGTGGCGCCGGACGCCCGGTCGATGTCGGAGGCGTCGAAGATCAACCCGCCATAGCGAGCGCCTTCATCAGGCGTCGTATGAAGATCGACGCCCCACTGGCCCGCCAGTCGATGCAGAAGCGATGACAACCGCCCGCCGCCGCCCCGCAGTAGGGGGCCGACAGGCGACGCTCCGGCCTCAGCCCTGCGGCGCAACGGCAAGGGGCGCGGCAAACCCAGCGCACCGGTCAACCAGCCGCCCATACCGCTGTTGGCGAAGTCCAGATAACGATCCGACATCAGGCGGCCTGCCGCCCCTTGCCCGTCGTCCCGGGACGATCCGACGCCACCTCACGACGGGCCAGCCCCTCCGCCAGGCCGAAGTCCTGCGGAAAGTCGTCGACCATGATCGCCTGGATCGCCACCTCGGCATAGCGCGCGATCAGCACGCTTTCGTCGGCGTCGATCAAGCCTTGCGTCTCGGCCTCTCGCGCCCAGTCCGCCAGTCGTGTGAGATCCTGCGGCGCGCGAGACAAGCGCCCGGTCCTGATCGCCGATTTCAGCCGCGCTTCGACAGCCTCCACCTGCGGATAGAGGTCGAAGGCCACGAGGACGGCGGCGATGGGATCGACCTCCAGGCTGGCGCTCCACGATCCAGCCACCAGCCGATCTCGCGCAGGGCCATGGCGCTGGATCAAACCCGCGACCTCGGCGGCGCACTTGTCGCCGGGCGTCCGCGCCTTCAGGCCGAACGGCGCCCCCGCCAGTTTCAGGAACAGGGCCGCACCCCGGCTCGGGTGATTGGCCAGCAGGTCTCGCCAGGCCGTCGTCGCACGGTTCAATGCGTCCTGCGCCGCCCAATGAATGAAAGGCAGGTCTTCGGCCGGACGCCCCTCGTCCTCGAAACGCTTCAGCGCCGCCGACAAGATGAAAAGCTGTGACAGCATATCGCCCAGTCGCCCCGTCAGAGCGCCCTTACGCTTCAAGGCGCCGCCGACCATCGCCATCGAGACGTCCGAGGCCAACGCCAGCAGGGTCGAAAGCCGCGTCGCCTGTCTGTAATAGCGACGCAATTCAGGTGCGGCGTCGCGCGGCGCCGTGATCAGCGCGCCGCCGGTCAGACTGAACCCGATCGCCCGCACCATATTGCCCCGCACGAAGCCGACATAGCCGAACAGGGCGCGATCAAACGCCTTCAAGTCCTGCACTTCGGCTGTCCGCATCATCGGCAGGACATAGGGATGGCAACGGATCGCGCCTTGGCCGTAGATGATCAAGGTGCGCGTCATGATGTTGGCGCCCTCGACCGTGATGGCGACCGGAATCTGCTGATAGGCGCGGGCTAGGAAGTTGCCGGGGCCCATGCAGACGCCCTTGCCGCCGATCACGTCCATACCGTCGTTGACGATGATGCGAGCGCGTTCGGTCACATGGTATTTGGCGATGGCCGAGACGACCGAAGGATTCTCGCCCTTATCCAGCGCCGCCGCCGCCAACCGCCGCACGGAGTCCGTAGCGTAAAGATGCCCCGCCATCCGAGCCAGGGCCTCCTGCACGCCCTCGAAGGCGCCGATCGGCTGGTTGAACTGGCGACGAATGGCGACATAGGCGCCGACCATGCCCACGGCCAGCTTGGACATCCCCACGTTCGAGGACGGCAGGGAGATGGCCCGGCCCGCCGCCAGACACTCCATCAGCATCCGCCAGCCGGCGCCGACCTGCTCACGCCCGCCGATGACCATCTCCATCGGCACGAAGACATCATCGCCCTCGATCGGACCGTTCTGGAAGACAGCGTTCAGGGGCCAATGGCGCCGCCCGATCCGCACGCCCGGATGCTCGCGCGGGATCAGGACGCAGGTGATCCCCGGCTCCTCGCCCTGATCCAGCAGCCCGTCGGGATCAACCGCACGGAAGGCCAAGCCAATCACCGTCGCGATGGGCGCCAGGGTGATGTAGCGCTTGCGCCAGGTGATGCGGAAGCCCAGCGTCTCCCGCCCCTTCCACATGGCCTTGCAGACCACGCCGGTGTCGGTGATCGAAGCGGCGTCTGAACCCGCGAAGGGGTTGGTCAGGGCAAAGCAGGGAATCTCTTCCCCGCGCGCCAGTCGCGGCAGATAGTGGTTCTTCTGCTCTTCCGTGCCGTAGCGCAGCAGCAGTTCGGCCGGTCCCAGAGAGTTCGGCACCATCACCGACACCGCCGCCGCCGAACAGCGCGTCGACAGCTTCTGAATCACCTGGCTGTGGGCGTAAGCCGAAAAGCCCAGACCGCCGTAGGCCCTTGGGATGATCATGCCCAGGAACCCCTTGTCCCGCGCATAGGCCCACGCCTCAGGCGACAGATCCTGCCAGACGGCGGTGCTGTCCCAGTCGTTGGACAGGTCGCACAGCCGTTCGGTCTCTACGTCGAGAAAGGTCTGCTCTTCATCCGTAAGGCGTGGCGCAGGCGTCGCCAGCAGACGCTTCCAGTCCGGCCGTCCCGAGAACAACTCGGCGTCCCACCAGACGTTGCCGGACTCGATCGCCGCCTGCTCGGTCGCGCTCATACGCGGCATAATGCGACGAAACACGCTCATCACCGGGCGAGACAGCAAGGTGCGGCGTACAGGCCGGATAAGCAGCAACACCAGCAGGGCCGCGACAGCCGCGCCCGACACGATCCAAATCCACATGAACGATCCTTCCGCCCCAGCGACAGGCGAAGTCGCTCAGACTGTCTTCCATTGTCCTGAAAGGAGGAAACGCGGCCGCCCCGCCGCGCTCCCTCGCTCGCGCCTCAGCCCTTGCCGCCCAGGTAGGCGTTTCGAACCGCCGCAGGCACGCGTTCGTAGACGTCCGGCCTGCGAATACGCAGGCGAAGCCGCGCCTGATCCAACGGTTCTGCGAGCAAGGCTTCGTAGTCCTGTCCCGGAAGCCAGGCCGCACGGCGCCCGTCGCGCCAGGCCTGAAACACCGCCCGGGCGCATGGATAGCCGGTGCGCGCTCGCGCGAACTGCACAGCGATCGCCGCCGCGATCAGGCCAAAGCCGGAGCTCCGCGTCTGCGGCAGAGAAAAGGCCACAACGCAGGCTTCGCCCAGAGCGTCGGTGTGATAGCCCGTCAACACGTGCCAGATGTCGTGCACGTCTCGCAGGCGTCGCCCGTACCAGGCGCGCGGATGCGCGGCTTCGATCTCGCTGTCCGTCACCTTGCGGCTTTCTTCAGCGAGGCCATAAGCGGAGAAATCCTGCGAGACGATGAAATCCAGATAGGCCGCCCCGACGCTGCCTGCCGGCATGGTCTTCAACCACTCCCGATCCTGCAGTCGGTCCGCCAATTCCAAACGGCGATACGCCTGAACGCCGCCTTCGGAGGAGTTCAGCAACTTCGCATAGCCCCAGTCCACAGAACGTCCCGCCAAGGCGTTCATGATCTCGAACACCTGTTCGGTGTCATCCTTGTCCGCCACCAGCCGACGTATCGCGCGCGCTGCACGAACGGGCTGAACTCTACGTTTCAGCGTACGAGAGGCTTCGCGAAAGCCCGTTATGGCTCCACTATCATCAAGCGCCGTCGCGACCATGGCTTGCAGTCTCCTTGGACGACTCGTAAGACACGTTACCTACATGGATGTCATTTACATAAATGTCAATTAAAATCGCCGATAAGCCGCGCCGCCGACGGCGCTCGCCCGAGGAAGCCCGCCGCGAAGCCTTGGCGTCAGCGCGCGATCTCCTGCTCTCCGGCGGACCGAACGCTGTAACCCTGGCTGCGGTCGCGGGAGAAATAGGCGTCACCCACGCCAACCTGATCCACCATTTCGGCTCAGCCGCCGGACTGCAGTCGGCGCTCATGGGCTCGATGGTCGCCGATCTCAACGACGCCTTGGACGCCGCAGTCGCCAGGCTTCGGACAGACGAAGGCGCTCCATTGGAGCTCATCAACGCCGTCTTCGACGCCTTTTCGACCGGCGGCGCAGGCCGACTGGCGGCCTGGATCGCATTGTCTGGCGACCTGTCCCATCTCGAACCCGTTCGAGAGGCCGTTCAGAATTTGGTTGTCGCCATCCAGGAAAAGATCGGCCTGGGCGGCGATCGATCAGACGAGATCATCGGCTCGGCCGTTCTCTTCATTGCGCTCAGCGCATTCGGCGAAGCGCTGATCGGCGACCCTTTACGGGAGATGCTGGGTCAATCGGACGATGCCAGCCGCCGCGTCGTGGCCAGCTTGCTGCCTGCCTTCCTCACCATGCATCCACGCACGTGAGATCAAAAGAAAGCCCGACGCAATGAGCATCGGGCCGAAAGTCGTTTGGTGATGGTGGGTGTCCTCGAAGAAAGAAGACTGCTCCTTGATCAACTGGTTTGGTTAACGCCGCATTAACGACGATCAGGCTTGAAATTCATGCGCCTGCATCAGGAAACCAGGTCGTCTGGCGCGCAGCGCCTGACAACTGGCGTGTGACCCGCCACCCTTCTCCTGCTCGCTCAACCCGATCAGGGGCGCCAGGGCCCGGATAGCGGAATATCCGCCCCTCTACCTCGATATCGCTCGCGCGATCTCCCACAGCAGGAACGACAACGCTCCAACGACCATGCGAATCCGCCACGCCCTGGGCCGTTCCTCCTCCGGCTTGGACCGCGACTTTTCGGCCAGGATCAGCGCGGCCCGAGGCAATCAGACCGCGACCGTCGCCGTCCAAAGCGTCCAAGGTCGGTCCTGGCGTCAGGCGCAGACTGGCGCCGCCGTCGGTCAACAAGGCGGCCAGACGCCCGCCTTCCCCGACCACCAGCAGACGTTGCGGTCCCGGCGTCGTCGCCTGCCCGATCTGGATCTCAGGCGTCAGAATCCGCCCGACCGCCGCAGGACCGACATGCAGCTCGAATCGCCCCTGCGCATCCGCGGCGGCGGCCACGGCAGAACCATCAGCGCCGCTGAGGATCACGCGCGCGCCAGGCGCGGCTTCTCCTCGCACCAAGACGCCTCCAGGCGTCTGGGACAACACGCTGGTGATGCGCGGCGTCGCCATCCAGTCGCCATCCTGGACTTCGGCCGTATCGGCTTCCGCATCGCTCTTGGGAGCGCCGCACGCCGAAAGCGCCGTCGCCAATCCCAGCGCCAGGCTCAAACTCAGTCGCAGGCCGATCCTTCGTTCCATCCTGTCCCGCATCGCTATAAGGCTGTGTGTCCAGATAGACGGCTCCGTTCGCTTGGCCCAGCCCCTTCAACCCGGCCCGCTTGGCGCTCCCCGCCTGTCTTCACTTGCCGCCCGAGGTCACCAAAGGTTCCATGTCCCTGCCCTCCGTCAACATCGCCCCGTTCGAGGGCCAATCCGTCTGCCTGTTCTGCGGCTCTTCCGACGGGACCGACCCGCGCTACATCCAGGCGGCCGCGGAGTTCGGCAAGGCTGTAGCCGAGGCGGGTTGGCGCTTCGTCTATGGCGGCGGCGGCGTGGGCCTGATGGGCGCCTCGGCTCGCGCAGCGCATGAAGCCGGCGGCCGCGTCGTCGGCATCATGCCCGCCTTCCTGCGCAGCCGTGAACGCCTGTTCGACGATGTGGAGACGATCGTCGTCACCTCCATGCACGAGCGCAAGCAGCTGATGTACGACGAATCCGACGTCTTCGTCGTCGCGCCCGGCGGCGTCGGCACGCTGGAAGAGGTCGTGGAGCTGCTGTCGTGGAAGCGGCTGGACCTGCACGCCAAACCCGTCATCTTCCTGAATCTGGACGGTTTCTGGGACGGCTTCTTCACCTTGATCGAGCACACGGTCGAAAAGGGCATGACGCCGGCCAGCTTCCTGGAGGCCTATGTCAGCGTCGATTCGGTCGAGGGCGCGATCGAAGCCATGAAATCAGCTCAGGACACGCCCCACTTGCAACATGATCGTCGGTAAGTAAACGTGCGTCAGTAACGCCGGTCCGTCAGGCGAGAAGCTGGATTGACAGTTTTCTTAAAAAACGGCCTATGGCGATGCTGGGCGTGCGCCCCACCCTTATCGGAGACTGTTCATGCGTGCTCTTCTCGCCGCCGTCGCCCTGTTCGCGGCCGCCCCTGCCTTCGCCCAGGCCCCGGCCACCAGCGCCACCCTGGCTGACGCCGCCAAGGCCCCGACCGGCCGTGTGATCGTCGACGGCGCCACCTGGCGCTGCGAAGGCGACGCCTGCACCGCCACCGGCGGTTCCAACCAGCCCGCGACGCGCGCCTGCCGCCGCGTGGTCGCCAAGCTGGGTCCGGTGACCAGCTTCTCTTACAAGGGCCAGGCCCTGAGCGCAGAAGAGATCGCCGCCTGCAACGCGGGCTGATCCAGCTTCAACCCTGAACGAAAAAGGCCGCCTTCACGACGCAGGCGGCCTTTCTTGTATCCGTTGGACGGACCGTCAGGCGGTTTCGCCCTTCAGGCGCTGGATCATGCGTTCGCGCCCGATCAGCGGGATCATGGCCGCCATGTCCGGTCCGTGCGCCTGGCCCGTCAGGATCAGACGGAGCGGCATGAACAGGCCCTTGCCCTTGGCGCCGGTCTTGTCCTTCACAGCCGAGGTCCAGGCCGACCAGGCGTCGGCGTCAATGGTTTCGGGCAGCAGTTCCAGAGCCGCGGCGGCGAAGGCGGCGTCCTCGATCACCGGCGTCACCGGCCCCGTGACGATCTTCGCCATCTCAACAACATCGCCGAACTTGCTGAGGTTGCCCTTCACCGTGTTCCAGAAGGTCTCGCCCAGATCGACGCCCAGGGTTTCCAGGCGCGGCTGGGCGGCGGCGTAGTCGATCCCGTGCACCGCCTGGGCGTTCAGGCGATCCAGATCGGCCGTGTCATAGCGGGCGGGCGAACGGCCCATCTTGGAGAAGGCGAAGGCCTCGCCCAGTTCCTGCAGCGAAGCGGCGACCTCCAGATTGTCCGAGGTGCCGATCTTGCCCAGGTGGCTGGTGATGGCGATCGGCTCATAGCCATCGGCGCGCATGTCCATGATGGCCAGCGAGCCCAGACGCTTGGACAGGGCCGTGCCGTCAGCGCCGACCAGCAGCGGCATGTGAGCGAATCCGGGAACCCTGGCCCCCAGCGCCTCGAAGATCTCGATCTGGGCGCCGGTGTTGGTGACGTGGTCCTCGCCCCGGATGATGTGGGTGATCTCCATGTCGATGTCGTCGACGACCGACGGCAGCGTATAGAGGAACAGGCCGTCCTCGCGGATAAGCACCGGGTCGGACATGGAGGCGGTGTCCACCTCGGCGTGACCACGCGCCAGGTCTTCCCAGGCGACGCGCTTGCCTTCCAGCTTGAAGCGCCAGTGCGGACGGCGGCCCTCGGCCTCCAGCGCGGCCTTTTCAGCATCTGTCAGCGACAAGGCGGCGCGGTCATAGATGGGCGGCAGGCCGCGCGACAGCTGCACCTTGCGGCGGCGGTCCAGCTCATCGGCTGTTTCGTAGCAAGGATAGAGGCGGCCATCGGCCTTTAGGCGGGCGGCGGCCTCTTCATAGCGATCGAACCGCTTGGACTGGTTGTAGCGTTCGTCCCAGGTCAGGCCGAGCCACTTCAGGTCGATCTCGATGTTGTCTTCCGACTCCTGGGTCGAACGGACCAGGTCGGTATCGTCGATGCGCAGCACGAAGGCGCCGCCCTGCCCCTTGGCGAACAGCCAGTTCACCAGAGCCGTGCGGACATTGCCGACGTGCAGCTTACCCGTGGGAGACGGAGCGAAACGAACCTTGACGGACATGAGGATCCTGCGAGCCTGAAAGCGAAGGCGGCCGGGCGGCCCGCCGCGAACCATGATGATCCGGGCAGAGCGTCCAGTCTCTGAAAACGTCGAAAAGGCGTCGCACCTGTGCAGGCGCGACGCCGTTCCGATAAGGGTCTAGGTCGATCACGGCCCCCTCGAAGTCAAGAGAGGCGCGTGCGGAAACCTGATCAGGACTGAGCGGGCTTCTGGTCTAGGATTTCGATCAGCGACCAGCGGATCGAAGACGCGTCGGCCGGGGGATTGGCGACCGGCGTACCGCGAACGCGCAGGCGGTATTCTACGCCCGGCTTATGCTCGAAGCCTTCGTAGCCGAAATAGTGCAGCTCCCAGGGCGCGCTCTCGGTCTCACGCACCTGCAGGCAGGTCGTCCGCGCCACGCCCGCCGTGCATGGGCGCACTTCAGAGGCCACGTAGACAACCTTCTCTACGACGCCGCCCTGGCCCGCAGGACGCGTGGGGTCGACAGCAGATGTCTGGGCGCAGGCCCCAAGCGCCAACAAAGCGACAGCCGAAAGAGAGGCGAACGTACGGGTCATGAAACATCCTTGCATAGATTAAGAGCAACGACGGCAGATCAACGCCGTCGCAGCGCCTATCGCAGCGCAAAATGGCTCAAGCTTGGAGCAAACCCGAACTTTTCGTCATTTGACGAAAGTTTGCATCGCTTCAGTCGTCGCGGTGGACCCGCTCACGACGTTCATGCCGCTCCTGAGCCTCAACTGATAAGGTCGCCGTCGGGCGAGCCTCCAGACGACCCAGCCCGATCGGCTCGCCGGTATCCTCACAGTAGCCGTAGGTGCCGTCCTCGATCCGGCGCAGCGCATCATCGATCTTGGAGATCAGCTTGCGTTGCCGGTCGCGAGTCCGAAGCTCCAGCGCGCGATCGGATTCCGATGAGGCCCGATCCACCAAGTCAGGATGGTTCTCGGTCTCGGCTTTCAGATTGGTGACAGTGCCCTTCGACTCGCGAAGAATGTCGTCTTTCCAGGACAAAAGCTTATTCTTGAAATAGGCGACCTGCCGTTCGTTCATGAACGGTTCGTCGTCGGTCGGCCGATAAACAGCCGTATCCCCGGACACTACAGAGGCCAATGCGGTCATCGCACTCACACTCGTTCTCTATCGCGCCCCCCTGCGGCGCATGGGCCGTATAGGCAAGCGCAAGAGTCGCGGCAATGGCGTTCGCGAGTCCGTGATATGGCTAAGCTGCGCTTCCGTAGGGGCAGTGTGGCGAATTATCCTCACAAAGCCCCGGAAATCGGGGGTTCAGCCGAAGTTTCAACGCCTTCAGGAGCGCGATCGACTCATTTCCGCTTTCGCCAATTCTACCGAAGCGCGCAGATCGATCTGATCCAGCACAGCCTTCAGGCCCGGCTCACCCTCTTCATCGCGCTCTTCGCGCAGGTCGCGGGCCAAACGCCCAAGGGCCGTCGCCCCGTCCTGACCGCCCAACAGCGCCAGCTTCAGTTCGTCCAGTCGATCCAGCAGGCCCGAGCCCCGGCGAATGGCGCGGCGGCGGCGCTCCGTCGGGTCTTCCACGCCCTGCAACGCCATCAGAGCAGCAGCGCTCGCGACGCCTGACGCGGATGAGGTCGCGCCGGCCTGAGCCGCCGAGACCGCGCCTCCGGTCGTCGGCAGGGCGAAACCGCCCGCGCCACGCGCAGCGGGTCGCGCAGCCGGCGTCGAAGCGGCGCCCAAGGGTCCGGTGACCTTCATGCAAGACGTCTCCTTCTACGTTTCGCACCCTGCACTCAGGGGCTGAAGTCTTGGTTAACAGCTCGGCAAAACCTGCCGTCAGGCGCCGGGTCGAAAATCGACCAATGTTGAATTCACTCGCATTTTTCTCCGGCACGATCCTCGCATGGTTAATGATGAACGCTCACGCAGGGACGTCTGTCGTATGCAGAAGTTGCTTACCGCCCTTATCGGCCCGGCCATCGCGGCCCTGGTTCTCGCCGCCCAGCCGGGCGTGGCCGAGGCCCAGTCGCGCATCAAGGACATCGTCTCCATCGAGGGCGTCCGCTCGAACCAGCTGGTCGGCTACGGCTTGGTGGTCGGATTGAACGGCACCGGCGACAGCGTCCGCAACTCGCCCTTCACCCGCCAGTCGCTGGAAGGGATGATGGAGCGCCAGGGCGTCAACATCCGCGGCGCCAACCTGAACACCAAGAACGTGGCCGCCGTCATGGTCACGGCCGAGCTGCCGCCCTTCGCCACGCCCGGCTCACGGCTGGATGTCAGCGTTTCGGCTATGGGCGACGCCAAGAGCCTGCTGGGCGGCACGCTGCTGGTCACGGCTCTGCAGGGCGCTGACGGTGAAATCTACGCCGTGTCTCAAGGCTCGGTGCAGACGGGCGCCGTTTCTGCCTCGGGCGGCTCCGGCTCCTCGATCACCCGCGGCGTTCCCACGGCGGGCCGCATCGCCTCGGGCGGCGTGGTCGAGCGCGAGACCGGCTTCGACCTCGGCTCCATGCCGGTGGTGCGCCTGAACCTGCGCAATCCGGACTTCACCACGGCCCAGCGCATCGCCGCCGCCATCAACCAGACCTACCCCCAGAGCGCCTTCGCCGAAAACGGCACCGTGGTCGCCATCCGCGCGCCCCAGAACTTCGGCATGGCCGGCTTCCTCAGCCGGGTCGAGAACCTGCCGGTCCAGATCGATTCCCCGGCCAAGGTCATTATCGACGAGGTCAACGGCGTCATCGTCATGGGCGAGGCCGTCCGCATCTCGACCGTCGCCGTGGCCCAGGGCAATCTGACCGTCTCGGTGCAGGAGACGCCCTTGGTCAGCCAGCCCGAGCCCTTCAGCCGCGGCGGCCAGACGGTGGTCGTGCCCCAGTCTGACATCAGCATTTCCGAAGAGACCGGCCGTCAGATGCGGATCGTGGGCGGCTCGACCTCCTTGTCCACCCTGGTCAACGGCCTGAACGCCCTGGGCGTCAGCCCGCGCGACATGATCAGCATCCTGCAGGCCATCAAGGCCGCCGGCGCCCTGCAGGCCGAAATCGAGGTGATCTGATGAGCCCCCTCGCCGTCTCCCCCGATCTTCTGCGCGCCAATGCCCCCGCCAGTCCGGCCCCGTCGGAGAACCAGAAGGCCATGCGCCGCACGGCCGAAGCCTTCGAGGCCAGCTTCCTGTCGCAGATGATGAAGCCCATGTTCGAGGGCCTGAGCACCGAGGCGCCCTTCGGCGGCGGCGCGGGCGAAGCCGCCTGGCGCGGCTTTCTGGTCGACGCCATGGCCCAGCAGACGGTGAAGGCCGGCGGCGTCGGCCTGGCCGACAGCGTTCTGGCCCAGATGATCAAGATGCAGGAGCAAGGCGCATGACCGCCGACGTCGAAACCGCCGCCCTACGCGTGCAGCATCTGACGCGCCTGACCCGCGATCTGACCGAGCGACTGTCGTTGGAAATGGAAGCGCTGCGCGCCCACCGCGCTCAGGATCTGAATGAGGGCATGACCCAGACGCAGGAGATGGCCAACCTCTATCGTCGCGAGTCGGCGCAGGTGAAAGCCAATCCCGCCGCCATCGCCATCGCCCCCGAGGCTGACCGCCGCGCCCTGATCGAGGCGACCGAGGCCTTTGAAACGGTGCTGGCTGAACACGCCGTCACCGTGGAAGCGGCGCGCCAGGTTTCCGAAGGTCTGGTCCGCACCATCGCGGCCGAGGTGGCGGGCGCCCGCGCGCAGGGCGTGGGCTACGGCGCTTCGGGCCAGGCCATGCAGGGCGACGGGCGGGCCGTAGCCTTGAATCGCACCGCCTGACCCCAGCCGTCGCTATTCCTTAACAGCCTGCGTCTTATGGCTTCGGCATGAACCTGACCCCGCGCCTCCTGGGCCTGGCCTTCGCCGCTGCCGACGCCCTGATCGAAGTCGATCAGCACGGCGTAGTGCGCTTCGCCCTGGGTTCAGGCGCCGTCGCGGGCCAGCAGACGGCCGCCTGGGTCGGCCATCCCCTCAGCGATCGCCTGTCGATCAACAGCGCAGCCGTTCTTCAGAACCTGCTGGCAGAGCTTCGTCCCGGCCAGCGCAGCCCGGCTGCCGAAGTCCTGGTCGACTGCGGCGACGGCCGCATGCGTCGGGCCACCCTGCGCGCCTTCGCCCTGCCTGACATCGCCCCGGCGCAATCCTGCGCCCTGTCCTATGAAGGCGAGCCCTTCGTCGTCGAGGACGCGCCCCTGCCCGCCGGCGCCCTGACCAGAGACGCCGAGGGTTTCCTCAACCATGCCCGCGCCAGTTTGGCCGGCGGCGAGGCCGGCGCCCTGCAGCGGTTGGCGCTGGCCTTCATCGACGTGAACGGCCTGCAGGGCGTCGATCCCGCCACGCTGGAACGCGTCCACAGCCGCATCGGCGCCTCTCTGAACGCCGCCTCGCACGACGGCGCCAGCGCGGGTCAGCTGACGTCTGACCGCTACGCCCTGATCCGCAGCCTGGACGATACGCGCGACCTTGCGGCGGAAATGCAGAAGGCCGGTCAGGCCGAGGGTCTGGCCCTGTCCGCCGTCGCGACGCAGAGCGCTCTAGGCAGCGACGCGGCCTCGGCCCTGCGCGCCATGCGGTTCGCCATCGAGGGTTGCCTGAAGGACGGCGGGCTGGATCAGCCCGAATTGTCCTTCGCCGATTCCCTGCAACGCACGCTGAAGGACGCCGACCGTTTCCGCAGCATCGTGCGCGACCGCGAGTTCGCCCTCTACTACCAGCCCATCGTCGACCTGAAGACGCGGGCCGTGCACCATTTCGAAGCCCTGGCCCGCTTCGGCAAGGGATCAGGCCCCGCCGCCGCCATCCGCATGGCCGAGGAGTTGGCCCTGATCGAAGGCTTCGACCTGGCCGTGGCGGAGAAGGCGGTGCGCCGCCTGCGCGAGCCGGGCGGCGGCCTGCTGAAGATCGCCGTCAACGTCTCGGGTGCGTCCCTGGCGAACGACGCCTATGTCGCCGCCCTGTTGAAGATGACCGCCTCGGCGCCCGACGACCGACGTCGCCTGATGGTCGAGGTGACGGAGACCGCCGCCCTAGCCGACCTGGCCGCCGCCGACCGGCGCCTGGGCGCCCTGCGCAACGCCGGGATCAAGGTCTGCATCGACGATTTCGGCGCAGGTTCGGCCTCCTTCGACTATCTGCGCGGCCTGTCGGTGGATGCGGTGAAGATCGACGGCGCCCTGGTGCGCGATATCGACATCGACGCCCGCACCCGCACCCTGGTCGCCCATCTGGTCGAGCTGTGCGGCTCGCTGGAGCTGGAGACCATCGCCGAGATGATCGAGACGGATCAGGTCGCCGACGCCCTGCACGATCTGGGCGTCACCCATGGCCAGGGCTGGCTGTTCGGCCGGGCAGAGGCCGAGCCGCGCACCACGCTGAACACCCCGGCGATCCGCGGCCGCCGTCAGGGCGTGATCGAGGGCTGGAGTTGACCGTTCTTCAGCACGATCGTCCGTTTGACGCCCAGATTCTCCAGAAAATCAGCGTCGTGGCTGACCACGACCAAGGCGCCGTCATAGCCTGACAGGGCGGCCTCGACCGCCTCGACGGAATCGATATCCAGGTGGTTGGTGGGTTCGTCCAGCACCAGCAGCTGCGGCGGCTCCGCGCCCGTCATGATACAGGCCAGCGCCGCGCGCAGACGCTCTCCGCCCGACAGTTCGCCCACACGTCGGTCCGCCTGCACATTGCGGAACAGAAAGCGCGCCAGAGCCGCCCGCGCGGCGTTCGGCGAGCCCTGCGGGTTCAACCTCAGCCAGGCGTCCACCAGGGTTTCGTCGGACTTCAGCATGGCCGCCTGTTGATCCAGCAGAGCCGCGCGGACCGGCCGCTCGACCGTCCCCGACGAAGGCTCTGACAAGCCGGCGATCAGTTTCAGGAGCGTCGTCTTGCCCGCCCCGTTGGGCCCGATCACAGCGACACGCTCAGGCCCGGTCAGACGCAGCGAAAGCGGCCCCAGCAAGCGGCGTCCGTCATTGGTCGTCGCGACCGCATCACTCAGGTTCAGCACCGTGCGCCCGCCAGGCAGGCCCGTCGACGGCATGGCCAGGGCCATCTGGCGCACGCGTTCGACACGCTCGCGCGCCTCGGCCAATTCCGCCTCGACCGCCTGACGCTTGCGCTCGGCCAGGCGCTGGCCGCGCGCGCCGCTCTCCTCGGCCCGCTGGGCCTGAGCGTCGAGCAATATCTTCGGATCAGAGCTGTTGGCGCGCGCCGATTTGCCCGCGCGGTCGCGCCGAGCCTGACGCTCCTGCGCCGCCTGATTTTCGCGCTGCACGCGGCCGATGGCGCGCTCGGCCTGCTCCAGATCGCGTTCGGCGGCGGCCCGTTCGGCGTCGCGGCGCTCGACATACAGATCCCACCCGCCGCCATGCACCCGCGCGCCCAGACTGGACAATTCCACGATGCGGTCCACGCGGCGCAGAAGGGCGCGGTCGTGGCTGACCAACACCACCCCGCCCGGCCATCCGGCCACGACATCGGCGATCATGGCGCGGGCCTCGGCGTCCAGATGGTTGGTCGGTTCGTCCAGCACCAGCAGGTCCGGCGCGGCCAGCTTCAGGCCCGCCAGCCGCAGCCGCGTCTGTTCGCCGCCGCTCAAGTCCGCCGTGCGGCGATCCAGCCCCAGATCGGCCAGACCGACCTCAGCCAGAGCCGCCTGCATCCGCTCTTCCAGCGTCCAGTCCGCCTCGGCCATGTCATCCAGCGAGCCATCCCCCGCCAGCACGCGATGCAGGACGGCCAGAAGCTCGGCCACGCCCAGCGTATCCGCCACAGTCTCGTCATCAGCCGGAGTCTGGGCCTGCGCCAGCCAGCCGACCGTTCCAGCGCGCGCGACCGCGCCCTCGGCAGGCTCAGCCAGACCGGCGACAAGGCGCAGCAGCGTGGTCTTGCCCACGCCGTTGCGGCCCACGACGGCCGTGCGTTCGCGCCCGAAGGCGAGCGTCAGATTGTCGAAAAGGCCTCTACCGTCAGGTGCGCGGGCCGCGACGCTGTTGAGCGTCACGAGCGCGGATGCGGATCGGTTTGGGCTTGGGTTGAGCGAGGACATAGGCGAACACGAGCAGCGGCACGGAAAGGGCGAAACCGATTTCCAGGGTGCTGATCATGATCGTCGCGCCTCCTCACTGATGCGTTGGCTGAGTGAAAGATGGGGACGGACGTTTCGTAACGCAACCCCCAATTTGCGGCGCAGCTTTCGCAATGCAGCGACGGGACGCCTTGGACAATCGGCGTCATGGCCTTCGCGACGCCGCTTCCTATCTTGCTGATATGAGCACGCCCGACCGCCCCGTCGCCTTCCGCATCGACCGTCCCGCGCCGGACCGGGCCCAAGCCGCCGCCCGTCGCGAAGCCGCCGTCGCCCGCATCCGCGCCGAAACAGGCATCGACGAGACCATGATCGACGCCTTGGTCGAAGGCTTCTACGCCAAGGTGCGCGAGGATGATTTCATCGGCCCGATCTTCGCCGCCCGCATCGACGACTGGGGTCCGCATCTGGAGCAGATGAAGCTGTTCTGGTCGTCCGTCGCCCTGTCGACCGGCGTCTATCAGGGGCGGCCCATGCCCAAACACCTGCCCCTGCCGATCGACGCGCGTCATTTCGATCACTGGCTAGGCTTGTTCGAGGCGACCGCCCGCGAACTATGCCCGCCCGTCGCCGCCGAACATTTCATCGTCCGCGCCCGCCGCATCGCCGAAAGCCTTGAGCTGGGCGTCGCCAACGCCCACGGCGCCCTGGTCGGCCCCGGCGAACGCTATCGCCGTCCAGAAACGCCGTGGGCGCCTGAAGCAGACTAAAGTTCTCATATTGTTCTTGCTGTTTCCGGCGAATTGATCCCCATATAGCGTCGTCGCCCCGGACCGTTCCGGGGCCTTCCGCGTTCCCGGATTCCATGACCGAAAAGCACAACTTCATCCGCGTTCGCGGCGCCCGCGAGCACAACCTCAAGGGCGTCGATCTCGACATTCCGCGCGAGCAGCTGGTGGTCATGACCGGCCTGTCCGGGTCGGGCAAATCCTCGCTGGCGTTCGACACCATCTACGCCGAGGGCCAGCGCCGCTATGTCGAGAGCCTGTCGGCCTACGCGCGCCAGTTCCTGGAGCTGATGGGCAAGCCGGACGTAGACCTGATCGAGGGCCTGTCCCCGGCCATCTCCATCGAGCAGAAGACCACGTCCAAGAACCCGCGCTCGACCGTCGGCACCGTCACCGAGATTCACGACTACATGCGCCTGCTGTGGGCGCGCGTGGGCGTGCCCTATTCGCCCGCCACCGGCTTGCCGATTGAAAGCCAGACCGTCAGCCAGATGGTCGACAAGCTGACCGCCCTGCCCGACGGCGAGCGTATCCTGCTACTGGCGCCGGTCGTTCGCGGCCGCAAGGGCGAGTACAAGAAGGAAATGGCCGAGTGGCAGCGTCAGGGCTTCCAGCGGCTGAAGATCGACGGCGAATTCTACGCCATCGAGGACGCTCCCGCGCTCGACAAAAAGTTCAAGCACGACATCGATATCGTCGTCGATCGCATTGTAACCAAAGAAAGTCTTGAAGGCCGCTACGCCGACAGCATCCAGACCGCACTCGGTCTGGCTGAGGGCATAGCCACGGCGGAATGGGCTAGCGCGCCTGAAGGCGAAGAGCCGCGCCGGATCGTCTTTTCCGAGAAGTTCGCCTGCCCCGTCTCAGGCTTCACCATCAGCGAGATCGAGCCCAGGCTGTTCTCGTTCAACAACCCCTTCGGCGCCTGTCCGACCTGTGACGGCCTGGGGGTCAAGCTGGCCTTCGACGCCGACCTGGTGATCCCCGACCGCGACAAGACCCTGCACAAGGGCGCGGTGGCGCCGTGGGCGCGCGGCCCGTCGCCCCTCTATACCCAGACGCTGCAGTCGCTGGCGCTGCACTACGGGTTCTCGATGGACAAGACGTGGCGCGACCTGCCGGAAAAGGCGCAATCCGTCATCCTGCGCGGCTCGGGCGGCGAGAAGATCAAGTTCGTCTATGACGACAACGCCCGCAAATACGAGGTCTCCAAGCCGTTCGAGGGCGTGCTGCCGAACCTGGAGCGCCGCTGGCGCGAGACCGACAGCGCCTGGGTGCGCGAGGAACTGGGCCGCTATCAGTCCGAAACCCCGTGCGAGGTCTGCGGCGGCAAGCGCCTGAAACCCGAGGCTCTGGCGGTCAAGGTCGGGGGCGAGGACATCGCCGACATCTCCAACCTGTCCATCTCCAAGGCCTTCCTGTGGTTCTCAACCCTGGAAGACGGCCTGACCGAGAAGCAGATCGAGATCGCCCGACGCATCCTGAAGGAGATCACCGACCGGCTACGTTTCCTGAACAACGTCGGGCTGGACTATCTGAACCTGTCGCGTTCGTCCGGCACCCTGTCGGGCGGCGAGAGCCAGCGCATCCGTCTGGCGTCTCAGATCGGCTCGGGCCTGACCGGCGTCCTCTATGTGTTGGACGAACCGTCCATCGGCCTGCACCAGCGCGACAACACCCGTCTGCTGGACAGCCTGAAGGGGCTGCGCGACCTCGGCAACTCGGTGCTGGTGGTCGAACACGACGAAGAGGCGATCCTGACGGCCGACTACGTCATCGACATGGGCCCGGCCGCCGGCGTCCACGGCGGCACAGTCTGCGCCGAAGGCACGCCCGCACAGGTCATGGCCAACCCCAACTCCCTGACCGGCCAGTACCTGACCGGCGCGCGAGAGATCGAGCTGCCGCCCGAAGGCCGCCGCCCGATCGATCGCAAGCGGATGCTGAAAGTCTCGGGCGCCACGGGCAACAACCTCAAGAAGGTCACGGGCGAGATCCCGGTCGGCGTCTTCACCTGCATCACCGGCGTCTCTGGCGGCGGGAAGTCGACCTTCACCATCGAGACGCTCTACAAGGCCGCCGCACGGCGTCTGAACAATGCGTCCGACGCCCCCGCCCCTTTCGACCGGATCGAGGGGCTGGAGCATTTCGACAAGGTCATCGACATCGACCAGTCGCCGATCGGCCGCACCCCGCGCTCGAACCCCGCCACCTACACCGGCGCCTTCGGCCCGATCCGCGACTGGTATGCGGGCCTGCCCGAGGCCAAGGCGCGCGGCTACGGTCCCGGCCGCTTTAGTTTCAACGTCAAGGGCGGCCGCTGCGAGGCCTGTCAGGGCGACGGCGTCATCAAGATCGAGATGCACTTCCTGCCCGACGTCTACGTCACCTGCGACGTCTGCAAGGGCAAGCGCTACAACCGAGAAACGCTAGAAATCGTCTTCAAGGGCAAGAGCATATCCGACGTTCTGGACATGACGGTTGAAGAGGCGGCGCGCTTCTTCACCGCCGTGCCCTCGATCCGCGACAAGATGCTGACGCTGGAGCGCGTGGGTCTGGGCTACGTCAAGGTCGGCCAGCCTGCCACCACCCTGTCCGGCGGCGAGGCCCAGCGGGTCAAGCTGTCGAAGGAGCTGTCGAAGCGGGCGACCGGCAAGACGCTCTACATCCTCGACGAGCCGACGACCGGCCTGCACTTCGAGGACACGCGCAAGCTGCTGGAGGTGCTGCAGGAACTGGTCGAGAACGGCAACACTATCGTCGTGATCGAGCACAACCTCGACGTCATCAAGGTGGCCGACCACCTGCTGGACTTCGGCCCCGAAGGCGGCGACGGCGGAGGAGAGATCGTCGCCGTCGGCACGCCGGAACAGGTCGCGGCGAACCCTGCCAGTTGGACCGGCCGCTACCTCAAGGAGGTGCTGGACCGGCACGAGGAACGCCGCAAGGGCCGCATCGCCGCCCTGACCGCCGAACCCGCGCCCGCCAAGCGCGCCAAAGCCCGCAAGAGCGCCTGACCCAAAAAGAACGCCGCGCCCCTATCGGAGCGCGGCGTTTTCATTTCCGGCGATGCCGTCTCGGATCAGACGCGCGGCACGCCCTTGATGCCCAGATAGGCGGCCGAGAACGGCGCATAGATGATGGCCGCCTGAGCCGCCGACAGCAGGGCGTTGACCACGCCCCACACCAGCAGGGCCGGCCAGAACTTCACGAGCAGCGTGGCGATATTGGTCGTCTCCGCCCCCGCCAGACTCTCCAGACCGCCGAAGATCAGATTCAGCGGCGCGATGACGATGGAGCCCAACAGTCCCACCAGCATCGACATAACGCCCGCCAGCACCGCCATGCCCAGCAGCGGCCAGAAGCGGCCCTTGGTCATGGCCCAGCTTTCCTTGATGGCGATCTTCTGCTCCGCAAAGGTCATCGGCGCGACCAGGCTGAGGCGCACGGCCAGCCAGACGGCGACCGCCGCACCCCCGAGCCCCACCAGCACCGCCGGCAGGATCAGGAAGGGCGTGCCCATGCTGGCCGCCAGCCCCACGAAGACGCTCACCAGCGCCGTTCCCCCCATCACGACGCCGAACATCAGCAGCGCCACGACCAGGGTGGCCCCCAGGATACGCAACTCATCGCGGCCCAGGCGCAGATAGCCGAACCACTTTTCCTCAGGTCGGATGACGGAACGCGCCACCGCCGCCGTCAGCACGGCGCTGAACAGAAGCGACAGCGGCAGGGCCAGCCCCATCATGGCGCCATAGGCCTGCCCCAGGCTGGTCAGGTCGCTCATCGACGGTTCGGCGCTCTGTTCGATCTGCTCGGCCAGGTTGATGATGTTGATCAGGCTGCCGCCCGCCACCGCGAAGAAGACCGCGAAGAAGACAATATAGGCCGCGGCCCAAGCCAGAAGGGCCATCGGCGCCCGACGGGCCAGACGGAAGCCCTCAAAGGCGGATTCGGTGGCGTTGAAACTCATGCTGGCTCCTCGATTCTCGCTCAGCTTAACGCAGCTGCGCCGGTTTCGTCCTGTTTCTGCGTCGCCAGCATCTGCCGACAGGCCGACACGCCGGGCGCGATCCAGATAGCGACGATGATTCCGTAGTAGATCGCGATCATCACAAAGGCCGCAACGCCCACAGCCACGGCCACGCCGAGGTTGAAGTCAGGAACCCCGCCCTGTGCGCTCTCGACCCATCCCGCCAACTGGGGCCAGAAGGGAATGCTGACGCCCAGCGCGATCAAGCCGGCTACGACCAGAAACAGCACATGGATTACCAGGGTGATGGCGATGGTCGCCGCGAACAGGCCCAGCAGAACGCCGACTCGTCCCTTCGTCATCTTCCACCCCGACACGAAGGCAAAGTCCTGCGAAGCGATGCTCAGCGGCATGATCATGGATGTCCGAAGAGCCGCCCAGACAATGCCCACGATCCCCGCCAGTCCCACCGCCACGCCCATGGTCACGGCCGCCGTTTCAGACACCATCCAGAAGGCCGCCCCAAAGGCGAAAGCCAGCAGAACAACGACCAGCATCACGCCATAGCAGCCCGCCATGACGGCCAGGCCGGCCACGGCCACCCTCGCCTCATCCATGCCGACGCGAAGATCGAAGAAGCGACCCGGCGCGCGATCGGGCCACAACACGGCGCGGCAAATGGCGGCGATGATCAGCACATAGCCGACCAGTTGCACCACATTGATCAGCATGGACCAGGCCTGCATCCGCATCATGGCTGCGAGCGCCTGCGGGCTGGGGTCCGCATCCTCGGCCATCGCTTCGGGACCGATGGTCATGAACAGGTCGATCATGACGATGGCGGACAGCAACAGAGGCAGGGCCAGGATGACGCCCCAGGCCAATACGCTGCCCGGCCGACGCCGGATCAGACGGAAACCATCCGCCAGCGCTTCATCGATCTGGAATCCATGGGTCATGAACAGCCTCCGCCGTTTTCTATACGGGGGAAGGCGCCGCTGCGACACCCCGCGCTGCTTCAGCTTCCACAGCCTGCATGACAGGACCACGGCGGACGGCTATTAGGCCGCCATGTCGAATGCGCCCACCACTCCCCGCCCCGCTCCCGTGCACGTCATCGGCGGAGGTCTCGCCGGATCCGAAGCGGCCTGGCAGATCGCCCAGGCGGGCGTGCCTGTCATTCTGCACGAAATGCGCCGGGACGAGCCGGAGCAGGTGCGGACCGACGCCCACCACACCACGGGCCTGGCCGAGCTGGTCTGCTCCAACTCCTTCCGGTCGGACGATTGGGAGTACAACGCCGTCGGCCTGTTGCATGCCGAGATGCGGGCGCTGGACAGCCTGATCATGGCGTCCGGCGACGCCAATCAGGTGCCCGCGGGCGGCGCCCTGGCGGTCGACCGCATCGGCTTTTCGGATGCTGTCACGGCCAAGCTGAAAACCCATCCCCTCGTGACCATCGTGCGTGAAGAGATCGCGGGCATTCCGCCGGAAGACTGGGACAACGTCATCGTCGCCACCGGCCCGCTGACCTCGCCCGCCCTGGCCGACGCCATCCTGAAGGCGACGGGCGAAGAAAGCCTCAGCTTCTTCGACGCCATCGCGCCGATCCTGCACGCCGACAGCATCGACTTCGACGTCGCCTGGCGCCAGTCGCGCTATGACAAGGAAGGCCCCGGCGGCGACAAGGCGGCCTACGTCAACTGCCCGATGGACAAGGCCCAGTACGAAGCCTTCATCGACGCCCTGCTGGACGGCCCCAAGGCCGACTTCAAGGAGTGGGAAAACGTCCCCTATTTTGACGGCTGCCTGCCGATCGAGGTCATGGCCGAGCGCGGCCGCGAGACCCTGCGCCACGGCCCGATGAAGCCGGTCGGCCTGACCAATCAGCACAACCCGACGGTCAAGCCCTACGCCATCGTCCAACTGCGTCAGGACAATGCGCTGGGCACCCTGTTCAACATGGTCGGCTTCCAGACCAAGCTGAAGTACGGCGCCCAGACCGACGTCTTCCGCATGATCCCTGGTCTGGAGAACGCCCAGTTCGCGCGTCTGGGGGGCCTGCACCGCAACACCTTCCTGAACAGCCCTAAGCTGCTGGACAAGCAGATGCGGCTGAAGGCCATTCCGCGCCTGCGCTTCGCCGGCCAGGTGACCGGGGTCGAGGGCTATGTCGAGAGCGCGGCCATGGGCCTGCTGACCGGCCGTCTGGCCGCCGCCCAGGCGCTGGGCCGCGATCTGACGCCGCCGCCGCCGGAAACCGCCATGGGCGCCCTGGTCGAACACATCACCGGCGGGCATCTGGAAGGCTCCAAATTCCAGCCGATGAACATCAACTACGGCCTGCTTCCGCCGCTGGAGGCGCCCAAGGTCGATGAGGACGGCAAGCGCATCCATCCCAAGGAGCGCGGTCGCGCCAAGAAGCGCCTGCAGAGCATCCGCGCGCTGAACGCCCTGAAAGCCTGGCGGACGCTGTGATCAGCTAAGTAACGTGATGAACGCGGAGATGATCGCCAGCAGCAGAGGCGGGCTGGCGATCATCATGGCGGTGCGATAACGCCCGATGGCGAACGCCGCCCACCCGATCAGCGGGCAGGTCAGGAGCGATCCGTAGAAAATTATGAAGCCAAGGGCCTCTCTGCGGCCCGCCCCGAAGTCGCTCACCGCGAAAAGGATAGCCAGCGACGCCACCCATGTTCCAAAAAGCCCGAAAAGAGACGCAATAGTCAGAACCAAGAGAGCCGGTCCGCGCCACTCACTCATGGGATCTCGCGTCATTCCAGCTCACGTTCGAGATCGACCGATCTACAACCCATGTCATCTTCCGCCTTCTGTGCACACACCGCAAGCTAGCTTGGCGCCGGCTCAGCGAAGCTTGGGCAGACCCAGCCGAAACTGCAACGTCATCACGCCCAGCACCACCACACCGACCCCCATCAGAACCCAAGCCCCCGTTAGATCGGCCATGTGATCGCGCAACAGGCCCGCGACCAGGGGCGACAAGCTGGCGATGATGTAGCCGCCGCCCTGGACGAAAGCCAGAAGGTCGCCTGAGCGCACCGGATCGTCAATCTGGTCCATGGCCAGGATCAGGGTCAGTGGAAACACCGCCCCGATACCCAACCCCAGCAGCAGCATGATCGGAACCGCCAGGCTGACCGGCGTCAGCACCAGTCCGGCCAGCCCAACCAGCGCCAGAGCCACCGCCGTCAGCATCGGTCCGCGCCGGTCGGGAAAACGCGCGATGAACAGGGACACCAGCACGCCCGCCAACACCTCAGCGCCCGTCATGCCGCTGAGCAGAAAGCCCGCCGTCGCGCGCGTCTGCCCCATGTCGACGTAGTAGGGCGGCAACCAAGCCAGCACGAGCGTATAGGCCGAGGTGCCCAGCCCCAGGATCGGGACCAACGCCCAGGCCCTGGGCTGCTTCCAGAACGGAAGCTCGGGGTGGGTTCCTTCGGCTATGGCCGCGCGGTTCGGTTCTTCAGCCGCCGGGGCGCGCGAGGCGACGATCCAGACGACCGCCGCCAAAAAGGCCGGGACCGCCCACAACGCTAGGGCTCCAGCCCAGCCGACCGCCTCGGCCAGTCCCGCCGCCGTCGCCGCCGCCACGGCGGCGCCGCCCATGATGCCAGTCGTATAGACGCCCATGACCGTGCCGAAACGCGTCGGAAAGGCCCGTTTGACGACCACGGGCGCCAGGGCCTGAATCAGGGCCACCCCGACGCCGACCGCCACGGCGCTGGCGATCAGACCAGCTGTCCCGTCAAAGGCCGCACGCGCCAGACAGGCCAAGCCGATCAGGACGGCGCCCAGCAGGACGCCCTTGCGCTCGCCCAGCCGTCGCCGCAGCGGACGGATCGACAAGGCGCCGACGCCGATCATCGCCACCGGCAAGGTGGTCAGCAAACTGGCCGTGGTCGAACCCATGCCGGTCGCCGCTTCGATTAGATCCAGCAGAGGCCCGACCGCCGCCATCGCCGGGCGCAGGTTCAGCGCCAGGGCGAAGATGGCCGCGATCAACAGCAGACTCGCGCCGCGCGAAGGTTGCGGGGCGTTCGACTGATCCATCCGAGGTGACTCCGGCTGCGGAAGACGATAATGTCTCGCCATCAAGTATCTTGATGTCAAGACAATGACCGATCGCGCTTCCCGCGCCGCCGCCCAATGGGCGGTCGCGCGCCCCGACCTCGACCTGCTGGCCATGGAGACGCTGGGGCGTCTGCACGAGGCCTCCATTCTGGTGACGCGTGAGCGGCAGGCGCCGCTCTACGCTCGCCACGGGCTTCAGCATGGCGAATTCGATGTTCTGGCCACCCTGCGGCGCGCGCCCTCGCCGGACGGCCTGACGCCGACGGCGCTTTATGAGGCGACGATGATGTCGTCGGGCGGCATGACGGCGCGGCTGGACCGGCTGCAGAAGTCAGGCCTGATCGAGCGCACGCCCCACCCCAGCGACCGCCGCGCCTCTCTGGTCAGGCTGACGGCCAAGGGGTTCGACCTGATCGACACGCTGATGCCGCTGCACATGGCCGAAAGCCAGGCCATGCTGGCCGACCTGTCGCGAGACGAGCAGGCCGCGTTGAGCGCCCTGCTCGCCCGGTTGATCGGCGCGCTGGAGCCTTAGGCTCGCTTCATCCGGCGGTTCCAGGGCATCACCGCCAGCAAGCGCGCCATGCCGCAGAAGCCGGTCGCGCCCGCCACGAACAGGCCCGCGCCGACGAAGGCGCTGATCCCCCAGAAACCGGGGTGGACCATAACGCCCAGCGCCCCGCCCAACAGGATCAGGCCGCCCGCCGCCATCTGCACCTGACGCATCAGCTCCAGCGGCTGCTTGCGGTCGGCGACGACTGGCAGGCCCGCCTTCTTCCATCCATCCAGGCCGCCTGCCAGCACGTGGGCCGGACCATCGATCCGAGCGGCCAGCCGGTCGCAGTTCCCGGCCGTGCGGTTGCCGCTGCGGCACATGAAGATCACGTCGCCGCCGGGCTTGAGGCCCAGATCGGCGCTCTCAAAAGCCGACAGGGGCGCGGCGACGGCGCCGGCAATATGTTCGCGCGCGTGCTCGTCCGGCTCACGAACATCGATCAGAACGGCCTGACCGGCCTTCAGACGGGCGGCGACATCAGCGGGCGTCAGAGAGATCAGCTTATTCATCGTTTTTTCCTTAGGAGGGAGGCGGCGCTCAACGCGCCTCGGGCGGGCAGAAAATCTCGGCCAACACCCCGATCACCTTCAGGGCGGCGGGATCGGCTATGCGGTAGAAGACGGCGGTGCCGCTCTTGCGCGCGCTGACCAGACCATCTTCGCGCAGACGCGCCAGATGCTGCGACAGAGCCGATTGCGACAGACCGACCTGTAGATCGGACACCTGGCGTTCGCCCTCGCCGATCTGGCACAGGATCATCAGCCGATGTTCGTTTGACAGGGCCTTCAGCAGGCGGGACGCATCGCCCGCGCTGGCTTGAAAGCGCTCCAGTCCCATACGTTCGAGATCAACCATGGCGCCGATATATGCCATGCATCTAAATTAGCAATAGCTAATATATTGAGATCTAGCGCAATGCGTCAGACACGCCCGCGCAAGACGGCCCAGAACAGGCGCAATCGCTTGAAGGGTTCGGGTTCATCCGCGCGCACCAACGCTGCGGCGGCCACGGCAGGGAAAGCCGCGGCGGGCAACGCCCTGAGCATTTGGTTGGCCTCAGCACGCGCGGCTTGGGCCTCATCCGTTCGTCCGGTCTGGGCCAGGCCCCGCAGTCGTCCGGCGACAGTTGCCGACGCCTCATGCCCCTCGCCTGCCAGAATACGCACCGCTGCCTGCATGGGACCGACATAGAAGGCGTCTAGATCATGTGGTTCGCCATGCACGCGGCCGATATGCGCCTCGATCAGAGCGTCGAACGGCGCCCGCTCCAGGCCATGACGCGTCACCGCCGCCGTCAGGGCCTCCAGCACCGGATGGCCTACGCGGGGCGTGTCGGTGAAGACGCCCTCCATCTGCTCGCCCCACCAAGCGTAGCGCATCTCGGCCAGCAGCGGCTGGGTCACGCGCGTCGGAATGGCCAACAGTTCCGCCTCGAAGGCGTAGAGGGCGATCAGATCGGCGCGCGCCTGTTCATCCGCGACGAAGCGGCTGGCCAGCCAGCGGTCGAAGTCGGCGGCGCGAACCTGAGCATCAAGATCAACAGTCATGGCGACAGGCCCTTCGACCATTGACGCGCCCGCATCAAGCCCCAGAACGCACACGGCCCGCCTCCCTTGCGGAAGACGGGCCGTGGTTCAGTTTCCGGCGACGCCCTTACGGACGGCTGGCCATGCCCAGCTTGACCGGAGTCGTATCGGCCTTGCCGCCCCCGCTGCGATCCACGCCCCACAGCAGGATGATCGGCGCGCCCACATAGATGGACGAGAAGGTGCCGATCACGACGCCGAAGGCCAGGGTGATCGAGAAGCCGCGCAGGGCCTCTCCGCCGAAGACGGCCAGGACAATCAGCACAATCACGGTCGTCAGGCCGGTGATGATGGTTCGCGACAGGGTCTCGTTGATCGACAGGTCGATCACCTCACGCAGAGGCATGACCTTGTACTTGCGCAGGTTCTCCCGCAGGCGGTCGAACACGACGACGGTGTCGTTCATCGAATAGCCGATGACCGTCAGCAGGGCCGCGACCAGGTTCAGGCTGAACTCCATCCGCAAGGCGACGATCAGGCCGAAGGTCAAGGCCACGTCGTGCAGCAGCCCCGCCACGGCGCCGATGCCGAACTGCCAGGGGAAGCGGAAGGCGATGTAGAGGAACATCAGCACCACAGCCACCAGCAGGGCCATCACGCCGTTGGTCAGCAGTTCGCCCGAAACCTTGGAGCCCACGACGCTGACGCCCGAATAGGCCACGTCGCCGACAGCGGCGCTGATCGCGCCCTCGACCTTCTGAACGACGGCCGTCTGGTCTTCGTTATCGGGCACCTGGAAGCGGACGATAGCGGTCGAACCATCGTCCAGGTTGTTGTCGCGTCGCGCAATGCCCTGCACCTGGACATCGCCCAGATCCAGGCCGCTGACGGCGCCGCGCAACTTGTCCAGCTCCAGCGTCTGACCTGCGGGCTTGGCGACTTCCATCGAGGCGCCGCCCCGGAAGTCGATGCCCAGGTTCAGGCCGGGATAGAAACAGCCGATGATCGCCGCCACCGTCAGGATCGCCGACAGCACGGCGAAGCCCTTGGCGTATTTGACGAACTGGAAGTTCGTCTTATGCGGCAGCAGTTTGATAAGAGGCCAACCCTTCATCGACATCACTCCGCGATCGGCAGTTTCTTCGGCTTGGCGATCTTGAGCCAATAGCCGAGCAGGACTTGGGCCGTCAGCACCGAAGAGAAGACGGAGGTGAAGACGCCGATGGTCAGGGTCCAGGCGAAGCCGCGCACGGGACCGGCGCCGAACATGAACATGATCAACGCGGCCACCAGGGTGGTCAGGTTGGCGTCGATGATGGTGCCCATGGCGCGGTTGAAGCCCGCGTCCATCGACGCCACCACGGAACGTCCCTGACGCGCCTCGTCGCGCATCCGCTCATAGATCAGCACGTTGGCGTCAACGGCCACGGCGAAGGTCAGGATCAGACCGGCGATCCCCGGCAGCGTCAGCGTGGCCTGGGTCAGCGACATGGCCGCGACGATCAGGATGCCGTTCAGGATCAGGCCGATCACCGAAATGCCGCCGAACAGGAAGCCGTAGGCCAGGATCATGAAGATCACGATGACCGCGAAGCCCAGGGCGGTCGACAAGGCGCCCGCAGCCACGGCGTCGGCGCCCAGCTCGGCGGTGACGACGCGGCGTTCCTCGACCTTCAGCGGCGCCGGAAGGGCGCCGCCGTTCAGCAGATTCACCAGCTCAGACGCCGAAGCGATGGTGAAGTTGCCGGTGATCTGACCTCGCCCCCCGGTGATGGCCGACTGGATGGTCGGGGCCGAAATGACCTTGCCGTCCAGGATGATGGCGAAGGGCTTGCCGAGGTTCTGGGCCGTCGCCTCGCCGAAACGACGCGAGCCCTGGCTGTCGAACTGGAAGTCGATGGCCGGGCGGTTGTTCTGATCGGCGCCGACGCCGGCGCGGGTCAGGTTCTCGCCCGAGACCAGGATGCGGCGCTTGACCAGATAGGGAGTGCCAAGATCGTCGACCAACAATTCTGCGTCGGGCGGCACGCGACCGGCCAGGGCGTCGTTCAGCCCCGTCGGCGAGGTGTCGACCATCTGGAAGGTCAGTTGAGCCGTACGACCCACCAGACGCTCCAGCTCCGCCGGATCGCTCTGGCCCGGCGCCTGGATGACGATGCGGTCCGCACCCTGGCGGGTGATGGCGATTTCCTTGGTGCCCGAGCTGTCCAGACGACGGCGCACGACTTCAATCGATTGATCGACGGCGGTCGCGCCCATGCTGGCCAGAGCCGCGTCGGTGAAGGCGTAGCGGATACGGCCGCCGCCCAGCTTGGTCGCCACGCGGTCCGGCTGACCGGTCGGGCCGACGCCCTGCTGGGCCATGGTGCGCAGGGTGTTGAAGGCCGTGTCATAGGCCGCGCCCTCGGCGACGGTCACGACGACGCCGCCTGCTTCGCGCTGCATGCCCATGATGTTGACCTGGTCTTCCCGCAGGGAAACCCGAACGTCTTCCATCAGGTTGGAGATGCGCTTGGTGCGCATCTCGGGCACATCGACCTCGAGCAGGAGGTAGGAGCCCCCCTGAAGGTCCAGGCCCAAGTTCAAGCCATTGCTGGGCAGCCAGCTCGGCAGAGCTTCGCGCTGCGCCGGCGACAGCACGCTCGGATAGGCCAGGAACAACCCGAGGACGAGCGACAGCGCGACCAGGGTGATTTTCCAGCGTGAAAGCTGAATCATGTCTCGGTTCTCTTCAGGGCCGGCGCGCGCCGCGCCGAGGCGAGGCTATCAGCCCTTGTCGTTGGCCGCGATGGCGGTGCGGTTGCGGACTTCGGCGATCATCGCCTTGACCACGCGGACGTTCACGCCCTGCGAGATCTCGACCATGGCCTCGGCGTCCTCGACGCGGGTGACCTTGCCGACCATGCCGTTGGACAGGACGACTTCGTCGCCGCGCTTGACGCCGGCGATCAGGGCCTGATGCGCCTTCATCCGCTTTTGCTGCGGGCGGATCATCAGGAAGTAGAACAGGATGAAGATCGCGACGATCGGCGCGATCTGGATGACAAGGGCCATCAGGCCGCCGTCTTGGGTTGCAGTCATTGGAAACTCCCCGACGCGGGCCGCGCCTTCATCGGGGGCCCTTCGAAAAACAAGGCGCGGAACCTAGGGCGCGCCGGGCCGATTTGCAACGCGACGCAATGACAAGAGCATCCGGGCGTCGCCGCCCGGACACGTCTTTTCACGCAATCAGCGCGGAAGAACCGTCAGCGGGTCCAGAGCGACCGGATCATCGCCGCGCATCTGACGCACTTCATAATGGATCGAGGGACGGCCATCGCCCGCCGTCAGACCCACCGTGCCGATGGCTTGACCGGCCCGAACCTGCGCCCCGTCGCGCACCGTGGCCGAGCCCAGATGCCCGTAAACCGTACGCCATCCGTCGCGGTGGACGATCAGGACCGTCAGCCCCTGCCCCACGATATCGTCGCCGACGTAGGCCACCGTGCCGTCGGCCGAGGCCTTGACCTCGGTTCCTGCCGAAGCGCCGATGTTGATGCCGTTGTTACGCTCGCCCATGCCCACCGGGCCGAAACGGCGCAGAATATCCCCCCGCACCGGCCATTGCAGGGCCAGCGGTTGACCGACCGCCGTCGACGGCGGGCGCGACGGCGCAGCCGCGACAGGCGGCGCGGCGGGCGTGCGCGACGGCGGCGGCAGGGGCGCATTGCCGCTGGGCGGCGGCGGCGGCGGCGGCGCGACGCCGTTGTTCGGCGTCCTCACCCCGACGGGCGACGGCCCCGTAGCGTAAGGATCGGCGCCCGCGTCCACCGCGCTGTCCGGCAGAATGATGCGTTGTCCCGCAGAGATCGCGCCCCGCGGCCCCAGGCCGTTCAGGTCGATCAAAATCTGCACCGGCGTACGGAAACGACGCCCCACGCCCGAAATGGTGTCGCCCGGTTGAATCACATAGGTCGCGCCCGGCATCGCCGGATTGCCCGCAGCGGGCGGCGGCGTCACCGTGCTCGGCGTTCCGGTCGAGGGATAGGCAGGACCGCCCGCAGGGGGCAGGCCGCCGCCTTCGATATTGCCGGCCGGCGCGCGCGGTCCTTCCTGGATCGGCGGTTGAGCTGGCTGCTGCGGCTGCGTCGCCGGCCCTTGGTAATAGGGATTGTTCGGATAGGCGCCGGGCTGCTGGCCCTGGGGTTGCCCCGGCTGTTGCGGATAACCGCCCGCCCCCATCGGCCGGGTCGAGTAGCGCGGCTCGTTCGGATAGGTCGAACACGCCGTCACCGCCAGCGCCCCGCCGACGACCGCCGCCGCCCTGATCCAGCCTGTGAAGCCGCTCATGCGTCTCTCCGTATTAACCTTGTTCAGCATTCAGAAGCCGGTTTGCCCCGACCCGTGGCCGAATCCAACCCGGCAACCCGCGCGAAAGTGGGGCGGAAAGGTTAATGGAGCGGTGAGATTTCGCCCCTCACCCTTCTTTCGCCGTCCCTTCGACCAGGGGAACGAAGCGGACCTCGCACAGGCTTTCCCGCTGGAAACTGCCGTCGGGCTGGCCGGTGTAGCGGTTCAGCATCTGCACCGAGGTGCGTCCCACCGGCGCGACCAGGACGCCGCCCGGCTTCAGTTGCTTCAGCAGTTCCGTCGGCTCATGCGGCGAGGCCGCCGTGACCATGATCCGGTCGAACGGCGCCTGCTCCGGCCAACCCTGTCCGCCGTCGCCGTGGCGAGTGAAGACATTATCGATCCCAAGGATTTTCAATCGGTTCTCAGCCTCATTTAAGAGACTCTTGTAACGCTCGACCGAATAGACGAAGCGCGCCATGCGGCTAAGAACCGCGCACTGATAGCCGCTGCCGGTGCCGATCTCGAGCACGCGATGGCGCGGCTGGACGTCCAGCGCCTGGGTCATCAGGCCGACGATGAAGGGCTGGCTGATCGTCTGGGCGCAGTCGATCGGCAGGGCCTGATCCTCCCACGCCTGATCGAGGAATTTCTCATGGACGAAGACGGCGCGGTCGATGGACTCCATCGCCTTCAGAACCCGCGCGTCCGTCACCCCCTGACGCCGCAGCGACAGGATCAATCGGCCCGCGCGGTCGTCCTTGAGACTCATTTTTCCTGCGGCCCCTTGGGCGGGGCGCCGCCCAGCACCTTCTTCAGATCGTTGACCGACTGCATGTGCGTCAGGTCGATGTGCAGCGGCGTGACCGAGATGCGCCCCTCGTCCATCGCGCGCAGGTCGGTGCCGTCAGCGTGCTCCTGCGGCGCGCCGCGGAAGGCCATCCAGTAGTAGTCGCGGCCGCGCAGGTCCGTGCGGCGGATGGCGTGCATCTCGCCGATGTCGCGGAAGCCCTGGCGCGTGACCTCGACCGTCTTGACCAGTTCCGGCGGCAGGCGCGGGAAGTTGACGTTCATGACCACGCCCTCCCCCCATTTCTGCTCCAGCAAGCGGGCGACGATGCCGGGACCGAAGGCTTCGGCCGTTTCCCAGTGGGCGATCGCCTCGTCGTGGAAACGCTCCAACGACTGCGACAGGGCGATGGAGCGGATGCCGAAGGCCATGCCCTGAAGAGCGCCCGCCACCGTGCCGGAATAGCTGACATCCTCGCCCACGTTGTGGCCGCGATTGACGCCCGACAGCACCAGATCAGGCTTCTCGGGCATGATGTCGTTGACGGCCAGGATGACGCAGTCCGTCGGCGTGCCGGTCACGGCGAACCGCTTGTCGCCCAGCGGATTGACGCGCAGCGGCTCGGTCAGGGTGATGCCCCGCCCCTTGGCCGACTGCTCGGTCTGAGGCGCGACGACCCAGACGTCGTCCGACAGGGCGCGGGCGATCTTTTCCAGGCAGGCCAGGCCCTCGGCCTCGATGCCGTCGTCGTTGGTCAGAAGGATACGCATCAGTTGGACGCCACGCCTACAGTCTTGAGTCCGCCCATATAGGGCTGCAGGGCGGCCGGAACCGCGATGGTCCCGTCCTCCTGCTGATAGTTTTCCATCACCGCGACCAGGGTGCGGCCGACCGCCAGACCCGAACCGTTCAGAGTGTGCAGGAACTCGGTCTTCTTCTCGCCCGCGCGCTTGAACCGGGCGTCCATGCGCCGGGCCTGGAAGTCGCCGCAGTTCGAGCAGGAGCTGATCTCGCGATAGGTGTTCTGCGACGGCAGCCAGACCTCGAGGTCATAGGTCTTCTGCGCCGAGAAGCCCATGTCGCCCTTGCACAGCAGCACCTTGCGATAGGGCAGCTCCAGCGCCTGAAGCACCGCCTCGGCGCAGCCGGTCATGCGTTCATGCTCGGCCTCGGAATCCTCGGGACGGCAGATGGAGACCATCTCGACCTTGGAGAACTGATGCTGGCGGATCAGGCCGCGCGTATCGCGCCCCGCCGAACCAGCCTCGGCTCGGAAACAGGGCGTCAGGGCGGTCAAGCGCATGGGCTCCGCCACCTCGTCCTCGGACAGGATCTGCTCGCGCACGAGGTTGGTCAGGGAGACTTCGGCGGTGGGGATGAGCAGATGCTCGCCCGCGCGGAATAGGTCTTCCTCAAACTTCGGCAACTGGCCGGTGCCGAACATGGCGTCGTCCTTGACCATGTAGGGCGGCGCGACTTCCTGATACCCGTGCTTGTCCGTCTGCAGGTCCAGCATGAACTGACCGATGGCGCGTTCCAGACGCGCCAGATGGCCCTTCAGCACGGCGAAGCGCGAACCGGACATCTTGGCGGCAGCCTCGAAGTCCAGCAGGCCCAGCGCCTCGCCCAGATCGGCGTGGCCCTTGGCCGGCCCCGTCGTGCGCGGCACGCCCCACTTCACGACTTCGACGTTGTCGTTTTCGTCCTCGCCGTCCGGCACATTGGCAGCGGCTAGGTTCTTCAATCCGGCCAGCAGGTCGCGCAGTTCGGCGCCTTTAGCGGTCTCGGCGTCGCCCGCATCGGCGATTTCGCCCTTGAGGGCCTCGACCTCGGCCTTCAGGCGGTCGGCCTCGGCCATGTCCTTCTTGCCCATGGCGGCGCCGATAGCCTTGGAGGCGGCGTTGCGCTTGGCCAGGGCGTCCTGACCGCGCGTCTGGGCAGCGCGCAGGTCGACATCCAGCGCCAGAATGCGCGCGACCACATCGGCGGCGTCATCCACGCCGCGCGACGACCAGCCTGCGACGAAGGCTTCGGGATTGTCGCGAATGGCTCGGATATCGTGCATGGCGTCGCTCTTTCGGCGCTCAAGGAAGGGAGAGCCGAAGGCTGTAGCGCCCCGCGCGGAGTCGGGCAAACCCCGCGCCCGATTTCTTAACCCTGACGCGCCGCCTTGACCTTGATCTCGACGCCGATGGCCTTGGACACCCAGTCACCGCCCGCGTCGGACATCATGCCCATGTTCAGGGCCGTGCGGTCCAGCTCCAGCTTGCCTGCGACCGTGGCCGTGCCGCTCGCCTCGTCGAAGGTGAAGGGCAGGACGACCGGGACCGTCGTCGCCTTGATCCGCAGGGTTCCCGTCGCCTCATAGCGGTTCCCGCCCAGCGCCTTGAACGCCGTCGCCTCGAAGCGGGCGGTCGGATAGGTCGCCGTGTCGAACCATTCGGCGCCCGGCAGGCTGCCTTCCTGGGTGGCGTCGCCGGTCTTGGCCGTGCCGGTCTGGACCGTCACCACGGCTTTCGAGCCCGCCAGATCGGCCGGATCGAACCAGACTTGCGCGTCCCACTGCTCGAACCGGCCGGTGAAGGCCTTGCCGGTGTGGGTTCCGGTGAACTGGATGGTAGAGGCGGCCTTGTCCACGGTCCAGGCGGCGGCCGCGCCCGGCGTCACAGCGGCGTCACCCGCAGGCGCGGCGGCGGGCGCCGAGGCGACCGCCTGCCCTTCCGTCTTGGGCGCAGGCCTGGCCGCCAGGCCGAAGGCGGCGCCGATCACGACCACGAAGGCCACGCCCGCCAGCCGCTCGGCCCAGCGCACGGCCGGCGTCGGCTCGGGCGCGACGCCATGGGCGTCATCGCCGTGCGGCAGGACCGGGATCATGTGCGACAGCACGCCGTCGCGATCCAGGAACTGGTGTTTCAGCGCCGCGGCGACGTGCAGGACGACCAGGACGATCACGCCCCAGGCCAGCTTGCTGTGCGCGCCCATGGCCATCCACGCCGTCGTGCGGCGAACGGCTTCGGAAGCGTGTTCGATGAAGGGCAGATGCGGAATGGTGAACAGGCCGAACCAGCTGGTCGCCACGGCCAGCGGCGTGTCCGTGACCACGGCCCATCCGGTCGAGACATAGGCCCACCCTGTCAGCGGCAGGGCCAGCATCAGGGCGTAGAAGGCGGCGTGCGTCGCCCGCGCGGCGAACTGCTCCCACCCCTTCATGGCGCCGGGCAGAGCCGGAACCGGGTGCGTCAGCCGCCACACGATCCGCAGCGCCGTCAGCGCCAGGATCAGGAAGCCGATCGACTTGTGAAGCTGGAAGACGCGATAGGCCAGCGCCTGGCTGTCCGGCTCGACAATGGCGTCGCTCATCCACCAGCCCATCGGGATCATCGACAGAATGGCGATGGCGATCAGCCAGTGCAGGGCGATGGCGACGGCGCTGTAGCGGCTGGGGCGGCGGCGGGTCATGAGAGCTCTCGCGTCAGTCTGAATATGAAGAGGGCGGGACCGAACGGCCCCGCCCCTTCGTCGTGTCGCAGCCTATCAGACGGCGGGAGCCGCCGGGGCGACTTCTTTGATGAACTCGGCGTCGAAGCGGATCGTCACTTCATCCCCGACCGGGCCCAGCGCCATGCCGAAGTCGGTGCGCTTGAACCTGCCCTCAGCCGAGAAGCCGATGGCCGGCGCCGGCACGAACGGGTGCTTCTCCAGGTCGCCGTTGAAGGTGGCGTCCAGGGTCACCGGCTTGGTCACGCCCAGGAAGGTCAGATCGCCCGTCACCTTGGCCGTGCGCGTGCCGGTCAGCTCGACCTTGGTCGACTTGAAGGTGATCTGCGGGAAGGCGGTCGCGTTCAGGAAGTTCTTGTTCTTGGCGATGTCCTCGCTCCAGCTCTTGAAGCCGGTGGCGGCGTGGGTGCCGACGTAGTCGCCCTGATAGTTGGCGTCGACCGAAGCCGGGTCGATGGTCGCCTCGACCGTGCTGTTGGCCAGGTTGGCGGTGTCCAGCGTGATCTTGGCGTCGAACTTGTTGAAGCGCGCCGTGTAGTTCGAGATCGAGTTGTGCGGCAGCGACCACTGCAGCGAGGCGTGGGTCGGGTCCATCACATAGACGCCCGAGGTGGCCTTCAGCGCGACCGGAGCGGTCGAGGCGGCGTCGGTCGTCGGGGCGCCGGCGGTGTCAGCGGGCTGGCTGCAGGCGGCCAGCAGGGCGGCGGCCGAAACGGCGATCAGGGCGGCTTTGATCTTCATGGGAGAGGAAACCTCAATCAGGCGGTTGAAACGAAAACTGGACAGACAGTCCGGAAACAGGTCGAGTGTCCGTCCGGCCTCGCCGTCGGACTGCAACAGTATAAGTTGCCATTCACATGCTTCAAGCCCCCCGATCACGAAAACCGCCTTCGACCTCACGAAAAAAGGATTGAGGTGCGTCTGCGGGCGACGGCGCCTATCCTCGCGACTCACATGACCATCCGTCGCCTCCCCCCCGAAACCGTCAACCGCATCGCCGCCGGCGAAGTGGTCGAACGCCCGGCCAGCGCCATCAAGGAACTGGTTGAGAACGCCATCGACGCCGACGCCCGCAGCATCGAGATTCAGGCGGACGGCGGCGGTCTGACCCGCATCCTGATCGCCGACGACGGCAAGGGCATCCCGCGCGACGAATTGCCCGTCGCCATCGAGCGCCACGCCACGTCGAAGCTGGAGCCGGACGATGCGGGCGACGTGGACCTGCTGCGCATCTTCACCCTGGGCTTCCGAGGCGAGGCCCTGCCTTCCATCGGCTCGGTCGCTCGCCTGAACATCACGACCCGTGCGCGCGCCGAAACCGGCCAGCCTCAGAACGACGCCTGGGCCATCTCCGTCGAGGGCGGCGCCCAGCGGCCCCTGTCGCCCGCCGCCTTCCCCGGCCCGCACGGGGCGCGGGTCGAGGTGCGCGACCTCTTCTACGCCACCCCTGCCCGGCTGAAGTTCATGAAGTCCGAGCGGGCCGAGGCCATGGCCATCTCCGAGGAGATCAAGCGACAAGCCATGGCGCACGAAGCCGTGGCCTTCACCCTCAGCCTGGACGGCAAGACGACGCTGCGCCTGCCCGCCGAACATCCCGGCGACGAGGGGCGGCTGAAACGTCTGGGCGCCTTGCTGGGCCGCGACTTCGAGGCCAACGCCCTGCTGATCGATCAGGAGCGCGACGGCGTGCGCCTGTCCGGCTATGCGGGCCTGCCGACCTATTCGCGCGGCAATGCAGCGCACCAGTTCCTGTTCGTCAACGGCCGTCCGGTGCGCGACCGCCTGTTGCAGGGCGCCCTACGCGGGGCCTACGCCGACTTCCTGGCGCGCGACCGGCACCCGGCGGCGGCCCTCTTCATCGACATCGACCCGCTCTATGTCGACGTGAACGTCCACCCGGCCAAGGCGGAGGTGCGCTTCCGTGATCCGGCGCTGGTGCGCGGCCTGATCGTCGGTGCCCTGCGCCACGCCCTGCACGCGGCGGGACACCGCGCCTCGACCACGGTCGCAGCCGACGCACTTTCCGGGTTCCGGCCGCATACGGGCGAGGCGCTCTACAACCCGGCCGCGCCACAGACGCTCAGCAACGCCGCGCCGGGCTGGAGCGGCTGGCAAGGTTGGTCGCAACCGGCCGCCGCCGCCCAGAACCTGCCGGGCCTCAACGAACGCTCCGCCCGCGTCGAACACACATGGAGCGGTGAAGCGGCCACCCCAAGCTTCCGCACCCTGAGCGAGATCCAGGCCGAACACGCGGGCCAGATCGCGCCCGGCGCTTCGGCCCCAGTCGATCTGATCGACTACCCGCTGGGCGCCGCGCGGGCGCAGCTGCACGCCAACTACATCGTGGCCCAGACCCGCGACGGCCTGGTCATCGTCGATCAGCACGCCGCCCACGAACGGCTGGTCTATGAGCGGATGAAGGCCCAGATGGCCGACGGCGCCGTCACTCGTCAGGCCCTGCTGACGCCCGAAGTCGTCGAACTGGATCCCGCCGAGGCCGAGCGCGTCGCCGCCAAGGCCGAGGAACTGGCCGAGATGGGTCTGATCGTCGAAGCGTTCGGCGCGGGCGCGGTGCTGGTGCGCGAAACCCCAGCCCTGCTGGGCGACACCGACGTTCAGGGCCTGATCCGCGACATCGTCGACGACCTGTCCGAACACGGCTCCGCTCTGTCGCTGAAGGAGCGCATGGCCGAGGTCTGCGGCACCATGGCCTGCCACGGCTCGGTCCGTTCGGGCCGCGTCCTTTCGGCGCCCGAGATGAACGCCTTGCTGCGCCAGATGGAGGCCACGCCCCACTCCGGCCAGTGCAACCACGGCCGCCCGACCTATGTGGAGCTGAAGCTGCACGACCTGGAAAAGCTGTTCGGGCGGCGATGATCTTTTCGTCACCCTACCGCTTCGCGACTTGAGGGGATGGCTCCTTCCGTCCTCTTCGTCTGCCTCGGCAACATCTGTCGCTCGCCGCTGGCCGAAGCGGCCTTTCGCGAAGAAGCGCGTCGCCTGAATCTGGACGTGGTCGCCGATTCCGCAGGCACGGGCGGCTGGCACATAGACTCCGCGCCTGACCCGCGCGCCCAGGCGGTCGCCCTGAAGAACGGCGTCGACATCTCGGCCTTGCGCGGCCGTCAGGTGAAGCCTGCCGACTTCCGCCGCTTCACCCATCTGGTGGCGATGGATCACGACAATCTGGCCAACCTGCGCCGCCTCGCCCCGCCTGACGCCACGGCCGAACTGTCCCTGTTGCTGGATCACGTCGAGGGCCGCGCCGGTCAGGCCGTGGCTGATCCCTATTTCGGCGAAGACGACGGTTTCGACGTCACCTGGGCCGACGTCACGGCCGGCGCCCGCGCCCTGGCCTCCGAGCTTCAGCGCCGCAGAGGTTGAAGCGCCTAGCCGCCGACCGCCCCTCGCGCTATAAGCCGCGCCTTCCCCCAATGGGATCGGAACCATGTTTGAGATTGTAGCCACGGCATAGGCCCGGACGCTGATCGTCCCGAGGCCTCCTGAGCCCGCCCCGCGCCCCGTTGCGCCGGGCGCGTGTCTTCTCATGCCTTGGAAATCTCAATCCCATGAACCTGTCACGTGCGGAGCAACGCACGCTCCACGCCCTCGCCCAGGGCGGTCGCATCCTGCTGGAACGCGACGAACAGGGCCGTATCCTGGCCGCCCGCTGCTTCACCCGCGAAGGCTGGGTGCTGGACGGCTGCAACCTGGATCAATGGCGCAGCCTGAAGCGCAAGGGCGTCATCAAGTCCCGAAACGGCGGCCCCTACGTCGTCAACCGCGACGGCCTCAGCCGCCTGCGCAGCCGGGCCGACAACCGGACCTCAGGCCGAAGCTTCTGACGCCCTGAGGAACAGGACGCGCGCGGCGCCGTAGTCGCGCGCGTCCAACCGCTCATAGCCGGGGGGGTCGATCTCGGGCTCGTCCGAGCCGCGCTCGAAGACCACGATAGCGCCCGGCGCCAACCAGCCGCCCTCCAGCAGCCGCGCCAGCGTCTGCTCGCCCAGCCCCTTGGCGTAGGGCGGATCCAGAAACGCCAGGGTGAAGGCCTCGCCCGCAGAGCCGGGGCGCGGCCCCAGATCGGTCGCGCTGCGCCGATGCACCCGGCACCGGCCGAACAGGCCATAGGCGTCCATGTTCTCGCGGATGGCGCCGCGCGCGCCGTCGTCCGTATCCACGAACAGGCAGAAGGCCGCCCCGCGCGACAACGCCTCGAACCCCAGCGCGCCCGAACCAGCGTAGAGGTCGATCACCCGCGCCTCATGCAGACCTTCAGCCCACGGCGCATGCTCCAGCACGTTGAAGATCGCCTGACGCGCTCGATCCGACGTCGGCCGCGTGTTCTGTCCCTCGGGCGTGACGATGGCCCGACCGCGATATTGTCCAGCGACGATTCTCATGGTCCCGCCTCTGGACCGGCCACGCGCGCAATGCAACGTTCAGCCCATGTCTCGCGTTGAATTCCCCGGCTTTATTCAGTTTGCATTTCGCGCCGCCGTCGAACAGGCGCGCAACAGTCCCCTGATCGCCGAGGTTCGACCCGCTGCGCCCTGGAAGCGCCTGATCGCCTTCATCGCACTGTCCGCACTTCTCATGGCCACGGCCATGGTGGCCGCCATCCTGCTGACTCTTCCTTTTGAGTCGGCGGGCCTGCTCCCCACTGACCTTTTCGCCGTCGCACCTGAAGGCCCAGGCCGTCTGTGGGACGAAAACGTCTCGGTTCTAGCGCTAGGCTTGATGCTGGGATTCATGGGCGGAGCCATCCTGCTCGCCGCGAAGATTGTTTATCGAGCACCGGTCGCCGCCTTCCTCTGGCCCGGCCGCCGTCTCTCCTGGCGACAACTGGGAATTGGTTTCGCCGTCATGAGCGTCGTCGGCGGCGTCAGCGTCCTAGTCTACAATCTGATCGATCCGATCGGCCCTCCGCCGATCTTCAATCTCGCCTATTCGATCGAAAGCCGCCTGACCTACATCCTTGCGGCGAGCGTCGGCCTGTTGATCGCGGCCGCGGCTGAAGAAGTCGCCTTTCGAGGCGTTCTTCTCAGGGTCACTGGAGGGCTCACCCGCAGCCTGATCCTGTTGTGCCTGATCAATGCGTTGATCTTCTCCGTCGTCCACCTGGATCCCGATCCAGTGGCGTTCATCGCCCGCGCTCTGTCGGGCCTGGTCTGGACCTGGGCCGCGCTGAGACTAGGCGGCATTGAATTCGCCATCGGCGCCCACTGGGCCAACAACCTCGCCATAGCCCTGCTGGGCGAACCGCTGTCGGGCGCCGGGCTGTCCGCCGAAGCGATCCCTGTGTCCGCCTTGGCGCTGGAGTTAGTCAGCCTCGTCGTCGTCCTTGCGGCCGCAGAACGCCTAGCCCGCAACCGCCAGGCTCAGCCCCCGGCGTAGAGAGCCTCGACCTCGGCGCCGGTCATACGGGCGCGGTCGCCGGCGAAGGCGTAGTTGGCGGGCTTGGCGTCGATATAGATCTCGCTGTCGAAGGCGAAGGCCGAAGGGTCGTCGAACGCCTGGACCGAGACCATGACCATGCCGCCCGCCTTCAACCGCCAGAACAGGTTGGAGCCGCAGGCCGGGCAGAACTGCCGCTCGGCCCAATCCGACGAATCATAGGTCGCCAGCGGTCCCTCGACTTCAACGGTGTCGCCGCAGTCGACGCTGAGCGACACCCCGCCCGAGGTCCGGCGGCAACGTTCGCAATGGCAGGCGTGCATTTCGCCCTTAGGCGTAGCGGTAAAGCGCACCGCCCCGCACAGACAGCGGCCGTTCAACAGGGTTTCTACGTCCGCCATGCCTTGCGTCTCTGCTCAATAGTCAGCCGCGTCCGCGCGGGCCGCCACGACCGCCTGCACCGCCCGAAGGCTTGCCGCCGAAAGGTTTGCCTCCGAACGGCTTGCCGCCGCCGCGAGGACCGCCTGGTCGGTCGCCCGAACGAGAGTCCGAACGCGCATCAAGACGCCCACCGGCTCCACCGGGACGACCGAACGGCTTGCCGCCGGGCTTTCCGCCGGGACGGCCGCCCTTGGGCGGACCGCGACGGTCGTCGATGAACTGGTCGGCGCGCGGTTCGCGCGGCGTGAACGGACGGCGCGGACGATCACCGCCTTCCGTCCCTTCGTCATCACCCGGACGGGCGCGCGGCTTGAAGGTCTTCTTGTGCTCGAACTTCGGTTTGGCCTTGGCCCAGCCTTCCTTGCGAGCCGGCTTGCCGAACTCGGCGCCGTCTTCAGCCGCCGTCTCGGCGGCGCGCACGCGGCTGGGCTTGCGCGACGGATCCGACATGGCCGAGCCGGATTTGCCGCGCACGATCGGCGTGCCGGTGCGACGCCCTGGAATCGGCGTCGGCGTCGCCACCGTATTGCCGGTCGGCAGGTTCTCGGGACGGATATGCTCGGCCAGCATTTCGCGGATCACGCGCGGGCCGACTTCCTCGACCGATCCGACCGGCAGGGTGCCGAGTTGGAACGGACCATAGGCCAGGCGGATCAGGCGGTTGACCGTCAGGCCGATGCTCTCCAGCACCTTGCGGACTTCGCGGTTCTTGCCCTCGGTGATCGAGACGCTGAGCCACAGGTTGGCCGACGACTTTTCACCCTCAGTCTTTTCCTTGGCCTTGTCGATGGTGGCTTCCACGGGGCCGTAGCGCACGCCGTCGACGACCACGCCGTCCTTCAGCTTGTCCAACTGCTCCTGGGTGATGCGGCCGCGCGCACGGGCGCGATACTGGCGCACCAGGGCCGTTTCCGGCAGTTCCAGCGCCCGGCTGAGTTCGCCGTCGTTGGTCAGCAGCAGCAGGCCTTCAGTCGCCAGATCGAGGCGGCCGACCGAAATCACGCGCGGAAGGCCGCTGGGCAGGGCGTCGAACACGGTCGGGCGGCCAGCCGGATCGTTGTGGCTGGTGATCAGGCCCGCAGGCTTGTGATAGCGCCAGACGCGCGTCGCCTGGGCCGCGCCGATCGGCTTGCCGTCGACGGTGATCTTGTCGTCGCGCGTCACCAGTACGGCGGGCGTGGCCAGGATGCGGCCGTTCACCGCCACCTTGCCCAGTCCGATCAGCCGTTCGACCTCGCGGCGCGAGGCGATGCCCGCGCGGGCCATGGCCTTGGCGATTCGTTCGGTGCGCTCCGGGCCCTTGGCCTCGGACGCAGACTTGTCGCCCGGCTTGCCCCCGACGCGGTCGCGAGGCTTGCCGCCCGGCTTTCCGTCCTTGTCGAAGGGCTTTCGCGGGCCTTTATCGGCGAAATTGCGGGGACCGCGCGCGCCGTCGTCTTGACGGGAGCGGGGCTTCTTGTCGTTGTCTTTGGGATGGCGATCCATGATGAGCGGTTCATGAGCATGGCGCTCGATCTGGCGCAAGCGGCGGCTGAAGCCGGCGAGGTGCCGGTCGGGGCCGTGATCGTGGACGAAAACACCGGCGAAGTGCTTGGGCGCGGGCAAAACGGGCCCATCACGGCCCATGATCCGACCGCCCATGCCGAGATCGTCGCCCTGCGCGATGCCGCGGCGAAGTTGCAGAATTATCGCCTTACGGACCTGACTCTCTATGTCACGCTCGAGCCGTGCGCTATGTGCGCGGGCGCCATCAGCCACGCCCGCATCGGCCGCGTGGTCTGGGGGGCGGATGACCCCAAGGGGGGCGCCGTGCTGCATGGCGGGCGTTTCTTCGACCAGCCGACCTGTCACTGGCGGCCCCAAACCGAGAGCGGCGTCATGGCTGATCCGGCCGCTGAAATGCTGCGCAGCTTCTTCCGTTCACGCCGGAAATCACGATCAGGAACGTCGAGCGACGCCGGGCGTTGAGCTTCCAAGCTTGACCTTGAGAGGCTCCTCTTGCCGACCCGTATCCTCTGGCCGACCATCGTCTCCGTCCTGGTGCTGTTGTCCGCCTGCGGTCAGGAGCCGCGTGAGGCCCCGACTGACGGCGACGCCGTGCGCGAACGCGCCGTCGAAGCCCAGACCGCGCGCCGCCGCACCGGAGCCGAGCTTCAGGACCGCGCCCTGAACCGCGTCATCCACGCCGTCTATCTGTGCAACAACTCCGAACGCCTGTCGGTCGACTTCGACAACCCGCGCCAGATGGCGACCGTGCGCAACTCCAGCGGCGAGGCGGTGGATCTGTTTCAGGAACGCGCCGCCGACGGCATCTGGTATCGCGCCTCGGGCTATGAGCTGCGCGGCAAGGGCGTCATGGCGACATGGACCGCCGCCGACCGCGAACCCACCGAATGCCGGGCCGTCGACTAGGCGAAGGCCGCCAACCGTTCGTCCAGCCGTCGCCGCACGTCGGGCCAGTCCTCGTCCAGAATGGCGAACTGCGCCGTATCCCGCGCCCGGCCGGTCCAGGTCGTCTTGTGCTTGCGCAGCACGCCTTCAAAGGTCGCGCCCAGCTTGCGGATGGCCGCCTGGCTGGCGGCGTTCAGGGCGTCGGTGATGATCTCGACCCGGATCGCCCCGTTCGAGAAGGCGTAGTCCAGCAACAGACGCTTGCACGCCGGGTTGATCGGCCCGCCCCGCGCCTCGGGTCGATAGAAGGTCGAACCGATCTCGCAGCGCCGATGCTCGGGCTTGATCTCATAGAGGCTGGTCGTGCCGACGACCGTGTTGTCGTTGCGACGCCGCACGGCATAGGCGATGCGAGGCCCCGCCGCCATCGCCTTCAGCGCCGCATCCCACCAGCCGTCGAAATGCGCGCCATAGGCGGCGGCGACCATGCCGTTCCAGGCGTCCGGGTCGCAGTCCAGCGCCGCCCGAACCTCATCCTTCAGCGCCTCGGTGAACGGCTCCAGCCGGACGAAGGCGTCTTCAAGGACGACGGGCGACAGTTTCACGCCGCGCCTTCCTCGATCAGGAAGGCGCGCACCGCCTCGGCGTCCACGTCCTTGTCGGTGAAGGCGTCGCCGACGGCCCGCGCGAGGATCAGGGTCAGGCGTCCGCCCTCGGCCTTCTTGTCCCCCGCCATGCGTGCGATCAGGGCGTCGGCCGCAAAGGCGTGGGCCACATCCGAAAGTCGCGTCGGCAGGCCCGCCGCGCGGATGCCCGCCTCGGCCCGCTCGGCCTCGACCGCTGGGCAAAGCCCCTGCCGCGTCGAATAACGGAAGGCCATGGCGCAGCCCAACGCCACCGCCTCGCCGTGGGTCAGGGTCTCGTCGAACGCCAGCTCTGCCTCCAGGGCGTGACCGAAGGTGTGGCCCAGGTTCAGCAGGGCGCGACGGCCCGCCTCCTTCTCATCCTCGCCGACGATCTGGGCCTTGATCTCGACCGAGCGGATCACCGCCCGCTCCAGCGCGTCAGGGTCGCCCTTGGCGCCCGCTGCCCCCTCGCCGCCCAGCCAGTCAAAGAAGGCCGCGTCGCAGATCAGCCCGTGCTTCAGCACCTCGGCCCAGCCCGAGCGCACCTGGCGCACCGGCAGGGTGGCCAGGGCTTCGATGTCCGCCAGCACCCGACGCGGCTGATGGAAGGCGCCGATCAGGTTCTTGCCGCGCGAGGTGTCGATGGCTGTCTTGCCGCCGACCGAAGAATCCACCTGAGCCAGCAGGGTGGTCGGAATTTGTACGAAGTCGATCCCGCGCATGAATAGCGCCGCCGCCAGCCCGGCCAAGTCGCCCACCACGCCGCCGCCCAGGGCGACGACCAGGCTCTTGCGATCCAGTCCTTCGGCCAGCAATCGGTCCAGCACCGCCTCAAGCTGTTCAAACGACTTGGACGCCTCGCCTGCAGGCACGGCGACGACCCCGGTCGCCAGCCCCGCGCCTTCCAGCGACGAGCGCACCGTCTCGCCGTGAATGGCCACCACCGTCTCGTCGCTGACGATGAAGGCGCGCGTGGGCTTCAACGCGGCGACCTCGGCTCCCGCCGTCTTCAACAGACCCCGCCCGACGACGACCTCATAGGGGGCGAAGGCGCCGCCTGCGACCGGGATCGTCGTGGTCATGACTGGGTCTCCTGCCGTCCGAAGCGGCGCAATTGTTTCAAGATGGCCTCAACGGCCTGGGCGTGCGATCCGCCGCCCACATCGACCGTCAGATCGGCCTCGCCGTAGATCGGATAGCGCGCCTTGGCCAAATCGTTCAGGGCTGTCAGAGGATCGCGATTGCGCAACAGCGGCCGGGTGTCGCGTCGCCCTACCCGCTCGGCGATGACCTTCAGGTCCGCACGCATCCAGACGCTGACGGCATGCTGCTTCATCAGGGCGCGGGTGTCGGGGTTGAGCACCGCCCCGCCCCCGGTCGCCAGCACGATCGGCGGCCCTTCCAGCAAGCGCTTCATGACCCGCGCTTCGCCCGCCCGGAACTCGACCTCGCCGCGCGTGGCGAACATCTCGCTGACGGTCATGCCCGCCGCTTCCTCGATCACATGATCGCCGTCGGCGAACGGCAGGCCCAGCCGCGCCGCCAGGCGCCGCCCCACGGTCGATTTCCCGACGCCCATCAGCCCCACCAGGGCTATGGTGCGGACCGAAGACAGCGGGAAGGAATCAGGCGAGGCGTCAGAAGGCATGGTCCGTACACCCTCTACACCAGACGCCGCCCCGCTCCACACCCAGAAGCGATGACCAGACGCGCCGCATGACCCCGCAGATCGAAGCCTTTCTGGAGATGATGGCGGTGGAGCGCGACGCCTCGCCCCACACTCTCGCCGCCTATGGCCGCGATCTGGCGGATGCGCAGACATGGCTGAACGACGTCGGCGGTCTGATGGGCGCGCCGCAGGAGACGCTGGAGGCCTGGTTCGCCGACCTGTCGCGACGCGGTCTGTCCGCCGCCACAGCCGCCCGCCGTCGCGCCTCCGTGCGCCAGTTCTATCGCTTCGCCCTGGGCGAGGGCTGGCGAACCGACGATCCTTCGCGCCGACTGGACGCGCCCAAGCAGGGCCGGAGCCTGCCCAAGACCCTCAGCCGCGACGAGATCGAGGCCCTGCTGACCGCCGCCGGCGGCGCCGACAGCACGGCGGGTCTGCGCCTGATCGTCCTGGTCGAGATGGCCTACGCCTCGGGCCTGCGCGTGTCCGAGCTGCTGGCGCTCAAGGTCGAGGCCGTTCGCCGCGACCCCGCCTATCTGATCGTGCGCGGCAAGGGCGGCAAGGAGCGGCTGGCCCCGCTGAACATGCCCGCACGCGAGGCGATCAAGGCCTGGCTGAACGCCCGCGACGCCGCCCGAAAGCCGAACACGCCCGACAGCGCCTGGCTGTTCCCCTCGCACGGCAAGAGCGGCCATCTGACGCCGCGCCGCTTCGCCCAGCTTCTGGATCAGGCGGCGATCACGGCCGGTATCGACCCGGCCCGCGTCAGCCCCCACGTCCTGCGCCACGCCTTCGCCACCCACCTGCTGGAAGGCGGCGCCGACCTGCGCGTGGTGCAGACCCTGCTGGGCCATGCCGACATCTCGACCACCCAGATCTACACCCACGTCGCTGTCGACCGTCTTTCCCAGGTGGTCCACGCCAACCACCCCTTGGCGAAGGACGACTGAACCCGCGCTTGCTCCGAGGCGTTCCGCGCTCTAGGTTCCGCCGCCTTCCGTAGCGCCAAGCGCGCTTCTTCCTCACGGACGCCTTATGGCCACGCACTATCTCGAATTCGAAAAGCCGATCGCCGAACTGGACGCCAAGATCGCCGAGCTGTCGCTTCTGGCGCCGACCAGCGGGTCGTTCGAGACCGAGATCGCCGCCCTGCGCAAGAAGGCCGACGCCATGCGCACCAAGGCCTACGCCAACCTCGATCCGTGGATGCGCACCCAGGTCGCGCGCCACCCCCAGCGTCCGCACTTCGTCGATTACGTCGACGGCCTGTTCACCGACTTCGTTGAGCTGCACGGCGACCGTCAGTTCGGCGACGACCAGGCCATCCTGGGCGGCCTGGCCCGATTCCGCGGCCAGCCGGTCGTGATCATGGGTCACGAAAAGGGTCACGACACCCAGACCCGCATCACCCACAACTTCGGCATGGCCCGCCCCGAGGGCTATCGCAAGGCCGTCCGCCTGATGGACATGGCCGAGCAGTTCGGCCTGCCGGTCCTGACCTTCGTCGACACCGCCGGCGCCTATCCGGGTCTGGGCGCTGAAGAGCGCGGACAGGCCGAGGCCATCGCCCGCTCGACCGAGCGCGGCCTGACCCTAGGCGTGCCCTCCATCGCCACGGTGACGGGCGAAGGCGGCTCGGGCGGCGCCATCGCCATCGCCGCCGCCAGCCGCGTGCTGATGCTGGAGCACTCGATCTATTCGGTCATCTCGCCGGAAGGCGCGGCGGGCATCCTTTGGCGCGACGGCGCGCGGGCCAAGGACGCGGCCAACGCCATGAAGATCACTGCGCCCGACCTGATTGAGCTGAAGATCGTCGATCGCGTGATCCCCGAGCCCCTGGGCGGCGCCCACGCCGACCGTGAAAAAGCGATCCGCAATGTCGGCCAGGTTCTGGAAGAAGAGCTGAAGGCCATGTCCGGCCTGTCCGCTGAGCAGCTCAAGAAACAGCGCGCCGACCGCTTCTACGCCATCGGCCGTCTGGGTTGATCAAGGGCTGATCGCGATTGCGCGGCGTCGCAACGCCGCCGAAGCTGACATCATGCGATTCGTTCTGTTTTCCTCCGCTCGCATCGGCAGGCTCCCATGCGCGGCATGAACGGGGTCGGCGAATCCCTGCGCGAAAGCGCGGTGTTCAACTTCGACGGCGCGGTGACGATGGTCATCGACGATTCTCCCTTTTCACTGGAGCTGACCGCCCAGGCCCTGCTCGGTTTCGGCATGAAGGTGCGTCACGCCTGCGAGAGCGCGGCCGAGGCCATCTCCATCCTACAGACTCATCCAGTCGATCTGATCCTGGTCGACTGCGAAATGCCGGGCATGAGCGGATACGAATTCGTGCGCTGGCTGCGCCGTTCCGGTCTGGAGCCGAACGCCTATACGCCCGTCATCATGACCGCCGCCCACGTGCGCCGCTCCAAGGTGTCGGATGCGCGCGATTGCGGCGCCAATTTCCTGATCACCAAGCCGTTCAGCGCGGGCGTCCTGCTGGAGCGCATCGTCTGGGTGTCGCGGGATAACCGCCCCTTCCTGGAGGTCGGCGACTATTTCGGCCCCGACCGCCGCTTCCGCAGCGAGCCCTGGCCCGGCCCTGAGCGCCGCGCCGAAGAGCGCCGCAAGACAGCCTTTGAAAAAGAACGCAGGGCGGCGGTGGAGCTATGACAGTCATCACGCACAATCGCCGCCGCAGCCGCCTATCGACCCTGGTCGACCAGCCCGGCGGCGTCAGCGTCGGCGTCGCCCTGAACCAGGCCCGCGCCAATCTGGCCGGGCTGGAGGCCCGCAGCCGAGAGATCATTCAGGAACAGGTTACGGCCCTGGCGGCCCTGCCCGCTCCCGTCGGCATCGACGAAACCGCCCTGGATCAAGCCTACAGCCACGCCAGCGCCGTGATCGACGCGGCCGGGCCGTTTGAGCTGAACGACCTGTGCGCAGCCGCGGCCAATCTGTGCGATCTGATCGACGCTGCGCCCGAGGGCCGTCCGTTCGACTGGCGCGTCGTCACGGTCCACGCTCAAGCCCTGCGCCTGCTGCTGACGCTGCCTTCCGAAGCCGCCGACGCCCGCGCCAAGGTGCTGGACAGCCTCAAGGACGTGCTCAAGGCCAAGGTGCCCGGCGCCGGAGAGCCCGAAGCCTAGCCGGCCTGGGCCTTCGCGCCGCGCGTCTGCTTGCGCCACAGGGCCGCATACTCTCCGCCCTGACGCGCCACCAGCTCGTGATGGGCGCCGCGTTCGACGATGCGGCCCGCCTTCAACACTAGAATCTGATCGGCGTCGGCCACGGTCGACAGGCGGTGCGCCACGACCAGGGTCGTGCGGCCGGTCCGCGCCTTGCGCAGCGTCTTCTGGATCGCCGCCTCGGTCCGGCTGTCCAGCGCGCTGGTCGCCTCGTCCAGGATCAGGATGCAGGGATCGGCCAGCAGGGCGCGGGCGATGCCGACCCGCTGACGCTCGCCGCCCGACAACTTCAGGCCCCGCTCGCCGACGCGCGTGTCCATACCTTCGGGCAGGTTGCGGATGAAGTCCGCCAGTTCCGCCGCCTCGGCCGCCGCCCAGATCGCCGCCTCGTCCGCGTCGGGCCGGGCGAAGGCGATGTTGGCGGCGATGGTGTCGTTGAACAGGGCCACGTCCTGCGGCACCAGGGCCACGGCCGCCCGCAACGACGCCTGGGTCACGCTGCGCGCGTCCCGGCCGTCGATGAGCACCGCCCCTTCCTGCGGATCGAGCAGCCGCAGGGCCAGCTTGACGATGGTGGACTTGCCCGCCCCCGACGGCCCGACCAGGGCGGTCGTGGTGCCCGCGGGCGTGACGAAGCTGACGTCGTCCAGCCCCGCCGCCCGCGCGTCATGCCGGAAGCCGACATGGTCGAACACGATTTCAGCGCCCCGCCCGCTTTCAGGACGCGGCAGATCGATGGCGTCGGGCGCGTCCGCCACCTGCGGCGCCTGACGCGTCACCTTAAGCATCTCCTCCATGTCGATGAAGGATTGGCGGATTTCTCGATACGCAAAGCCCAGAATGTTCAGCGGCGCATAGAGGGAGATCATGATCAGCACCGCCGCCGTCACATCCCCCGGCCCCATGCGCCCGGCCGCGGCCTCGAACCCGGCCATGACCGCCATGACGCCAAGGCCGACGTTCATGATCAACCCCTGGATCAGGTTCAGGGTCGCCAGCGAAGTGTTCGCCTTCAGCGACGCCTTCGCATAGGTCGCGAGGGACGCATCATAGGCCTGCGCCGCCCGGCCCTCGGCGCCGAACGACTTGACGGTTTCGTAGTTCAGCAGGGCGTCGACCGACAGGCCCGCCGCCTCGCTGTCGGCCGCGTTCATGGCGCGCCGGTGCTCCAGCCGCCAGTTGGCCATGGAGAAGGTCGCGACCGCATAGACCAGCACCACGGCCACCGCCACGGCGCCGAAGCGCCAGTCGTATTTGCCGCCCAGAACCGCCGCCGCCAGCACCAACTCCAGCACCGTCGGGCCCAGGTTGAACATCAGGATCCGCAGCAGGAAATCGACCGCGCGCGAGCCCCGGTCCATCACCCGCGACAGAGCGCCAGACCGCTTGGTCTGGTGGAAGTCCAGCGACAGGCTGAGGGCGTGGGCGAAGGTTTCGGCCGCCGTCTTGCGCTGCGCCGCCGCACGCACCGGCGCGAACACTACGTCTGACAACTGCGGCGTCGCCGCCGACAAAAAGCGCACCAGGGCCCAGCCCACGGCGAAGGCGGCGAAGCCCAGCCCCACTGACGCCGCCGGCCCCTGATCCGCTGCAAGATGATTGACCGCCGCGCCCAGGACCAACGGCGCCAGCACGCCCAGCCCCTTGCCCGCCAGGGTCAGCATGATAGCCCCCGTCACGCGCCACGGCAGTTGCGGCGCGCCCGAACGGGCCACCACGCCGATCAAATTCTTCAGCGCCTCCAGCGTAGGCGGCGCCTCCTGTTGCGCAGGATCCGTCCCGGCGTTCACGGCCTTGCTTGCGAGGTCGCCGCGCCGTCGTGAGCGTTCACCGCGCATCGTCACGTCCCGCCGCCATCATGCCTCCGAGGCGGAACGCGCCCGCCACGTCAATCCAGGCTCGCCACGACGGCGATCAACTCATCCACCGACGCTTCATCCGTCGCCCAGGAGCAGACGAACCGCACAGAACCATCGTCGAATTGATAGCAGGCCCAACCCGCAGCGTTCAGCGCCTGATGCGCCTCGTCCGGCATCCGCACGAAGACGGTGTTCGATTCCACCGGGTGGGCCAGTACGAAGGGCGTCCGCCCCTCGATGCCGTCGGCCAGGCGCTGCGCCATCAGATTGGCGTGGGCGGCCCCCGTCAGCCAATCGCCGGATTCCAGAAGTCCCAGCATCGGCGCAGTCAGCAACCGCCCCTTGGACGCCGTCTGCCCCGCCTGCTTCAGCCGGTTGTCGATCCGGCGCGTCAACGTCTTGTCGAAGATCACCAGGGCCTCGACGCAGTGCGCGCCCGCCTTGGCCCCGCCGAACGACAGCACATCGACGCCCAGGCGCGGAATGTCCTTGGGATCGAAGCCCGCCGCCACAGCGTTAGCCAGCCGCGCGCCATCCATGTGCACGCCCAGGCCCGCCCGCTTTGACGGTTCGATCAAGTGGCGAAGTTCTTCTTCGGAATAAACGGCGCCGTATTCGGTCGTTTGCGTCACACTGAGCGCCGCCGGCGGTTGACGATGCCCGACCACCGGCTCTTCCAGCGCGGCGTAGAGCGCGGCGAGGTCGATCTTGCCCGAATAGCCCGGCAGGCCGATCAAGCCGACGCCCTGGCCGAAGAATCCAGGCGCCCCCGTCTCGTCTGTACAGACGTGGGCCGCATGATGCGCCAGCACCGCCTCGTAGGGTCGCGCCAACATCGACAGGCCGATGGCGTTGGCCGCAGTGCCGCTGAAGACGAAACGCACCTCGGCGTCGGCGTCCAACGTCTGGCGGATCAAATCGGCGGCGCGCGCCGAGGTTTCGTCCGCGCCATAAGCCCGCGCAAACCCGGCGTTGGCGGCGACCAAGGCCTGAAGCGCCGAGGGCGCCATGCCCGTCGTATTGTCGGAACCGAAATCAAAACGCACGGCTCATTCTCTCCCTTGGTCCGAGGCCTCGCCCTGGACCGCACTGTCCTGGATCGGGGCCATGACGACCCGCGCGAACTTGGCGTCCTTCGCCGGCACCTCGACTTGGTGCGGGAAGGGAATCTCGATGCCGGCTTCGTCCAGGGCTTCCTTGCCCGACTGCATCAGATCGGCCTGGGTCTGCCACCAGTCGCTAGTGTTCACCCAGGCGTGCAGAGTGATCTCAACCGCGCTGTCCAGCAGGGCCGTCACCCCGGTCCAGGGCGCAGGATCCTTCAGCACCTTGTCGTGAATCCGCGCGACCGCCGCCAGCACGTCGCGCGCTTCCTTCAGATTCTCGCCATAGCCGACGGTGAACTTGATCTCGATCCGGCGCGTCCGCTGGCCCGTCAGGTTGATGATGACGTCGCTCAGCACCTTGGAGTTCGGAATGACGATCTTGTGGTTGTTGGCGTTCGTCAGTTGGGTGGTGAACAGGTCCAGCTTCTGCACCGTTCCCGAGGCGCCGCCCACGTCGATGACCTCGCCGACGCGATAGGGGCGCAGGACCAGCAGCATCACCCCCGCCGCCACGTTCGACAGCGTGCCCTGCAACGCCAGGCCGACCGCCAGGGAGGCGGCGCCCAGAACGGCGATGATGGAGGTCGTCTGCACGCCCAGCCGCTGCAGCACGGCGATCATGCCGATGATGATGACCACCACCCGCACGATCTGAACCATGAAGGCCAGCACCGTCGGATCGCGCCTAACGGCCTTGGTGCGGCCCAGCAGCTTGCGCGCCGCCCCCGACGCCCAGCGCGCCGCCACCAAGGTCAGGGCGAAGATGATCGCCGCCACCGTCAGGTTGATGGCGAAATCGCCCAGCATATCCATGGCCTTGGCCAGGATGGTCGCGTCGACGGTCAACCTCTGCTCGCCAGCGGCCACCACCTGGGCCAGGGGCTCGGCGAGGACGGCAGGGGTATGCAGGAAATTCATGAGCATGAGCCGGGTCTAACGCCTATGCAGCCGATTGGAAGCCCCGCCGGTCAAGCTTTTTCACCGGCGTTGACCCGCCCGCCGCCGCGTTCGATGGCGTCCAGCAGGTCCAGAACGGAGTGCAGGGCGTCGGCATCGCGCGCTGGCTTGTCCCAGCGGATGCGGCTGACGCGCGGAAAGCGCATAGCCACCCCCGACTTGTGCCGCGTCGAGCGCTGCAATCCCTCGAAGGCGATCTCCAGCACCAGGCCGAAATCACGCTCGGCGCGGACGGCGCGAACAGGGCCGAAGCGATCCGTCGTGTGATCGCGGACGAACTTGTCGATCTGCTTCAACTCTTCGTCGGTAAAGCCGAAATAGGCCTTACCGACGGGCGTCAGCGTCCCCTCCTCCGTCCAGACCCCGAAGGTGTAGTCAGAGTAGTAGCCGGAGCGTTTGCCATGCCCGCGCTGGGCGTACATCAACACGGCGTCAATGACGTGCGGATCGCGCTTCCACTTGAACCACGGCCCCTTGGGGCGACCCGCCACATAAAGGCTGTCACGACGCTTCAGCATCAACCCTTCGGCGGCGGCGCCCACAGGCGGATCGGCGCGCAAGGCCGCCAGATCGTCCCAATCCGTGAATTCCAGCAGAGGCGACAGGCCCAACCGCTCTCCGTCATGCTCGGCCGCCAGTCGCTCCAACCGCTCCCGCCGCTCGGTCAGGGGCAGTTGGCGCAGATCGGTCGCCCCTTCGGCCAACAAATCATAAGCCAAGATGCCCGCCGGATAGTCCTGAATCAGTCGGGCGCTCGCCGTCTTGCGGTTCAGCCGCTGTTGCAGGTCGCCGAAGGGCGCCACCACTCCGTCGCGGATCACCAGCAGCTCGCCGTCCACCGCTCCCTCAAAGCGCAACCCCGCCGCCACATCGGGAAAGGCGGCTGAAATCTCGTCGCCCGTGCGGGAATAGAGGCGCGTCTGACCGCCCTCGCGCACCGCCTGGACGCGAATGCCGTCCCACTTCCATTCAGCGAAGAAATCAGCGGGGTCCAGGCGCGGCAGGTCCAGCCCTTCGTCCAGAGCCGTCGCCAGCTGGACCGGGCGAAACCGGCCGGGCGCATCCGCGCTGGGCTGCTCCGCCAGCCCCTCCACCCAGGCGAACAGATCCTCATAGGGCGGCCTCAGAGCGTGCCAGATTTCCTCAATATCGCCGACGGTGATGGGCGGCAGGCTTTCCGTCGCCTCACGGCCATCCGGGCTGGGCGGGTCGATCACGGTCGCCGGACGCATCATGGCCACGGCCGTACGCGCCAGCCGCGCCGACAGACCGACCCGCAGCCCGCCCGTCACCAATTTCAGCAAGGCCCAACGCCCCTTGGGCTCAAGCGCGTCCAGCCAACCTTCAATCAGAGACGGCGCTTCCGCGCGATCAGCCCGCATAAGGGCGTCCACGACCTCGCCCAATTCCGGCTCGCGATTGGCGCGGTGCATCGGATCGCGCGGCCAGATCAGCGCCGTCGTCTCCGCCAAGTCGCCGACATAGTCATAGGACCAGCCGAACAAGACCGGGTCCACCCGCGCCTCGACCGCCTTGCGGATCATGGCGGGCTTGGCCGTGGCGAAGCTCAGATCGCCGGTCAACGCCGCCAAGGCCCAGCCACGATCGGGATCGGACGTCGCCTTCAGATAATCGCGTAGCAAAATCAGCTTCGCATTGCGCGAAGTCGTCAGCGACAGGCGATCCAACAGTTCAGCGAAGGGACGCAATCGGGCTCCAGCTCTTCAGGCGCCCCCGCACAACGGCCTAGAAGCCATAGGTTTCCCTAGACTTCCGCTTGCCGGATCAAGCGGCCGCCGCCTCGTTGCCCTGCTCCGCAAGGCGACGCAACGCGGCTCGCCCGCCTTGAGCGTGAACCATCAGGGCCGAAAGACTTCGGAAATCGATCGGCTTGTTCAGATAGGCGTCAGCACCCGCCGCCAGACCCGCCTCATGGTCTTCGTTCCGCGCAGAGGCCGACAGGAAGATGATGGGCGTCTCAGCGTTGACGCCCCCGTCTTCGCGGATCAGGCGCGTCGCAGCCAGTCCATCCATAACCGGCATGTTGACGTCCATGATGATCAGATCGAACCGCTGGTCGCGGGCGGCGTCCACCGCTTCCCGCCCATTCTCGGCCATGCTGGTGCGCCGTCCCGTGGACGCCATCCAAGCCTCAAGGATCATACGGTTGACGGGGTGATCCTCGACCACCAGCACTTCCATGCCGTCGCCGGCAACGACGTCGCCTTCTGCGACGGCCGCGGCCTCGGCGGCGCGCCAGGCCACCACTTCGCCTTCGACGACAAAGGTGAAGGTCGACCCTTCGCCCAGACTCGAGGTCACGGAAATCTCTCCGCCCATGATGTTGGCCAGGCGACGCGAAATCGTCAGCCCCAGACCCGTTCCGCCGAACCGTCGCGTCGAGGACGCGTCCACCTGAGTAAAGGGCTGGAACAGTTGATCCATATCGTCGTCGGAAATACCCGAACCGCTGTCGATCACGACGAACTCAAAGGCCGCCCGACGTTCCGAGACACGACGCCCGCGTGTCACGAACCGCACCGTCCCCTGATCCGTGAACTTGACGGCGTTGGACAGAAGGTTCTGCACGACCTGACAGACGCGCAAAGGATCCCCCCGCACCACGGCAGGCACATCGCCCTCGAATTCCACGACGAAATTCAGGCCCTTCGCTTCAGCCTGGGCTTCGAACGGGCCGACGATGCGACGATGCAAATCCTCCAGATTCACGTCCACCGCTTCGAAATTCATGCGCCCCGCCTCGATCTTCGTCATGTCGAGGATGTCGTTCAGCAGGCTCAGCAGATTGTCGCCGGAGTTACGGATAATGGCCAGATACTCACGCTGCGCCCCTTCCAGCCGAGTGGCGCTAAGCAATTGCGCCGCGCCCAACACGCCGTTCATCGGCGTGCGCAACTCGTGGGAGATGACGCCCAGGAAGTTGGATTTCGCCTCATTGGCCGCGTCAGCCTTGTCGCGAGCGGCTTCCAGTTCCTCGATCAGATGAGCCTGATGTTCTTGGAAGGCGCGGATGCGCTCCTCGCGCAGCATGGTCATCGTCACCAGAACGAACAGGCTGGCCGCAGTGAACGGCGCCAAGGCCACAAAGGGCCAGAAGACCGGATCGCCCAGCAGATTGACGGCGATGATCGCCGCCGCCGCGCCATAGGGGGAGGAGATCAAAATAGCCTGTCGCGGCGAATTCCGCAGTTGGGCGAAGACCAGCACATAGCCCGACATCAAAAAGGCGATAGCCAGTTCACGCCCGAACATCGACGACGAGAACCAGGCCAGCAGCGGCGCCACGGCCCAGACCGCCGTGGTGGCTGTGGCCACAGCCGGGAACACCAGGCCCCAGCCGCTGCCTGCTCTCTGGCTGACTCGCTTTTCGACTTCCCCGCGCAGGGCGCCCGCCGCCAGGGTGGCCACGAACCAGACCAGACCGTGCGCCAGGCCGACCGTCGCGATCAAGCCCAGCGCCCAGCTGACGATGATGAGATAGCGCAGATAGTGAGTCTGCAGGATGGCGGTCAGAGCCTGGGCCGCTTCGCCCGGCGCTTGCGCCCCTTCCATCCCCTTTGTGAACCCGTCAGATCCAACCATCGCGACGCCCCCGCCCGCTGCAAAATGCTTCGGGTGCGGACGCTAAGGGGAAAGGTTCTAAGACGATATGAATGCGGATAACTACGTAATCCGAATTTCTTGCACGTCTGTGGGTATCAAGATTGAGCTTCCTGCGGCGTCTGCGCCCGGATCGAAAGCGCGTGAACAGGCCCGGCCAGTTCCGCCTTCAACACCGCATTGACCGCCCGTTGGCGCTGCACGCGATTTTGCCCCGAGAAGGCCTCTGAAACGATAGTCAGCTGAAAATGGCTCTCGCCGTTGTCACGGCCGTCGATTCCGCCCTCATGGTGATGACCGGCGTGTTTCCAGCTGTCGTCTTCCAGATCCAGGCGCACCGGGGCGAAGGCCGCAGTCAGTTTTTCGCGCATAACCGTCGCGATCGGGCCGTCAGACATGGGAACTCCTTGAAGCTGTCCAATTCGGCCTTACACTTCGGGCGATGTCTGCGTCTTTTCAATACAAGCCTCGCTTCACCGACATTCGGGTGAAGCCGCCGCGTCCCGACGAGGAACAGGAAGCGGCGGAGGATGTCCTGCGTCTCAAGCCGGGCGAGAAACCCTGCGACTGGGCCGACTGCACGCGTCCGGCCACGGCGCGCGCGCCGAAGTCGCGTGAGCAACTCAACGAGTTCTACAACTTCTGCCAGGTGCACGCAGGCCAATACAACAAGAGCTGGAACTTCTACGCCGGTATGAACGAGGGCCAGATTCGCGCCGCTCAGGAAAACGAGGCCATGACCGGCGGCCGCCCCACCTGGCAGATGAAAGCGGGCCCGCAGACGCGCGAGGCCGCCGCCTTCGCTGCGAAGTTCGGCACGGCCAATAACTCAGGCGCCGGTTCGTGGCGCGACAGCTTCGGCCTGTTCGGTCGCAGGGTGAACGGCGACGCCCCCGTCCAGAACGATCCCCATCATGGAATGGGACGCCTTGAACGCACCGCCCTGGCCGACCTTGGCCTTGAGCCCGGCGCCGACAAGGCGGCCATCAAGGCTCGCTATCACGAGATGCTCAAGCGCTTTCACCCCGACACCAACGGCGGCGACCGTGGCGCGGAAGCCAAGCTTCAGAGCGTCATCAAGGCCTGGAAAACCTTGAAAAAGGCCGGGCACGCCTGAGCGATCGTAACAGACCGCCTTCACCCGGCAAGGCGTCAACGCGGATCATGGCCTGACCGACGGCCGAGGAATCCCAGATTTCCGCAAAGACCTCTGCCCCGGATTCGTCCAGCATCATGCGCTGTGTTTCCTGAATCGCCTCGGTGAAGCTGTCGGCCTCCAAGGGGAACATCTGAGGCGTCCTTCCGGGCGCATCATAAACATAGCAAAAATATTGCGTGTGCGTTTCCATGTCCTCTCCCCCGACGGGAGCGATGCCTAATTATTAACACCCTCTTGCCGATTTCCCGAATCACAGAACCGTTGTTTCTGACGGGCGTTGCCTCCGTGTCATCCCCCATTTGATCCCCAGGCTGGGGATAAGGAGTCCACAGATGGAAGTCTTGTACCGCGCCCACGCCACAGCATCCGGCGGAGGTCGCGACGGAGGCCGATCGGCCGCTGACGACGGCAAGATCGACGTGCGCCTGTCCGTTCCCACCGAAATGGGCGGCAAGGGCGGCGATGGGACCAATCCAGAGCAGCTTTTCGCCACGGGTTACGCCGCTTGCTACCTCGGCGCCCTGAGGCTGGTTTCAGGCAAGGCGGGCACGCCGGTCGGCCCCGACACCAAGGTCGCGGCGGGGATCGGTTTCGGCAAGAACACGCGCGGCGAAGGCTTCAATCTCGACGTGACCCTGCGTGTGTCGGACCACGGCCTGGATCGCGCGGTGATCGACGACCTGATCCAGAAGGCGCATCAGGTCTGCCCCTATTCCAACGCCACGCGCGGCAATGTCGACGTGGACCTGTCGGCGGAATAGAGCAACTGGCCCAGGGCGAATAATCCATCCGGCCCCTCGCGCGTGTTGAGCCGCGCGCGCGAGGGCGCTAGGTGGATGGCCATGACCTCTCCGCTCGACGCCTCCCCCGACCCGCTCGTCACCCTGGAACCGCACCGCAAGGTCACGCTGAAGGAAGCGTTCGGCATCGACTCCGACATGGTCGTGCCCGCCTTCGAAACGCGCGACAGCCACGTGCCCGAGATCGACGAATCCTATCGCTTCGATCCCCAGACGACGCTCGCCATCTGCGCGGGCTTCGCCTACGACCGCCGCGTGATGGTTCAGGGCTATCACGGCACCGGCAAGTCGACCCACATCGAGCAGGTCGCCGCCCGCCTGAACTGGCCCATGGTTCGCGTCAACCTGGACGCCCACGTCAGCCGCATCGACCTGATCGGCAAGGACGCCATCGTCCTGAAGGAAGGCAAGCAGATCACCGAATTCCGCGAGGGCATCCTGCCGTGGTCGCTGCAGCGCCCGGTCGCCCTGGTGTTCGACGAATATGACGCGGGCCGTCCAGACGTCATGTTCGTGATCCAGCGTGTACTGGAGGCTCAAGGCCGCCTGACCCTGCTGGACCAGAACCGCGTCATTCGTCCGAACAAGTGGTTCCGCCTGTTCGCCACCTCGAACACGGTCGGCCTGGGCGACACCACGGGCCTGTACCACGGCGCCCAGCAGATCAACCAGGCGCAGCTGGACCGCTGGAACATCGTCACCACGCTCAACTATCTCGACCACGACGTCGAGGCTGAGATCGTCGCCGCCAAGGTGCCGGAGTGGAACGACGCCGAGGGCAAGCGCCGCATCGCCGCCATGGTCCGCGTCGCCGACATGACCCGCAACGCTTTCATGAACGGCGACATCTCTACCGTCATGTCGCCCCGCACGGTCATCACCTGGGCCCAGAACGCCATCATCTTCGGCGGCGACGTGGCCCTGAGCTTCCGCCTGACCTTCCTGAACAAGTGCGACGAACTGGAACGGCCGACCATCGCTGAGTTCTATCAGCGCGCCTTCGGCGAAGACCTGCCGGAATCCGCCACTCGGGTGAAGATCGGCTAGAGAGCTTCCCTTGCACAATTGAAAAGGCCGCCTTCCTGATCGAGGAAGGCGGCCTTTTTCTTAGCGCAGCCCCGAGACGAACATCCTCGGACGTGAACGCCGCACCAGCCACAGGTTCACCGTGGCCGCCGCCAGCACCAGCGCCGCCACAGCCTGGTGCAGCACGCCGAGCGTCACCGGCACGGCATGGATAAGCGTCAGGACGCCCAGTCCCGCCTGCAGCCACAGCGCGCCCGCCAAAACGAGGGCCGAAGCGCCTAGCCCCTCGCCTAGACGCCCGCGCAGAGCCTGGACCGCATAGAAGGTACCCGCGAACAGCAGCAGATAGGCACCGATCCGGTGGTTCAACTGCACCAGCCCTTGATCGTGCAGGAAGGCCAGCGCCCCCTGCCCCCACTCGACCGGCGGGAACAGGGCGCCGTTCATCATCGGCCAATCGGTGTAGATCATGCCCGCCTTGGCCCCGGCCACCAGACCGCCGAGCAGGCACTGGAAGAAGACGCCGCCCAGCAGCAGGCCAGCGCCCCAGCTCCAGCCGCGCGGCGCGCGCGTGAAATCAGAACCGGACCAAGCCTCAAGCCCCGTCCAGATCAGTCCGGCGAAGATCAGAAAGGCCAGGCCCAGGTGGGTCGTCAGCCGTTCCGGCGCCACGTCGATGCGCTCAGCCAGGCCGCTGGACACCATCCACCAGCCGATCAGCCCCTGCAGGCCGCCCAGAGCCAACAGGATCGCACAGCGCCCGATCAGGCGTCGCGGGATGGCGCGGAAGACCAAGAACAGGACGAAGGGCACGGCGAAGACCACGCCGATCAGACGGCCCAGCAAACGGTGCGCCCATTCCCACCAGAAGATGTACTGGAACTCCGCCATGCTCATGCCGGCGTTGACCTCGACGTACTGAGGAATGGCCTTGTACTTGTCGAAGGCTTCGACCCAGTCGGCGTGGTTCATCGGCGGCAGGGCGCCGATGATGGGCTTCCATTCCGTGATCGACAGACCCGAGCCGGTCAGGCGCGTCGCGCCCCCGACCACCACCATGGCGAACACCAAGGTCGCGCAGAAAAACAGCCACAGCGCCACCGCGCGGCTGTGGTCCAATTCACCAAAACGCTTCATTCGACGCCTGCCGTTCGCCCCGATATGCTTGCCGCCTCTTTCACAGGCGGCGGAACCGAGGGATATGCCCCTCCCGCGAGGCAAGATCGAGTCGGTTTCTACGCCAAAGCGTCGCACAACATTCAAGGGGAGCGCCAAGCGGTGCAATATGTCGAGATCGCCATCGCCTTGGCCGGGGCCCTGGGCCTAGCCTGGATCGCCGACCTGCTGACCGGGCGACGCGGCCTGGGCGGGACCATTCTGGTCGCCCTGGTCAGCGGCGCCTGCGGCGCCTTCCTGGCCGTGCGGGTGTTCGCCGTGGCCACTCTGTCCGACTGGGAATGGCTGCCCTGGGCCTTTGCCGCCGTTGTCTTGGGCCTGGTCGCCTTCTTCCTGTTCCGGAGCAAGCGTTGATGCCGCCTCGCGCCCGCCGCTTCTTCGCCACCCTGGCCGTCGTCTTCTTCCTGGCTTTCTGGGTGTGGGGCGCCGTGACCCTGCATGACCATCTGCCGGACTCCTGGTGGATCGACCTGATCTTCTTCGCCGTGGCGGGGATCGGCTGGGGCGTGCCGCTCATTCCCCTGCTGCGCTGGGCCGAGCGCGAGCCTAAATAGGTTTTGGCTTCAGCGGTCATCGGGAGAAGAGAGCATGCCTCACAGGGAAACCCACCGGGTCGAGCGCATAGGCTGGCTCAGGGCGGCGGTGCTCGGCGCCAATGACGGCTTGGTCTCGACCGCGAGCCTGATCGTAGGGGTCGCGGCCGCGGCGTCCAGCCAAGGCGCAGTTCTGATCGCGGGGGTCGCGGGTCTGGCCGCCGGCGCCATGTCCATGGCCGCAGGCGAATACGTCTCAGTCAGTTCCCAGTCCGACACTGAAAAGGCCGATCTCGCACGCGAAACTTCCGAACTAGCCAGGGATCACGAGGCCGAGGTGCGGGAATTGGCCGGGATCTACGCCGCTCGCGGCGTCACGCCCGATCTGGCGACAGAGGTCGCGAAGCAGATGATGGCGCACGACGCTCTCGGCGCCCACGCCCGCGATGAGCTGGGCATATCCGAGATCACCACCGCCCGTCCTATCCAGGCGGCAATCACTTCGGCCGTGACCTTCTCGGCCGGAGCCGCCCTGCCCCTGGTCGTGGCCGCCTTGGCGCCCTTGGCCGGTCTGGCTCTATGGGTCGCAGGATCGGCGTTGCTAGGCCTGGCTCTGCTAGGAGCCTTGGGCGCAAAGGCCGGAGGCGCGCCCATCGGCCGCTCAGTCGCGCGCGTGGTCTTCTGGGGCGCGCTCGCCATGGGCATAACGGCAGGCGTCGGTCGCCTGTTCGGCGTCGTCGCCTAAAGCCACACCACAGTTCTCGAACGGCGCCGCACCCTCTACTTGCTTAAGCCTGCAAGGCGGCCCTTCAGCGGCGATGGGCGCCTTGGCAGCCGATCCGTTCGCATGAACCCGTTCAAGGTCGCTCGCGCAGATAGAGATACAGCGGCAGGGAAAGCGAGAGCCCGACCAGGCAGCTCGCTGGGAGCACAAGCCACCAGCGGCTGACATGGTTTCTGGACGCATCCCGCCAGGACCACACCAGGAAGACCGCTATCGAGATCAGGACGTCCGCGGAAAAGCCGCCGGCGGCGCCGTTCGCGAACAGGGACTTCAAGAACAACGGAACATCCGGCCCGTTCTCGAAAAAGAACGAGCCGAAGAACAGCCAAGGGACGATGGCGCCGATCACAGCCATAGCCAGATAGAAGCGTCTGACGATCACATCGCTCTCCCTTGCAATCAGAAGCGTCACCTTAGGCGTCAAACGGCCCTTCAAACCAGTCAGCATGTACGGGAACGCAATGCGGGAGAGGCCTAGTATTTCCGCCAAGATGACGCCGCGCCGCGTGAGATGATTACATGACGGCGCCTCAAGACGAGAGGCGAAGCGCCAGGCCCGGCGATCCCAACCGCTGCACAGCGTTCGGCGGGCCTGCCATCCCCGCGCCACGCCGTTTTTGGCGCGTGAACCGATAGATTCGGGCAGAAATTTGGCGCCTATGCAGTGCCGAAATGGAACCCAATTCTTAACAAACGGTTAACGCCAATGCCGACGGACTCGGGGATCATGAAATCTCCCCTGTCACGCGAATACAGTATGCAGGTAGCGTTGTTCAAGCAATTGTAAACAACCATCAAGGCTGAAGGCGATGACAGACGATCGCTTTTCTTATGCGCCGCAGAACGACGCCAAAACCACCAAGCGGATCGCCGTATCAGGCGGCGCCGGTTTTCTGGGATCGCATCTATGCGGGCGACTGGTTGACGCCGGCCATCATGTGACCTGCATTGATAATTTTCATACGGGTCGGCACGCGAACGTCGCTCATCTGATGAGTTCGGATCGCTTCCACCTGGTGGCGCAGGACATCAATGAGCCGCTGGACGACGCGCTGGGCCGCTTCGATCAGATCTACAATCTGGCCTGCCCCGCCTCCCCGGTTCACTACCAATATGATCGGGTGAAGACGGCCATGACCTGCTCGATCGGCACGCTGAACCTGCTGAAGCGGGCGGCGGCGGACGGCGCACGCTTCTTTCAAGCCTCGACCTCGGAAATCTATGGCGACCCGGAAATCCACCCGCAAGTGGAGAGCTATCGCGGCAACGTCAACACGGTGGGCCCTCGCTCCTGCTACGACGAGGGCAAGCGGTTCGCCGAGACCCTGGTGACGGACTTCGGCCAGCAGCACGGCCTGACCACGCGGATCGTCCGCATCTTCAACACCTATGGACCGCGAATGCACCCCGACGACGGGCGGGTGGTGTCGAACTTCATCGTCCAGGCTCTGGTCGGCAACGACATCACCATCTATGGCACGGGCGAGCAGACGCGCTCCTTCTGCTTCGTTGACGACCTGATCGAAGGGTTCGTCCGTCTGATGGACACGGACGAGGATATCGACGGACCGGTCAACATCGGCAATCCGAGCGAGATCACGGTCAATGAGTTGGCTCATCAGGTCATCGCCCTGGCGGGGTCGCGCTCGCGATTGGTCTATCACCCGCTGCCGATCGACGATCCGCGCCGTCGCAAGCCCGACATCTCCAGGGCGCTGACCCACCTGCACTGGTCGCCCCAGGTGCCGCTGCAGGACGGGCTCAAACAGACCATCGCCTATTTCACCGCCGAGCTTCAGGGCGAGAGGGTCGCCCAGCGCGGCGCCGCCGCGTCGTGAGACGGCGGACCGACGAAACACCACGGGACAGAGCAACCACCACCGACTTATTGGGCAAATAACTGGGCGAGCGGCGTGATGAACACTCAAGATCCGAACTGGGCGACCCTGCTGGTCTGGTTGTTCGCTCTTTCCCAGATCCTCTATCTCGGCAGCTTCCTGCTGGAGATGTACTTCCGCTCGCTGCGCGTCGAGCGCGTGGACATGAGCGAGCCCCTGCCGGCCAGCGAGGCGGACTATCCCTTCATCGTGCTGCTGTATCCTGTGCTGCGGGAGCTGGAGAGCACCATGGAGACGACGTTCACGTCTCTGGCCAAGCTGGACTACCCCGCCGACCGCTATCGCGTCCTGGCCATCCCCAACAGCAACGACGCCGAAACCATCGCCAGCCTGCAGCGGCTGAGCCGGGCCTATCCCTTCGTCGAGATCCTGGCGGTGCCGCCGACCAGCGACGCCAGCTGGGACATGGTGTGGAACGCCTGGGACCGGAATCCGAAGGCCTATTGGTGGCACAGCGGCAAGCGCGCCGGGGTCAAGGATCTGCCGCCCAAGAAGACGCGCCAGCTGATCTACGCCACCTATCATGTAGCCGAGACCTATAAGGACAAGAGCGGGCTGACGATCGACTACATCGACGCCGACAGCTGCCCGCCGGCCGACCACTTCAAGGCGGCGGCCATCGGCCTGCGCCGGTTCGACGTGCTGCAGGCGCGCAATGTGGCGGGCAATCTGAACGCCAGCCTGGCCGCCGCCTTCCACGCCTTCGACCACATGACGTGGGACGGCGCCAAATACGGCCACCTGTCCGATCCGAAGCAACCCTACTGGGTGCTGGGCAAGGGTCTGTTCTTCAAGGTCGACGACCTGATCGAACTGGGAAGCTTCCACCCCTGGATCGCCATCGAAGACCCCGAGGTCGGCCAGCGCTTCTGGAAGAACGGCCGGACGCTGGGCATCATCGAAGGTTCGCTGATCGAAGAGGTGCCCGAGACCTTCCGCGAGGGCGTCACCCAGAGGAAACGCTGGGTCGCCGGATTCTTCCAGAGCCTGACGACGCCGCTGAAGGAGATGGACTTCAGCTTCGGCGAGCGGGTCCGCGTGTGGATGAACTTCCTGCCCTGCATGTCCATGTGGGTGAACACCCTGGGCATTCCCCTGGGCGTCTGGGCGGCCTGGCGGTTCTTTCAGGGCGACGACTTCCTGCCGCTGTGGCTGGTGATCCTGTCGATCTTCAACATCGTCGCCTTCTCGATCCTGATGATCGGCCTCTACATCAAGACGTGGCGGCGGACCGACCTGGTGCTGGACGGCGCGGGCGCGCGCATCGGCTACATGCTGATGGTCAATCCGATCTTCATCATGGTCTGGTGGTGCGTCTGGATCATCCCGCTGACGCTGGGCTTCGTCATGTATGTGCGGGACAGCGGCCTGGCCTGGCAGCGAACCGAGAAGATCGACGCCAACAACACCCTCGTCCGCACCAAGCTGGATGAGTTCGGCGCCCTTCGTCATCACCAGCACTAAGCAGACGGTCATGGACAAGCACATTCTCATCACCGGCGGGGCGGGCTTCATCGGCTCGCACCTGGTCGACGCCATGCTGGCGCGCGGCTATCGCGTGACGGTCCTGGACAGTCTGTCGCCCCAGGTTCACGGCGACGCCGAAATGGATGCGGACGGGTGGCCCGTCTACCTCGACGCACGGGCGCGCCGCATCAAGGGCGACCTGTTGGAAGACGGGGTGTTCGAGGCGGCGCTGAACGGCGTGACCCACTTGGCCCATCTCGCCGCCTCGGTCGGCGTGGGTCAGAGCATGACCAACATCGTCGACTACACCCGCAACAACGTCATGGCCGCAGCCGTCATGCTGGAGACCCTGTCCCAGCGCCCGCACACGGTCGAGCGGATCGCCGTCGCCTCGTCCATGTCGATCTATGGCGAGGGGGACTACGTCCGCCCCTCGACCGGCGCCCATGTGACCACCGACATCCGCCCGCACGCCCAGCTGGAGGCGCGTCATTGGGATCTGATGGTCGACGGCGAACCGCTGGAGCCCCGCCCCACGCCGGAAGAGAAGCTGCTGCAGCCCAACTCCATCTATGCGGTGAACAAGCGCGACCATGAGGAGATGTTTCTGTCGGTCGGCCGGGCCCTGCGCATCCCCACCGTGGCCCTGCGGCTGTTCAACGCCTATGGCTCTCGCCAGGCCCTGAGCAATCCCTATACGGGCGTGGCGGCCATCTTCATCTCGCGGTTGATGAACGACCAGCCGCCGCTGGTGTTCGAGGACGGGCGGCAGATGCGCGACTTCGTCCATGTGCAGGACGTGGCCGAGGCCTTCGCCACCGTGCTGGATGACGACCGCGAGATCTGGGACGTGTTCAACGTCGGCAGCGGCGCGCCTGTCTCCATCAACGAGATCGCAGGCGTCCTGGCCCGGCTGCTGGGCAAGAACATCGCACCGGAAGTGCTGAACCGTTATCGGGTCGGGGATATCCGTCACTGCTTCGGCGACATCTCCAAGATCGAGCGCACCTTCGGCTTCACGCCTCGGCGGTCGATGGACGAGGGCATGGAGGAGTTGATTTCCTGGGTGTCGCACACCCGCGCCCCCATTGACCGAAGCGCAGAAAGTCTGGAACAACTGTCCAGGGGAAGGTTGGTCGTCTGACAGAATTCCCGCCTGTTCTGTATGCGTTTTGTAGTGTCTCCGCCGGCGTCGCCAGCATCTGGCGCGTTCGATACTTCGCAAGGAACTGACCCATGCCTCACCGTCGACGCCCGATGACTTCCCTGGCCGCGCCAGCGGCGGCGGCCCTCGTCTGCGCGGGCGTCGCCTGGGTCGGGCCGGCCTCGGCGCAAAGCGATGTGACCGTGTTCGCGGGCGGCCAGTTGGACGTCGCCGACAGCGCCTATGCCGGAGCGACGATCGGCCTGCCCGGCTCGGTCGATTCGAAGGGTTTTGCGGTGCGCGGCTCGGTCTACACCGGCAGCTACGACTACAACTCGGGTCCGAATGAGATCGCCGCCGACTTCACCGGCGCCCAGGCGGAACTGATCTATCGTTTCGGCAACGGCCCGACCTGGGGCAGCGTCGGCATCGGCTATCGCTATGTCGACACCGACCTCAGCCCCGCCGATCCCGGCAATCGGCGCGACGGGGGCCAGGGCGGGGTCATCGTCTCCCTGGACGGCGGCCATGTCTCCGGCCCCTGGAGGGTCGACTGGTACGGCTCCTACGGTTTCGAACTGGACGATTACAACGCCCTGGCCAGCCTGACCCATCAGGTCGGCTCATCCGGCCGCGTGCGCCTGGGCATGGAGGTGGCGGCCGAAGGCGACACCAACTACAACGCCTATCACATCGGCCCCGTGGCCGGGTTCAAGCTGAACGACAAGTCAGAAATCCAAGTTTCTGTCGGCCTGAGCGACGGCGATCAACGCAGTTCGCAGGCCTATGTTCGGCTCGGTTTCTATCGAAGCTTCTAGAACGAAGAGCCGAAAGGGCGAACGATTACCGGCTCAGCTCATGGAAACACCGTTTTCGCGCCCAACTTCCCGTCCCTGACGCCTCTTAAGATTGCGCCTTAACGAGAAGTTAGGCGTAGTAAGGCAGCCTTCTCGCGTTCCTGAGGAGGTGCAGCCGAATGCTGCCGCGACCCACCAGACGAGCCTTCATCGGCGCCGCCGCGCTTGCGCCCGCCCTTGGACTGGCGGCGTGGCGTCCTGTGCGCGAAGGCCTTCCGCTGGATCCTCCGCCTGTGAAGACCGCCACCCTCGCCGACGCCGCCAGCGCGCAGGGCCGATATTTCGGCGCCGCCGTCCGGGCCGAACAACTGCGTCAGAACGCCGAACTGCGCGGCGCGGTCCTGCGCGACTGTCAGGTGCTGACGCCTGAAATCCATCTGAAGTGGAACTCCCTGGAATGGCGCAAGGGCGAGTTCAACTTCGCCCCGGTCGACGATCTGCTCGACTTCTCGCAAAGCCACGGCATGCAGGTGCGCGGCCACACCCTGCTGTGGGATCAGGGCACGCCCGACTGGGCCAGGCAAGAGATGCTGCGGCGTCGAGACTGGTCGCTGATGTCCGGGCACCTGGAGCGCGTGCTCAAGCGATACGGCGACCGCATCGCCGACTGGGACGTCATCAACGAGCCGATCGACACCCAGGGCGGGACGGGCGGCCTGAGACGCAACGTCTTCCACCGCGCCTTCGGCCCGACCTATATCGAGCGCGTGCTGGAAGAGGCGCGCGCGCTCGCGCCCAAGGCTCATCTGGTCGTCAACGACTACGGCTTTGAATACGACAATCCCGTGGACCAGGCCCGGCGCAAGGCCATCGTCGCCCTGGCGCGACGGCTGCGCGCCTCGGGCACGCCGCTGGACGGCATCGGCGTTCAGGCGCACCTGGACCTGTCCAAGGGACCGCTGGCGGCCGACGGCCTGCGCGACATGACGCAGCAGCTGGTCGATCTGGGGCTGGAGATCACGATCACCGAACTGGACGTGAAGGAATCCAGCTTCCACGGCACGGCGGCCGCGCGCGATCAGAAGGTCGCCGATGAGACGCGCCGCTATCTGGAGACCATGCTGGCCTTCACCCAGGTCCGCGGCGTCGTCACCTGGGGCCTGAGCGATCGCCACTCCTGGCTGTCTGAGCCCCCGCAACGTCAGTATGCGGACGCTCCGCCGAACCGCGGCCTGCCTTATGACGTCGATTACCGGCCCAAACCGATGTACCACGCCCTATCTGAGGCGTTGCGCCTGAGCGCCTAGCTCCCAACCTTTACTTTTGCTGCATTTTCAGGCCAGGAAACGGGCACCCTTTCCGCTTATCCCGCGTTAGGGACGCAGTGATAGGGGGTTGGATTTGCGGAAGCTCGCCAAAACAATCGATCTGGTGGCGGCGTTCGACTCCTCTCCCAACCCCTATATGCTGCTGGATCGCGACTTGCGTTTCGCCGGCATGAACCAGGCTTATCTGGACGTCACTCAACGCCGGCGCGACGACCTGATCGGCCATCACGTCATGGAAATGTTCGCGCCGGGCGACGCTCCCGACAGCGAAGAGGAAAGCCGCCGGCTGCGCGCCTCCTTCGACAAGGTGTTGGCCACGGGCGAGCCGGATCATCTGGCGGTCCTGCACTATCCCGTTCTGACGCCCGGCCCCGACGGAGAGCCGGTCTTCGATGATCGGTTCTGGAGCTGCACCCATACGCCGATCAAAAATGAAGACGGTCAGGTCACGCACATCCTGCAGCACACCAGCGATGTGACCGAGCTTCTACGTCTGCGCCAAAAGACGGGCGACGGGGCGGGCCAGTCATCCGCTCTGGACGCCATGGTGGGCGATGAGGTGTTCCGACGGGCCGTGAAGATCGAAGCCAACAACCAGCGCCTCGAAGCCGAACGTAAGCAGCTCACCGACATGCTGATGAATGCGCCGGGCTTCGTGGCGGTGCTGAACGGCCCCGACCACATGATCCAGTTCTGCAATGAAGCCTGCTATCGACTGGTCAGCCATCGCGACATTCTGGGCCAGCCGGTGCGCGACGCCCTGCCCGAACTGAGCGACCAGGGCCATTTGGATTTTCTCAACGACGTCTATGAGACGGGCGAGCCGGTTTATGGCCGCCAGCGCGCCTTCGCCCTGCGGCACGCGCAGGACGGTCCGCTGGACCACCGCTACATCGACTTCGCCTATCAGCCCATTCGCGGCGACGAGGGAAAGATCGTCGGCATCTTCGTTCAGGGGCATGATGTGACCGACGTGGTGCTGGCCGCCGAACGCCAGAAGCTGATGATCGACGAGTTGAACCACCGGGTGAAGAACACCCTGGCTACGGTCCAGTCCATCGCCATGCAGACCGCGCGCACGCACCAGGATCCCGGCTCCTTCGCCGCCGCCTTCCAGTCGCGCATCCTGGCCCTGTCGCACACCCACGACCTGCTGACCCGCAGCCATTGGGAAGGCGCCGACCTGCGCGCCGTGCTGGAGCACGAGACCCAGGCCCACGGCATCGGGCGACTGACCATGAACGGGCCGCACGTCGCCCTGTCGCCGGCGCGCGCGGTGTCGCTGGGCATGATCTTGCACGAGCTGGCCACCAACGCCGCCAAATACGGCGCCCTGGCCTGCGGCGACGGCCGCGTCATGGTCGACTGGGCCATCAGCGACCAGAAGTCGCCGCGCCTGCACATCACCTGGCGCGAAGCCGGCGGCGAACCCATCCCCGAGCCGGAACGGCGCGGCTTCGGCACCCGCCTGATCGAGCGCAACGTGCGCCATGACCTGCATGGGACGGTGCAGCTCTCCTATCCGCCCGAAGGCTTCTGCGCCGAGATCAGCCTGCCCCTAGAAACGGAAACCCTATGACCGACGTGCTTTCAGGCCGCCGCGTGCTGATCGTCGAGGACGAGTCCCTGGTCGCCATGCTGCTGGAGACCATTCTCAGCGACATGGGATGCACCGTCATCGGCCCGGAATCGAATGTCGGCGACGGGTTGCGCGTCGTGACCGGCGAGACCGATCTCGACGCCGCCCTGCTGGACGTCAATGTGGCGGGCCAGGAGGTGTTTCCCATCGCCGAGGCGCTCAAGGCGCGGGGCGTCCCCTTCGTCTTCTCGACCGGCTATGGCGAAAGCGGCCTGCCCGAGCACTGGCGCGGCAATCCCACGGTGCAGAAGCCCTTCACCGACGCCGCCATCCGCGACGCCCTGATGGCCGCCCTGAACATGAGCATGGCCTGACGACGGCCGCCCAAAGCTCCTTCAGGCGGCCGCGGCAGCGTGAGCGTCTTCCCAGGCCTTGAGGCGACGCAGCACGTCCGCCTCGATGTCGGCGTAGAACAGGTTGTAGGCCGGGATCCGGCGCTGATCGGCCCAGGACACCGGCGTGCGGAAGGATTCGGAGCTCAGGCGCGAGCGCCACAGGATGCCCTCCCGGCACTCGGCCGCGACCAGGCGGCGCTGAAATGCGGGCCGCGCGCCCCATTCCAGATTGGTGGCGTTGGTGGCGCCTCGGCTCTCACGCGCTTCGGACACGGGCGCATCGACCGATCCCGTCACCGGGTTGACGCAGGCGATGGGCGCGTCCGCGGCCTCGACCAGGGCGCCGCGATCGTTCCAGGTCAGGGCGCGGCGAATGACCCGCTTGGCCTCGCCCTCGCCGTTCTCCTCGACCGCGCGCCAGGACAGGGCGCAGCCGGTTTCATCCTCTGTGCGGCACAAAGGCGTGTGGGTGAAGCGGCTGACCGGCGTCACCCCCTCGACCAGATAGGCGGCGACCAGACGCGCCTTGAGCGAAGCGTCCCTGGCCACCCGATCATGCAGCAGACGGTCGACCAGATCGGCGCCCTGCTCCACCCCGACCAGAACGATCGGACCGTCCGGCCGCAACGCCAGCCAGCGGTCGAAGGCGGCCTCGATATCGCCATAGGCGAAAGCCCGCGCTTCGCGCGCGTCCTCGCGCAGCGTCAGGCGGCTGTAGAGGCTGGCCTGGCGATACAGGGGAGCGCTGACGTCGCCCGCCGAGGCGAACGGCCCGGCGTAGTTGGGCAGGACGATGGTCCGCAGCTTGGTCAGGGCGCGGCGGTCGTCGATGGCCCCGTTCCAGTCGCTGCCGCCGTCGTAGGTGGTGGAGTGGACGAAGAAGACATGGGCCGCCCCCGCGCCCGGGGCACGGGCGTTCAGCAGCGCCCAGGCGCTCTTATCGTCATAGTCGGGCGCGGCCGGGGGCTCATAGGTCTGGAACGGAATCTGAGGGTCTAACCCCGCGCGCAAAATGTCGCCGCGCCACACGGCCACCGCCGCCGTCAGCAACAGGACGAGCGCGAAGCCCGTGTAGCCGACCCACTGTCGAAAGGTCAGCTTGGAGCGCATCAGCGGTACGGGTCCGGCTGGGCCAGGAAGTCCTGGACGTAACGGCGCACGCCTTCCTCCAGCGGCGTCGACTGGCCGCCGTAGCCGAGGGCGCGGATGCGATCCATGCTGGCCTCGGTGAAGTACTGATAGCGATCGCGGATCGCCTCGGGCATGTCGATATAGGCGATGGACGGCTCCTTGCCCGCCGCCGCGAAAGTGGCCCGCGCCAGATCGGCGAAGGAGCGCGCCTGCCCCGATCCGGCGTTGAACACGCCCGAGACAGCCTCGTTCTCCAGCAGCCACAGGATGATGCCGACCACGTCGTCGACGAAGACGAAGTCGCGCAGCTGGCCGCCGTCGGGATAGTTCGGGTTGTGCGAGCGGAACAGGCTGACCGTCTCGCCCGCCTGCACCTTGGGCCAGATCTGGGCGACGACCGACTTCATCCCGCCCTTGTGGCCCTCGTTCGGGCCATAGACGTTGAAGAACTTCAAGCCGGCCCACTGAGGCGGCGCCTCATCGCGATCAGCCTGACGCACGGCATACTGGTCGAACAGATATTTCGAATAGCCATAGGCGTTTAGAGGGCGAAGCGCATTCAGGCTCTCAGGATCGTCGCGATCCTCGAACCCGCTCTCGCCGTCGCCGTAGGTGGCGGCCGAGGAGGCGTAGATCATCCGCACGCCGCGCACCGCGCACCAATCCCAGATGTCGCGCGACAGGGTGAAGTTGGTGCGCAGGATCAGATCGGCGTCCGGCTCAGTAGTCGAAGAGATGGCGCCCATGTGAATCACAGCCTCGATGCGCTCGGCGTGACGCTCCAACTGGTCGAAAAGCTCTTCGGGCGCCCACAGATCGGCGATGGGGTGTTTGGCGATGTTCTTCCACTTGGCGAGGTCGGCCGTCTCCAGCCGGTCGCAGACGACCACATCCCAAGCGCCGCTCTCACACAGGCGGGCGACGATGTTGGAGCCGATGAAGCCCGCGCCGCCCGTGACGACGATCATTCGCGGGGTCATGCTTTCTCTCCAGTCATCTTCTCGATGGTCTTCGTCGTGGAATAGCCGTCAGCGAAGTCGGCCAGACGGACCTCGCCGCCCCAGCTTTCGACCTCGGCGGCGCCGACGACCTTGTCCCTGGTGTAGTCCGAGCCCTTGATCAACACATCGGGTTTCAGCCGCTCGATCAGGGTGATGGGCGTCGGGTCGTCGAAGGCGGTAACGCGGTCGACGCTGGCCAGACCGCCGATGACGGCGGCGCGGCTGTCCAGATCATTGACGGGGCGTCCCTCCCCCTTCAGGCGCCGCACCGAGGCGTCAGTGTTCAGCGCCACGACCAGCCGGTCGCACCAGCCGCGCGCCTGGCTCAGATAGGCGACGTGGCCGCGGTGCAGGATGTCGAAGCAGCCGTTGGTGAAGCCGACCTTCAGGCCCTGACGCTTCCACGCCTCGACCTGATCGGCCAGTTCGTCCAGCGGAGTGACCTTGGACTGGGCGAGAGCCGCGTGCTGGCTCATCTCGGCCTCGATCAGTTCGGCGGGCGTGACGACGGCGGTGCCGCTCTTGCCCACGACGACGCCCGAGGCGAGGATGGCGAACTGCACCGCCTGCTCCAGCGTCGCGCCGGCGCCCAGCGCGAGGCCTAGCGCGGCGAGGCAGGTGTCGCCCGCGCCGGACACGTCGAACACTTCACGCGCCCGGCCGGGGAAGTGGGTGACGCCGCCACCACGCCGCGCTAGCGTCATGCCCTTGCCCGCGCGGGTGACGATGACGGCCTTGGCCGTGGTGGCGTCCAGCAGGGCGGCCAGCGCCGCCTCGACCTGTTCGTCCGTCTCGGCCGGCAGGCCGGTGGCGCCCGCCAATTCGCTGGCGTTCGGCTTGATGACGTCGACCGCGCCATAGCGGGCGAAGTCGCGGCCCTTGGGATCGACGATGACCGGCGCGCCGTATTCGGCCCCGGCCCACAGCGCCGCCTGGATGGCGCCGTCGTCCACCACGCCCTTGGCGTAGTCGGACAGCAGGATGGCGCCCGCGCCCTGGAACACCGCCTTGTCGGCATAGCCGGAATGTAGCGCGGCCTCGTCGTCTAGACGCAGTAGTTGCTGGCCGGCGGCGACGAAGCGCGTCTTGACGATGGTGGCGGCGCCTTCGGGGCAGATCAGGGCGTCCTCGATCCGGTCCTCGGCGGCGATCAGATCGGCGAGTTCGGCGCCCGCCGCGTCATCGCCCGCGACGGCGCCCAGACGGGCCTGACCGCCCAGAGCCGCAACGTTGCGGGCGACGTTGCCCACGCCGCCGGGCATGGCCACGGTGCGGCGCGCGCGCAGGACGGGGATCGGCGCCTCGGGCGAGATGCGGCTGACCTCGCCATAGACATAGCGATCCAGCATCAGATCGCCGACGCAGGCGACCTTCAGGTCGCGCACGCGCTCCAGCAAGGACTGCAGGGCGCCGAGATCAAGAGAACGTTCAGCCATGACGCCGAACTAGCGGATTCACGCCGTCTTCGCCATCGGCCCCTTGTGACCCAGCTTGATGGCCAGGTCGTCAAAGGCGATCAGTTCGGCGGCCAGAGCCTCGAACTGGCTGAGCGGCACCATGTTCGGGCCGTCCGACGGGGCGTTGTCCGGGTCTTCGTGCGTCTCCATGAAGACGGCGTCGACGCCAACCGAGACGGCGGCGCGGGCCAGCACCGGCACGAACTCGCGCTGGCCGCCCGAGGACGTGCCCTGCCCGCCCGGCTGCTGGACGCTGTGGGTGGCGTCGAACACGACCGGGCAGCCGATCTCGCGCAGGATCGGCAGGGCGCGCATGTCGCTGACCAGGGTGTTGTAGCCGAAGCTGGCGCCGCGCTCGCAGGCCATGACGTTCGGATTGCCAGCGCCCGTGACCTTGGCGATGACGTTCTTCATGTCCCAGGGGGCCAGGAACTGACCCTTCTTGATGTTGATCGCCTTGCCCGTGGCGGCGGCGGCCAGCAGCAGGTCGGTCTGGCGCGACAGGAAGGCCGGGATCTGCAGCACGTCGACGTACTCGCCCACCGGGCCGCACTGAGCCTCGGAGTGGACGTCGGTCAGGGTCGGCAGGCCGGTGACTTCACGGATTTCGGCGAAGATCGGCATCGCGTCCTTCAAGCCGATGCCGCGCGCGGCGCTGGCGCTGGTGCGGTTCGCCTTGTCGAAGCTGGTCTTGTAGATGATGCCGAGGTTCAGGCGCTCGCCGATCTCCTTCAACGCATGGGCGGTTTCCAGCGCGTGCTGGCGGCTCTGCATCTGGCACGGGCCGGCGATGAAGACGATGCGGGCGCCGCCGCCGATGACGACGGGGGTCTTGAGACCTTCGGACAGGGTGATGACGGCGTTCGGAGAGGTCACGGCGGCGCTTTCGACTGGTTTCAACGGCGGTTCGCGGGCCTATGCCGCGGCTTTCAGGCGGACAGGTGGCGTCGCGGATGCGTTTTCGCAACTTATCCGGCGACTCAGGCCCTGACCACCGGCCGCGCGATCATGATAGTCTGACGAAATGACCCACACCGACACGCCCCTGATCTCAACCGCAGCCCTGGCGTCGCGGCTGGGCGCGCCGGACCTGAGAATCATCGACGCCAGCTGGTGGCTGGACGGGCGCGATGCGCGGGCGGATTTCGAGCGCGAGCGGCTGCCGGGCGCCGTCTTCTTCGATCTGGACGCCGTGTCGAATCGGGAAAGCCCCTATCCGCACATGCTGCCGTCGCCGGACATCTTCGCCGATACGATGGGCGCGCTGGGCGTCGCGGAGAGCGACGACATCGTGGTCTATGACGCGCAAGGGCTGTTCTCGGCGGCGCGGGTCTGGTGGACGCTGCGGACGATGGGGGCCAGGCGCGTGCGCGTGCTGGACGGCGGCCTGCCCAAATGGAGAGCCGAGGGGCGGCCTCTGCAAGGCGGCGCGGCCAAGGCTCCCGTCCCTGCGAAATTCGAGGCGCGGTTCGACGCCGACGCCGTGACGGACTTTGATCAGGTGAGCGCCGCGCTGGCGGACGGTCTTCAGGTGGTCGATGCACGCGGGGCTGCGCGTTTCCGAGGGGAAGCCGCCGAGCCGCGCCCCGGCGTGCGAGCCGGCCATATGCCGGGGGCGCTGAACCTGCCCTTCTCCAGCCTGCTGAATGTGGACGGGACGCTGAAGCAGGCTCAGGCGCTGGACGACGCCTTCCGCGCCGCGGGCGTCGATCTGGAGCGGCCCGTCATCACCAGTTGCGGCTCCGGAGTGACAGCGGCGGTCCTGACGCTGGGGCTGGCCGTGCTGGGGCGGCCGTCGCGCCTCTATGACGGATCGTGGGCGGAATGGGGAGCGCGTCCCGACGCGCCGGTCGTAACGGGCGAGGCCTGATCAGGCCGCCGAGCGTTTGGGCGCGCGGATCAGAAACACCTGCCCGGCCAGAACCAGAGCCAGTCCGACGAAGGCCAGCACGCCGAAGCGCGCCCCTTCGAACATCACCGACACCAGCATGGCGATCGGCGGCGTCAGGGCGGAGATATAGCTGGCCGTCGCATACCCCCTCGCCCGCGCGATGGTGAAATAAAGACCGAAGGCGATGACCGAGCCGAACACCGCCAGGTACAGCAGCGAGATCACATAGGCCGGGCTCCACGCCACCGACCAGGAGACGCCCGTGACCAGGGCGTAGAGCGCCAGCGTCCCCGTGCCGTAGGCCATGGCCCAGGCCGTGGACGGCAGCACCTGCGAACCCGCCTGCTGCCCCTTCCAGGCGAACCAGTTGCCGAAGGCCGAGGCGACGACGGCGATCACGGCGAAGCTGACGCCCGCGACCGCGTGGACGCCCAGACCTGCGCCCATCACCTCGCCCGCCGACAGGACGCCGACGCCGACCACGCCCAGCCCCGCGCCCAGCCAGGCGGCGGCGGCGGCCTTCTGGCCCGAGGCGACGCGGAACAGGATCAGGTTCAGGAAGGCCAGGGCGGCGAAGATCACCGCCACCACGGCCGAGGCGATCTTCTCCTCCGAGGCGTAGACGAAGGCATAGCTGATGGCGAAGGAGAACAGCCCCTGCCCCAGCGCCGCCAGATGCTGGCCGCTCGTCAGAGCCAGCCGACCTCCCGTCGCCTTGACGATCAGGGCCAGCAAGGCCGAAGCGATGCCGAAGCGCAGCACCACCGAAATCACCGGATCGACGGCGCCCAACTGGAAGGTGATGGCGTACCAGGTCGTGCCCCAGATCAGGGCGCAGACCCCGACGCCGCCGATGGCCAACACAGCGGGTGAAGACAGGCGCGACGACGCGGTTTCGGATTGGGGAGCTTCAGACTGTGACACGCCGGCGACTCGGTCGAAACGAAACGGGAACTTCCGATAGCACCGCTTTGTCCCCGCCGTCTCTCTACTGTTGCAGCCTTATGTGACGCTGGCGCGTTCTGCTAAGCTAGCCGCGCACAAAGGAGACGCCGATGCGCTCATTCCTCGCCCCCCTCGTCCTGGCCCCGGTCCTCTTGGCCGCCGCCTGCTCCTCCATGCCCGAAGCCTCCATGACTGAAGTCCAGGTCACCGCCACCTATCGCGAACGCATCATGCTGCCGCCCGGCCATGTCCTGACGGTCAAGGTCGAGGACGTCAGCCTGATGGACGCGCCGTCCCGCACCATGGCCGAGGTGCGCCAGCCCCTGAACGGTCGCGCCCCGCCCTACGCCGTCACCCTTTCGGTGCCCAGCGACAAGATCGACGCCCGCCACCGCTATGCCGCACGTGCTGAAATCCGCGACGCCTCCGGCGCCCTGCGCTTCACCACCGACACCAACTACGCTGTGCTGACCAACGGCGCTTCGACCAGCGCCGACATCGTCATGGTGGGCGTGCGCTAAGCTTTGAGCGGCCTCGCCAAACGATCGGTGCTGCTGTCCGGCCACGCCACCTCGGTGGCGCTGGAGCCTGAGTTCTGGGCCGTGCTGGACGCCATCGCGGCCGAACTGACGTTAAGCCGGTCCGGCCTGCTGATCCGCATCGACGCCTGGCGGGGCCGCCGCCCCCTGGCCTCCGCCTGCCGCATCCTGGCCCTGCAATGGGTCGGCGGCGACCGCAGCTTCGCAGAAGAGAAGACCTCATGAGCGCTGACATCGACAGGAACCGCCTCATCCCCGCCGCCGTCTTCGGCGGACTGGTGGCCGTGGGCCTGATCGGCGGCGGCGCCCTGATCGGTCAGGGCGTGGTCAACGCCCGCGCAGGCGACCGTTCCGTCACGGTACGCGGCCTGGCGGAAAAGGACGTGAAGGCCGATCTGGCCGTCCTGCCGATCCGTTTCACAACCTCGGGCGACGTACTGTCCGAGGTGCAGGCGCGCATCGACGGCGATCTGGCCATCGTGCGCCAGTTTCTGAAGGCGCAGGGCTATCCCGACGACGCCGTGGACCTGGGTCAGCTGGGCGTGGCCGACACCCGATCGCGCGAATACGCCAGCCAGACCGGCGGGCCGCGCTTCATCCTGACCCAGACCGTGATCGTGCGCACCACGGACGTCGACCGGGTGCAGACCACCACCCGCAACCTGAACGATCTGGTGCGCCAGGGCGTGGTGTTGCAGGACTTCAACGGCCCCTCCTACATCTTCACCAAGCTGAACGACGTGCGCCCGGCCATGATCGCCGAGGCCACCGCCGCCGCCCGCAGCGGCGCCGAACAGTTCGCCAAGGATTCCGGCGCGCCGCTGGGGCCGATCAAGACGGCGGGACAGGGCTCGTTCGAGATCCTGTCGCGCGACGGCACGGGCGACGAAGCCAGCACGCCGAACAAGAAGGTCCGGGTCGTCACGACGATCAGCTATCGACTGAAATAGGCCCGCGCCAATGCGCCCGCCGGGTCAGGGGTCCGTCAGATAGGCCGCCAGCACGACGGCGTCGTTGTGCTCTTCGTCCCTGGCCCCATAGACCAGGGTCGCCGGGCCATCGGCGAGCGCGGCCTTCAGTTCGGATACGACATCGCCGTTGGCTTCCAGCTCCGCGCGATAGCGGTGCTGGAACTCCGTCCATTTCGCCGGATCATGGCCGAACCACTGCCGCAGCTCCGTCGTCGGCGCGATCTGCTTGAGCCATAGGTCCACGCGGGCCTTGTCCTTGCTGAGACCACGCGGCCAGAGGCGGTCGACCAGGATGCGCGTCCCATCCGCATCGGACGGCGGTTCATAGACGCGCTTCAAGGCGACCTTCACGACCTCATCCGCCCTGCGGTTCGGGCGCGGCCACCTGGGGCGGCTCAGAGGGGCGCGGCAAGTCAGGCGGAGCCGGGCGGTCTGGAACCTCAGGCAGGCGCGGCGTCGGCACATTGATGTCGACGTTCAATTCGGGCGTTGACGGCGCCGGCGCCCTTCCTCCGGCGAAGACGAACCAGGCTATCACCGCCACGGCGACGAGAAGGCCCCCGACGATGAAGGCCAAACCCGCCCCGCCGCCCTTTCGCGGCGCCGGGGCGTTGTTGACGGTAGTCTGATGGACGACGCGTTCAGGCGGGATATCGGGATCGGTCATGACGCGGCCTCAGGACCGCTCGGCGCAGCCGGCGCCGAGACTTCAGGCAGCTTGACCTCAACATCGACATTCTTGGTGTCCGACGCCCCGCCTCGGCCCAGAAGGAACCAGGCCAGGACAGCCACAACCACGACCAAACCGCCGACGATGAAGGCGAGACCGGCGTTGCCGCCGCCGCTTGAGTTTTCCGCCATAGGCATCCCTTCCCTTTGCTGACCCTGTCGTGTGCGAGAACGACGCTCTGACTGCGCGGTTCCGGAAGCGCCGTGTGCGAATAGGCCTGACTTTGGTCGCTGTGCTGCTTATGTTCTCCCATTTAGATTCCGGCGGCTCGCCCGCCTGTCCCGCCGCCTGAGTATCCGCCCCTGTGACCGACCTGCCCGCTCCCCGCATTTCCGACCTCGCCCGCGCCCAGACTCCGCAAGGGCCGGCGGCCGACTATCTGGCGGGCCTGAACCCCGAACAGCGCGAGGCGGTGGAGACGACCGAAGGGCCGGTGCTGGTTTTGGCGGGCGCCGGCACGGGCAAGACGCGCGTCCTGACCACGCGACTGGCGCATATTCTGGCGACCGGCCGGGCCAAGCCGTGGGAGCTGCTGGTCGTCACCTTCACCAACAAGGCCGCGCGCGAGATGCGCGAGCGGATCGGCCATCTGATCGGCCCGTCGTCCGAGGGTCTGCGCTGGCTGGGCACCTTCCACTCGGTCGCGGCGCAGATCCTGCGTCGCCATGCGGAACTGGTCGGGCTGAAATCCAGCTTCACCATCCTGGATACGGACGATCAGGAGCGGCTGCTGAAGCAGCTTCTGGAAGCGGCCAACATCGACACCAAGCGGTTCACGCCCAAGTCGCTGGCCCATATGATCGACCACTGGAAGAACCGCGGCTGGACGCCCGACAAGCTGCCGCCGGGCGAGGACTTCGCCAACGGCAAAGGCCCGGCGCTGTACGCCGCCTATCAGGCGCGGCTGGCGACGCTGAACGCCTGCGACTTCGGCGACCTGTTGCTGCACAACATCACCATCCTGTCGAAACAGGCTGATCTGGCGGAGGAATATCGCCGCCGGTTCCGCTACATCCTGGTGGACGAATATCAGGACACCAACGTCGCCCAGTATCTGTGGCTGCGGCTGCTGACCTCCTCGACCGGCAATGTCTGCTGCGTCGGCGACGACGATCAGTCGATCTATGGCTGGCGCGGGGCCGAGGTGGATAACATCCTGCGGTTCGAGCGCGACTTCCCCGGCGCCAAGGTCATACGGCTGGAGCGCAACTACCGCTCGACCAAGCATATCCTCGGCGCGGCCTCGGCCCTGATCGCGGCCAATCAGGACCGGCTGGGCAAGACCCTGTGGACCGAGGACGACAGCGGCGACAAGGTGCGCGTGCGCGGCGTCTGGGACGGCGAGGCCGAGGCCCGGCTAATCGCCGACGAGATCGAAACCGCGCGCAAGCAGGGCATGAATTACAAGGACATGGCCGTTCTTGTTCGCGCGTCATTTCAGATGCGGGCGTTTGAAGAACGCTTCCTGATGCTGGCCATTCCCTATGTCGTCATTGGCGGGCCGCGCTTCTTCGAGCGGGCGGAAATCCGCGACGCCCACGCCTATCTGCGGCTGATCCAGTCTGAGGACGACGATCTGGCGTTCGAGCGCATCGTCAACGTCCCCAAGCGCGGCATCGGCGACACCAGCGTCCAGAAGATCCTGCACATCGCGCGCGAGAACGGCGTCTCGGCCATGCGGGCGGTGCGCCACCTGATTACGACGGACGAGCTTCAGGCGCGCACCCGCACGCCGCTGGCCAACTTCGTGCGCGACCTGGACCGCTGGCGCGACCTGATGGCCATGGGCACGCCCCACTGGCAGGTGACGGAGACCCTGCTGGACGAGAGCGGATACACCGCCATGCAGAAGGCCGACCGCACCAGCGGCCAGACGCGCTTGGACAACCTGAAGGAACTGACCCAGTCGATGCAGTCGTTCGAGACGCTGCAGGCCTATCTGGAGCATGTTTCGCTGGTCATGGATCTGGAGCGCCGCGACGAGAACGCCGACGGATCCGGCTCGGTGCAGATCATGACGCTGCACGGCGCCAAGGGGCTGGAATTCCCGCTGGTCTTCCTGCCGGGCTGGGAGGAAGGCGTCTTCCCCAGCCAGCGCAGCATCGACGAGAAGGGCGTGAAGGGCCTCGAGGAGGAACGCCGTCTGGCCTACGTCGGCGTCACCCGCGCCAAGCAGGACGCGCGCATCAGCTTCGCCGCCAACCGCATGGTCTATGGCCGCTGGACCTCTCAGTTGCCCAGTCGCTTCGTCGATGAACTGCCGATCGCCCACGTCGAGCCCCAGTCGGACACCGGCTACTACGGCGCCTCGACCGGCATGAAGGAGGCCAAGAGCCGCTGGGACGACGCCCCCTCCTTCGGCGGCAGCTATTCCAGCCCCGGCTGGAAACGCGCCCAGACCTATACCGCCGCCCAGACTCCCAAGCCCGCCTATGCCCGCCGCGCCGTGATCGAGGGCGAAGGCCGCCTGATCGCCACCGCCGATCCCAAGGCGGCGTCCGGCTGGTCGCGCGGCGACCGCGTCTTCCACCAGAAGTTCGGCTATGGTCAGGTCCGCGCGGTGGAGGGCAACAAGCTGGTGGTCAGTTTCGACAAGGCGGGCGAGAAGAAGGTCATCGACACCTTCGTGGAGAAGGCGTGAGGGGGGCGATCGCTCCTTCACGTCATGATCCCGACGCTCCCACCCTGTGGGAACAGGCGGCCGCAGGCCTGATCCTGGCCCTGTTGTCCGGCGCCCTGCTCGGCCCGATCTTCGCGCCGAACCAGGAAGAGACCCCAGTGCTGCGGCTGGTCTGGCCGCCGATCTATCTGGTGATCCTAGGGCTGGTCGGGTTTCGCGCGCGGCGAATGGCGGCGGCCTGGCCCGCCTTCATCCCCCTATTGCTGATGGTCGTCTTGGCGCTGGCGTCCAGCCTGTGGTCCCAAGCGCCGGATGTGACCGAGCGGCGGGTGTTGGCCCTCGGGCTGACCGGGATCTTCGCCGTCTATCTGGGCGCGGCCTTTCGCGGGATCGCTCTGCCCCGGATGCTGACCGCGACGTTTCTGGCGTTGGGGCTATGCAGCCTGATCGCCGTCTTCGTCTTTCCAGGGTTCGGCGTCCACCATGCGGCCAACGCCGGCCTGTGGCGGGGCGTCTGGTACGAGAAGAACCAACTGGGCATGGTCATGACGCTCGGCCTGATCGCCGCTTCGGCCCTGCTGGCCGCGCAGACGGACCAGCGTGACCGCCGTCTGGCGCTGGCCGCCCTGGCGGTCTGCACCCTGGCCCTGCTGGGGTCGCAATCCAAGACCGCCCTGATCATGGCCATGCTGGGCGGCGGCCTTGTTCTGCTGTGTCGGCTGATCCGACGCATGGGGCCGGTGTTCGGCGTCGTCGCCGTATGGTGCATGGGCGCGGCCCTGGTCGGCGGCCTGTGGGCATGGAGCGAGTTCTCCGTCGAAATCCTGGCCCTGTTCGGCAAGGATCCCAGCCTGACCGGCCGCACCGAAATCTGGGACGCCATCGCCCGCATGACCGAGCGCAGGCCCTGGCTGGGCTATGGCTACAGCGCCTTCTGGCTGCCGGACTCGGAGCCGATGGAGTGGATCCGGCATGAGACAGGCTGGCGCGTGCCGTCGGCCCACCAAGGCTGGCTGGACCTGCGCGCTGAGTTGGGCTGGGCGGGCGTCGGCCTGGTCGGCGCCGTCGTCGCCGTGACCTCGGCGGCCGTTCTGATCCGCCTGACCGGCCTGGGACGGCGCGAGGGATACTGGAGCCTGGCCTGGCTGGCGGCCTTCCTGCTGCTGAGCCTGTCGGAAAGCGTGCTGATGAGGCACCAGGATTTGCCGTGGACCCTGTTCATGGCGCTGATGGCGCGTAATCTGATCCCGGACCGAGCGCCCTGATCCCTGATCCGCCGAACTGACGCGGGCCTTGCCCCCGCCCTCTTCGAAGCCTACCAGACCCTGCCCCGAATCGCCGCAAAATGCCCTGATGGACGACCTGTTTTCCAATCTCGACGACGCCGAACCGGCCAAGCCCGCCGCCCCTGCGCCCGCACCCGCTGCGGCGACGCCTCCGGTCGCGCCCCAGCCGGCGCCGGCCCCCGTGCATCAGCCCAAGGTCGAGCTGACGTCCCACGCCAGCGCCGCGACGGCGGCCGCCACCGGCTATTCCGCGTCCTCGATCGAGGTGCTGGAGGGACTTGAGCCCGTTCGCAAACGCCCCGGCATGTACATTGGCGGCACGGACGAGCGCGCCCTGCACCACCTGTTCGCCGAAGTGCTGGACAACGCGATGGACGAAGCCGTCGCCAAGCACGCCAAGCTGATCACCGTCGATCTGGACGCCGAGGGGTATCTGTCGGTACGCGACGACGGGCGCGGCATTCCGGTCGACCCCCACCCCAAGCACCCCGGCAAGTCGGCGCTGGAAGTCGTCATGACCGTGCTGCACTCGGGCGGCAAATTCTCGGGCAAGGCCTATGAGACCTCGGGCGGCCTGCACGGCGTCGGCGTTTCGGTCGTCAACGCCCTGTCGGAAAGCCTGGACGTCACCGTCTGGCGCGACGGCTTCGAGTGGCGCCAGTCCTTCAGCCGCGGCCATGTGCAGGCGCCGATCCAGCAGGTCGGTCCCTCGAAGAAGAAGGGCACCCTGATCCGGTTCAAGCCGGACGAGCAGATTTTCGGCGTCGGCGCGACCTTCAAGCCCGCGCGCCTGTTCCGCATGACGCGGGCCAAGGCCTATCTGTTCCGCGGCGTCGAGATCCGCTGGACCTGCGCGCCGGAGCGCATCACCGACCAGACGCCCGCCCAGGCGACGCTGCACTTCCCCGGCGGCCTGGCCGACGCCCTGGCCGAGCGCGTGGGCGAACTGGAGACCGTCACCCCCGTCTTCGCCGGACGTGTAGAGCGCAAGGGCGAAGCCGGCGCGCTGGAATGGGCCGTCACCTGGTCGCCGATCGGCTTCGGCGACGCCGACAGCTTCATCGCCTCCTACTGCAACACCGTCTCGACCCCCGACGGCGGCACGCACGAAGCGGGTTTCCGCGCCGCCCTGGTCAAGGGGCTGAAGGCCTATGGCGAGCTGATCAACGAGAAGCGCGCCGCCCAGATCACGGCCGAAGACGTCATCGCCAATGCGGGCGCCCTGATCTCGGTCTTCATTCGCAACCCGGAATTCCAGGGCCAGACCAAGGACCGCCTGTCCTCGCCCGAGGGACAGCGCCTGACGGAACAGTTGCTGCGCGACCCCTTCGACCACTGGCTGACCGAAAGCCCGAAACAGGCCAACGCCCTGCTCGGCTTCGTCATCGACCGCGCCGAGGACCGCCTGCGTCGCCGCAAGGACAAGGAAGTCCAGCGCGCCGCCGCCACCCGCAAGCTGCGTCTGCCCGGCAAGCTGTCGGACTGCTCACGGCAAGCCGCCGAGGGCACCGAACTGTTCATCGTCGAAGGCGACTCGGCCGGCGGCTCGGCCAAGCAGGCGCGCGACCGCACGACCCAGGCCATCCTGCCCCTGCGCGGCAAGATCCTGAACGTCGCCTCGGCCACGGCGGACAAGTTGCGCGCCAACGTCGAACTGACCGATCTGATGCTGGCGCTGGGCGTGCAGGCGGGCAGCCGCTTCAGCGTCGACGACCTGCGCTATGAGCGCGTGGTCATCATGACCGACGCCGACGTCGACGGCGCCCACATCGCAGCCCTGCTGATCACCTTCTTCTATCGCTCCATGCCGGACCTGATCCGTCAGGGGCGGCTGTATATGGCCCTGCCGCCGCTCTACCGGATTTCGGCGGGTCCGCTGTCGGAATACGCCCGCGACGACGCGCACCGCGACGAGCTGCTGGCCACGACCTTCAAGGGCAAGAAGACCGAGATCGGCCGGTTCAAGGGTCTAGGCGAAATGATGGCCTCTCAGCTGAAAGAGACCACCATGGACCCGAAAAAGCGGACTCTGGCCCGCATCGCCCTGCCCGACAGCGAGGAAGAGATCGAGGATCTGGTCGAACGCCTGATGGGCCGCAAGGCTGAGGCCCGCTACAACTTCATCCAGGAAAACGCCCGCTTCGCCCAGGCCGACCTGGACGTCTGATGACGTCTTCCGCCGTCGCCCTCTCGGCGACGGCGGACTGAACCACCCTAGCCGACCATCCGGCCGACGGTGTCGTCCTTCCAGATGAAGCGGTGGACCAGCACCATCAGGATATGGCCCGCGATGGCGGCCAGCAGCACCCAGGCCAGCAGGCCGTGGGCGGCGTTAGCGGGCGCGGTCATCCACGGCACCTCGGCCCAGCCGCCCTCGATCAGGCGCACGCCGAACACGTCCAGCGGCTTGCCCGATCCATACTGCCGCAGCAGAGCCAACGCCGGAACGATCAACATCAAGGCGTAGAGCGCCAGATGTCCGAGCTTGGCGGCCAGGCCCCAGAAGCCGCCGCCGTGCGCCGGGCGCGTCTTCATGTTGTACAGGCCCCACAGGGCGCGCGCCACGATCAGGGTCAGCAGGATGACGCCGATCCCCTTGTGAGTCCCGACCCAGAAGGCGGTGATCGGCGCCTTGCCGACGATCTCCTTCACGGCCATGCCCGCGAACTGCCACGCCAGCAGCAGGGCCATGACCCAGTGCAACCCGCGCGTGACGGCGCCATACCGGAAGCCGTCGTCTCTCCACTGCGTCGCCATGAAGCGCCCCCCCCCTCGCTGGAAACGAATCTCAAACACGATTCGAGGCGGAATCCGTCGCCGAATCCCGCCTCGTAAATTGTCGCAGTCGAAGCGCGTTTTAGGCTTAGGGAGCCTTAACGCCGTCGTCGTCGGCCTGGGTGCGCTTGTCATAGACGTGATCGACGATGCCCCAGGCCTTGGCTTCCTCGGCGGTCATGAAGTGGTCGCGGTCCAGGGTGCGCTCAACCTCTTCATAGGTGCGGCCGGTGTGCTGGACGTAGATTTCGTTCAGGCGGCGTTTGGTGGCGATGATGTCCTCGGCGTGACGCTCGATGTCCGAGGCCGTGCCGCGGAAGCCGCCCGAGGGCTGGTGCACCATGACCCGCGCGTTCGGCAGGGCGATGCGCTGGCCCGCTTCACCGGCCGTCAGGATCAGCGAACCAGCCGAAGCGGCCATGCCCATGACCACGGTCGAGACCGGCGACTTGATGTATTGCATGGTGTCGTAGATCGCGAGCGCCGAGGTCACCTGACCGCCGGGGCTGTTGATGTACATGCTGATCTCCTTCTTCGGGTTCTCCGATTCCAGGAACAGCAGCTGGGCGCAGATCAGCGAGGCCATGCCGTCCTCGAACGGACCGGTCAGGAAGATGATCCGCTCGCGCAGCAGGCGCGAAAAGATGTCGAACGACCGTTCGCCGCGGCTGGATTGCTCCACCACCATCGGCACCAGGTTGTTGGAGATGTAGTCGATCGGATCGCGCATGAAGGCCTTCTCGAGTGATGCGGGCGCGATTCAAGTCGCCCCCTTCATTTCAACATATCGCGTCCGCAAGCCCCCGACGCAAGGCGAAGCGATCGATCAGCAGCTCACCACCGTTATTCGCCAGCCGGCGCAGGGCCTGTGTCCTGTTGCTTTCGACGTTGCTGAACTAGGACACGTGTCACCGCCGCCTCCTGGCTTCTCGGATCAGCGCGATCAGGAGGGGCAAGATAGAGGGCCGCCAGGTAGTCCTTATCCCAAGACGTCAACCCAGGCATGCTCGCTCGAGAGCGAAACAGATTCATGATGGTCTGTTGGCCGCTCAGATCAGAAGAAGGGTCGATCTGAGCTAAGGACACCATGGAGACATAGTCCGCCAACACGCCCAGCGGTACGCCGTCGGTTCGACTCATGTCGATGATGATGACGGTCCAGGCCATATCATGACGGACATTGGAACGGAGGCGCGACCCATCCCTTACCCTGACCGTATTGGGTTCGTCCCCTCCATTTGGAAAGAGCATGTCCCCGTACATTCTCGTGGCGATTTCTCCTGACGAAATTTCCACTGGAATGGCGACATTCCACCAGCGAACCGGCTCTTCGGAATTCTGGAACTCCCTCAGCGCCGCACGGGATGGGTTGGTGCCCTGGGGGGCGGGGCGAAAACGTGATTCAAACTCGCTGACCAGTTTCTGGGCCAACGCGGCACCGTCCGAAGTGGCGAAAACGATGACATTGGGCTTGCACCCCGGACCCGCCACATCAGCGCCCGCTTCAAGAGCGTTGCGAGCGATCCGATCAATCACAAACTGGGCAAGCTGCGGCCGCATATTGCTTACGCTGACGCAGAGAGGCTTGCTCCAGCGCGCCAACCGCGCGCCGCTCGGCGGATCCGATAGCTGTCGCACATAGGACCGCGCGATCTCTTCCAGTCTTCGCGCATCCACAACAACGTCTTCAACCGCCGTCACGTCACCGGCATCCGCTTGCGGCGCCACCTGTGGGGCCTCCGAGAACAATGCAATGGAAGCCAAGATAGCTGCGAAGTTCATCGACCTACCCTCTTATCAAAGCACCGAAAACGGACCGCTCCGCCAGGCCATCCACCGTACTCACTACCACCCAGAATAAAATAGCGACGTTTCGCCACTACAGGTCAACGCATCTGGATTTGTCTTCATCATCCCACGCGTACGCGCCCGGCATGCGGCATCGCCATCTGGTCAGGGCCAGCATTCGCCCAAAGCACCTTTGGCCAAGCTCAGAATAAAAAAGGCCCGCCGAAGCGGACCCTTTTCATTTGTCTGAATGGCTGACGAACCGACTGTCGCCGATCCGTAAGACGACGGGATCAGCCTTCGTCTTCTTCCTTCAGCAGCTCTTCCTTCGAGATGGCTTCGTCCTTCACCTCGGCGACCGAGACGATCAGGTCGACGACCTTCTCTTCATAGATCGGCGCGCGCAGCTGGGCGGCGGCGTTCGGGTTCTGGCGGTAGAAGTCCAGCACCATGCGCTCCTGGCCCGGGTAGTTGCGGGCTTCGGCCATGATGGCGTTCGACAGTTCCTGATCCGAGACGCCGACGTTGTTGGCGCGGCCGATCTCGGCCAGGACCAGACCCAGGCGCACGCGGCGCTCGGCGATCTTCTTGTACTCGGCCTTCAGTTCGTCTTCCGACTTCTTGGCGTCGTCTTCCGGCAGCTGGCCGGCGTCCTTGTCGGCCGAAACCTGGGCCCAGATGCCTTCGAACTCGGCGTCGACCATCTTCGGCGGCAGCGGGAAGTCGTGGCCTTCGTCCAGCACGTCCAGCAGGGCGCGCTTCAGCTTGAAGCGGGTGGCGCCGGCGTATTGCTGGTTCAGGTTGGACTTCAGCAGTTCCTTCAGCTGGTCCAGCGACTCCAGGCCGATGCGCTTGGCGAACTCGTCGTCGATCTTGGATTCGACCTCGGCCTTGATGGCCTTGACGGTGACGTCGAAGGTCGCGGCCTTACCGGCCAGGTGCTTGGCCTGGTACTCTTCCGGGAAGGTCACTTCGATGGTCTTCTCTTCACCGACCTTGGCGCCCTTCAGCTGCTCTTCGAAGCCCGGGATGAAGCGGCCCGAGCCGATCACCAGGTCCGCGTCGGTGGCGGCGCCGCCGTCGAAGGCCTCGCCGTCGATCTTGCCCAGGAAATCGATGGTCAGCTGGTCGCCGTCGGCGGCCTTGACCGTCTTGCCCTTCTTGTCCTCGTAGGACTTGGCTTGCGACGCCAGTTCCTTCAGCGCCTCGTCCAGATCCTCGTCCGAGGCCTCATAGGTCGGGCGGGTCAGCTTCAGGGTCTTGGGGTCGACCGGGGTGAATTCCGGCATGACTTCCAGCGACATTTCATAGGCCAGGTCTTCCTGACCGGCGATGACCTTGTCCATATCCGAGGTCAGCTTCATCTCGGCCGGCGCGGCCGGGCGGATCTTCAGCTCTTCCAAAGCGCCCTGGCTGGTTTCGTTCAGCGAGGCGTTGATGATTTCGCCCATGAAGTCACGGCCGAAGGTCTTCTTGACGTGCGAGGCCGGCACCTTGCCCGGACGGAAGCCCTTCAGCTTCATCTGGGGAGCCATTTCCTTAATGCGGGCTTCGAGCTTCTCATTCAGCTCGGCGGCGGGAATGGTCACCGCGATCACGCGGCTGAGGCCTTCGTTCGACTTTTCGACGACTTGCATGGTCGGGTATCTGACGCTCTGTGGCGACGCCACGAAGGCGCGCGGTGGATAAAGCAACAGGGCCGCCCCTTTCGGGAGCGGCGCCTCGGAGCCCGCCCTTATGTCGAGAAGGGGCCGAAACGTCAACGCAACGCGGTTCCTTTGTGGGCATCGGCCCGCTATCTGATGGCCCATGAGCCAGCCTTCAGCCCCCATCGGCGTCTTCGTCACGCCCGTTACGCCGCTTCAGCAGAACTGCACGACGGTCTGGTGCACGCAGACGAAGAAGGCCGCCGTCATCGATCCCGGCGGTTCGGTCGACGCCATTCTGGGTGAGGTCGCGCGGCGCGGTCTGACGCTGAACGCCATCTGGATCACGCACGGCCATCTGGACCATGCCGGCGCCGCCGCCGAGATGCAGGAAAAGACCGGCCTCGACATCGTGGGGCCGCACCCTGAGGACCAGTTCTGGATCGATCTGATTCCCACGCAGGGTCAGAAATACGGCCTGCCCGAGGCCCGCAGCTTCACCCCCACGCGGTGGCTGGACGACGGCGACGTGCTGACGCTGGGCAAGACGAGGTGGGAGGTCTTCCACTGCCCCGGCCACACGCCGGGCCATGTGATCTTCTTCAACCGCGAGGCCCGCTTCGCCCAGGTCGGCGACGTGCTGTTTCAAGGCTCGGTCGGGCGCACCGACTTCCCGCGCAGCGATCATCAGGCCCTGCTGACGGCGATCACCACCAAGCTGTGGCCGCTGGGCGATGACGTCACCTTCGTCCCGGGACACGGGCCGCACTCGACCTTCGGGGCCGAGCGAAGGACCAATCCGTTCGTCTCGGATCAGGCGATGAAGGCGGCGCCCATCGCGCGGCCCGCCTCCGGGCCAGCCTAGTTCAGCGCGCGGCCAGAAGGCCGATCAGGACGCCGATCCCCAGGGCATAGAGCGTCATGCGGATCGGCTCGTCGCGAATCGCCTCGCAGGCTTCCGAGCCGTGACGGCGCGCCCAGTCGCGCACCTCGGCCGCATCCTCGCGCACCGCCTGACGCAGGGGGCGCGGCCGGGCGCCCGCCGCCAGAATCTCATCGGCGGCCCCTTCAAGGCGGTCGCTGCGCGTCGAGCGGCCCTCGGTGATGTCCTCAGGCGAAGGCGCGTTGTCGGCGCGGGCGATTTGGTCGTTGGAAACCGGCATGAGCTGAACTCCTGAATTCTGCACTCAGAGCCTCGATGAACCCGCCGGAATCGTCGCGGTTCCGCAGCCGGACGACGCCCGCAGCCCCCATTTGTCGAACAGGGTTTTAATCCTTTCTCGGAACCTCCGCGCCGGCGCCGGGTTCTCTTGCGCAAGCGCCACCGTCTACGAAAGGAACATCTGAAATGGCCGAAGGTCAGCCCACCCGCGGCTCCGGTGTTTCCAAGCGAGGCTTCGCCTCGATGGACCCGGAACGTCAGCGCGAAATCGCCCGCAAGGGCGGCGCCAGCGTCCCCAGCGAGAAGCGCAGCTTCTCTCAGGATCGCTCCCTCGCGGCCCAGGCCGGACGCAAGGGCGGCGAAGCGTCCCACGGCGCACGGAACAAGTCCGGGCAGGATACGGCGCCGCCGAAACGCTGATCCTCGCGATCGACTTCAGAACTCTTCGACGGCGTGGGAAACCTCGCCGTTTTTCTTTGTCTGATAGAAGGTTGCGGTCAGCAGGCCAGAAGGGCCAAGGCCACGCGCGGAGCGTCGCTGACCTCGAAGGCTTCGACGCGCCAGCCGGCGGCCTCGGCCAGGGCGCGCACGCGAGCCTCGTCATATTTACGCGAGTTCTCCGTGTGGATCGTCTCGCCCTGCGCCAAACGGAAGACCAGCTTGCCCAGCCGCACCGTCATGGGGCGAAGGGCCTCCAGATGCATCTCCATCCGCGCTTCAGCCTCATTCCAGACGGCGCGATGAGCAAAGGCGTCCAGGTCGAAGTCCGCGCCCAGGTCGCGATTGGCGCGCGTCAGAACATTCAGATTGAAACGGGCCGTCACCCCCTCGGCGTCGTCATAGGCCGCGATCAAGGTCGAGGGCTCCTTGATCAGATCGACGCCCAGAATGAACAGGGCATCCGGTCCCAGCATGTCGCGCATGTCGCGCAACAGGGCCTCCGCCGTCTCCGGCGCCAGATTGCCGATGGTCGAGCCGGGGAAGAAGCCGACGCGCCGCCCCTGCCCTGCCTCGGACGGCAGCACGCCCAGATGCTCGAAGTCGCCGACGATCGGCAGCACCTTCAGAGCCGGATAGGCCTGCCTTAGGCGGACCGCCGCTTCTTCCAGCGCCGTGGGACTGATGTCGATGGGGACGTAGGCCGCCAGATCGGGAGCGGCGTCCAACACGATGCGCGTCTTCTCGCTGGCGCCGGAGCCGAGCTCGACCAGCACGGCGTCGGCGCCGAAACGTTCGGCCCAGTACGGGGCGGCCCGGCGCAACAGGGCCGCTTCCTGCCGGGTCGGATAGTATTCCGGCAGGCGGGTGATGGCCTCAAACAACTCGGACCCGCGCGCGTCGTAGAACCATTTGGGCGGCAGACTCTTCGGCGATGACGCCAGGCCTGCGATCAGGTCGCGGCGGAAGCCCTCGTGTTCGTCAGTCTCGTCGTACCTGGCGCACTCGCCAGCGTCGGCGGCGAGACGGACGCCTACGAAGGCCCATCGTTGGTCCGGGTAGAAGAAGTTACGATAGGTCGGCCGCGCATGTCCCGGCGCCGTGGCGAAGGCGCCGCCGCGCAGCACCATCTGATTGGCCATGAACTTGCCGTTGTACTCGGCCGCCGCGCCCTCGGTCGGACGAAAGCCGGGGTAAGGGCCATAGGCGCTGGCGGTCCACTGCCACGCCTCATTGTCCAGGTTGGAGAAGGCGTCGGGACGGCTGCGGGCGGCGTGCTCCCATTCCGCCTCGGTGGGCAGGCGCCGGCCCGACCACCGTGCGAAGGCGTCGGCCTCGTAGAAGCTGACATGGCGCACCGGCGCGGCCGGGTCGACCGGCCGTCGCCCCGTCAGGGTCATGACCGTCCAGCCCTGCCCTTCCGCTCGACGCCAGTAGAGGGGCGCCGTCCACCCACGCGCCTGGACCGTGGCCCAGCCGTCGCTCAGCCACAGGTCAGGCCGCGCGTAGCCGCCGTCATCCATGAAGGCCAGCCAGTCGCCGTTGGTCGTCAGATCGGCGGCCAGGGCGAACGGCTCCAGCCAGACGCGATGCGCGGGCCGTTCATTGTCGAAGGCGAACCCTTCGGCCGAGACCCCCGTCTCGATCAGACCGCCCTCGAACGCCTGCCAGCCGCCGCGCGCTGGTTGCAAGGGCGCCGCGCGCGGCTCGACATCATAGGCCGCCGGGTCCAGCGGCGAGCGGGACATCAGATGCAGCAGGTCCATCAGGAACAGTTCCTGATGTTGCTGTTCGTGGTTGAGACCCAGCTCGAACAGATAGCGCTCCAACCCTTCCATCGGCGCTGAAACGTCGGCCAGGCGCGCCTCCATCCGCCGGTCGACCTCGGCGCGATAGGCCATGACCTCGGCCAACGAGGGGCGCGTCATCAGACCTCGCTCGTCTCGACCGATACGCTCGCCGAGCGCCTCATAATAGGAGTTGAAGACCTCCTTCAGCCGAGGATCGAATGGCTCATAGCCCGGCCTGTCCAACAGCATGGTCTCGAAGAACCAACTGACATGACCGAGATGCCACTTGCCTGGACTGGCGTGGGCCATCGACTGGGCCTGCAGGTCTTCGGCTGACAGCGCGGCGGCCAGAGCAGGCATCACCGCGCGCACGCGGCGATAGCGCTCCAGATCCCCGGCGACGCGCGCCGGTCTGCGCTGCGTTCCGGCCATGTTTCCGCCTGCCCCTGGGTGAGTGTTCACTGTGGTCACCCCGTAGGAATGCGGCCTGAGACGAGGCGGTTCCGCATGGCCAGAACCCATCTATGCGCGCCTTCACAGTCCCGTTCCACAGGAACAGTCGCAGCCAGGCGGCGTTCTGATTCGGTCCAACCGCCGACACGGCGCAGTTTTTCAGGATCCCGACGCATGCCCCAGCTCCGCATGCCCGAGGGGCCGAACGCCATCGACCCCCCGCCATCATCGCCCCCGATCGATCGGGCGCCGGACCTGGCTGATCCGGCCAATTGGCGCGCCATGCTGGCCTGCCAGATACCGGCGCTGCGGGCCTTCGGCTTTTCACTGGCGCGCAACCGCGCGGACGCCGATGATCTGGTTCAGGAGACCCTGGTCAAGGCCTGGGCCCACCGGGCGCGGTTCGAGACGGGGACCAATCTGCGAGCCTGGCTGTTCACCATTCTGAGGAACAGCTGGTACACCGGCGCCGCCCGCCGCCGACGTGAAGTCGCCGACGAGGAAGGCCGCCACGCCGCCAGCCTGACCTCAGAAGCCAACCAGGAATGGACCGCCGAGTTGACGGCGCTGCAACAGGCGCTGAACACCCTGCCGCCCGAACACCGCGAGGCCATCATCATGGTCGGTGCGGCGGGGCTCTCCTATCAGGAGGCGGCCGACATCGCCGGCTGCGCCGTGGGCACGGTGAAGAGCCGGGTCAACCGAGCCCGCCGTCGCCTGGCCCTGCTTCTGGCGCACGAACTCCCGCTCGACGGCGCAGAAAATAATGAGGGCGACGACAGCTAGGCGGGTGGAACGGAGGAACCCGCGAAGGGGTTCAATTCCCGATCTCAGGAGAGTCCGTCATGATGACTCCGCGACGCCCCCCCGCCCCCGAACCCACGCGCACAGACAAGCGCGGCCTCATGGATTGGCTGTTCGGCCGCACCCCGCCGCCGCCCAGCAAGGCCAGCTCCAACCTCTATCTGGGCGACATCGTAGACGGCGACTTCAGTTCGCCCTCAGTCCACCATCACCACAAGCGTCCGCCCAGCGACGAGTTATGAGTCGAGCGACAGCCTAGCGTCCTGCCCGCGCGGCGTACTCCAGCCGGGCGATGGTGCGGTTGTGCACCTCGTCTGGGCCGTCGGCGATGCGCAGGGTCCGCACCATGGCGTAAAGCTCGGCCAGCGGCGTGTCGCCCGACACCCCCGCCCCGCCGAACGCCTGAATGGCGTCGTCGATGACCTTCAGGGCCATGCGCGGCGCGGCGACCTTGATCTGGGCGATTTCGGACTTGGCGCCCTTGGCCCCGACCTCGTCCATCATCCAGGCGGCCTTCAGAACCAGCAGGCGGCACATCTCGATATTGGTGCGCGCCTCGGCCACCCGCTGCTCCCACACCGAATGCTCGGCGATGGTCTTGCGGAAGGCGGTCCGACTGAGCAGGCGGTCGACCATCAGCTCCAGCGCCTTTTCGGCCGCGCCGATGGTCCGCATGCAGTGGTGGATGCGGCCCGGCCCCAGGCGGCCCTGGGCGATCTCGAAGCCGCGCCCCTCGCCCGCGATCAGGTTGGAGGCGGGAACGCGGACGTTCTCCAGCACCACCTCGGCGTGGCCGATCGGCGCCTCGTCATAGCCGAAAACCGACAGCATCCGCTCGACGCGAAAGCCGGGCGTGTCGACCGGGACGATGATCTGGCTCTGCTGCTGGTGAACGGCGGCGTCGGGATCGGTCTTGCCCATGACGATGGTCATGGCGACGTTCGGGTGCGCCATATTGGTCGACCACCATTTGCGGCCGTTGACGACATAGTGGTCGCCGTCGCGCTCGATCCGGGTCTGGATGTTGGTGGCGTCGGACGAGGCGACCTCGGGCTCGGTCATCAGGAAGGCCGAACGGATTTCGCCGGCCATCAGGGGCTTGAGCCACCGCTCCTGCTGGGCGGCGTCGCCGTACATATGCAGGACTTCCATATTGCCCGTGTCGGGCGCGTTGCAGTTGAACGCCTCGGCCGACCACAGCGCCCGGCCCATCAGCTCGGCGATGGGGGCGTATTCCAGGTTCGACAGCCCCGCCCCATGCTCGCCCGGCAGGAACATGTTCCACAGGCCCTCGGCCCTGGCCCTGACCTTCAGCGTCTCCATCACCGGCGGCTGGCGCTTGGGATCGGCGCGGACCTGGGCGCGATACTCCGCCTCGCGCGGCAGAACCTCCGCCTCCATGAAACGGCGCACCCGTTCGCGCCAGTGTTCGCCCCGCTCGCTCAGCCGGAAATCCATCTTACGCCTCTCCCGAAATGAAAACGGCGCGGCCCCGTCGGAGCCGCGCCGTCGAACATCAAGCCTCAGCCCGCGCTCAGCCCTTGAGCAGCGGCGCCAGCTTCTGGGCGATCATCATGTCGCCCGCGATCTTCAGCTTGCCCTGCATGAAGGCCATCATCGGGTCCAGACGGCCCTCGGCCAGGGCGACGAAGTCGTCCCACTTGATCGAGACGGTGGCGTCAGCCGGCTTGTCGTCGTTGCTGACGGTGTTCGGAGCCGAGGCGCCGTCGATGAAGATCTTGCCGTCATCGCCGAAGTCCAGCTTCACGGTCTTGCCCAGACCCGAGTTTTCGCCGACGGCGGCGCGGATCTTGTCGGTGGCGAGGGCCAGATCGGCCATGTGCGTCTCTCCCGTTGAGAAGTTGAACCACACGCCTAACCCGCGCGCCGGGCGGCGCCAAGATCACGCAAGGGAAGGTCAGGCCAGGAAGCCCCTGCCGCGCCGGTTCCATCACCTGTGGTCCAGCTTACATGAGTTTGCGTTCAGCCCTGTCGAGATGGCCTAGAAGTTGCGCGTTTGCGTAACAAGGACTCGCCAATGACCCGCCTGCTCACCCCGGAGGAAGTTCGCCTGGACCAGTTGTGGCGCGAGCACTTCGGCCAGCCCCTGCCCATGATCGGCGCCCCCGAGGTCGCCCGGCGCATCCTGCGACAGCACGGCGTCGCCGTGCGCCGCCCCAGCGACGCCAAGACCGCCGCCCCTTCGGAGGGCCGCGACTGACGTCTGAGTTTTCGGAAAGAAATCTGGCGGAGACGGAGGGATTCGAACCCTCGGTACCCCTTACAGGGTACGACGATTTAGCAAACCGTTGCCTTCAGCCACTCGGCCACGTCTCCGGCAGGCCGCGTGGATAGCGAGTCGCGCGACGCTTCGCAATGCGGAACTGACGCCCTTTGTGTTAACCCGGCATAAGAGTGGCATGTGACACGGGGTTCGCACCCTATTTTGCTCGATATCGGGAAAAAGACTTGGCCATCACCCCTGCTGACACTCTGGGCTCTGCGACAGAAGGCGCACGCGCGAATCGCGCAGCGCTGGTCGAATCGCGCGCCCCGGCGGGGCGTGCGGGTCGGGCTCGACGCGGCCCCTTGCGGCCGGACGTCTGGCTGAACACCCGACAGCGCGCGGCCGCGCGGCGGCGCGTCTTCTACTTCCGCGGCGTCGACATCGTCGCGTCGAGCTTCCTCTGCCTTGTGGCGATCGGCCGCATGAACGCCGGCGGCCTGGCGCAGGTCACCCTGTTCGAAGCCGCGCCCATTCTGATCGGCGCGCTGATGACCCTGGGGCTGATGCGGTCGCTGGGCCTGTATCGTTTTGACAATAGCCGGGCGCCCGCGCGCCATCTGGCCGGGGTCGCCGCCGTGGCGGGCGTGGGCGGCGCGGTCGCCTGCCTGCTGGGTCTGGCCTTGCCCAATAACGAAACTCCGCTGGCGGAATACGGCTGGTGGGCGATCGCCTCCGCAGTGCTGCTGACCGGCCTGCACACGATCTGGCGGATGCTAGTGGCCCAATGGCGCAGCCGGGGCGATCTGACGCCCAACGTCGTCGTGGTCGGCGCCACCCGCCATGCCGAATCCCTGATCCGCGAGGCGCTGGACCGGCGCGACCTGAATATCCTTGGCGTGTTCGACGATCGGCTGGCCCGCACGCCCGACGCCCTGGCCGGGGTGCCGGTTCTGGGCGGGACGGACGCCCTGCTGGAGCATCGGCTGACGCCCTATATCGACCGCGTCATCCTGGCCATCGACCCCAAGGCCGAGGCGCGCGTCCGCGCCCTGACGCATCGGCTGGAAGTCCTGCCCATCCCCCTGACCCTGCTGGTCGATCCCAAGGGCGCGGCCCAGCGGAACGAGGCGCTGGAAAAGCTGGCCTCGGCGTCCCTGCCCCTGCTGGGCGGCGCGGTGGACGGAGAGCGCCGCGCCTTCAACAAGCGCATTCTCGACATCATCCTGTCCGCGCTGGCCCTGGTCGTGCTCAGCCCTGTGCTGTTCCTGATCGGACTGGCCGTGCGGATGGACAGCAAGGGGCCGGCCCTGTTCCGCCAGCGCCGCCACGGCTTCAATCAGGAGGAGATCGTGGTGTGGAAGTTCCGCACCATGCGTCAGGAAGCCTCCGACGCCACCGCCAGCCGTCAGGTGACCGCCGGCGACGACCGAGTGACGCGCCTGGGCAAATTCCTGCGCGCCACCAGCCTGGACGAACTGCCGCAGCTGGTGAATGTTCTGCGCGGCGAGATGTCGCTGGTCGGGCCGCGCCCGCACGCCATCGGCATGAAGACCGGCGACGCCGAGTCGGCGCGTCTGGTCGCCGAGTACGCCCATCGCCACCGCATCAAGCCCGGCATGACCGGCTGGGCCGCCATCAAGGGTTCGCGCGGGCCGCTGCATACGGCGGATGAAGTGCGCGACCGGGTTCAGCTCGACATCGAATACATCGAGCGTCAGTCCTTCTGGCTGGATCTATGGATCATCGCGGTGACCGTTCCCGTGCTTCTGGGCGACCGGATGGCCGTGCGCTGATGTTCTGGAGGGGGGTGTTCGGCTACCTGCCGGCCAATATCGTGCAGGGCGTGGTCGGGTTTCTGACCATCATCATCTTTACGCGCCTGTTGTCGCCCGAGGATTTCGGCCGCTACGCGCTGGCCTATTCGGTGCTGACGCTGGCCCATGTGGCGACGTTCAGCTGGCTGGAAGCCTCCATGGCCCGCTTCTGGGCGGCCCAGTCCGACGAAACGCAGATGGCCGGGCATTTCGCCAGCCTGTATCGCGCCGCCTTCCTGATCACCGCCGTCTTCGTGCCTGTAGCCGGGTTGTTGGTGTGGCTGTGGCCCATGCCGGACAGCTTCCGCCTGCCGCTGGCCGTGGCGCTGGCGGGGATTCCCGTGCGCTGCTTCCTGAAGCTGGCGCAGGAACGGTTCCGCGCAGCGGGCGAGGTCGGTCCCGCCGCCGCCATCGACATCTGGAGCGCGGTCGCAGGCCTGGCCTTCGGCGTCGGCTTGGCCCGGCTGGGGATGGGGGCCGAGGCGCCGCTGGCGGGGATGTTGCTGGCGCCGTTGGCCGCCCTGCCCTTCGTCCTGCCCGCCGAACTGCGCGAGGCGAAGCGGGGACGGCTGGATCGCCAGCGACTGAAGGCCTACGCCGTCTACGGCTATCCGATCGCCGTCGGTCTGGGGCTGACCGTGGTGCTGGCCTCGACCGACCGCTTCCTGCTGGCCCTGTTCATGAACGAGGCGGCGGTCGGCGCCTATCACGCGGCCTACAGCATCGCCAACCGGACGCTGGACGTCATGTTCGTCTGGCTGGGCGCGGCGGGCGCTCCGGCTCTGGTCATGGCGCTGGAGCGCGGCGGGCACGAGGATCTTCAGGCAGCCGCGCGCGAGCAGGCCTCGACCCTGGTGCTGATCGGCCTGCCCGCCGCCGTGGGCGTGGCGCTGGTGGCGCGGCCGCTGGCCGAGTTCATGATCGGCGAAGACCTGCGCACCGTCGCCGCCTCGGTCACGCCGTGGGTGGCGCTGGGCGCCTTCCTGTCGGGGATGACGACCTATTATTTCGGACAGGCCTTCACCCTGGGCCGCCGCACCGGCTGGCTGCTGCTGGCCATGAGCATTCCGGCGGGCAGCAACATCATCCTGAACGTCCTGCTAATCCCGCGCTTCGGCGTCATGGGGGCGGCGTGGGCGACGGCGATCAGCTTTGCGCTGGGTCTGGCCGCCTCCATGACCATCGGGCGACGCATCCTGCCCCTGCCCGTGCCGTGGAACGCCCTGGCGCGATGCGGTCTGGCCGCCGCCGCCATGGCGGGCGTCGTGATAATGCTGCCGCCGATTGGAGGCTTCCTTGAGCTGATGCTGGACGCAGGCGTCGGCATGATCGTCTACGGCGTCGTCGCCTACGCCCTGAACGCGGCCGGGGTGCGCGACCTGAGCGTGCGGCTGAAAGCCTTCCTGCGCGCACGGAGGCAGACAGCATGAGTCTCGCGATTCATCACGACAGCTCAGCGTGGGCCGAGGCGCAACCGATCCTGTCGGTGCTGATCCCCTTCCTGCGCGACGATCCGACCGACCTGTTGCAGCGTCTGGACGCCGAGGCGCAGGCGCTGGCCGGACAGGCCGAACTGATCGTTCTGGACGACGGCACCAAGGACGCTGAACTGACAGCGCGCCTGAGCGCCCTGATCGACGGCATGGCCCTGCCCGTGCGCCTGATCTCGCTCGACGCCAATCAGGGCCGTTCGGAAGGCCGCAACCGCCTGGCCCAGGCCGCGCGCGGTCAGACCTTCCTGTTCCTCGATAGCGACATGCGGCCCGACCATCCGGGCTTCCTGAAGACGTGGGTCGATCTGGCCCGCGACGCGCGCCCGGCGGTGGCCTTCGGCGGCTTCTCCCTGTTGCAGGCGCCGCAGGACGCACGCTTCGCCGTCCATCGCCACATGGCGGCGCGGTCCGACTGCATCCCCGCGGCCCAGCGCGCCGAACAGCCCGAAAAATACGTCTTCACCTCAAACCTGCTGGTCCGCCGCGACGTCTTCGATACGGAGACCTTCGACTCCGGTTTCAGCGGCTGGGGCTGGGAAGACGTCGAGTGGGCCATGCGCGTCTCGCGCAGGTTCGAGGTCGTCCATCTGGACAATCCCGCCACCCACATGGGTCTGGACACGGTCGAGGCCCTGGCCGCCAAATACGAACAGTCGGCGCCGAACTTCGCCCGCGTCGCAGCGCGCCACCCCGACTTCGTGTCGGCCTACCCCAGCTATCGCGTCGCCAAGGCGTTGAAGGCCGTGCCGGGACTGAAGGCGCTGCGCCCCCTGATCAAGGGCGCCGCCCGCGCGCCTGTCCTGCCGACCGGCCTGCGGGCCTTCGCCCTGCGCCTGTATCGCGCGGCCCTCTATGCGGAGGCGATATGAGCGCGCCCGACGTCGCCGTCGTCATCCCCACCATGCGCCGCCTGGACAGCCTGACGCGCGCCCTGCGCTCGGTGTTTGCTCAGAAAGACGTGGCAGGTCGGCTGCGTGAGATCGTCGTCGTCGACAACGACCCCGAGGTCAGTTCGCGCGAAACGGTCGAGGCCCTGCGGCCTGAATCGCCCGTCCCGCTCATATGGACCCATGCGCCGCGCCCCGGCGTCGCCACCGCGCGCAACACGGGACTGGCCGCCACCTCAGCGCCCCTGATCGCCTTCCTCGATGATGACGAGGCCGCCTCGACCGACTGGCTCGCCGCCCTGTTGAGCGCCCAGGCGGCCACCGGCGCCGACGCCGTCTTCGGCCCCATCCGCGGACGCGTGCCCGAGGGCACAGGCTGGACCACGCCCTATCTGGAGCGTTTCTTCGGCCGTCACGGACCGGACCGGGACGGCGTGCTGGATCACGCCCACGGTTGCGGCAACTCCCTGCTGGTTCGGGCCACGGCCCTGCCCGGCGACCAGCCTTTCCATGTCGGGTCGGATCAGATCGGCGGCGAGGACGACGTCCTGTTCGCCGCCCTGCAGGCGCGCGGAGGACGTTTCGCCTGGGCCTCCGACGCCTGGGTGGATGAGTTCGCCCCGCCCCATCGCGCCACCCTGCGCTACGCCCTGACGCGCGCCTTCGCCTATGGCCAGGGGCCCAGCCAGACCGCCGCAGAGGCGAAGAACTGGCCCGGCGTCGCGCGCTGGATGGCGGTGGGCGCGGCGCAGACGGCGGTCTGGGGCGCGGCGACGCTGGCGCTCAGCCTGACCCGTCACGCCAGGCGCGCCGACATGGCCGACCGTACGGCGCGGGGACTGGGCAAGATTCTCTGGATGAAGGGCTTCGAGCCGCAGTTCTACGGCCAACGCGAGTTGGACCGACTGAAACGCGCGGCCGAGCAGGGCTAGTTCGGCTTAGCCGATGAACCGCTTGAGCAAGGCGGGCGGCTTCCACCTGGCCCGGTTCATCACCACCCCGGCGATGCGGCCGCCCTGGGCGTCGATCTCGTCACGCAGGGCGACGGGCCCAGCCGCGTCGGTCGTCTCGGCCGCGACCACCAGGACAGTGGCGTCGGCCAGCGGCGCCAGGGTCAGGATCATGTCGCTGCGATCCGCCGCAGGGGCGTCGATGACCACGGTGTCGGCGTGTGCGCGCAAGCGGGTCCAGTAGCGGGCGTCGTTGATCGCCTCGGCGCGTTGACCGGCGCGCAGGATTTCGTTGTGGAACCGCGTGACGTAAAGGCGGCCGCCCAAGCAGGTCTTGGCCGTCATCAGCCGCCCCGGCGCCACAGGCCGTCCTTCGCGATCCCGCATCGGCGGCGTCACCGCATAGAAGGCCGATCCGTCCGGCGAGGCCTGAACCGCCGGCCCCAACCGCCCGAAGCGGTCCGGCTGCGCCGCCACCTGCTCCATCTGCGCCTGCTGCGTCAGATCGCCGTCGAGCAGCCACGCCGGGCGACGGCCCCGCACGGCGGCCATGCGGGCGAACTCGCGCGCCACGGTCGAAACGCCCTCGCCCGTCTGGGCGGCGGCGAACAGGATCACGCGGCCGCGATGCGCCGGCGCTGGTCCCAGCGCCGCCCACAGTCCCGCCATTTCCGTCGTCAGATCGACCATGCGAATCGTTACGTGCGCCCTTTGACCCAGCCTAGCACGCGCAGGGCTCAGGCGCTCTTGGCGGGGGCCACGGCCAGGACCGGCGCCTGCAGCGTGCGGCTGAGGGTCGCCGGCATGACGAAGCCGCGCTGCAGGAAGACCCGCAGCAGGCCGACGCACAGGGCCGTGAACCCGGCGAAGGCCAGGACGGCGATCATAAGCGGGAAGCGCAGGCTCTTGCCCTTCGACGGCGGTTGGGCGCGTTCGATGACGGTGACGTTGTCGGCGCCCGCCTTGACCAGTTCGTTGTCGGCGCGGCTCTGCGTCTCGCGCTGCTGGAACTCACGGATCGAGGCCGTCAGCACTTCACGGTTGCCGGCCAGGGTCGAGTTGCGCGACTCCAGCTCGGTCAGACGCGCCTGACGCGCGCGCAGGTCGCCCAGTTGGCGATCCAGCACCGCCAGGCGGGCGCCCAGGGCGTCCCGCTCGGCCTGGGCGTTGATGCGGGTGGTCTCCAGCTCGACCCAGACGGGGTTCGGCCCCGTGCGGACTTCCTTGGCGCCGACGGCCGTGCCCGAGCCGACATAGGCCTGAAGCTGGGCGATCTTGGAATCGATCTCGCGCACCGGCTGGGCGTCGGGCTGGTAGCGAGCCAGCAGGCTCTCACGCTCGGTGCGCAGTTGCAGGATCAGGTCTTGAGCCGAGACGTTCAGATCCTGATACAGGGCCACCTCGGCCGGGGTGCGCGCCAGTTGCGCCACCAGGGTCGCCAGCCGCTGCGAGGCCTGCTGCAACTGGGCCTGGACGCCCATACGCTCGGTGAAGACGGACTGATAGCTGTTGGCGACCGTGGACTTGGCCGTGGTGAAGTCGCCGATGGCGTTGGTGCGCAGGAACTCCTCATAGGCGCGATCGGCGTCGGCCAACTCCTGCTCGAAGGTCTGACGCTGGGTGCGGATGGCCGAGGTCGCGCGGTCCTGGAAGACCTCGCGGCGATAGGTCAGATACTGGTCGATCACCGTGTTCAGCACGCGCGCCGACAGAGCCGGATCGCCGCTCTTGTAGCTCAGACCCACGACGGGGCTGAGCGGCGTGACCTCGACGCCCAGACCCGACGCCACCGAACGGATCGCCGCCGCTTCCTGACGCGCCGGGCTTTCGGTCGAGGCCACGCCGCCCTGGAAGCTCTCGACGCCCAGGGCTCGCACCACGCGGCGCTTGACCTCAAGGCTGTTCAGGATGGCGGCCTCGGACTGAGCCACCTCGCTGGCCGAGGGCGGCATGGCGCGTTCGCCCATGCCCACGCGCGGCTGATAGACGTATTCCTGACCCACGCCGACAAACAGGCTAGCGCCCGCCGTGTAGGTCTTCTTCATAGTCATGACGACGGCCGCGCCGATGGCGGCGATCACCAGAAAGATCACGATCATCAGCACTAACTCGCGGAACAGCAGGGCCACGACGTCGACGACGCCGTAACGGGGACGAGCTGCTGCGAGGGAGGAACGCATGAAGATCGATTTTCTCGGTCAATGACTGTTGTGCGCCACACTGAGGGCCACGCGTTAACCACGCGTTACCTATAAGCCGTCAGCTTTGCCGAAGACGAAAATTCTCCGCCTGGACCGTCCCCGACCATGGATCTTGATCGCCGCCTCATCCTCATGGCGCTGGCCGCCGGACTGGCCGGATGCGCCGGCGGCGCCCCTGCGGGCGGCGCCCGACCGCGTCCTACCGTGGTCGACGACTTCCCGCCCAACCTGCCCTTCGCCGACTGGACCGAGGTGGAGCCTGAATACCGGCTCTATCCCGGCGACGATATCGAGGTAGCCTTGCCGACCGCGTCGGAACTGACGCGCCAGTTGAAGATCGCGCCCGACGGCCGGGTCTCCCTCCCTCTGCTCGGACACGTCATGGCGGCGGATCGCAGCCTGTCCGAGCTGGAGGCCGACATCTCCTACGGCTACGCCCCCCACCTGCTGCGGCCCGAGGTCGAGGTGACGCTGCGCCAGGCCGGCCCGATGAAGGTCTGGGTCGACGGCGAGGTGCGCAATCCCGGTATGTTCGACATGCCCGGCGACATCGACGCCTATCAAGCCATCATCATGGCCGGCGGCGTGCTGCCGTCCGCCAGATCCTCGCGCTGCGCCCTGATACGACGCGGCCCCGGCGACGTCCGCATGATGAAGGTGATCGACCTGAGCGCCCCTCGCGCCGAGATCACGCCGATGCGGCGCGGCGACATCATCTTCGTGCCGCGCTCGACCCTGGGCGAACTGGCGGCCTTCTTCACCCAGTTCCGCGCCGCCCTGCCGATCGGCTTCTCCTACGCCATCAACGGCGGCTACGCCTCGACCTGACGGTCGTCGCTGAACCAAGTAGGCACAGCCTTTACGTCAAGCTTGAAGGCCAATGTTCGCTCCAAACCAGACGTGGCGCGCTATTCACCTGCGAGAAGCACGGTCGGCAATGCCGCCTGGCGCTCGCCCCTTTGGTTCCGCAGCCTGTACTTGCTTTGATACGAACGGCGCTGCTTCGCGACCTCGTACAGGACGATACCCGAGCTCGTCCCGAGATTTAAACTCTCAATCATGCCGAACATCGGCACGCTGACGCATGGCGCCAGCGACAGTCGCACATCGGCTGTCAAATGGAAGACCTCCGCCTGAAGGAGGCTAAACCGTGGTCGGGGCGAGAGGATTCGAACCTCCGACCCTCTGGTCCCAAACCAGATGCGCTACCAGGCTGCGCTACACCCCGGACCGACGGAGCGCTCTCATGGCACGAGCAGGCGGCCTCCGCAACGGATGAGGCGTCCTATTGTGGCTCAGGGACGAAAGAAGGGGTGCTTAACCTGATCGCCGGGCTTGGCGCCGATCTCATCCGTGCGGCCGGCCCGCAGTTCGAGCACGCCATTGGCCGCGCCGTTCGAGGGAAGCGGGGCATCGGAGTTGGGCGTGGCGTGTTTGGTGATCGAAACGATTCGCCCGCGCGGGTCGATGTAGATGATGTCCAGCGAGCTGGGCGTGTTGCGCATCCAGAAGCTCTGCTCGCCCGCCGCGGGGAACTGGAACAGCATCCCCCGGTCGTCAGGAAGCGGCGGACGGAACATCAGGCCTCGCTGCCGCGCCTCATCGTCGTCGGCGATCTCCACCATGAACTTGTGCTCGCCAGAGGCCGTGACGATCGCCAGCGGCTCCAGCGGGCGGCCGTTCTCATCCAGCGGCCCCTTCTTCGCGCAGGCCGTCGTCGCGGCTGCGGCCGAAAGCGCCAGGATCAGCATGAGACGCCGGCTGTGGTTCATGTCTTCGTCCCCCTAGCGGACGAGTCTCACCCGCCCGGTCTGATATCGGCCACGACCAGCCCCTTGGGGCCTTCCGCGAAACGCACGTTCACCGGATCGCCCGGCAACAGGTCGTCCAGACCGCAGCGGCGCAGCGTCTCGACGTGGACGAAGATATCGCCCGCCTGACCGTCGCGCACGACGAATCCATAACCCTTGGTGCGATTGAACCATTTGACGACGGCGGCTTCCAGCGGCCCGTCAGGCAGGCCTTCGGGTCGGGCGTGGGCCGAACTGCGCGTCAGCTCCCGCCGAGCCGGCGCGGCGCTGGCTTCCAACTCCACGATATTAATCACCTGCCAGCCCTTGGCCCGCTTGGCGCATTCGCAGACGATGGCCGCGCCCTCGCCCGCCATCTCATGGCCCGCGTCGCGCAGGCTGGTGACGTGCAGCAGCACGTCGCGTTCCTCGGTCAAATCCGGCTGGTCCGGCACGATGAAGCCGTACCCCTTGCCGGCGTCGAACCATTTGACCCTTCCGACGACCTTTACGGTCTCAATCGGCTCCATCACGTCAATACTCGCCACCTTGAACCCCCGCCCGCGACAACGCGGGTCAGCTACACTAACACGGTTCTTTCAACTCGGACAGACAAGTTGCCCTTTTTGCGCCATATTGTCGACAAGCAAATGTCGCGCACGCGAAAAGGCCGCGCGAAGGGGCTCGGTGAAAGAGATAACGATGACGGGAGAAGGAGTTATTCGCTCCGCGTGGCAGTCCCTAGGGGAATCGAACCCCTCTTTTCAGGTTGAAAACCTGACGTCCTAACCGATAGACGAAGGGACCGCTGCGCGGAGGAGCGGCCTGATAGCCGTCCCTTTTCGGCGACGCAAGAGGGCGTCGCGCGCTTTTTCAAAAAAACGACAGAGCCGCCGTTTCAGCGCCCGATCACGGCATCGCCCAACATCCAGACGGCGGCATCCAGGCGCGCGAAATCACCGCTGGAAACGTTTTCGATTGTCGGGGGAAGGATAACTCCGCGTGGCAGTCCCTAGGGGAATCGAACCCCTCTTTTCAGGTTGAAAACCTGACGTCCTAACCGATAGACGAAGGGACCGCTGCGCGGAGGACCGTGTAGATAGCCGCCGATTCCGCTTATGGCAAGCTCGGCGAAGCGGATTTGTGCGACTTTTTCAAAGACCTGCGTCGTTTCACGGCCAAGGCTGACTGTCCTCAGGCCATGCGCGGGTCGGCGACGTCCTCGATCTCGAACTGCACGCCGCGACGGCCGTTCCAGTCATCCGCCCGAAGCCGCCCGACCACGTTCAATCCCCCCTGCCCCGCCAGCAGCGCCTTGCCCGTCGGCAGGTCGGCGCAGCGCCAGGCGATGGCCCGCACCGAGGCGCCGTCAGGGCCGACCAGGCGGCACCGCACATGGCCGCCGTTCATGGCGACCGGCTCGCGCGCCTGAACCCCTTCCAGCGCGAACAGAGGCTCCGGGTTGGCGGGGCCGTAGGGGGCCAGTTGCTCGAACGCCTCGAACAGATCGCGGGTGGCGGCGCGCGGGTCGATCAGGGCGTCGACCTCGACCCAATCCTGGGCCACGGCCTCGACGCGCTCGGCCGACAGGCGCTCGTTGAGGAAGGCGCGCAGTTCATCGATGCGATCCGCCGCCACAGTCAACCCCGCAGCCATGGCGTGTCCGCCGCCCGCGATCAACAGGCCCTCATTCCACGCCGCCTGCACGGCCCGGCCCAGATTCATGCCGGGCTGCGAACGGCCTGAGCCCTTACCGACGCCGTTGACGGCGTCGACGCCGATGACGATGACGGGTTTTCTCCAGCGTTCGCGCAGGCGTCCGGCGACGATGCCGACCACGCCGGGGTGCCAGTCCTCGCCGCTGACGACCACGGCGGCGCTGTCGTCGGCGTGGGCGCCGGTCGCCTCGACGCGACGGACGGCCTGTTCGGTGACTTCGGCCTCGACCTTGCGCCGGGCGACATTCAGGGCGTCCAGTTCCTGGGCCAGCATCCGCGCCTCATCGGGATCGTCGGTGGACAGCAGGCGCGCGCCCAGATCCGACTTGCCGATGCGGCCGCCCGCATTGATGCGCGGGCCGAGGATGAAGCCCGCGTGGTTGGTCTTGGCCGGTCCCGGCTCGGCGCCCGCCGCCGCCAGCAGGGCGCGCAACCCCGGATTGCGCCAGTGCGACATGACCCCCAGCCCCAGACTGGTCAGGGCGCGGTTGAAGCCGGTCAGGCCCGTCACGTCGCAGATGGCGCCCATGGCGGCCAGATCCAGCCACTGGCGAATGTCCGGCTCGGCCTTGCCCTCGAACAGGCCGCGCCCGCGGGCCTCGCGGTTCAGGGCGGCCAGCAGGACGAAGACCACCCCCGCCGCCGCCAGATTGCCCTGCCCCGAACCGCATCCCGGCCGGTTCGGATTGACCACGGCTAGGCAGGCGGGCGGCTCTTCGCGCATCATGTGGTGGTCGATGACCACGACCTTCAGGCCGATGGCCGCCGCATGGGCCACCGCCTCATTGGCCGCCGCGCCGCAGTCGACGGTGATGACCAGATCGGCGCCGCGCGCCTTCAGCGTATCGAAGGCCCGCGCGCTGGGGCCGTAGCCCTCGGTCAGGCGGTCGGGGACATAGATGGGCAGGTCCGCGCCCAGGGTACGGAACCAGCGCACCAGCAGGGCCGCGCTGGACGCCCCGTCCACGTCGTAGTCGGCGAAGACGTGGATGCTGGCCTGCGCCTGAAGCGCGTCGACGATGGCGGCGGCGGCGGCGTCCATGTCCATGAAGCTGGACGGATTGGGGAACAGCGCCTTGAGCGTCGGTTTCAGGAAGTCGGCGCCCTGTTCCGCCGCCACCCCGCGCGACGCCAGCGCCCGCGCCAGCGGCTCGTCCAGACCCAGCGCCTGGATATGCGCCCGCGTCACGCCCGCCTCGGCCGGGCGCAGCCGCCAGGCTCGGCCCGACAGGGATCGGGATACGTCGAGGAAGGCGGGCGAGACGGCGCCGTCAGCCATCAGCGCACGCCGCCGAGACGGCAAAAGGGTTCAGACGGGACATGGGCCATGACGGCTCCTCGCACTCAGGTCGGCGAAACGCGGCCGGAGCGGCAGGATCGCCGGATTCGCCAAGACGGGCGACGAAAGCCAAACGGCGACCTTGGGCCGCCGCCACGACTATTGCGGACGCGGCCGGTCGATGGGAGGCGGCGCCTTGGCGCGCTGACGCAACGCCTCGGCGTAGGCCTCGACCTCTTCCGCCGTGCGCGCCGTTTCAGGCGACATCTGGCTGGCGTCAATGCGGCGGTTGATCGATTCGGCGAAGACGGCCGGGTCTTCGTTCAACGTCCACTCGATGCGCGCGACCTCGGCGCCCAGAGCGGCGCTGCGCCCCTGCAGGGTGGCGACGCGGCCGGCGATCTGTTCCGGCCCCGGCAAGGGCTGGCTGGAGCGCGGAAAGTCCGCCCAGCGCGGATACTGGCGGTTCTCGTCCACCAGTTGCTGCACGCGCGGCGCCAGGGGCGAGGTCGGGTCGGTTTGAGGCGCGAAGGCGCTGACGCAGCCGCTCAGCAGAGCGGCTCCACCCAGCATTGCCGCCAGACCTGTCTTTTTCAGCATCAGCACGTTCATTTCCTGCAACGACATATGCCATCATCGCGCCGGGAGGAAGGCGTGCGCGTCGCGCGCCCCCATCGGAGGTTCCGCGCCCATGGCCAAGCGCCCGACCAAGACCCCGTCCGCCACGCCGGATGCGCCCGCCGCGCCGCGCAAGTCCGGACGTCCCACCTCGGCCAAGCCGCGCGCCGCCAAGAAGCCCGCCCCTGTGGAAGAAATGAAGGCCGCCGCGCCTGAAAAACCCGCCGCAGAAGCCCCTGCCCCGCCGCCCGAAACGCCGAACACCGCGCCCGACTTCATGGCCTTCAGCGCCGAACAGCGCCAGCAACTCGAGACCCTGTCGCTGAACCTGGCCAAGGCGGCGATGATGGCCCAGACGGCGGTGGCCGAGGCGGCCCTGTCGCAGGCCGACCGCCCCGCCGCCCTGTCGCCGGATCCGTTCAACGTGGCCCCGGCCATGTCTTCCGTCATGACCAGCCTGGCCGCCCGCCCCGAAAAGCTGTTCCAGGCCCAGGCCGACCTGTTCGGCCGCTACATGGAGCTGTGGTCGACCACGACCCGCCGGGCGATGGGCGAGACAGTCGACAGCGCCGCCCCGTCCGACAAGCGGTTCCGCGATCCGGCCTGGTCCGAGAACCCCATGTTCGACATGATGCGCCAGTCCTATCTGGCCACCTCGGACTGGATGAACAGTCTGGTCTCCAGCGTCGAGGACGTCGATCCGCGCGTGAAGCGTCGGGCCGAGTTCTTCACCCGCCTGCTGACCGACGCCTTCTCGCCCGCCAACTTCCTGGCGTCGAACCCCGTGGCGCTGAAGGCGCTGGCCGAGACCAGCGGCGAATCCCTGGTGCGCGGGATGCAGAACTTCGCCGCCGATCTGGAGCGCGGCGCCGGGTCGCTGAAGATCAGCCAGGCCGACTATGGCCGCTTTGTTCTGGGCGAGAACGTCGCCACGGCGCCGGGTCAGGTGGTCTGGCGCGACGAGTTGTTCGAGCTGATCCAGTATGACGCCGCGACGGAGCAGCAGCATGCCGTCCCGCTGCTGATCTTCCCGCCGTGGATCAACAAATTCTACATCATGGACCTGCAGCCGGCGAACTCCCTGATCCGCTGGCTGAGCGCGCAGGGCTTCACCGTCTTCGTCTGCTCATGGGTCAACCCGGACCGCGACAAGGCGGAGTTCGGCCTCGACGATTACATGAAGAAGGGCGTCTATCGCGCCGTCGAAAAGACGTTGGAGCAGACCGGCCAGACGCATGTAAACACCGTCGGCTACTGCATCGGCGGCACCATGCTGGGCGCCAGCCTGGCGCATATGGCGGCCAAGGGCGATGATCGCGTCGCCTCCGCCACCTTCTTCGCCGCCCAGCACGACTTCGCCGAGGCGGGCGATCTGTTGCTGTTCACCGACGAGCACTGGCTGGCCGAGATCGAGCGGCTGATGGACGAAGCGGGCGGCGTCCTGCCCGGCACGGCGATGGCCGACACCTTCAACGCCCTGCGCGCCAATGACCTGATCTGGTCCTTCTTCGTGTCCAACTATCTGATGGGCAAGGCGCCGCCCGCCTTCGACCTGTTGGCGTGGAACGCCGACCAGACGCGGATGCCCAAGCGGCTGCACCTGCAATACCTGCGCCTGATGTACGGCCAGAACGCCCTGGCCAAGGGCGAGCTGGAGATCGACGGCGAGCGCATCGACCTGTCCAAGGTCCGCATCCCGCTCTATTTCCAGGCCAGCCGCGAGGACCACATCGCGCCGATGAACTCGGTCTATCGCTCGGCGCGGCTGTTCGGCGGACCGGTGACCTATACGCTGGCCGGATCGGGCCACATCGCCGGGGTCATCAACCCGCCGTCAGCCCAGAAATATCAGCACTGGGTCAACGCCGCCCTTCCCGAAACGCTTCAGGAATGGCAAGCGAAAGCGGAACAGCATCCGGGCAGCTGGTGGGCGCACTGGGCCGATTGGCTGGGCGCGAAGTCCGGCGAGAAGATCGCCGCGCGCGATCCCAAGGCCGGGCCGCTGAAACCCATCGAACCGGCGCCCGGCGCCTATGTGAAAGTGAAGTCTTGAAGCGTATCGAGCCCAACCTGCTGCTGGCGATCACCACGGCCTTTCCCCTGGTCCTGCTGATCGCCACCGCGACCCTGTTCGGCGCGCCGGGACAGTTGGTGAAGTACCTGGTGATCGCAGTGCTCGTGCCGGCCGCCTTCGTGCCGCTTAACAGCATGATGGCCAAGCGAATGGGCTCTCAACGCTCGCCGATGATCCACCCAGAGGCCGCCTCGACCGCCGTCTGGGCCAGCCTGTTTCCGGCGCTGATCATTCTGGCGGCGGGCGTGCCGGTGGTTTTTCCCGGCCACGACTACGGCCTGCTGATCATCATCGCCGCCATCTTCTTCGGCGGAACAGTAGAGTCAGCGATCAAGGCGGCGCGGGCGCGCTGATCGCGCGCCCGGACCGGCTTCACTTGAGGCCGGTCGCCTCATCCAGGCCCAGCATGATGTTGAGGTTCTGGACCGCCGCGCCCGAGGCGCCCTTGCCCAGGTTGTCCAGCAGGGCGACCAGACGCGCCTGCTCTCCTCCGCGATCACCGAAGACGTGCAGGCGCATACGGTTGGTGCCGTTCAGGCCCTCGGGCTCGATTCCGGTCATGGCCTCGGTCTCGTCAATCTCGGCCACCTCGACGAAATGCTGGCCCTCATAGGCCTCGACCAGGGCGCCATGCAGCCGCTCGACCGAAGGCGTCTCCGGCAGGGCCGACAGGTGCAGCGGAACCTCGACCAGCATCCCCTGACGATAGTTCCCCACGGCGGGCGAGAACAGCACCGGGCGCGACAGCCCCGCGTGCTTCGTCATTTCCGGCACATGCTTGTGCTTCAGCGTCAGACCATAGGCGCGGAAGGCGGTCGACGCCCCCTCGGCCTCGAACTCGGCGATCATGGCCTTGCCGCCGCCGGAATAGCCGGACACCGCATTGATGGTAACGGGCCAGTCAGCCGGCACCAGCCCCGCCTTCACCAGCGGCCGCATCAGGCCGATGAAGCCGGTCGGATAGCAGCCAGGGTTTGACACCCGCGTCGAGGCGGCGATGGCCGCGCGCTGAGCCGCATCCATCTCGGCGAAGCCATAGGTCCAGCAGTCCGCCACGCGATAGGCGGTCGAGGCGTCGATGACCCGCACCGACGGAGTCTCGATCATCGACACGGCCTCGCGGGCCGCATCGTCAGGCAGGCACAGGATGACCGCATCGGCGCTGTTCAACGCCTCGCGCCGCGCTTCGACATCACGACGACGGTCGCCGAGCAGCATCAGCTCCAGATCGCCGCGCGCCTCCAGACGCTCGCGAATTTCCAGCCCCGTGGTTCCGGCCTCGCCGTCGATGAAGATAGTGTGGGTCATTCGCATCTCCTGCCCTTCTCCCCTTGTGGGAGAAGGTGGCCCGCGCAGCGGGTCGGATGAGGGGTCGCACTGACGCGACATTCTGGCGATCTTCAGGCAACGACTTTGACGATTGAGAAACCCCTCATCCGTCGGCCTTCGGCCGCCACCTTCTCCCACAAGGGGAGAAGGACAAAAGAAAAGGCGCCTCGGGTTTCCCCGAAGCGCCCTTTGTACTCCCAGTCGCGGGTTCGCGACCGACTTAGCGCTTCGAGAACTGGAAGCTGCGGCGAGCCTTGGCGCGGCCGTACTTCTTACGCTCGACGACGCGGCTGTCGCGGGTCAGGAAGCCGTGCGGCTTCAGAACCTTGCGCAGTTCCGGCTCGTAGTGGGTCAGGGCGTGCGACAGGCCGTGGCGGATGGCGCCGGCCTGGCCCGACAGGCCCGAACCTTCAACGGTGCAGATCACGTCGTATTGCGTGGCGCGGTCCGAGACGGTCAGCGGCTGGGCGACCATCATCTGCAGCACCGGACGGGCGAAGTAAGCCGCCACGTCCTTGCCGTTGACGGTGATCTTGCCGGTGCCGCGCTTCACCCACACGCGAGCGATGGCGTTCTTGCGCTTGCCGGTCGAGTACGAACGGCCCAGGGCGTCGATCTTCGGCTCGCGGACGATTTCCTCGGCAGCAGCGGTGCCCAGGCCCTTCAGGGCGTCAAAGCCGGCGGCGGTGTCTTGAGTCACGTCGGTCATGCTCAGGCGCTCCGGGTGTTCTTGGACGACATCGACTTGAAGTCGATGGTCGTGGGCTGTTGGGCTTCGTGTTCGTGAGCCGCGCCGGCGAACAGGCGCAGGTGGGTCATCTGCTTGCGAGCCAGCGGCGACTCCTTGGGCAGCATGCGCTCAACGGCCTTCTCGAGCACGCGCTCGGGGAAACGTCCGCCCAGAACCTTCTCCGGGGTGGTTTCCTTGATGCCGCCCGGGTGGCCGGTGTGGCGATAGTAGACCTTGTCGGTGTTCTTCTTGCCGGTGAACACCACCTTGTCGACGTTGGTGACGACGACGTAGTCGCCGCAGTCAACGTGCGGGGTGTAGGTCGGCAGGTGCTTGCCGCGCAGGCGGTTGGCGATGAAGGTCGCGAGGCGGCCCACCACGACGCCTTCGGCGTCGATGTGGATCCACTTCTTCTCGACCTCGGCCGGCTTCAGCGAAGCCGTGGTGCTCTTCAGCATGATGAGGGTCCTGGAAGACGAAAAACGCGGCCCGAACCAGATGGATCGGGCGGAGGCCGGGGTGATAGAGGGTCGCGCGCCGAAGGTCAATGTCGGTTGCGATGGCGATTTCGGCACATTAGATTGATTTTATTGAATATTTTAAATGCGGTATTAAAATACCCAATCCACTTCCTTCTCCCAGAAGGGGAAGAAGAGAGCCCTAACCTTTCAGCAGCCGATCCCGCGCGGCGTTGACGCGGGCGGCCAGCCCCTCGGTTCCGCCCTGATCCGGGTGCGCGCGGGCCATCAGCCTGCGCCAGGCGGCGTGGATCATCTGGGCGTCCGCATCAGCCCCAACGCCCAGAATGGAGCGCGCCTCGGCCTTGCTCATGGGTTCGGCGGGTTGAGCCGCCCTGCCCGCCACAGGCCGAATGCGCGACTGCACGGCCAGCCAGACGCCCGCCGAGGCCATGCCGCCCGCGATCAGCCATGCACCACGCGCGGCGGCGAACACCGCCCCGGCCAGCAGGGCGGCGCTCAATATAGTGGCGGAGATGCGCCAGTGGCCGCGCCGGGCGCGCTCGGTCTGGCGGCCCAGACGCACCATGGCCCACAGGGCCACGGCGGCCAGACCCAGCCAGATCAGCCCCATGCGTCGATCAGGCCGCCGCGTCCATGGCCGCGATGGCGTCGTCCAGACCCAGGGCCTGCATCAGGTTGCGCATCTCCTGACGCGCGGCGACGTGGGCCAGGGACACCGACACCGGGCGGATGTCGTTCGACAGGTCCGCCACCGTCAGGCCGAAGGGGAAGAGTTCGCGATAGATGACCCGGTCGCGCAGGCCCGGCCCGACGCGGAAACCGACCCGCTTGGCCAGCTTGGCCATGCGCGAGGCCAGACGACGACGGTTGCGCGCCTCGGCGACGGCCAGACGGTTGGTGACGACGATCCAGTCGATCGTCACCTGACGGCCCTCGGTGATGGCGCGATGCTTGCGCGCCTCCCAGACGCTTTCGGAATAGATGGACGGCTTGACCAGATCCAAGGTCACAGGGTCGACCTCGCCCAGCAGGTCGAAGTCGACGAAGCTGTCGTTCATCGGCGTGACGATCTGATCGGCGCGGCCGTGCGCGGCGCGCGACAGGGCCGTGTCACCGCCCGGGGTGTCGATGACGATGACGTCGGCGACGCCTTTCGCCTCGGCGTAGGCGGCCTCGAAACGGGCCAACTGCTCCGTCTCATCGGCCTTATGAAGAGCCTTGCCATCGCCCATGTCCGGCACGATCGGCTGGGGCAAGTCATGGCCGTTGGCCTTGGTCCAGGCGGCGCGGTTGGCGAAGAACCGCTCCATCGACCGCTGGCGCAGGTCCAGATCGATAATGGCGACCTTGCGTCCGGCGTGCAGAAGGCCGGTGACGATGTGAATGGCCAGGGTGGACTTGCCCGCCCCGCCCTTTTCATTGCCGATGACGATGACCTGAGGCTGCGCCATGTGAAATCCCACTGTGATCAGCAGGCGCGACTCATCTTCGTCCGCCGCCCGCCCATGAGCCGCAAGATCAGCCTCCGAGGGCCAATCGTCAACGAAACCTTAAGCTGAGCCTGTGGACGATCAGGCCGCAGCGGCGCCGGATCGGGCGCACCACGGGTCCGAAGCCGCCAGGTCGCGGCACAGGGCCTGAGCCTGTCCGGCGGAGGCGGCGACCTTCAACCGCACCAGGCGACGCCCGCCGACCTCGACCGCCTCATAGACGGGCTGAAGTCCCGACAGCACCGCCCCGCCCGGCCCGCCGTTCAGTCGCCTCCAGGCCGCCCGAGCGCCGCCCTCGCTGGAATAGGCGCCCAGTTGCACATGATGTGCAGCGACCCCGGCGGGCTTGGACGCCGTCACGGTCTGCGGCGGAGCCTCGGGATCGGGATAGGCCGTCGGCGCCGGTGCAGACGCCGAAGCCAGGCGGACCCTGGCGGTCAGGCCCTCGCGCGCATCCCACAGCTCATGCGGCGTCATCAGCTCGACCTTCAGCGGCGCGGCCCGCTCGCGCGGACGATCCGGCGCAGCGACCGGCGCCCCGCCCGCATCCTCGGCGGACAAGGGAATGGCCGCGATCCGTTCGGCCGCGCTCTCGAACCGGCTGGGGTCGCTTTCCACCACGCCGCAGCCGACCAGCAGCCCGGCAAGGACGCAGATCGGCGCAAGACGCAGGAGGACGGAAGCGTTCATGCCCCTACATTGAACGACGGATTTTGAGACAGGGTTGAGGAACAGGCTTAACGTCGATTCACCCTGTTCCTCAGCCGAACCTGTCAGCCGATGGCGCCGACGCCGCCCTCGACGTCGCCCGGCGCCACGTCGGCGTCGGTCAGGGCCAGGGTCCAACCGTGGTGGGTGTTCAGGCCCCAGCGCCGCGCGCCCGAGCCGTCGCCCGCATCGCCGCCCGCCGTCACCACGACGCGGCGGCCGGTCGGCAGGGCCGGCGGATCGATCTTGCCCACGGCCAGAGACGTCGGCGTCTCGCCGCCGTAGCCGTCGAATACGCTGAGCATCGACCATTCGCGGCGCAGGCCGATCCACCAGGGATCGTCGCCGCTGATCGACAGGACGGCCACGCCCTTGCCCTCGGCCGCGTGGGCCAGGGCCGCCTGCGGGTCGAGGACCAGCTTGATGTCGGCGGCGGCGCCGAAACGCAGGCGGGCGCCGTCCACGGCCTTGGCCGGGTCGATGGGGGCCCAGACCTGGACCTGCAGACGCCCCTGGCGCGCCAGGCCCCAGCCGACGATCTCGCGCCACAGATGCTCGACCGCCTCGCGGTTCTCAGGGTCGCACTGCTTCAGCAGGCGTGCCTGGACGGCCTGTTCGCGGTCGGGGCGCAGCTTGGTGTGGGGGCCGGTGGGGGCGTCCTTGGCCTTGCCCACCTGGGCGGCGACGGCCAGGCGGCGCTCGAACAGTTCGAGGATCTGATCGTCCAGGCTGTCGATTTCGGCGCGCAGGGCGGCCAGCGCCTTCTGTTCGGCGCTCAATTCAACGGTTTCAGCGGGCCAGACTTGCTGGATGGCGGATTGCGACATGGGAGATGGCTTTCGGCATGGAATTTTCGATAGGGAAGCCGCGTCCGCCGATGAAGATCAGGCAGAGACGCGCGGTATGGCCGCTTGGGGAGAAGCGGTCGCCAGTGAGACAGTCAGGGTTGGTTAGAAGCCCGACGCCTCAGCCGGCGTATCGAAAGCCGTAATAGCCATAGCCAAAATAGAAGCCGGCCACCGCGCGCGAGGTGGTTTCAAAGGTCATTTGTGCGCGCAGCGAGGACATGAATCCGGTCCGGTTTCTGGATCAGGGTCGATCCGACCGGACCTTAAAGCCGCAAACTTTATGCGCGGTCAAGCCTGAGGGGCCGTGAACAGGACAAAACGGGTCCGGTTGTCGCTGAAATCCTGCAAATCGTTGCGCAGAACCACCAACCCATAGACCTCGGCCGCGCGGGCCGGCGCCACGGCGGCGCGGGTCACGTCGTCCGCCTCGGCCACGGCGGCGGCGGCGCCCCCGGTGTCGAACGCCTCGACCGCCGCGATCTTCATCTCGTTCAGGGCCTTGGAGCACTGCTGCAGGGCGACAGGATGGCTCTCGGCCGTCTTCACGTCCGACAGGCGCGCTTCGGGCACGCCCAGCAGGGCCAGACGGATCGGCCGCCAGGCGTCGCTGACCGCGACCAGTCCCGCCTGCCGCACCAGGGTGGCGGCAGGCTCGACTACGCCCACGGTCGAGTTCTCGACCGGGATCAGAGCGCAATGGCAGTCGCCGCTCAGGACAGCGTCAATGGCGCCTTGAAAGGTCTCGAAGCCAACGGCCTCGTCCCACGGGCGCAGGTCCAGGCAGGCTTCATGGCTGAAGGCGCCCGGCGCGCCCTGATAGGCGACGCGGCCGGGCGTTTCGTCTTCTGCCGTCATGCGGCCTCGGACCGGGCCTGCCGCCCGGCCTTGAGGCGCTCGGCGACCAGGAAGGCCAGCTCCAGCGCCTGATCCGCGTTGAGGCGCGGGTCGCAGTGGGTGTGGTAACGGCTCGACAGGTCGTCTTCCGTGACCGCCTGGGCGCCGCCGATGCATTCGGTGACGTTCTGGCCGGTCATCTCCAGGTGGACGCCGCCGGGGTGGACGCCCTCGGCCTCGGCCACGTCGATGAAGGTGCGGACCTCGCCCATGACGCGATCGAAGGGCCGGGTCTTGTAGCCGTTGCCGGCTTTCAGCGTATTGCCGTGCATCGGGTCGATCGACCAGATGACGCGCTTGCCCGCCGCCTTCACCGCCCGCATCAGACCCGGCAGGCGGTCGCCCACCTTGTCGTGGCCGAAGCGGCCGATCAGCGTCAGGCGGCCCGGAATATTGTTCGGGTTCAGGGCGTCGATCAGCGGCAGCAGGTCGTCCGCCGTCATGGTCGGCCCGCACTTGACCCCGATAGGGTTGGAGATGCCGCGCATGAACTCGATGTGGGCGCCGTCCAGCTGGCGGGTGCGCTCGCCGATCCACAGCATGTGGGCCGAGGTGTCGAACCATTCGCCGGTCGAGCCGTCCAGGCGCGTCAGGGCGCTCTCGACGTTCAGCAGCAGGGCTTCGTGGCTGGTGAAGACCTCGACGCGCGACAGGTCGGGGTGCGTCTCGGGCGTGACGCCGACCGCCTCCATGAAGGCCAGGGCCTCGGTGATCTTGTCGGCCAGCTCGCGATAGGCCGCGCCCGCGCCGTCATCGGCGAAGCCCAGCGTCCAGCGGTGGATATTGTACAGGTCGGCGTATCCCCCGCCCGCAAAGGCGCGCAGCAGGTTCAGCGTCGAGGCCGACTGGTTATAGGCGCGGATCAGGCGCTGCGGATCGGGCGTGCGCTCTTCCGGCGTGAAGCCCATGCCGTTGATGATGTCGCCGCGATAGGACGGCAGCTCGACCCCGCCGATCTCCTCGACCGGGGACGAGCGCGGCTTGGCGAACTGACCGGCGATGCGGCCGACCTTCACCACCGGCTTGCGGCCGGCGAAGGTCAGCACCACCGCCATCTGCAGGATCAGGCGGAAGGTGTCGCGGATGTTGTCGGTCGAGAACTCCTTGAAGCTCTCGGCGCAGTCGCCGCCTTGCAGCAGGAAGGCGTTGCCCGCCTCGACCTGGGCAAGGTGATCGGTAAGCTTGCGCGCCTCGCCCGCAAAGACGAGGGGCGGCATCGCGCGCAGCTCGTCTTCGACGCGCGCCAATTCGGCGGCGTCCGGATAGTCCGTCGGCATGTGCAGGACGGGCTTGTTTCTCCAGGATTCGGGGGTCCAGCGCTTACTCATGCCGGCAAGATAGGCTTTTCCCCCGTCCGGAACAATGAAGCTTGCGCGAAATCAGCCGGTCAGCGGTTTCCATGCCTCATCGGCGGGTAAGGGTGCGAACAGGGCCTCGATCTGGGCGCCCGAAACCGAAGAAAGCTCGGCAGGCGACCACTGAGGGGCGTTGTCCTTGTCGATGATGACGGCGCGTACGCCTTCCTGGAAGTCATGCGTCTGAACCACTCGCCCGCCCAGGGCGTATTCCATCGCCATGTTGTCGGCGAAGTCGGTCAGCGTCGCCCCGGTGCGGATCTGGCGCAACGACACCTTCAGCGACTGCGGCGACTTGGTCTTCAGGATGTCGAGCTGCTTCTGCGCCCAGTCCGAACCGTCGGCCTGAAGGGCGGCGACGATCTCTTCCACCGTATCGAAGGCGAACAGGCGGTCGATGGCCTCACGGTGCGGCGCCAGCGGCGACGGTCCGGCGTCCCCGGCGGCGCGATCGGCGACCGCCTTCGGATCGGCGGACGCGGCCAGCAGTTCAGTCTTCAGGCTCTCAACAGCCTCGGACGCGACGAAATGGGTATGAATGCCCAGCGCCACCGTATCCGCCGCCTTCAGCCGCGCGCCGGTCAGGGCGAGCCAGACGCCCGTCTGCCCCGGCAGGCGCGGCAGGAACCAGCCGCCGCCCACATCGGGGAACAGGCCGATGCCCGTCTCCGGCATGGCGTAGGTGGTGCGCTCGGTGGCGATGCGGACGTCGGCGGGCTCGCTGATGCCCACGCCGCCGCCCATGACGATGCCGTCGACCACCGCCGTGATCGGCTTGGGATAGACGAACATTAGATGGTTCAGCTGATACTCGGTCTTGAAGAAGGCCTTGGCCTCGGAGGCGTCCCCTGCCCCGCTCTCGGCGATCATGCGGATGTCGCCGCCCGCGCAGAAGCCGCGCTCGCCCGCATGGTCGATCAGCACCGACTGAACCGCGTCGTCCCCGCGCCAGGCCAGCAGGGCCTCGATCATCGCCTCGCACATGGGCCGGTTCAGAGCGTGGATCGCCTTGGGCCGGTTCAGGGTGATGCGGCCGACACCATTTTCGATGCGGGTGATGACTTCAGATTCAGACAAGACTTCCTCCAGGGCGGAGCGCCGCGACAAGCGACTATTCAGCGGTTGAATGATCCGGGACGGCGAGGGCCTGTCCGCGTTCGATCAACTCCAGCTCGATCAGGGCCGCCACCTGCCCCGCCCGCCAGTTGATCGTATAATAGCCAAGCAGGCTGGCCGACACGCCGACGATGATCAAGGCAAAGCCGACCCCGCCCCCGACCATGATCATGCGCGTGAACTCTGGCGCGACCTGGAAACCAGCCAAGATCGCCGTCACCGGACCCGAGACATAGAACAGCGCCGCCATCTTCCACAGGGCGTCATTCCGCGCCGCATTGATCCGAGCGATCCCCGCCAGAGCCGTCAGCTGGGACGCATCCAGATCAGCCAGTATCGCTCCCGCGCTGACGCCCATCGGCGTGGCCTTCAGCGTCGAGACGACATCTACCTCATACAGACCCCAGCCCGACCGGGAGCCGACGAGATGGCGGACCAGACGCACGAAGCGGAACTCCGTCGTTAAACGCCGCCAGACGGCCCATAGCGCCTCGCGATCGCGGCCAGCCGCCGCTGCATTGGTCGGAGCCACCGCCATGGCGGGCTCTGCGAACGCCTCGACGTGCTCGACCGTCATCCCCGCGCCAGCTCGCGCGCTACGATCACGCGCATGATCTCATTGGTGCCTTCCAGGATGCGGTGAACGCGCAGGTCGCGCACGATCCGCTCCAGCGGATAGTCCTTCAGATAGCCGTAGCCGCCGTGCAGTTGCAGCGCCTGATCGGCGATCTGGAAGCAGGCGTCGGTCGTCAGGCGCTTGGCCATGGCGCACCACTTGGTCTTTTCCGCGTGGCCGGTGTCGATGGCCCAGGCGCCGCGCAGCACCATCAGGCGGGCGGCCTCAAGGTCCGTGGCCATGTCCGCCAGCTCGAACTGGGTGTTCTGGAACTGGCCGATGGCCTGGCCGAACTGCTTGCGGCCGGCGACGTATTCCTGGGCCGTCTCCAGCGCCAGACGCGCCCCGCCCAGCGAGCAGGCGGCGATGTTCAGGCGCCCGCCGTCCAGACCGGCCATGGCGTATTTGAAGCCCGCGCCTTCCTCGCCCACCAGATTGGCGACCGGCACCCGGCAGTCGTCGAAGCTGACCACGGCGGTCGGCTGGGCGTTCCAGCCCATCTTCTTCTCATTGGCGCCGAACGACAGGCCGGGCGTCCCCGCCTCGACCACGATCGTCGAGATGCCTTTCGGCCCTTCCCCGCCCGTGCGGACCATGACGACATAGACGTCCGACGTTCCGGCGCCGGAAATGAAGGCCTTGGCCCCGTTCAGCACATAGTGGTCGCCGTCGCGCACCGCCGTCGTCCGCAGCGCCGCCGCGTCCGAGCCCGAGCCCGGCTCGGTCAGGCAATAGCTGGCGATCTTCTCCATCCCGACCAGCGACGGCACGAAGCGCGCCCGCAGCTCGGCCGAGCCGAAGCTGTCGATCATCCACGTCGCCATGTTGTGGATCGAGATGAAGGCCGCCGTCGCCACGTCCCCGCGCGACAGCTCCTCAAAGATCACCGCCGCCTCGACCCGGCCCAGACCCATGCCGCCGTGTTCCTCGCCCGTATAGATGCCGGCGAAGCCCATCTCAGCGGCGGCCTTCAGCACGTCGACCGGGAAATGCTTGTCTTCGTCCCAGCGGGCCGAGTGCGGAGCCAGTTCGGCCTCGGCGAAGGCGCGGGCCGCGTCCTGAATGGCGCGTTGATCGTCGGTGAGGGCGAAGTCCATGAAAGCTCCCGCATTGCAGCCTGCCCTCTGACGGGGCGTTCGGGGCGCTTCTAACGGGTGGCGGCGCGCGCGTCACCCCGTCCCCGCCGAGGGATCAGCATAGGTGGACAGTTCGCCTTTTGCCTCTCCCCGCGCTTTGTTTTAAGCCGCGCGCATGACCATGCCCTTCCAGCCCGCCGCCTTTCCCTACGCCCGCCCGCGTCGCCTGCGTTCGCAGCCGTGGGTGCGCCGTCTGGTCGCCGAGACGACCCTGACGCCGGCCGACCTGATCTGGCCGTTGATCGTCCATGACGGCGCCGAGGACCGCCAGCCGGTCGCCTCCATGCCGGGCGTCTTTCGCCTGTCGCCCAAGGAGGCCGCCAAGGCCGCCGTCGAGGCGCGCGATCTGGGCATTCCGATGGTCGCCTTGTTCCCGAACGTGAACGATGGGCTGAAGGACAATGTGGCCACCGCCGCCACCGACCCGGACGGCCTGATCCCCGACTGCATCCGCGCCATCAAGGACGCCGCGCCCGAGATCGGCGTCATGACCGACGTGGCGCTGGATTGCTACACCGACCACGGCCACGACGGCGTTCTGGAAGACGGCCGCATCGTCAACGATTCGACGCTGGAGCGGCTGACGGAACAGGCCTTCATCCACGCCCACGCGGGCGCCGACGCCGTGGCCCCGTCCGACATGATGGACGGCCGCGTCCAGGCCATCCGCGAGGCGCTGGAGGCCAACGGCCTGAGCGACACGCTGATCATCAGCTATGCGGCCAAATACGCCTCGGCCTTCTACGGCCCGTATCGCGACGCGGTCGGCTCGTCCAAGTCGCTGACCGGCGACAAGAAGACCTATCAGATGGATTTCGCCAACGCCGAAGAGGCCCTGCGCGAGGTGGCGATGGACCTGTCGGAAGGCGCCGACGCCCTGATCGTCAAGCCGGGCCTGCCCTATCTGGATATCGTCCGGCTGGTGTCGCAGACGTTCAAGGTTCCGACCTTCGCCTATCAGGTGTCTGGCGAGTACGCGATGATGCAGGCCGCCTTCGCCAACGGCTGGCTGGATCCGGACCGCGCCATCCTGGAAAGCCTGCACGCCTTCAAGCGCGCGGGGGCGTCCGGCGTCATCAGCTACTTCGCGCCGCAAGCCGCGCGGATGATGGGCTGATCTTGCCCTTCTCCCCTTGTGGGAGAAGGATCAGGCCGTTGGATCGGCGGCCTTGCCGTACTTCCCCCGGAAATAGGTCAGCGCATCGCCCGGCCGGGTGTCGAACGCCTCGACCCGGCCCACGATGACCAGGTGATCGCCCATGACGATGCGGTCGTGCGTCCGGCAGGTCAGGCGCGTCACCGCGTTCAGCAGACGCGGCGGCTCGGGGTCGTCCACCGCGAACTCGTCGTCCGACAGGCGGCAAACGCCCCAGGCGAAGCGGTCGGACATGGCCTGGTCCTCGACCGGCAGCATATGGACGGCGAAGCGATCCGCCCCGGCGAAGGCGTCATGGCGGTCGGACTTGACGTCCATGCACCACAGCACCAGCGGCGGGTCCAGCGAGACGGAGGTGAAGCTGTTCACCGTGATCCCCAGAGGCCCATCGACGGTATGGGCCGTGACCACGCATACCCCGGTCGCAAACCCGCCCAGCGCCCGGCGATAGGCGCGAGGGTCGAAATCGGCGGCAGGGGAAGCGGACGCGTCGGACATGGCCCTCAGCTAGGCCGTGAAGCCCGCATCGGCAAGGGCGCGGCGCGCCGTCGCATCTCACTGCAACCGCTTCTTAAGCCCCGCATGGGATTTAGGGCGAACGAACACGGTTAAGACGGACCCGCCCCATGGCGCTGAATGATCGCCCGATCCTGATCAAGAAGGTGAAGAAGGTGTCCGGCCACGGCCACCACGGCGGCGCGTGGAAGGTGGCCTACGCCGACTTCGTCACGGCCATGATGGCCTTCTTCCTGCTGATGTGGCTGATCAACACGACCGATCCGGAGCAGAAGCGCGGCATCGCCGAATATTTCGCCCCGGCCAACGTCTCGGCCTCGACCTCGGGCTCCGGCGGCATCCTGGGCGGCACGTCGCTGGGCGATTCCGAAGGCGCCAAGGGCGCGGGCTCCAACGCCGTCATCGAACAACTGGCCCCCGAGGCCCCCGACGCCCCGCAGGAAGCGGGTCAGAACTCCAACCTGGCCTCGGCCAGCGAAGCCGCCCTGCGCGCCGAGATCGCCCGTCGTGAAGCCGCCGACTTCGCCAGCGCCGCCGAATCCCTGCGCCAGGCCATGCAGTCCATGCCGGAACTGGCCGAACTGTCGAAGCAGCTGATCATCGACCAGACGCCCGAAGGCCTGCGCATCCAGTTGGTCGACCAGGAAGGCCGCTCGATGTTCGAGAACGGCTCCTCGCGTCCCAACCCGCGGGCCCAACTGCTGCTGCGCGCCGTGGCCAAGGTGATCAACCAACTGCCCAACCGCATCACCATCACCGGACACACCAGCGCCGTCGCCGGTTCCAGCCGCGCCAGCAGCCCCGGCGACTGGCCCCTGTCGTCAGCGCGCGCCGACGCCTCGCGCCTGACGTTGCAAAGCGCGGGCGTGAGCAGCGACCGGGTCTATTCCGTCGCGGGCAAGGCGGGGTCCGACCCACTGTATCCCGACGACCCGTCGCTGGCCGGAAACCGCCGCATCGCCATCGTCTTGCTGCGCGAAGCGCCGGTCCTGCCCACGGACACCAGCTTGTAGGACGCGAAGAAGACTTGCGAAAACGGCCGGTTGCGCGCCAAATCAGGACATGAGCCGCGTCTATTCATCCGGCCCCTGTGCGGGCGCTGACGCCGTTACGGAGCGACAGCCGTGACCCAGCACTTCTTCTCGCGCCAGCTCCGCTTCTTCATGACCGCCAGCGCGCCCTGCCCCTATCTGCCAGGTCAGTTCGAGCGCAAGGTCTTCGCCAACCTGCCGTTCAGCGACGGCGCCGACGTCAACGACGCCCTGACCCAGGCCGGGTTCCGCCGCAGCCAGAACATCGCCTATCGTCCGGCGTGCGAGGCCTGCATCGCCTGCGTCTCGGTGCGGATTCCGGTGGCGGATTTCGAACTCTCGCGCTCGCGCCGCCGCATCCTGGCGCGCAACGCCGATCTGTCGCGCGATCTGGTCGAGGCCGAGGCGACGATGGAGCAGTTCGACCTGCTGCGCCGCTATTTGACCGCCCGCCATCCCGGCGGCGGCATGACCGACATGGGCTGGCTGGACTATGTGTCGATGGTCGAGGACACGGCCGTCCGCACCCATCTGATCGAATACCGCCTGCCCAGCGAGGACGACGGCCCCGGCCGTCTGGTCGGCGTCTGCCTGACCGACCTGCTGCATGACGGCCTGTCGATGGTCTACAGCTTCTTCGACCCGGATATGGCGCGTCGCAGCTTGGGCCGGTTCGCCATTCTGGACCACCTGCATCAGGCCGAGACGGTGGGCCTGCCCTATGTCTACCTCGGCTACTGGGTCCAGGGCTCGCCCAAGATGGATTACAAGGCCGAGTTCCGCCCGCTAGAGGCATTGCGGCCCTGGGGCTGGGAGCGGCTGTAAAGCCCTTCTCCCCTTGAGGGAGAAGGTGGCAGGCGAAGCCTGACGGATGAGGGGTTGCTGGACATTGGCCAGACCTGCCTCTTTTCAGATTTCGGATAGACCCCTCATCCGGCCCTGACGGCCACCTTCTCCCACAAGGGGAGAAAAACCTACGTCGTCGGCACCGCCGTACCTGAAGCTTGAGGCGCTCCGCCCCACGGCCCGTCGTCCCGACCGCCGGCGAACTGCACCAACGCCGCGATGCGTTTCGCGATCGGCGGGTGCGTCGCGAACAGGCCCGAGAACCCCGTCTTCTCCGCCGTATTGTCCAGGAACATGCCGCGCAGTTCGTCCGGCGCCTCAAGCTTCGACTGGCCCGACACCTTGCGCAGGGCCGAGATCATGGCGTCGGGGTTCTTGGTCAGCTCCACCGCCCCCGCGTCGGCCACATATTCCCGCGTCCGCGACAGGGTCATGCGGATGACGGCGGCCAGGCCGAAGCCGATGACGCCGATGGCCAGGCCGATCAGGATCAAGGGCATGGCGTTCTTGTTGTCCCGCCCTCGCCCGCCGCGCATATAGAACAGGCTGCGGAACACCAGTTCGGCCACCACGCTGATGATCCCCGCGAAAATCGAGGCGATCACCATGGTCCGCACGTCCTTGTTGATGACGTGGGTCAGCTCATGGGCCAGGACGCACTCCATCTCGTCCCGGTTCAGGGTCTGCATCAGACCGCGCGTGACGGTGACGCTGTAGTTCCCCTCGTGCAGGCCGGACGCATAGGCGTTCAGCGACGGGCTTTCGATGATGCGCAAGGCTGGCGTCTTCATCCCGCGCGAGATCGCCAGGTTCTCCAGCAGATTGTAGAGGTCCGGCTCGACCCGGCGCTCGACCTTTCGCGCGCCGGTCATGACGTCGATCATCATCTGATTGCCGAAATAGGCGATGACGAACCAGATCGCTGCCGCGATAGCGGCGAAGGGCACGGTCCAGCCCAGCATGGACGCCGCCAGCGCCAGATCCTGCCCCAGGTCGCCGCCTGAGTTGGGCAGCAGGCCGAAACCCATCATCAGCACCTGGACGCCGAACAATATGCCGACCAGCAGCACCGGGAACCCGGCCAGCAGGATCGCCGACCGGGTGTTGTTCCGCCAGATGTGGGTCTTGAGGCCGACGACCTGACCAAAAACCGCCATTGGGGCTTAGAACTTCACCGTCGGCGGGGCGGCGTTCAGGGCGGCGCGTTCGCCCTCGCCCACGTCGAAGAAGGGCTTGTCGGCGCCGAAGCCAAACATCCCGGCGAACAGAACGGTCGGAAACTGGCGGCGCACGGCGTTGAACTCGCTGACCGCATTGTTGAAGAAGCGGCGCGCGGCGGCCAGCTTATTCTCGATGTCCGACAGGTCCATCTGCAACTGCTGGAAGTTGGCGTTGGCCTTCAGGTCCGGATAGGCCTCGGACAAGGCGAAAAGGCGGCCCAGGGTCGCGGTCAGCATGTTCTCGGCCTGCACCTTCTCATCAATGGTGCGAGCGCCCGCAGCGGCGGCGCGCGCCTGGGTCACAGCGTCCAGGGTGCCGCGCTCATGCGTGGCGTAGCCCTTCACCGTCTCGACCAGATTGGGGATCAGATCCTGGCGCTGCTTCAGCTGCACGTCGATGTCCGCGAACGACTGGTTCGCCGTCTGATCCAGCTTCACCAGCCTGTTGTACGCGCCGACCACGACGAACAGCAGAATGACGACGATGACGCCGATGATGATCCAGGTGATCATTGAGCCTCCTCCAGCATTTCAGGCGGAATATGGGGGGCGGAAGGCCCGGCAACCAGTGAATTCGGCGTCACCCTTCCCTCTCCCGCCGGGAGAGGGTTGAACTCAGCGGAACTTGCGCAGACCGCGCGGGCCTTGGCGACCGGCCCCGGCGCGCTTGCCCAGCCAGTCCTTCCAATCGGGCCAGTTGCGGCGACGACCGCCGCCGTCGGCCCATTCCGGCCCCGCCTCAGCGTTGAACACCGTCACATCGGCCAGATCGCCCTGCTTGTAGTTCTGCAGCTTCACGCCCTTGCCCCGGCCCATTTCGGGCAACTCGGCCAGGGGGAAGATCAGCGTCTTGATGTTCTCGCCGATGACGGCGACGTGGTCGGCCTGCGGCTGGCTAGGGATGCGCAACATGGCCAGCATCTCGCCGTTCAACACCTGCTTGCCGCCGCGCTTCTGGGCCAGAAGGTCGTTCTCGGGCGCGACGAAGCCGTAACCGGCCTTGGACGCGATCAGCAGCTTCGCATCGGGTTCATGCGCCACGACATTGATGATCTCAGCCTTCTCGTCCAGATCGATCATCAGGCGCAACGGTTCGCCGTGGCCGCGCCCGGAGGCCAGCTTGTCGGCGCCGATGGTGAAGATGCGCCCGTCCGACGCCCCGACCAGCAGCTTGTCCGTCGTATAGGCGGGGACCAGGAAGCCCAGCTTGTCGCCTTCTTTGAACTTCAGCTCGGAGGGGTCGTCGACCTTGCCCTTGGCGGCGCGGATCCAGCCGCGATCCGACAGGATGACGGTGATCGCTTCGCGCGGAATGAAGGCTTCCGGCGCCACGAAGGCCGAGGCGTCGACCGCGTCGCCGATCACGGTCCGGCGCGGCGAGACCAGGGCCTTGCGCACGGCCTCCAGTTCCTTGCCGATGGCCTTCCACTGTTTGGTCTCCGAAGACGTCAGCGCCTGCAACGCCGCAAGTTCTTCCGACAGCTCCTTGAATTCCTTCTCGATCGTCATCTCTTCGAGACGGGCCAGCTGACGCAGACGGGTGTCGAGAATGAAGTCGGCCTGAAGCTCGCTCAGTCCGAAGGTCGCGATCAGCGCCGCCTTGGGCTGTTCTTCCTCGCGGACGATGCGGATGACCTCGTCCAGATTCAGGAAGACGATGCGCAGGCCTTCCAACAGGTGCAGGCGCTTTTCGACGCGGGCGATGCGCCACTGGCTGCGGCGGTTCAGCACCACGCGGCGGTGATCCAGGAAGGCCCGCAGACAGTCCTTCAGGCCCATGACGCGCGGCGTGCCGGTGGCGTCCAGCACGTTCATGTTGATGGGGAAGCGCGTCTCCAGATCGGAAAGCTTGAACAGGCTTTCCATAAGGACTTCAGGTTCTACCGTCCGGGACTTGGGCTCCAGGATCAGGCGGATGTCCTCGGCCGACTCATCGCGGACGTCGGCCAGCAGCGGCGCCTTCTTGTTCTCGATCAGGTCGGCCAGCTGTTCGATCAGCTTGGACTTCTGCACCTGATAGGGAATCTCGGTGACGACGATGCGCCAGACGCCACGGCCCAGATCCTCGGTGTCCCAGGCGGCGCGCAGGCGCACCCCGCCCCGGCCCGTCTCATAGGCATCCAGCATGGACGCATGGCCCTCGACCGAGACGCCGCCCGTGGGGAAGTCCGGCCCCGGCACGATCTTGACCAGGTCTTCGGTCGTGGCGTCCGGCTGCTCCAGCAGCAGGTGACAGGCGTCGATCAATTCACCGACGTTGTGCGGCGGGATCGAGGTCGCCATGCCCACGGCGATGCCCGATGACCCGTTGGCCAGAAGATTGGGGAAGCCCGCCGGCAGGACCACCGGCTCTTCGTCCTGATCGTCGTAGGTGGGACGGAAGTCGACCGCATCCTGATCGATGCCGTCCAGCAGCAGGACGGCGGCGGGTGTCAGCTTGCACTCCGTATAGCGCATGGCGGCCGCGCTATCGCCGTCGATATTGCCGAAGTTCCCCTGACCGTCGACCAGCGGATAGCGCTGGGCGAAGTCCTGCGCCAGACGGACCAGCGCCTCATAAATCGAGGCGTCGCCGTGCGGGTGATAGCCGCCCATGACCTCGCCGACGACCTTGGCGCATTTGCGCGCCGCCGCCTGCGGGTTCAGCCGCATCTGGTGCATGGCGTACATGATGCGCCGGTGCACCGGCTTGAAGCCGTCACGCACGTCGGGCAGCGCCCGGTTGGTGATGGTCGACAGGGCGTAGGCCAGATAGCGGCGCGACAGCGCATCGCCCATCGGTTCTTCGACGATGCGGCCGCCTTCGGGCGTCGGGGTGTGGATGGTCATACGGCTTCGAATCAATGATCGGACGAGGAAAGTCTAGCGCAGCCGGGGCCTGACGCCGGGATTGTCAGCGCCTATCTGTGCAGAAACGCGCGAAGGAGCTCCGATGAAGACCGCCCTGACCGATCGCCTCGGCCTGTCCTTCCCCCTGATCCAGGCGCCGATGGCCGGAACCTCGACCGCCGAACTGGCCGCCGCCGTGTCGAACACGGGGGCGCTGGGCTCCATCGCCCTGGGCGCCATCGACGCCGAGGCGAGCCGCAAGGCTATCCGCGCGGTGAAGGCGCTGACCGACCGGCCGTTCAACGTCAATCTGTTCTGCCATGCGCCGGTTGCGGCTGATCCGGCGCGCGATGCGGCATGGATCGACAGCCTGCGCCCGATCTTCAGCGAGTTCGACGCCGCGCCTCCCGAACGCCTCAACGACATCTATCAGAGCTTCCTGACCGATGACGCCAAGCTGGCGGTGCTAGTCGAGGAGAAGCCCGCCGTGGTCAGCGTCCATTTCGGCCTGCCGCGCGCCGATCAGATCGCAACGCTGAAGGCGGCGGGCTGCGTCCTGATCGCCAGCGCCACCACGCCCGAGGAAGGCCGCGCCGCCGTCGCCGCCGGGTTCGACATGGTGATCGCCCAAGGGGTCGAGGCGGGCGGCCATCGCGGCGTCTTCGACCCGGCCGATGATCCGCGCTTCGCCACCCTGCCGCTGACGCGCCTGCTGGCGCGCGACCTGCCGGTTCCGGTCATCGCGGCGGGCGGGATCATGGACGGCGCCGGAATCACGGCGGTGCTGGCGCTGGGCGCGGCCGGGGCGCAGATGGGCACGGCCTTCGCCTCGTGCCCGGAGTCGGCGGCGGATGCGGCCTATCGGGCAGTTCTGTCTGGTGTTGAGGCCGGGCGCACGCGGGTCAGCGCCGCCATCTCCGGCCGCCCGGCGCGCGGGGTGGAGAACGCCTTCATGCGCCGCGCCGATGAGACGAAGATCGCCGCCTATCCGTATGCCTACGACCTCGGCAAGGCGCTGAACGCGGCGGCAAGGGCCAAGGGCGACAACGGCTATGCGCCGCACTGGGCCGGACAAGGCGCGCCGCTGGGCCGCGCCCTGCCTGCCGCTGAACTGGTCGCGGTGTTGGAAAGGGAAACACGCAAGGCGATTGCGGGGCTGTCCCGCCTCTAGCCCATCGCCGGGATGAGCGGGCGTGAGGCAGCTACAGCCGCCCCGCCTCGCCCAGCTTGTCGATCATCCAGACGCGCGCAGGCGGCAGGGGCCGATTCAGGGCGTGGAAGACGAACTGCTCAAGGAAGTGGCCTGTCAGCTCCAGCCCCGCCTTCACGTCGCCCTCGCCCAGCCCGGCCTGCGCGCCCAGCATGAAGGGCGGCAGGGCCAGCAGCTTGTCGGCATAGGGCGCGCCCGCCTCGCGGCTGACGGCGCGGCCGGTGCGGGGGCTGACCCAGACCAGATCGTCCATCGACCCTGTTGAGGCGCAGCGCGACAGGTCGAGACCGAAGCCCAAGTCCTCCAACAACCCGGCCTCGAACCGCACGAAAATGGCGGGCCAGACCTCGGGCACGGCGAACGCGCCCATCAGCGCCTCGAAGGCGTAGAAGGCGCCGGGATGCGGCTCCCGCTCCGGCAGGGAGCCCTGCGCCACCGCCGCGGCGGCGCTCAACCCGGTCAGGGCTAACGGGTCGTCGAACAGGGCGGCCGGGCCTTCGCCCACCGGCTCCAGCCGCGCCGAGCCCAGCTGATCCGACGTCCGCGACCGCAGGTCGGCGACGACCCGCGCGCCCGGCTGCAGGAAGGGCCGCATCCGCCGCGACGCCCCGCCCGCGACATAGGCGGCGCGGCGACCGTGCCGCTCGGTCAGCAGATCGACCACCGCCCCCGTATCGCCATGCGCCCGCGCCGACAGCACGAAGGCGTCGTCCTGAACCTCCATCAGTCGGCCTTGATGGCGTCGACGACAGCGCGCGCTTTGTCGTTCGGTACGGCGAAGCTGAGGACGTATTGCTCGATCTTCCAGCCGTCCTCGGTCAAGCGCAGCACGCCCGAGCCTCGCGTGGTCCCATAGGCGTCGTTATCCAGCACCTCGTCGAACCAGGCGACGCAGCGGCACTCGATCGGGGCGAGGGTCACGGTCCGCGCCGTCGGGCGATAGGTCCAGCCCTTGCCTTGCGAGAAGTAGGGCATGGCGTAGGCGCGGAACTCCGGCAGGCTCCACCGCTCGCCCGCATCGGTGCCGATGAAGCGGGCGTCCGGCGTGAAGGTCGCGAAATAGGCCTCCCCGTCTGCGACCGAGGCGGCGGCGTGCATGGCGTCCAGCGTGCGCTCAATCGGCGCGGTCTCTGCGGGCGCGGCGGACAGTTGAAGCATCATCAGGGCGGCGGTGATCATGAAGATGTTCTAGTCCTGTTCCCGCGCAGACGAAAGCGCTGTCCTTCTCCCCTTGCGGGAGAAGGTGGCAGGCGAAGCCTGACGGATGAGGGGGCGCGCAACGGCAAAATAACTCATCAAACTCCAGGCGCGGCGAGACCCCTCATCCGGCCCTGCCGGGCCACCTTCTCCCGCAAGGGGAGAAGGGCTTGGAGCCGTTCGTCCGCCTGGCGCGTTTCGCCTCCATCCGAAGGAGGATCCCATGAAGATCGTCACCAGCCTCAGCTTTCAGGGCCAGTGCCGCGAGGCGCTGGAGTTCTACGCCCGCGTGCTGGGCGGCAAGGTCACGGCCGCCTTTCCGTACGGCGACGGCCCGCCCGACATGCCGGTCGATCCCAAATACAAGGACTGGCTGATGCACGGCTGGCTGGAGGTCGGGGATCAGGCGATCATGGGGGCCGACATGCCGCCCGAGTTCGCGCCGAACATCGACAAGCCCAAGAACGGCTTCGACGTGTCGTATCACACCGACGATCTCGCCAAGGCGCGACAGGTCTTCGACGCCCTGTCCGAGGGCGGCAAGGTGTCGATGCCCTTCGCCGAAACCTTCTGGTCTCCCGGTTTCGGCAGCTTCACCGACAGGTTCAGCATCCCCTGGATGGTCAACACCAACCCTACGGCGGGCTGGAAACCCGGCGGTTGACGCCATTGTGATCACGAACTGTTACGACCAAAGCCGTATTGGAATCAGGGTGATGCGGCGCCTATGTCCGCGTCGTTTCATGAGCCCTCCCCGGCTCCAGTCGTCAGGTTTGCGATGTCCCGCGTCCGTAACGCCGCCCTCAAGTCGAAGATCATGTCCGCCCAGGACGCCGCCGCCCTGATCCCGGCCAACTCGACCGTAGGCATGAGCGGCTTCACCGGCTCGGGCTATCCCAAGGTCGTGCCCATGGCCCTGGCCGAGCGGATCGAGGCCGAGCACGCGGCGGGCAATCCGTTCAAGCTGAAGGTCTGGACCGGCGCCTCGACCGGGCCCGAGTTGGACGGCGCCCTGGCCAAGGCGGACGGCATCGAGTTCCGCCTGCCCTACAACTCCGACCCCATCGCCCGCGAGAAGATCAACAAGGGCGAGATGGAATATCTGGACATGCATCTGTCGCAGGTGGCGCCGGTCGCCTGGCAGGGCTTCCTCGGCCCGCTGGAGACGGCGGTGGTCGAGGTCTCGGGCATCCGTGAGGACGGGGCGCTGATCCCCTCGTCCTCCATCGGCAACAACAAGACCTGGCTGGACCGCGCCGACCGGATCATCCTTGAGGTCAACAGTTGGCAAAACGCGGCGCTGGAGGGGATGCACGACATCTACTACGGCACCGCCCTGCCGCCCGCGCGCGTGCCGATCCCGCTGACCAAGCCGACCGACCTGATCGGCGAGACGGTCTTCCGCGTCGATCCGTCCAAGATCGCCGCCATCGTCGAGACCGACAGCCCCGACCGCAACCTGCCCTTCGCCGCGCCGGACGCCAGCGCCACGGCCATCGCCGGGCATCTGATCGAGTTCCTGCAACATGAGGTGAAGCTGGGCCGCCTACCCGCCCATCTGCTGCCGCTGCAATCGGGCGTGGGCAATGTCGCCAACGCCGTGCTGGCGGGTCTGGCCGACAGCCCGTTCGAGAATCTGACCGCCTATACCGAAGTGCTGCAGGACGGGATGCTGGACCTGCTGGACTCAGGGAAACTGACCGTCGCCTCGGCCACCGCCTTCTCGCTCAGCCCCGAGGCCGCCGCCGATCTGAACAGCCGGATGGAGCAGTTCCGCGGCAAGATCATCCTGCGCCCGCAGGAAATCTCGAACCACCCGGAGATCATCCGCCGCCTCGGCTGCATCGCCATGAACGGCCTGATCGAGGCGGACATCTACGGCAACGTCAACTCGACCCACGTCATGGGCTCGCGCATCCAGAACGGCATCGGCGGTTCGGGCGACTTTGCGCGCAACGCCTATATTTCCTGCTTCGTCACGCCGTCGACGGCCAAGGGCGGCAAGATCTCGGCCATCGTCCCTATGGCCAGCCACGTCGACCACATCACCCAGGACGTGCAGGTCATCGTCACCGAACAGGGCCTGGCCGACCTGCGCGGCCTGTCGCCCAAGCAGCGCGCCCGGTTCATTATCGCCAACTGCGCCCACCCCGACTATCGTGACGCGCTGAAGGACTATTACGACCGCGCGCTGAAAGGCTCCTACGGCCTGCAATCGCCCCACCTGCTAACCGAGGCGCTGTCGTGGCACCAACGCTTCATCGAAACGGGGTCGATGAAGGCCTGACCCGCCCGTCTCAGGCATAGCGGCGGGCCACGGCGACGCTGGCCACGGTCAGGGCGGCCGCCGCGACCATGGTCCACGGCACGGCCTCGTGCAGCACCAGACCCGCCAGCGCCAGGGCGAAGAAGGGCTGGAGCAGTTGAAGCTGCCCCACGCTGGCGATGCCGCCCATCGCCAGGCCGCGATACCAGAAGATGAAGCCGACCAGCATCGAGAAGACCGAGACATAGGCCAGACCGGTCCACGCAGGCGCCCCGATGGCGCTCCAGTCGGCGGGCAGGTCCAACGCCGCCACCACCAGCATGATCGGCGCCGACAGCACCAGCGCCCAGCAGATGACCTGCCAGCCGCCCAAACGCCGCGCCAGTATGCCGCCCTCGGCATAGCCCAGGCCGCATATGATGATGGAGGCCAGCATCAGCAGGTCGCTGGTCCATGATCCGTCGCCGTGGCTGCTGAAGGCGAAGCCGATCACTGTGGCGCTGCCCAGACCCGAGAACAGCCAGAACAGCGGGCGCGGCCGCTCCCCGCCTCTCATGACGCCGAAAATGGCCGTGGACAGCGGCAACAGGCCGATGAAGACGATCGACCGGGCCGAGGTCATGTGCTGCAGCGCCAGAGCCGACAGCAGGGGAAAACCGACCACCACCCCGACCGCGATCACCGCCAGCGACATCAGATCGCGTCGATCCGGCCGCGCCTGCCGCGTGGCCAACAGCACCAGCCCCGCCAACGCCGCCGCGATGACCGCCCGCGCGCCCGTCAGGAACAGCGGCGACAGGTCGGCTACCGCCACCCGCGTCGCGGGCAGCGAACCGCTGAAGATCACGACCCCCAGAAGCCCGCAGATCAGGCCGTCGATGCGCTTCTGTTTCGCCGTGTCCATTCCGTCTTCCTCTTCGCCGCCTGATTGGACTCCCGGCGCTGGCGAAGGCAGCCACAGATCGATACGCTTCTGCCAAACTGTATGGGTTATGGAGCCGACACGGTTGTCACGCAGCACACGCACCACAAAGGTCATGGAGGCCATTCGCGCGCGTATCGCCGGGCGCAGCCTGGCCCCCGGCGACCGCCTGCCGTCGATCCGGCGTTTCGCCGAGACCATGGCGGTTTCCCCTTCGACCGTCGTCGAGGCCTATGACCGGCTGGCGGCCGAGGGGTTGATCCGCGCCCGGCCGGGATCAGGCTTCTATGTCTCGGGCGCCGCCCTGCCCCCGCTCAGTTTTGCGGTCGATCCCGGCCTGCACGACCGCGCCGTCGACCCCTTCTGGGTGTCGCGCCAGTCGCTGGAGGCGCCGCCGGAGGCCCTCAAGCCCGGCTGCGGCTGGCTGCCTGCGGACTGGATGCCGACCGAGGCGCTGCGCAAGGCCCTGCGCGCCGTGGCTCGGGCGGACGACGCCCTTCTGACCGACTATGGCGGCGTGCTCGGCTCGAGGGCGCTGCGCCGCATCCTTCTGGGCCGGCTGGCGACCGAGGGGCTGCAACTCGGCCAGGATCAGGTGCTGCTGACCGCCTCCGGCACCCATGCCGTCGATCTGACGTGCCGCTATCTGCTGCGGCCCGGCGATACAGTGGTGGTGGACGATCCCTGCTACTTCAACTTTCGCGCCCTGCTGCGCGCGCATCAGGTCCAGGTCGTCGGCGTCCCCTACACGCCCACGGGCCCTGACGTCGAACGGTTCGAGGCCGTACTGAAACAGGCGTCGCCCCGGCTCTATCTGACCAACGCCGGGCTTCAGAACCCGACCGGCGCCGGCATCGCGCCCCAGACGGCGCACCGCCTGCTGAATCTGGCCGCCGCGCATGACCTCACCATCATCGAGGACGATCTTTTCGCCGATCTGGAGCCCGAGCCCACCACCCGTCTGGCGGCGCTGGACGGGCTGAACCGGGTCATCCGCATCGGCAGCTTCTCCAAGACGCTGTCGGCCTCCCTGCGCTGCGGCTACATCGCGGCGCGCGTCGACCGGATTTCGGACTTGGCCGATCTTCAGGTGGCGACGGGTTTTGTCGGCGCCAGTCCCGTGGCGGCCGAAGCCATCGCCCACGTCCTGGCCGGGGGCGGCTATCGCAAGCATCTGGACGAGGTTCATCGACGCCTGGCGCGCAAGCGTCGCGAGGTGATCGCCCGCCTGAGATCCATCGGCGTCGAACCCTGGATCGAGCCGCGCGGCGGCTTCAATCTTTGGTGCCGACTGCCAGGCGAGATCGATTCCGCAGAATTGGCGCGCGCCGCGCTGAAAGAGGGCGTCGTCCTGGCGCCCGGCGACGTGTTCAGTCCCTCACAGACGGCCAGCCGCTTCATGCGGGTCAACGTAACTCACTGCGACGACCCGCGCCTGATGAGCTTCCTGCGCCTAAGCCTCAGCGGCTGAGCGCGGCGGGGAACGGACGGCCGAGAGCCTCGGCCATGGCCTGCTGGTTGATGAGCAGCACCAGGTCGCGCAGGTGATAGTTGTTCGACAGCACCACCACCGTCACGTCCTGATCGGGCTGATAGGACACCAGGTTGCGGAAACCCGCCCAGCTGCCGGTGTGGTAAATCTGGCGGTCGCTGAACGGCGAAGAGGTCCGCTCGCCCAAGGCGCTGACGTAGATGCCGTAGCCATAGGCCCGATGCGGCCCGCGTCGCTCCGGCATATCGTCCGGCGCATGGTCGGCGATCATGTCAGCATAGGCCTTGTCGCTCAGGACGTGGCCCTGATGCAGAGACCGGTTCCAGGCCAGCATATCGTCCAGCGTCGAATACAGCGCCCCGGCGCCCGCCACGACGCTGACATTGGCGATGGGCTGCGGCGTCAAGCCGGCTGGAAACAGGCCGTAGCCCATGGCCAGCCCCTGGGCGTCGTCATTCACGTCCGAGCCGGTGTCCTTCATGCCCAGGGGCTTGAGGATCGCCTGCTCCATATAGGTCTCGAACGGCTGGCCGCTGGCCTTTGACACGATCTCGGCCGCCAGGTTGAAGGCGGCGTTGTTGTAGCGGACCTTCGTCCCCGGCTCGAACTGCAGGCCATAGCGGGCCGAAGTCTCGGTCAGTTCCTGCGATGTGCGGTGGGTGACGCGGATACGGCCCCACTCGGCCTGGGCCATCACGTCCGGAATGCCCGAGGTGTGCGACAGCAGGTGATGGATACGCAGCGGTCGCCAGGCGTCGGGGCACGGTTCGATCCATTTGCAGACGGGATCGTCGACCGACAGCTTGCCCTCGTCCTGAAGCTTCAGAACGGCGACGGCGGTGAACTGCTTGGACACCGAGGCCAGGCGGAAACGAGTGTCTAGGGCGAAGGGCGTATCCTGCTCATAGTTCGCCTTGCCATAAACCTGGCGGAACAGAACCTGATCGCCCCGGGCCACCAGGACGGCGCCGGTGAACTGCTTGCTGGCCGCCAGCTGGTCCAGACGTTCCTTCAACTGCGGCAGGGCCTCGACCACCTCGACCGGCGGACGCTTGGGCAGGTCTGTCCGATAGACGGCGGCCGCCTGGGTTTCCGGCGCGACAGCCTTCACGAACCACGCGCCCGCCCCGGCCGAGATCAGGCCGGCGGCGACGAGGGAACCGAGGAACCAGGGCCTTCCGCCCGCGGTCTTGGGAACGATGAACACGAGACTAGACGTCAAACTCCAGGCCGAACTGGGCGTACAATGCCTTTGAGTCTTGCCATTTGGGATCGACTTTGACGGTCAAAAACAGGTGAACGGGCCGATCCAGGATCTCGATCAGCTCCTCGCGCGCCTTCTGGCCGATCCATTTCAGGGTCTGGCCGCCCTTGCCCAGAACGATCGGCCGCTGGCTTTCACGCTCGACATAGATGGTCTGTTCGATGCGGGCCGAACCATCCGGTCTGTCCTCGAACGAGGTCGTCTCGACCGCCGCCGAATAGGGCAGTTCCTCGTGCACGCGCAGATAGACCTTCTCGCGCGTGATCTCAGCGGCCAGGACGCGCAGCGGCACGTCCGCCGACTGGTCCTCGGGGTAGAGCCACGGCCCCTCGGGCATGGCCAGGGCCAGGCGCGTCTTCAGATCGTCCACGCCGTCGCCGCTGAGCGCCGAGATCATGAAGACCTCGGAATAGACGCCCGTCTCGAACAGGCGCTGCGACAGGGCCAACAGGGTGTCGCGGCGCATGCCGTCGATCTTGTTCAGCGCCAGGATGACCTTGGTGTCGGTCGCCTTCAGATTGGCGATGATGGTCTCGGTGTCCTCGGCCGAGCGGCGGTCGGCGGCGGTGCCTTCGCGACCTTCAGCGTCAATATGCGACTGGGCGTCGATCAGATGGACGACCACGTCCGCGTCCTGCGCCCCGCCCCAGGCCGATGCGACCATGGCGCGATCCAGACGGCGGCGCGGCGTGAAGATGCCGGGCGTGTCCACCAGCACGATCTGGGCGTCGCCCTTGATGGCGATGCCGCGCACGGGGAAGCGCGTGGTCTGGACCTTCTGGGTGACGATGGAGACCTTGGAGCCGGTCAACCGGTTCACCAGAGTCGATTTGCCCGCATTGGGCGCGCCGATGATGGCGGCGAAGCCCGCACGCTGGCCGGTGATCTCGGTGGTCTCGGTGGTCTCGGTCAAATTACGTCTTCTCGTTTCAATAGGGCGATGGCGGCGGCCTTTTCCGCCTCCTGTCGCGAACGTCCCTGGGCGCGGGCCGGTTCATAGCCCGTCACCGTCGCCTCGACCGTGAAGGTCGGCGCGTGATCCGAGCCAGTGCGCTGGACCACTTCATAGGTCGGCAGCGGTCGGCCCTGGCCTTGCGCCCATTCCTGCAGGGCGGACTTGGGGTTGGTCACCGCCGCACTCGGAGGCGCGGCCAATTCTTCGGCCCAGGCGCGTTCGAACACGGTCTGAGCGGCGATCAGACCGCCATCGCGATAGACGGCCGCCAGGATCGCTTCCACAGCATCGGCGATGACTCCGGCCTTTCTGCGGCCGCCCGTCTTGGTCTCGCCGGGCGACAGGCGAAGCGCGTCGCCCACGCCCAGCCGTTCGCCCACGCGGGCGCAGGCGCTCTTGTCCACCAAGGCGTGCAGGCGGGCGGACAGCTGCCCCTCGTCCGCTGACGGATAGTCGCGCACCAGTCGATCCGCGACCAGCAGGCCCAGCACCCGGTCGCCCAGGAACTCCAGCCGCTCATTGTCGGCAGGCGTCTGCGGCCCCGCCCCCTCGCCCACGCTGGAGTGCGTCAGGGCGCGCTCCAGCAGGGAGGCGTCCTCAAAGTCATGCCCCAGGCGCTGGCGCAGGGCCGCCACGGCCTCGGCGCGCACATTCGTGCGTCCGCCGGCCATCAGTCGAGGATCTTGAAGAACCGGCTGAAGCGCACATTGGCGAACCAGCTGACCGGGTTGAACAGCGAGGCGCCCGGCGTCCACGAGAACATGATGATCTCGGCCTTGCCGACCAGGTTCTCGGCCGGGACCATGCCCACGCCGGCCGACATCTCGACGCGGCTGTCGATCGAGTTGTCGCGGTTGTCGCCCATCATGAAGTAGTGGCCGGCCGGAACCTCATACAGCGGGGTGTCGTCCAGATCGCCGCCGGGGCCGAAGTCCTGCGTCATGAAGGTGCGGCCGCCCGGCAGGGTCTCGCGCAGCTGGGTCACGGCGCGCGGGCCGAACATGTCGGCCATCTGGGCGCGGCTGACCACCACGTCCTGAACCGGCGCGCCGTTGATGTAGAGTTTGTTGGCGATCATCTGCACCTTGTCGCCCGGCAGGCCGATCACGCGCTTGATGTAGTCCGTCTTGTTGTCGCGCGGCAGCTTGAACACGGCGATGTCGCCGCGCTCCGGCGCCTTGCCCAGGATGCGGCCGTTGAACACCGGCGGGCTGAACGGGATCGAGTGCTTGGAATAGCCGTACGACCACTTCGACACGACGATGTAGTCGCCTTCGTACAGGTTCGGCTCCATCGAGGCCGACGGGATGGTGAAGGGCTGGAACAGCAGCACCCGCAGCACCAGCGCGATCAGCAGGGCGAAAACGACGGTCTTGATGATCTCGACCGTTTCGTTGCTCGCGGACTTTTCTTTCTTCACTCGCTTGGCCTTCCTGGCGCGCCGGGGCGCATAGATCGGGGTCTCGCTGTCGAGGGCTTCGGGGTCGTCCCCCATGTCGAAGGGCGCGTCGCCGTCGTCGCTCCAGATCGGCCGTTGGTCAGCCGGATCGAGGGCTGGGTCGGCTGCTCCGCCGTTCGCCTTGGGGTCGTCGCTCATCGTCTGCTCGAATCCCCCGCCGAACGCGGGGTTTGAAGGTCGAGGCGTAGTCGCTGAACCCGCCGCGAGCAAGACTCTGGATGATGAAGGAACCGCAACCTTCGCGGCGGCGTCAGGCCTTGGGCAGGGCCTCGATCACCACGAAGGCCAGGGCGTAGGGGTGTTCGTCGCTGAGGGTCAGGTGGATGCGCGCCTCATGGCCCGGCGGGGTCAGGCGAGCCAGATGCTCGGCCGCGTGGCCGGTCAGGGCCAGCGTCGGTTGACCAGACGGCAGATTCACCACCCCCATGTCGCGCCAGTAGACGTCGGACCGCATGCCGGTGCCCAGGGCCTTGGCGCAGGCCTCTTTCGCCGCAAACCGCTTGGCGTAGCTCCACGCCGGGTCAGCCTTGCGGTCCGAGCGGGTGCGCTCCAGCTCGGTGAAGACGCGCTGTTTGAAACGGTCGCCGAAACGGTCCAGCGACGCCTGGATGCGGCGGATGTCCGAGAGGTCGGCGCCGACGCCGATAATCACGAAACAGCCTCGTCCATCGCCGCGCGCATCCGGCGGATAGCGGCGTCCAGGCCGACGAAGACCGCCTCGCCGATCAGGAAGTGGCCGATGTTCAGCTCGACGATCTCGCGAATGGCCAGCACATCGCCTGCCGTGGCGTAGTCGAGACCGTGGCCCGCATGAACCTCCAGCCCCAGAATGTCGGCCTGGGCGGCGGCGGCGGCCAGACGGTCGAACTCGACCGCGCGCTGAGCCGGGTCGGTCAGGTGGCAATAGCGGCCGGTGTGAAACTCGACCACCTGGGCGCCGACCGCGGCGGCGGCCTCGACCTGGTCCTCGGACGGTTCGATGAACAGGCTGACGCGGATACCGGCATCCGACAGGGTCTTCACCACCGGGGCGATGCGGGCCTCATGACCGGCGACGGCCAGACCGCCCTCGGTCGTCACTTCCTCGCGCCGCTCGGGCACCAGGCAGGCGGCGTGCGGCCGGTGGCGCAGGGCGATGGCCAGCATCTCCTCCGTCACCGCCATCTCGAAGTTCAGCGGCTTGTCCGCGCGGCGGCACAGGGCCGTCAGCACGTCGATGTCGGCGTCGGTGATGTGACGGCGATCTTCGCGCAGGTGGGCGGTGATGCCGTCAGCCCCCGCCGCCAGCGCCGCCTCGGCCGCGCGAGCCGGATCGGGATGAGCGCCGCCGCGCGCGTTACGGACCGTGGCGACGTGGTCGATATTGACGCCCAGACGAACCCGCTGACGCTTCATCCCGTTCTCTCTTCTCTACTTCGACAGGCGACGGCTGCCCGGATCCTCGACCGGCAGGGCGGCCAGTTCCGGCGGCAGGGCGTCGGCCGGATAGGCGGGCACCTCCATTGAGGCCAGGGCGATCAGGGGCACGCCCACATCGACCTTTCCGCCCGAACGGTCGACGATGCAGGCGGCGGCGACGACTTCGCCGCCCGCCTTCTGGATCGCGGCGATGCATTCGCGCGACGACAGACCCGTGGTGACGATGTCTTCGACCATGACGATCTTCTCGCCCGGCTCGACCGAGAAGCCGCGACGCAGTTTGAACTCGCCGCCCTCGCGCTCGACGTACATGGAACGGACGTTCAGGTGCTTGGCCGTCTCATAGCCGGGGATGATGCCGCCGACGGCGGGCGAGATCGCCGCATCGACAGGCCCGACCGTCGCGACGATCTTTTCCGCCAACGCCTTGCACAGGCGCTCGCAGCGGGCGCCGTCCATGAAGACCAGGTTCTTCTGCAGGAAGACCGGGCTGTGCAGGCCGGACGAGAGGACGAAATGGCCTTCGCGCAGGGCGCCGGCGTCGCGGAATTCGTTGAGGACGTCTTCAGTGTTCATGAAGGCCGTCCTTAGACCCTGCAGCGGCCGCCCTCAACCCGCGCCCTATTTGATGTCGCAGTTGGGCTTCAGGCCGCCTTCCAGCAGCTTGGTCCACACCGTCTCGGCGTCATCGGCGAAGGCGAACAGCTTCATGTCCGACGCCTTGACCATGCCGTGCTCGATCAGGGTGTCGAAGTTGATGACCGAACGCCAATAGGCCTCGTCGAACAGGACGATGGGGATGGGCGGGGCCTTGTCCGTCTGGCGCAGGGTCAGGATCTCGAACAATTCGTCCAGAGTGCCGAAACCGCCGGGGAAGACCACCAGGGCGTTGGCCCGCATGGCCAGGTGCATCTTGCGCATGGCGAAGTAGTGGAACTGGAACGTCAGTTCAGGCGTCGACCAGGGGTTCGGGAACTGCTCGTGCGGCAGGGTGACATTGAAGCCGATCGAGGGCGCCCCGGCCTCGTGCGCGCCCTGGTTGGCGGCCTGCATGATGCCCGGCCCGCCGCCCGTGGCGATGACGTTGTCGCGCACCTCGCCCGGCTCGCCGCGGAAGGCGCCGCCGCGTTCGGAGGCGATGCGGCCGAACTGACGCGCCTGCTCGTACCAGTAGGCGTGGCGGCCGTCGCCGTTCACGCCGACGCGGGCGCTGCCGAAGACCACGATGGTCGAGCGCACGCCCCAGGCCTTCAGCGCCTGCTCGGCCTTTTCATACTCCATCAGGAAGCGCACGCCGCGCATCGACTCGCCCAGCAGGAAGTCCTGATCCAGGGCGGCCAGACGATAGGAGGGCGAGGCCATCTGGGCCTCGTTGGCGAGCTTCTGTTGTTCGGGGGACATTTCGACCTTTGAGAAAACTGATGGCGTCAGCGTCGGCTCAGCCGCGCGCGCGATCAACCGTATCGACGTAGGGATTGGCCCTCAGCGCCGCAATGATCATGGTGGCGTGGCGGGCGTCCTCGACCTCCACGTCGATGTCGACGTCGTAGAAGTCGTGCTGACGGTGCGCCATCGACAGGTTCAGGATGTTGCCGCCCGCCTCGCCGATGATGGACGCCACCTGCCCCAGCACGCCGCGCGCATTGGTCAGGGTGGCGTGCAGCTTCACCGCGCCGACAGCGCTGCGCTCGGCCTGCGGCGTCCATTGCAGATCCTGCCAGACGGAGTCGTCATCGGCGAAATCGGCCAGGGTCTGACAGTCGATGGTGTGGACGGTCAGACCCTTGTCCGGCTCAAGAATGCCGACGATGCGGTCGCCCGGCACCGGCGAACAACACTGGCCGAAATGGATGCTGACGCCCGGCGTCAGACCGCCGCCGCGCACGAACAGACGCGGCGATTCCTCGCCGATGCGCTTGCGCTCCGGCCCGGCCTTCAACTGGCCCTTCAGCGCCGGGAACAAGGTCTCGGCCACGCGCGTGGCCGTCAGACGCCCCCGGCCGATGGCGTCGAACATGTCCTCCTCCGACGGCATGGCGAAGGTCTTCAGCACCTCGGTCAGCTTGACGTCGGCCAGCGACTTGCCCGCCCGCTCCAGCGTCTGCTCCAGCGTCGTCTTGCCCAGGCGCACGAACTCTTCGCGCTCCGAGGTGCGGATGTGGCGGCGGATGGCCGAGCGGGCGCGGCCCGTGACCGTCAGGCTGCGCCAGTCGGTCGGCACCTCGCGCTTGGTCCCGCGGATGATCTCGACCACGTCGCCGTTCTGAAGCGCCGTGCGCATGGGCTTCAGCTCGCCGTTGATCTTGACCCCGACGGCGGTGTCCCCGACCTCGGTGTGGACGGCGTAGGCGAAATCCAGCGGCATCCCGCCGCGCGGCAGGGTGATCAGTGTCCCCTTGGGCGTGAAGACGAAGACCTGGTCCAGATACATTTCGAGCTTGGCGTGCTCGACCCAGTCCTCTCCCCCCTCTCCGTGCTCGATCACCTGAACCAGATGGCGCAGGTTCAGAAGGGGGTCGCGGCCGCCGTCAGCCTCCATCGCCTCACGGTCGAAGCCGTAGGACTGGTTCTTATAGGCCCAGTGCGCCGCCACCCCGTCCTCGGCCACACGGTCCATGATCTCGGTGCGGATCTGCATCTCGATGCGCAGGCCGCCCGGCCCGACGACCGTGGTGTGCAGCGAGCGGTAGTTGTTCGACTTGGGCGTCGAGATGAAGTCCTTGAACCGCTCCGGCACCATCGGCCAGGCGCGGTGAATGACGCCCAGGGCGCGGTAACAGTCGTCCTCGCTCTCGACGATGACGCGGAAGCCGTAGATGTCCGACAGGGATGAAAAGCCGACCGTCTTGCGCTGCAGCTTGCGCCAGATGGAATAGGGCGTCTTCTCTCGGCCCTTGACCCGCGCGGTCAGCCCCGCCTCGGACAGCACCCGCTCGATCTCGGGCGAGACGGCCTCGATGGCGCTGCCGTTCTCCAGCTTCAGCGCCTCCAGGCGGCGCTGGATGGCGACGCGCGCCGTGGCGTTCAGATGCTCGAACGCCAGCTCCTCCAGCTCGGCGGCGATGGAGTGGATGCCGATCGAACGGCCCAGAGGGGCGTAGACTTCCAGCGTCTCGCGGCTGATGCGCTCGCGCTTCTCCGGCTTCACGAAGTGAAGGGTGCGCATGTTGTGCAGGCGGTCCGCCAGCTTGACCAGCAGCACCCGCACGTCGCGCGAAATGGCCAGAATGAACTTGCGCAGGTTCTCGGCTTGACGCGTGTGCTCGGCCTGAAGCTCCAGCCGCGACAGCTTGGTCACGCCCTCGACCAGGACGGCGACCTCTTCGCCGAACATCTCGGCGATGTCCTCGCGCGTGGCCGAGGTGTCCTCGACCACATCGTGCAGCAGGGCCGTGACGATGGTCGCCGTGTCCAGCCGATAGTCGGTCAGGATGCCCGCGACCTGGATCGGATGGGCGAAATAGGGATCGCCCGAGGCCCGCAGCTGCGAGCCGTGCATCTTCATCGCATAGACATAGGCGCGGTTCAGCAGCGCCTCGTCGGCGGTCGGGTCATAGGCCTTGACCGCCTCGATCAGTTCGAACTGGCGCATGATCGGTGCGCGCTTGGTATCAGACAATGCAGGGCCTTCAGACGACTTCGGCGCCGCCCCGGCAGGGGGCGACGCCGACTTGTCTTCCAGATTCGCGGGTTGGTCCATCGGCGTGTCCGCCAGGGGCCGCGCCGTTGAGGAGGTGACGCCGGTGACAGGCTCTGCCGTCAGTAGCGTTCCTCCTGGCCCCCGTCGCGGTCGCTCTGCAGCGCGCGGATCAGTTCGGCTTCGGCCATGTTCATGTGCTGCGGTTCGGCCAGCAGGGCCACGACTTCGGCTTCATCCTCAGCCTCGGTCCGCTCATCGACCCGTTGCAGGGTGGTGATGATGTTCTCGCGCAGTTCGTCCGGGGTGACGGTGTCCTCGGCCAGTTCGCGCAGGGCGACGACCGGGTTCTTGTCGTTGTCGCGGTCCAGCGTCAGCGGCGCGCCGTTGGCGATGTTGCGGGCGCGGTGACCGGCCAGCAGAACCAGACCAAAGCGGTTCGGCACCTTTTCGATGCAGTCTTCGACAGTGACGCGGGCCATGAATTTCCTCTGGCGGCAGGGAGAACCGCACAAAATATAGGTTGAAAGCCGATTGTGCAACGCCGCGAAGGCGGCATTGGGGCGGATCGGCGTCAGTTGCGCCTCCCCTCGCCCGACAGACCGCCCGGCGTCAACCCCTCGGCAGGGGTCGAGCATCCTCGCCGACCGTGGCCGCCGCCGCCAGATCGCACGCCCGACGGCCGCAAACCGGATGCGTCCACTCCGGCGCCACCTCAGCCAGCGGCCCCATGACGAACAGCCGGTCGGCCGCGCGCGGATGCGGCAGAATCAGCCCGTTCAGATCGCCGCTGAGCCGCCCATAGGCGATCAAATCCAAATCCAGCGTGCGCGGCGCATTGCGCGCCGTCCGCACCCGACCGAACAGATCCTCGACCCGCCCCAGGGTCCGCATCAGGGTTGAGGCGTCCTGGGCGGTGCTGACCACGGCCACGCCGTTCAGGAAGGGCGGGTCGCTGGGGTCAGGCCAGGCCTGGGACGACCACCAGGACGAACGCGCCAGCACATCGACCCCCTCGGCACGGAACCGGGCCAGCGCCGCTTCCAGCGCCTCGACACAGGACGACCAATCGCCCTTGTCATTGCAGCCCAGTGCGACGATGACTGCCGCGTCCAGATCGGTTTCGCCCCAGGATTCTCCTGCGGCGTCGGTCGGGGCGTTCATTTTCTCGACCATATCGACGGACTCATTTTCGTTCATGACCGACCATCCCGATGACCGCATCGCCCTGTTCATCGACGGCGCCAACCTCTATTCGGCCGCACGCGCCCTGAACTGCGATCTCGACTTCAAGAAGCTGTCCACCTGGTTCGTCGGCGAAGGCCGGTTGATCCGCGCCTATTATTACACGGCCATCGTCGAGGGCGAAGAATTCTCGCCCGTGCGACCGCTGGTCGACTGGCTCGACTACAACGGCTTCACCGTCGTGACCAAGCCGGTCAAGCGCTTCACCGACGCCCAGGGCCACAGCCGCACCAAGGGCAATATGGACATGGAGATCGCCGTCGACATGCTGGAGCTGGCGCCGCGCCTGGATCAGGCGGTGCTGTTCTCGGGCGACGGCGACTTCCGCCGCGTGGTGCAGGCCCTGCAGGCCAAGGGCGTGCGCGTCACCGTCGTCTCGACCGTCAAGAGCCAGCCGCCCCAGATCGCCGACGACCTGCGTCGTCAGGCCGACGCCTTCGTCGATCTGGCCGACATCATGAACCAGGTCGGCAAGCCCAAGGCCGCGATGAATCAGGGCGTGACCCGCACCCTGGACCGGAGCGATCGCGCGTGAGCGCAGCGTTGAACCCGGAACCGGCGCGCGACTGCCCCCTGTGCCCGCGCCTGGTCGCCTATCGCGCCGAGAACGCGCGTCAGAACCCGGACTGGTGGAACGGTCCGGCGCCCTCGTTCGGCGATCCGAACGCGCGTCTGCTGATCGCAGGCCTGGCGCCGGGCCGCACCGGCGCCAACCGCACGGGCCGCCCCTTCACCGGGGACCACGCGGGCTGGCTGCTGTACGACACGCTGAAGAAGACGGGGTTCGCAAAGGGGTCTTACGATCCTGATGGCCACGACGACCTGACGCTGGTCGACTGCATGATCACCAACGCCGTGCGCTGCGCCCCGCCGCAGAACAAGCCGACGGCGACGGAAGAGAACACCTGCCGCCCCTTCCTGGTGGGTCGGCTGGCCGCCCTGCCCCGGCTGAAGGTGATCGTGACCCTGGGCGACGTGTCGCGGCGCAGCATCCTGCGGACGCTGGGCTATCCCGGCTCAGCCATTCCCGCCGGGCATGGCGTCGAGGGTCAGGTCGGCCCCTATACGCTGATCAACAGCTATCACTGCTCGCGACTGAACACGAACACGGGCCGACTGACGGCGGAAATGTTCGAGGACATCTTCAAACGCGCGAAGGCGGCCCTGGAAGCTTGAATCCTCAGCCGCCGGCGATGTCCCCGGCGACCATCACCGGGGCGGCTGGCTCGCGGAAATAGCGGTCGATGCCCTCGGCGACCGAGCGCATCAGGCGGCGACGGGCGCGTTCATCGCTGAGGACGCGCTCATCCTCCGGATTGGTGATGAAGCCCATCTCCAGCAGGATGGCGGGAACGTCCGGCGCCAGCAGCACGGCCAGACCCGCATCGCGGTGACTGCGGCGCAGCAGCGGATGGTCCGCGCCTTCCAGGTGGGTCAGCAGCACCCGCGCGAACTGGGCCGAGCGGTTCTGTGTGGCGCGCTGGGTCATGTCCAGCAGGATGCGGTCGACCGAGGGGTCGCGCCCCGGCAGGCGCAGGTCGCGCTGCCAGTCGTCGCCCTTGGTGAACTCGCGCACGGCGCGACCGGCGCCCTGTTCCGACAGGGTATAGACGCTCGCGCCGCGCAAGGCCGGGTCCGAACCGGCGTCGGCGTGCAGGGAGATGAACAGGTCGGCGCCCGCGTCACGGGCGATCTGCACCCGGCGGCCGTGCACCACATAGACGTCGCCGTCGCGGGTCAGGCGCACGCGATAGCGGCCGGTGCGCTCCAGCGCCGTCTTGAGTTCGCGGGCGGCGGCCAGGGTGACGGCCTTTTCCTGAACATGCTGGCCCTGGGCGCCGGGATCGCGGCCGCCGTGGCCGGCGTCGATGACGATCAGGGGCTTTTCGGCGCGAGCCTGTTCTCGGCGCGGCGCGGCGACCGGAACTGCAGCGGCGGCGCCCGTGGCCTTCAGGTCGATGACGTAGCGATAGTGGTCCACCCCGTCGCCGGGCGGCAGCAGGAAGCGGCGCTCGATCTCGGCGCCGCGCGCCAGGTCCAGCCGCACGCGCGATGCGCCCGAGGCCGCGCTGACCTCATAGCCGCGCACCAGGCCCGAGCCGCTGCCTTCCAGACCGCGCGCAGGATTGACGCCCGCCAGGGACAGGATGACCCGCCCGGCCGAACCGTCCTCGATCACCTGACCGCGCGTCGAGCGGCCCAGATCCAGCACCACGCGGGTCCGCTGGGCGTCGCCGCCGAAACGCAGACGCACGATTTCGCCGTCCGGACCGAAGGCCAGACCGCGCGTCGCCGTAAACGCGACAAGGCAGATGACGACGAACGCAAGGCCGGTCATCGACCACTCGCGCACGCCCCAACGGCTCAGATTGTCACGCCACCGACCCAACATCAGAGGGAAATCGCCCTGCAGTTTAGAAGCCAGGATGAGCCCAGGGTTTAAGGATTTCGTTAAGACCTCTTACCGGCGCGCGGTTCTTTTATTTTCCGCAACATCTGCCTATTATCGGTTCCGCATGCGAACGATCGCGCCGCCCGGCACTGTGTCGGGATCAGGCGCGCCCTCCTCGCGGCGTTGAACTTTTCACCAATTCCGAGGATCGCGCGGCCTGGCCGTCGATCCGAAGATACGGGTTCGGGATGCGGCCTTGATCGGCGCGTCCGGGCCCAGGACCGACAAACCTTATGGGCCGACCCGCCTGCGCTCCCGAACGGCAAGACCATGCCGCTCTCGCTTTTAGCGAGGGGATGACGCGCGCCCTGGCCCCCATTTCCATTCGGCGAGCCGCCCCTATTCCCGCGACTGCGTTCGCGGCGCACGGCCTGGCGCGCCTGAGAGAGACCTTCAATGTCAAAAACCATGTTGATAGACGCGGCGCACGCGGAAGAAACGCGCGTCGCGATCGTGGACGGCCGCCAGGTTGAGGAATTCGATTTCGAATCCCGCGCCCGCCGTCAGCTTCGCGGGAACATCTATCTCGCCAAGGTCACCCGCGTAGAGCCCAGCCTGCAGGCGGCCTTCGTCGAGTACGGCGGAAACCGCCACGGCTTCCTGGCCTTCAACGAAATTCACCCGGATTACTATCAGATCCCCGTCGCCGACCGCGAAGCCATCATGGCCGAAGCGCACGACGACGCGGACGAAGACGACCTGGGCCGTGAATCCGACGACGCCGATTCCGACGGCAAGCTGGCCGACGAGGAACGCCTGAAGCGTCGCCTGATGCGTCGCTACAAGATCCAGGACGTCATCAAGCGCCGCCAGATCCTGCTGGTGCAGGTCGTCAAGGACGAGCGCGGCGCCAAGGGCGCGGCCCTGACCACCTGGCTGTCGCTGGCCGGCCGCTACTGCGTGCTGATGCCGAACACCGGCAAGGGCGGCGGCATCTCGCGCAAGATCACCAACACCTCGGACCGTCGCCGGCTGAAATCCGCCGCCGCCGCGCTGAAGGTGCCGCAGGGCATGGGCCTGATCATCCGCACGGCGGGCGCCAAGCGCACGCGGGCCGAGATCAAGCGCGACTATGAATATCTGCTGCGCCTGTGGGAGACGATTCGCGAACTGACCCTGCGCTCCAACGCGCCGGCGATGATCCACGAGGAAGAGAACCTGGTCCGCCGCGCCGTGCGCGACATGTACGACAAGGACTTCGACGGCATTCAGGTCGAGGGCGTCGAAGGCTTCAAGCAGGCCCGCGACTTCATGCGCGTGCTGATGCCGTCGCAGGCCAAGAAGATCCACCTCTATCAGGGGTCGCGCCCGCTGTTCGCGGCGAACGGCATCGAAGAGGTGCTGACCCAGATTCACCAGCCGGTCGTGCCGCTGAAGTCGGGCGGCTATCTGGTCATCAACCAAACCGAAGCCCTGGTCGCCATCGACGTGAACTCCGGCCGCGCCACCAAGGAGCGCAACGTCGAGGCCACGGCCACCAAGACCAACCTGGAAGCCGCCGTCGAGGCCGCCCGCCAGCTGCGCCTGCGCGACCTGGCCGGTCTGATCGTCATCGACTTCATCGACATGGACGAGGGCAAGAACAACCGCGCGGTTGAGAAGGCCCTCAAGGACGCCCTGGCCAAGGACCGCGCCCGCATCCAGATGGGCCGCATCTCGGGCTTCGGCCTGATGGAGATCAGCCGTCAGCGTCGCCGCCTGGGCGTGATCGAAGGCGCCACCGAGGTCTGCGAATGCTGCCAGGGCGCCGGGCGGGTCCGTTCGGCCGAATCCGCGGCCCTGACCACCCTGCGCGCCGTCGACATCGAGGCCGGCAAGAACGGCGCGGGTTCGGTGAACCTGCGCGTCTCGACCGCCGTGGCGCTGTATATCCTGAACCACAAGCGCGCCTATCTGCAGTTCCTGCTGGAAGAGCGCGGCCTGAACGTCATCATCCAGATCGACGACAGCCTGGCCCAGGGCGAGCACTCGATCGAGCGCACCGAAACGAACGAGGACTTTGTCGCTCCCGAAAGCCACATCGACCTGGCCGACCTGGACGACGGCTTCGACGACAGCGCCTATCACGACGAGGACGAAGACGCCGAGGACGAAGACGACTTCGGCGACGACGAGGACGAGGCCGATCTCGACCGCGAGGACGAGGACGACGACGAGGCCCGCGCCCGCTCCGAACAGGACGACGACAGCCGCGGCGGACGCCGCCGTCGCCGTCGCGGCGGTCGCCGTGACGAAGAAACCGAAGCCGCCGCTTCCGACGATGACGACGACAGCCGGGGCGGCCGCCGCCGCCGGGGCCGTCGCGGCGGTCGCCGGATGCGCGAGGAAGGCGAACGCGACGTCTACGCCTGGGTGCGCGGCCGCACGCCGTCGCTGCAGGATCCTTACGTCTGGTTCGACCCGATCAACCCGGTCGCCCCTCGCCCCGAACGCAAGGACGAGCGCAGGCCGGAGGCCGCCGGCGAGGATACGGCTCAGGACGTCGGCCTGGACCAGGTCGCCGCTTCGGAAGAAGGCCGCAACGGCCGCTCGCGCCGTCGTCGCGGCCGCGGCCGGGGTCGCGGTCAGGGCGAACTGACCCACGGAACCAAGGTCGAAGACCGCGCCGCCAATGAAGGCCTGCCGCCCGTCGGCTCGCCCGACACGCCGATCGCCGTGGTGATCGAAGGCGAAGCGACCGAGGCGCCCGCCGCTGAAGCCGCTCCGGCCGTCGAACAGGCCGAAGCGCCCAAGCGCCGCCGCGTGCGCCGCAAGGTCAGCGCCGCCGCCGCGGAAGACGCGACGGCAGCCGCCCCGGTTGAGGCCGAGGTCGCGCCGGTCGAAGCCGACCAGCCCGTCCCCGCCGAACTGGACGTGCCGCCCGCCGTGGCCGCCCGCGTCGAACAGGCAATCGAAGAAGCCCTCGAAGAGGCTCTTGGCGAGATCCCGGCCGTCGCCGAGAGCGTGGTCGAAGAGGCTGTCGTGCTGGCCGATCCGGTCCCAGCGCCGACGGCCGAGGTCGACATCGCGGCCATCATCGCCGACGATCCGAACCAGATCGGCGCGCCGCCCGCCAAGCCCAAGCGGGGCTGGTGGCGCCGTTGATCGGACACGATTAAGCTGGAAGCTGCGGGGGAGACTATCGCTCTGGAGATCGTCATGACCAGGACGCCCCCCGCCGCAACCCGCTTTCGGCGCTATCTGGCCGCCGGCGTCGGCGCCCTCGCGGTGCTGGCCTCGGCCGCCGCGGCCCAGGCGCAGAGCCTGATCCGGGACACCGAGATCGAGGGTATCATCCATGAGTGGTCCGAGCCGGTGCTCGACGCCATGGGGCTGGACCCGAACGAGGTCGAGATCCTGCTGGTCAACGACAACGACCTGAACGCCTTCGCCACGCGCGGGCGGATCATGGGGTTGAACACCGGCCTGATCCTGCGGACCAAGAGCCCCAATCAGCTCCTGGGCGTGATCGCCCACGAGGCGGGCCACATCAAGAACCGCCACACCCTGCGCGACGGCGCCCAGAACGCCGGGATGCAGCCGATGATCATGACCATGGCGCTGGGCGCCCTGGCCGCGATCGCCGGCGCGCCGGACGCGGGCGCGGCCCTGCTGGCCTCCAGCCAGTATTTCGGCACGCTCGGCGCCCTGCGTTACATGCAGAGCCAGGAGGGCGAGGCCGACATCACCGGCGCCCGCGCCCTGGAACGCGCCGGGGAATCCGGACGCGGCATGGTCGAGTTCTTTGAGAACTTCCGCGCCCAGGAAATCTTCTCGGATCAGCGTCGCTATCCCTATTTCCGCAGCCACCCCCTGTCCTCGCAGCGGATCGAAGCCCTGCGCCGCCCGGTCGAGGCCGCCTCCCACTACGACAAGCGGGACAGCGACGCGCGCATGGCCCAGCACGCCCTGGTCGTGGCCAAGATCCGCGCCTTCATGGACGCGCCCAACGCCACCTTGCGCGACTATCCGTCCAGCGACGTCACCCTGCCCGCCCGCTACGCCCGCGCCATCGCCTGGTATCGCGACGGCCAGACGCAGAAGGCGCTGGACGCGGTCGACGTCCTGTTGGCCGAACAGCCCGAGAACCCCTATTTCTGGGAGCTGAAGGGCCAGATCCTGTTCGAGGAAGGCCGCCCGGCCGAAGCCCTGGGCGCGCATGAGAAATCGGTCGAGCTGAAGCCGGACGCCCCCCTGCTGCGCATCAACCTGGCTCACGCCCTGATCGAGACCAGCGACGCCTCCAAACTGACCGAAGCCGAGAACCAGCTGAAGCGCGCACTGGCGCTTGAGCCGGAGAACACCATGGGCTGGCGCCTGCTGTCCCAGGCCTACGCCAGTCAGGGCAAGGAGGGCGAGGCCCGCCTGGCGTCGGCGGAATACTGGTTCGCCCTGCGTCGCCCGGATCAGGCCGCCCAGTTCGCCATGCGCGCCCGCGACATGCTGGACCGCAGCTCCATCGAATGGCGCCGGGCCACCGACATCGTCCTGGCCTCGGGCGCGACCGAAAAAGACATCACCGACGCCGAGCGCCGCAATGAACAGCGCAGCCGCTCCGGCGTCATTCCGCCCGGCGCCTGACGCCGACTCCGCCTTCCCTCTTTTTGCGCCTGACGAGACCTTGATGACCGACGACGCCCGCGAACCCGGCCCTGAAACCGACCAACCCGCCGTGACGCCGCCCGCCGCCAAGGGCCGCTTCGCCCTGTCGGGAACCGTTTTGGGCGGCGCCGCCGTGGCCATGTCGGCGGTCGCCCTGGCGCTGTCGGCCGCGCCCTATCTGAGCGGCGGTTTCGGCGGCAAGGTGCGCGACTATCTGATCAGCAACCCTCAGGTGCTGGACGAAGTCCTGGCCGCGCGCGAGACGATGGAATCCCAATCGCGCGTCCAGACCATCAACGCCGCCGCCGCCGCCAACCCGGCCCTGCTGGCCGTCGATGCGCGCGATCCCGCCTTCGGCCCGGCCAACGCCAAGGTGACGGTGATCGAATTCTTCGACTTCCGCTGCCCCGGCTGCAAGGCCGTGGCGCCGGAGTATCGCGCCCTGATGGCCGCCCATCCGGACGTGCGCTTCGTCTTCAAGGACTGGCCGATTCTGGACCGGGGCGAGGACGTCTCCTCGCAATACGCCGCCCGCGCCGCCCTGGCCGCGCATCAACAAGGCAAGTATCTGGCCGTCTATGACTCTCTGATGGCGGAACGGGCGCTGGACCGCGCCTCCATCGACCGCATCCTGGCCGACAACGGCGTCGACATGGCCAAGGCCAACGCCGCCATCTCGGCCCCCGAGATGACGCGCCACGTCACCGACATTCATGCCGCCGCCGCTGCGCTCGGCCTGCAGGGCACGCCGACCTTCTTCATCAACGGCGTCGCCAGCCCCGGTATCGACCCGCGCGAGGTCGGCGCCCTGATCGAAGCGGCCAAGAAAAAGGGCTGACCTTCCGGTCAGCCCCTGAGCCTTCTCAGATCAGCCCCGCCAACGGCGAGGACGGGTCGGCGTAGAACCGCTTCTTCATCCGCCCGGCCAGGTAGGATTCACGCCCTGCGATGACCGCGTGCTTCATGGCGCTGGCCATCAGCAGGGGATCGCGCGCCTCGGCGATGGCGGTGTTCATCAGCACGCCGTCGCAGCCCAGTTCCATGGCGATGGCCGCGTCCGAGGCCGTGCCGACGCCTGCGTCGACCAGCACCGGCACCTTGGACTGCTCGACGATCAGACGGATGTTGATCGGGTTTTGCACCCCCAGCCCCGAGCCGATCGGCGCGCCCAGCGGCATGATGGCCACGGCGCCCGCGTCCTCCAGCTTGCGCGCATAGACGGGGTCGTCGGTGCAATAGACCATGACCTCAAAGCCCTCGGCGGTCAGCAGCTTCAGCGACCGCAGGGTCTCCTCCATGTCGGGGAACAGGGTCTTGGGGTCCGCCAGAACCTCCAGCTTGACCAGGGTCCAGCCGCCCGCCTCGCGCGCCAGACGCAGGGTCCGCACCGCGTCCTCGCCGGTGAAGCAGCCCGCCGTATTGGGCAGATAGGTATATTTCTTCGGGTCGATGAAGTCCGTCAGCACCGGCTGGTTCGGATCGGTCAGGTTCACCCGGCGCACGGCCACGGTGACCATCTCGGCGCCCGAAGCCTTGGCCGCCGCCGCGTTCTGGGCGTAGTCGCGATACTTGCCGGTGCCCACGATCAGGCGCGAGTTGAAGGTGCGGCCGGCGACGGTCCAGCTGTCGGTGCGGGGGGCGGTGTCAGTCATGCCCCTGACCTAGCGCCGCCCGCCGCCGGGGGGAAGCGGCGTTGCGGGATTTGATCGGCCCCACGCTTCTACTGCTCAGCCCCCGCCGACGAACTGCACCAGTTCGATCTTGTCGCCCTCGGCCAGCGCCGTCTCGCCGTGCAGCGAGCGCGGCACGATCTCCAGATTACGCTCGACCGCCACCTTCTTCGGATCCAGCGACAGTTCCTGAACCAGTCCCAGAATGGTCGTGGCGGCGGTGTCCCGCGCCTCGCCGTTGACTTCGATACGCAAACTGTTCGCTCCAAGAGTGTAGGGTGGAGAGGCTGAGCCTTCGAGAAAGTCAGATAATGGGGACTCAGGCGTGCGACATCAAATCCACGGCGTAAGCACCCCATTGCGGACGCTGCAGTGGCATTCCATCGTTATTGAATGCCGAGAAGGAATCGCGGCGCGTCTCTTAGGGGGAAGTATGTCAGAGACAAAATTGACCGCAGATGACCGATTGGTGATGCCGTCACATGTAAAGCGGGGAACCCCCGCACTAAACACGTTCATAAATTCCCAGTTGGAGGTGGCTGCCGCCTTCTTTTTCACGACTGAATTGGCTTCTCGCGCTGACAAAACGCGGACCGAAGCAGCCAAGGCATTGATGCAGCTCGTCGACAAAGACGACCCCAAACGTGCCTCCTACGAGGAAACTATTAGCAGGCCGAATATAGTTGCAAAAAAACTTGCTCAGTACCGTCGCGTACATTCTGAAAATTTGGTCAACAACACTGTAAATGCTTTCAATCGTTACCTCTCGGAAGCAATACAAACATGCATAATCAAAGAACCACGTCTGCTGTCTTCCGAAGATACAGTTCCGGTACGCAACATAATTGGACTCAGCAGCATGAAAGACGTGATCGAGATTTTGGTTGAACGACGCATAAATAAATTGAGTTATGGCAGCATTTCCGACATTTCTGACTACATAGACAAACACCTTGGAATTCGTCTTTTTTCAAATTCTGATCGCGAAGCATGGGTCAAGCTTGCAATCGAAGTTAGAAATATCAACGTGCACAATGGCGGCATTGTGAATGCCATCTTTCTTGATCGCGTGAGAGACCGGAGAGGCGAAACCTTTATCGCTGGCAATAGGCACCATACAGACTGGACGCTATACACTACAATCACAGCCAACATGGTGAGGACTGCGTGTGAGTTCGATGACGCCATCGCGAAGAAGTTCAAGCTGGTTCGTAAAAAAAGGCCCATCCCATTTTGACCAATGAGTTCAATCCACGCTCGCGAGAGCACTACATTCGCGGCCCGTAGCCACTCCTTCAGCGGAGCCCCATCCCCCTTGTCCGGCAGCGCCCTGTGCATCATGCCCTGCATCATCCTCCCCCTACGTCACCCTTTTTCCCCGCCCGCTTTGCGCCGCGCGCCACCTAGGCTACAACGCGCGCTCGATTCCGCGCGGCGGCGCGCCTGTTTTGCGAGCGAATGCCCGAAACTCTCACCCTGTATGTCCTGAACGGGCCGAACCTGAACCTACTGGGGGTTCGGGAGCCGGATATCTATGGCCGCGAGACGCTGGCCGACGTTCAGGCCATGTGCGAGGCGGCGGCCGAGGGCGCGCGCGTCGTTTTCCGCCAGTCGAACCATGAAGGCCAGTTGGTCGACTGGATTCAGGAGGCTAGAGCCGAGGCCGACGCCCTGGTCATCAATCCGGCCGCCTTCACCCACACCTCTGTGGCCCTGCTGGACGCGCTGAAGACGCTGAGCATCCCCGTGGTCGAGTGCCACCTGTCGAACCCCGCCGCACGCGAGGCGTTTCGGCATCACTCCTATGTGTCCCTGGCCGCGACCGGCGTGATCGCCGGCTTCGGCCCCCGCAGCTATGAATTGGCCGTCCGGGCCGCTCTGGACCTGGCGCGCCGCGCCGGGGCCAAGGGCTGACCGCCACGCGCCGTCTAAGATCAAGTAGAAGAGACCCTCATGTCCGACGACAAGAACAAGAACATCGACGCCGACCTGGTCCGCAGCCTGGCCGACATCCTGAACGACACCGACCTGACAGAGATCGAGGTCGAGCGCGGCGATCTGAAGATCAAGGTGAAGCGCGAAGTCACCGTCGCCGCCGCCCCGATCCAGTACGCCGCCGCCCCGGCCCCGGTCGCCCACGCCGCGCCGGCCGCCGCAGCGCCGCTCTCCATGCCGTCGGACCCGGCCACCATCGTCGCCCGCGCCGGCGAAGAGGTGAAGTCGCCGATGGTCGGCACCGCCTATCTGCAGCCCGCGCCGGGCGCCGATCCCTTCATCAAGGTCGGCGACAAGGTGAAGAAGGGCCAGACCCTGGTCATCGTCGAAGCCATGAAGACCATGAACCCGATCCAGTCGCCGCGCGACGGCGTCGTGGCTGAAATCCTGGTGGGCGACGCCCAGCCGGTCGAGTTCGGCGAAGCCCTGGTCGTGCTGGAAGCCTGAGCCCCATGTTCACCAAGGTTTTGATCGCCAACCGCGGCGAGATCGCGCTTCGCATCCACCGCGCGTGCAAGGAGATGGGCATCTCCACCGTCGCCGTGCATTCCGAAGCCGACCGCGGCGCCATGTGGGTGCGCCTGGCCGACGAGAGCGTCTGCATCGGCCCCGCGCCGGCGGCCAAGTCCTATCTGAACATCCCCTCGATCATCGCGGCGGCGGAAATCACCGGCGCCCAGGCGATCCACCCCGGCTACGGCTTCCTGTCGGAGAACGCCCGCTTCGCCGAGATCGTCGAGGCCCACGGCCTAGCCTTCATCGGCCCCAAGCCCGAGCATATCCGGGTCATGGGCGACAAGATCACCGCCAAGCAGACCGTCAAGGACGCAGGCATCCCCGTCGTTCCCGGCTCTGACGGCGAAGTCGAGACGGTCGAACAGGCCATCGAGGCGTCCAAGACCATCGGCTTCCCCCTGATCGTCAAGGCGGCCGCCGGCGGCGGCGGGCGCGGCATGAAGGTGGCGATGACGGCCGACGACCTAGTCGAGGCCGTGCAGACCGCCCAATCCGAGGCCCTGGCCGCCTTCGGCAACGGCGCCGTCTACATGGAGCGCTACCTCCAGAAGCCGCGCCACATCGAGATCCAGGTCATCGCCGACAGCCATGGCAACGTCGTCCACCTGGGCGAACGCGACTGCTCGCTGCAACGCCGTCACCAGAAGGTGCTGGAAGAGGCCCCCTCGCCCGCCCTGTCGGCCGAGGGCCGCGCGAGGATCGGCGAGACGGTCAACAAGGCCATCGCCGCCATCGGCTACCTGGGCGCCGGGACCATCGAGTTCCTGTGGGAGGACGGCGAGTTCTTCTTCATCGAGATGAACACCCGCCTGCAGGTCGAACACCCGGTCACGGAGATGATCACGGGCGTCGATCTGGTGCGCGAACAGATCCGCATCGCCGCGGGCCTGCCGCTGTCGTTCACGCAGGACGACATCGAGTTCAAGGGCCACGCCATCGAGGTGCGGATCAACGCCGAGAACTCGGAGACCTTCACCCCGTCGCCGGGCACGATCACCGAGTTCCACGCCCCGGGCGGTCTGGGCGTGCGTCTGGATAGCGCCATCTACGCCGGCTATTCGATCCCGCCCTATTACGACAGCCTGATCGGCAAGCTGATCGTCCACGGCCGCGATCGCGAAGAGGCGCTGGCCCGTCTGAAGCGTTCGTTGGGCGAGACGGTCATCAGCGGCGTCGACACCACCATCCCCCTGTTCCAGAAGCTGTTGCAGGAGCCGGACATCCTGTCGGGCGACTACGACATCCACTGGCTGGAGAAATGGGCGGCGGCGCAAAAGGCCAAGGCCTAAGGCGCCTCTCTTGGACGAGCCGGGCTTCAGCGCGAGCGGCCCTTCCGACGTCTTCGGACCGGAAGCGCTGCTCGCCTGCTACGCGCGGGGGGTCTTCCCCATGGCCGAGGCGCATGATGATCCGCGCGTCTTCCTGGTCGAGCCGGACCAGCGGGGCGTCATACCGCTGGATCGCTTCCACATTCCGTCACGCCTGCGCCGCACCGTGCGAGGCGAGCCGTTTCAGGTGCGGGTGAACACGGCCTTCGCCGCCGTGCTGGACGCCTGCGCTGCGCCCGCGCCGGGGCGCGAAGACACCTGGATCAACGCTCCGATCCGCCGCCTCTACGTCGAACTGCATCAGCGCGGCTTCGCCCACAGCATCGAGTGCTGGCGAGACGAGACGCTGGTCGGCGGCCTGTACGGCGTGACGTTGGGCGGCGCCTTCTTCGGCGAGAGCATGTTCAGCCGGGCCACGGACGCCTCCAAGGTCGCCTTGGTCCATCTGGTCGCACGGCTGAGAAAGGGCGGCTGGCGCCTGCTGGACGCGCAGTTCCTGACCGACCACCTCAGCCAGTTCGGCGCCGTGGAGACGCCGCAGGAAGCTTATCTGCGGATGCTGCCCTGGGCCTTGCAGGCGACGCCGGACGACGCCGCCCTCATGGCGCCGATGAGCGGCGCCGAAGCCGTGGCTTACGCCTTACAGCCGACCACCCAGGCGTCGTAGATCGGGTGTTGCAGCCCGCTGACGCTGGGCGACGAGGCGAACATCCAGCCCTTGAACACCTGACGCGCCTCGGTCGGCGCCGCCAGGCCGCGCGGCTGAACCCCGACCTCCATATAGGCGATGGCGTCCTCGGTCATTTCATCCGAAGCGGAGACCTCGCAGGCGCGGGCCTTGAACAGCAGGGTCTTGCCGAAGCGCACAGGGCGACCGCCGACCTCGACCTCGAACCGCATGGTCTCGGCCGTGGTCTTGTCGACCGCCTGGATGACGGCGATGCGACGGCGCTGACGCACGCCCGGCGGCGTGGTCGGAGCGGCGGGCGCGGGCGCGGCCTCTTCCTCTTCGGCGGTCAGGTCTTCCGGGACTTCTTCCTGAACGGCGACTTCCTGTCCCTGGACCGCGACGGTCGGGACGCCCGGTTGCGCGGGCGCGGTCGGCGCCGCCGGATTCGTCGCCGGGGACTGGCCCCCGTTAGCGGGCGGAGTCTGCGGCTGGACGGGCTGCAGCGGCGTGCGGCCGGTGTCGCGCAGCAGGTCGCCGATCGGATCGGCCGGAGCCGGCGTCGCGTCCTGCGGCAGGTCCATCAGGGCGCTGGCCACGCCGGCGCCCGAGATCGCCAGTCCCGCGACGACCACCCCGGCCAGCAGGACATGGCGAAGGGTCATTCCGGGCTCCAGGCCTGATAGTCGCCGGTGGCGGCCGGGCGTTGGCCCAAAGCGGCCAGCGAGCCTTGCGGACGGCGCGCCATCGGCGTGCCCGTCAGGTTCGGCAGGTGATCCTTTTCCCACGCCTGGCGCGGCAGCGGGCGCTCGGCCGGGGTCTCGTCATAGGTGTAGCGCAGCCAGCCCTGCCATTCCGGCGGCACCTTGGTCGCCTCGGCGTAACCGTCATAGATGACCCAGCGGCGCTTGCGGCCGTCATAGCTGACGCCGTCGCGGGATTCGTAATAGCGGTTGCCGAACTCGTCCGTGCCGACCAGTTGGCCGCGTTTGCCGACGGTGAACAGGGTGCCGATCGTGGCGCCGTTCCACCAGGTGAAGATCTTGCTCAGCACGTCGTCGAACTCACTCGAATCCACCGCCCAGGGAAGGTCCGGCGGCGCAGGCCGATCATAGAAACCGCGACGCCCTACGTCCAGCATGGAGCGCACGCGAAACGCCTCAACATCTTGTGGGCAACCCCCGCACGAACCACAACATACGTTGAACGCCCATCAGATCTGTCGGTAAGCTGGTTCAGACGACATGCGTGGAGACGTGGAATGCGCTTCAAGGCTCACTTTGCTCCTCTCGCCGCGACGCTCGCTTTCGAGCCCCGCGAGATCGAGCGCGGTCGCGCCCTGACGCCGGTCACAGCGCCCGCCGGGTGGACCGATGTCCGCGTCGAAGCCTGGCTGGACTGGGCTGAAAGCCAGGCGCCGTCGCCCCCCCATGCCCTCGACGACGCCATCCACGGTTGGGCCGCGCGACTGGCGTCCGAGGGGAGTGAAAGCGGCGCCCTGGCTACGACGGCCGAGGCCGAGCGATTCGCTGCTGAACTCGCAGCGTCCGTGCTGCTGGGCCTCGCCGCCCCCGCCTTGCCGACGATGAACGGCTTCCTGCCGCTGATCGACCTGTCCGAACCGGATGCGACGCAGGCCCTGTCGGCCCAGGCCGCCGCCTGGCGCGGGCGTCGCCTGTCCTCGCGCGCGACCGAAGCCCTGGCCAAGGCGCTGGGCGAGGTCGCCGACGCCGTCTCCCGTTGCGAAGGCCCGCGCGAAGCCTGCGCCGATCCCGCCGCCAACCCGGCCCTGGCCCGCGCGGCCGTGGCGGCGCGCCGCTGCGGCGCCGCCGACGCCGACATCCTGCGCGCCATTCAGGGCGAGCCCGCCGATCTCACGATCGAGGCCGCCGAACATCCCGCCGCCCTGCCCGTTCTGGCGGCGCGCGACACCACCGCGTCGGGCGATCCCCGAACCGCCGCCGTGGCCGAGGCCGTGCAGGAAGGCCCGGTCGTGGTCGTCTTCTCGCCCTCCGACGCCGAGGCCATGGCCGCCGCCCAGACGGGCGCGCGAGCGATCCTGAACCTGCCCGCCCTGGCGGCGCTGGCCGGGGCGGACTTCGACGCATCCCTGGACGCGCTGATCGCCCTGTGGACCACGGCGCTGGACATCGAACTGGGCCGGACGAGCCAGGCCGAGGCGCAGGCTGCGCGGCCCATCGCCCTGGGCCTCGGCGGTCTGGCGGATTGGGCGGTCGGCCAGGACGGGACCGACCCTGCCGCGCAGGCGTCCGCCCTCGGGCGGCGCGTCGCTGACATGGCGTGTCAGGCCTCCTGCGATCTGGCGGCCCGACTGGCGCCCTGCCCTGAATGGGCGACCGCCAAGGATGACGTCATCGCCGCGCTTCACGCGCAAGGACGCGACGCCGCCCCGCTGAAGCAGAGCGGGCGGCGCAACGCCGTGATCAGCCTGTTCGTCGACGAGGCCGAGCTGGACCTGCGGCTGGGCCTGTCGCCGTTCGGCGCGACGGATGTGTTCCAGACCGCCGACGACGAAATCGCCCGGCGCCTGAGGCCCGCCCTGGCCGCCGCCATCGTCGCGGCGGGCGGCGACGCCGAGGCGGCGGAACGCCATCTGTTCGGCCGCCGCACCCTGGCCGAGGCGCCGGGCGTGAGCCACGGACGCCTGCGCGAACTGGGGTTCACCGATCTGGAGTTGGAGGCCATCGAGCGCGCCCTGGCCCTGGTCGAAGACTTCGGGCCCGCCTTCGCTCCGCCGGTGCTGGACGCGGGCTTCATCGGCGACGTGCTGGGACTGACGCCGGACGAGGGCGCCCTGCTGCCCCGCCTGGGTTTCACGGCCGAAGAGATCGACGCCGCGACCGCCTATGTCTTCGGCCGACCGGACCTGTCGGACTGGGATCAGGCGCCGCTATCGCTGACGGTCCTGCTGGCGACGTCGGGCGCCGATCTGGAGGCGGCGCTGCGCCAGACGATCGAGCCGTTCAGCGACGCGCCCGACGCTCGCCCCCGCCTGTTGGATTGGCGCGCCGACGCCATGCAGATAAGCCGCGCCATCGCCGACGGCGCGCGCGACGATCGCCGCGCTGTCGCCCTGCGCCGCGCAGAAGCCCCGCTCAGCTTCCGCCTGACCCTGCCCGAGGTCGAAGCCCCCCGCCGCGCCGAGGCCCTGCCGCAAGCCGCGCCCCAGACCGTCGAGCGCGTGGTCGAGAAGGTGGTCGAGCGCGACCGCACCCGCCGCCGCCTGCCCGACCGCCGCAAGGGCTATATCCAGAAAGCCTCGGTCGGCGGCCACAAGGTCTATATCCATACCGGCGAATACGAAGACGGCGAACTGGGCGAGATCTTCATCGACATGCACAAGGAAGGCGCCGCCTTCCGCTCGATGATGAACAACTTCGCCATCGCCATCTCCATCGGCCTGCAATACGGCGTGCCGCTGGACGAGTTCGTGGACGCCTTCGTCTTCACCCGGTTCGAGCCGTCCGGGCGGGTCACGGGGAACGATTCCATTCGTTCGGCGACCTCCATCCTCGACTATGTGTTCCGCGAGCTGGGCGTCTCCTATCTGGACCGTCGCGAACTGGCGCAGGTCACGCCCGAGGCCGCCAATCTGGACGGCATGGACGGCGCCCCGACCGACGCGCCCCAGCCCGTGCCCGCCGCCCGCTTCATCTCCAAGGGCTTCGCGCGGGGCGCCGCGCCCGACAATCTGATCGTCGCCCCCTTTGGCCGGAAGGAGCCGTCGCCGCGCACCACGCCGCCCGTGCAGGCCGGCCCCTGTCCCGAGTGCGGCGACCTGATGCTGACGGACCGGAACGGGACGCCGGTGTGCGGCGCCTGCGGCGCGGCGCCCCAAGTTCAAGGTTGAAACGGGACGCACTGTCCCGAAACGGCGGCCCGCTTCTTGCTGCAACAGGCGCAAAGCCTGGAGCCATCCGCATGATCCGTCCCGCAATCGCCCTTCTCGCCGCCGTCGGCCTGACGCTGATGGCCCTGCCCGCCTCGGCGCAGAACGCCTCTCAGATCAGCCAGGTGCGTCGCGGCGCCTCCTGCCCCGGCTGCAACCTGTTCCAAGGCGACTTCTCGGGCCTGGAGCGCACGGGCCTGAACCTGTCGGGCGCGCGCATCCGTCAGGCGGACATCAGCCTGTCGGTGATGAACCGCACCAACTTCAGCCGCTCGGACCTGCGCGACGTCGAGGCTTATGGCGCGGTGCTGTCCAGCTCGAACTTCACCGGGGCGGACCTGACCAACGCCAGCTTCGTCGGAACCTATCTGGAAGGCGCGACCTTCACCGGAGCCAAGCTGAACGGCACCAATCTGTCGGGCGCCGAGATGTCGCGCGCACGCGGCCTGAGCCAGGCGCAGCTCAATCAGGCCTGCGGCGATCAGAACACGGTTTTGCCTTCAGGCCTGCGCATTCCCGCCTGTTGAACGTCGCCTTCGTTACCACGATTTAAGTAGGGTATTTACGCACTAAGGCGCATTCAGGAGGGGTGATGAAACGCTCCATTTCACCCCTGCGCCGTCTGGCCCTCGCCGCCTCAGCCCTTATGGGACTGACGACGGCCGCCCCAGCCCTGGCCGGCGCCGTGGACACGACTTGGCCCCAGGACCGCGACGTCGCGCGCATGGTCTCCCTGGGGGGAAGCTGCACCCGTTGCGAGTTGTCGGGCCGCGACCTGTCCGGCGCGACGTTGACCGGCGCCAACTTCGCCTACGCCACCCTGGTCGGAGCCAATCTGCGCGGCGCCGAACTGGTCGGCTCGAACTTCGTCGGCGCCGACTTCAGCCGAGCCGACATGCGCGGCATCGAAATGGTCGGCTCCACCTTCACCAACGCCAATATGAGCGGCGCCCAGCTGATGGGCGCAGAGGCCACCGGCGCGGTCCTGATCCGGGCCAACCTAACCGGCGCCAATCTGACCGGCGCCGAGCTTCAGGGCGTCAATATGAACAGCGCCGTCCTGGTCCGCGCCCGCCTGAACGACGCCGAGATCTTCGGCGCCACCCTGGCCAATGTGAACGCCAGCGGCGCAGACTTCACGAGCGCCGACGTCAAGGCCTCCAACCTGTCAGGCGGCAATTTCGACAACGCCTCCTTCCGCAACGCGGACCTGGACAACGCGCGCCTGTCCGGCGGCAGCTTCAATCGCACCGACTTCCGCGACGCCTCCCTGCGCCGCACTGACATTCGCGGACTGGACCTCTCCCGCGCACGCGGCCTGACGGCCGATCAGGTCGAAGAGGCCTGCGGCGACGCCTCGACCCGCCTGCCGGGCGGCCTGACGGCCCGCAACTGCCGCGGCGGCGTCCGCGTCATCCGTACCCCGCCCGCACCGCCGACGCCGCCCGTCCCCCCGATTCCGCCGCGCCAGCGCAACCTGGTCATCACCTCGGGCAACTGAGGACCGGACGCAAAAAAGGGAGGGGTCGCCCCCTCCCTTTTCCAATTCAGCCCTATGGCTCCGATCAGACCTTGATCGGCAGCTGGGTGCGGATCGACAGCTCCTTCAGCTGACGCTCCTCGACCTCGGCCGGGGCGCTCATCAGCAGGTCCTGGCCCTGCTGGTTCAGCGGGAAGGCGATGACCTCGCGGATGGCCTGTTCGCCCGCCAGCAGCATGACGATGCGGTCGATGCCCGGCGCCAGACCGCCGTGCGGCGGCGCGCCGTAACGGAAGGCGTTCAACATGCCGCCGAACTGCTCTTCGACCACCGAGGCGTCATAGCCGGCGATCTCGAAGGCCTTCAGCATGATCTCAGCCTTGTGGTTCCGGATCGCGCCCGAGCACAGCTCATAGCCGTTGCAGACGATGTCGTACTGATAGGCGCGGATGGTCAGCGGATCCTGCGTCTCCAGCGCCTCCATGCCGCCCTGCGGCATCGAGAAGGGGTTGTGGCTGAAGTCGACCTTCTTCTCTTCTTCCGACCATTCGAACATGGGGAAGTCGACGATCCAGCAGAACTTGAACTGGTCCTCGTCGACCAGCTTCAGCTCCGTGCCGACGCGGGTGCGGGCCAGACCGGCGAACTTGGCGAAAACCGACGGCAGACCGGCGGTGAAGAAGGCGGCGTCGCCCTTGCCCAGACCCAGCGAGGTCATCAGGGCCTGCGTCGGCTCCTGACCCAGGTTCTTGGCGATGGGGCCGCCCCACGACTGCTGATCGTCCGACCAGAAGATGTAGCCCAGGCCCGGCTGGCCCTCGCCCTGCGCCCAGGAGTTCATGCGGTCGCAGAAGGCGCGCGACCCGCCCGTCGGCGCCGGGATGGCCCAGACGGCGTTCTTCTCGTCCGCGCCCAGGATCTTGGCGAACAGGCCGAAGCCGCCGTCGCGGAAGTGGTCCGACACATCCTGCATCTTGATCGGGTTGCGCAGGTCCGGCTTGTCCGAGCCGTACCACTTCATCGACTGTTCGAACGTCAGACGCTCGAAGCCCTTGTGCTCCATCGTCTGGCCGAAGTCGTTGGTGAAGACGTGCGTCCCGTCGATCGGCGACACCGGCTTGCCTTCGCCGAACTCGGTGAACAGGCCGTGCATCAGCGGCTCGATCGCCTGGAAGACGTCTTCCTGGGTCACGAAGCTCATTTCCACGTCGAGCTGGTAGAACTCCAGCGAACGGTCGGCGCGCAGGTCTTCATCGCGGAAGCAGGGCGCGATCTGGAAGTAGCGGTCGAAGCCCGAGACCATCAGCAGCTGCTTGAACTGTTGCGGGGCCTGCGGCAGGGCGTAGAACTTGCCCGGGTGCATCCGGCTCGGCACCAGGAAGTCGCGCGCGCCTTCCGGCGACGAGGCCGTCAGGATCGGCGTCTGATACTCGAGGAAGCCCTGCGCCACCATGCGGGTGCGGATCGACTGGATCACGCGCGAACGCAGGACGATGTTCTTGTGCAGACGCTCGCGACGCAGGTCGAGGAAGCGGTTGCTCAGGCGAATCTCTTCCGGGTACTCCTGCTCGCCGAAGACCGGCATCGGCAGTTCGGCGGCTTCCGACAGCACCTCCACCGACAGGACGCGCACCTCGACCTCGCCGGTCGGCAGGTTGGCGTTGACGGTCGAGCCTTCGCGCAGGACGACTTCGCCGTCGACCTTGATCACGCTCTCGGCGCGCAGGCGCTCGACCACCTCGAAGCCCGGCGTTTCGGGGTGCAGGACCAGCTGAGTCAGGCCGTAGTGGTCGCGCAGGTCGATGAACAGCAGGCCGCCGTGGTCGCGCTTGCGGTGAATCCAGCCCGACAGACGAACATTCGCGCCGGCATCCGTCGAACGGAGGGCGCCGCAGGTGTGGGTGCGATAGGCGTGCATGATCGGATTTCGTCTGAAAACGGCTGTCGAACAGCGTGAATTAGGAGCGGGGAAAGGCCCATCATCGCCCCCGAAAGTCAAGGCTGACGCCTGAATCGAACAGGATGCGCCATCCACAGCGGCGCGCAGGTTGTCCCCGTGATCCCGCCCTATCAACAGAGACGCCCGCGTCCCGGCCCGGCTAGGGTCCGGTCATCATGAACGCCTCGGCCGCCGAAATCCGTCAACTGCGCCTGCCGCTGCAGCAGGAGACGCCGCAACGCGCCTCCGACCTGGCGATCTCGGAAGCGAACGCGGCGGGCGTGGCCGCCCTGGCCGCCTGGCCGGAAACGCCCGGCGCCATCCTGGCCCTGTTCGGCCCGGCAGGTTGCGGCAAGAGCCACTTGGCCGCCGCCTGGGTCGAGCGCACCGGCGCCATCGCCCTGCACGGCGCCGAGGCCGCCCTGGTCGATCCGCTGGAGCTTGAGGGCCGCCCCGTCCTGCTGGACCGGGCCCAGGACGCGGACGACGAGAGCCTGTTCCACCTGATCAACCTGACCCAGTCGGGCGGCGGCGCCCTGCTGCTGGTGTCGCGCGATCCGCCAGGCGCCTGGGCCACGGACCTGCCCGACCTGCGTTCGCGCCTGAACGCCATCCGCACCGTGGGGATAGAGGCGCCCGACGACGTGGTCTTCGCCGCCATGCTGCGCCGCGCCTTCGCCAGCCGGAATATCACCCCGGCCGATGAACTGATCGACTATCTGGTCCGCCGCATCGACCGCTCGGCCGACGCCGCCGAGGCCGTGGTCGACCGCCTGGACGCCCTGCACCGCCCGGTGACGCGCGTGCTGGCCCGTCAGGTGCTGGACGGCGGTGATATCGCAGAATCTTGAGGCGCAACCTCTTCTGCAGCTAAAGCCACTGGGGTGAAGAGGATTGGTATCAACACCAACAGCGCCGCCGCACCCAAAACCAAAAAGCCGAAAGCTGCACTGCTTCGGTCTACGACCATCCGGGCGACGAACAGCGCCACAAACAGACTGACGCCCAGCCAGCTCATGCTCGACGACCGGATAATGCGAGCCCCACAACCTCGGCAATCAAAGGGTCTCGGACGAAATTGCGATAGGGCGCGGCTCAGCGGTAAGCGCCGACGGCAAGATGGACATGCTCCGAAACGGACAGGCGTTCTCATGCCCCTTGCCTAACAAGGTTCGGCTGTACTGTCCCTGCGTCAATGAGCCTGTCTCAGAACATCACGGTTGCAGCCGTCACAGGCGCGAGCGACAACGGAATCATGACTGATCTCGCGCCTATCGCCGTCGACACCACCGGCGAGGAAGTCCCTTCCTCGCGCGCCCCGCAGCTGGAGCTGTCCGAGGCGCTGATGGCCTCGCCCGAGCGGTTCATCAACCGCGAGCTGTCGTGGCTGGCCTTCAACGGCCGGGTGCTGGAAGAGGCCGCGAACGAGGGCCACCCCCTGCTGGAGCGGGTGCGCTTCCTGTCCATCTCGGCCAACAACCTGGACGAGTTCTTCATGACCCGCGTGGCGGGCCTGAAGGGTCAGGTGCGCGAGCGGGTGCGCGTCGTCTCGCCTGACGGCCTGACGCCGGCCCAGCAGCTCGAACAGGTCAATGCGGCGGCGGGCGGCCTGATGGCCGAACAGCAGCGTCAGTGGCGCGTCCTGCGCAAGGAGATGGCCGCTGCCGGCATCGAGATCGTCGAACGCGCCCGCATCACCAAGACAGAGCGCGAACGGCTGGAGCCGGAGTTCCTGAATCAGCTGTTCGCCGTGCTGACGCCGATGGCGATCGACCCGGCGCATCCCTTCCCCTTCCTGCCGAACCTGGGCTTCTCGCTGGCGCTGAAGCTGCGGCGCAACAGCGACAACCGCGTCCTCTACGCCCTGGTGCCGGTGCCGACCCAAGTGCGGCGCTTCTGGGCGCTGGCGACAGACGGGCGCTCGACGCCGGGACGCACGCGCTTCGTCTCGCTGGAAAACCTGCTGCTGCTGTTCATCGACCACATGTTTCCGGGCTGCGAGATCCTGGAAAAGGGCCTGTTCCGCCTGATCCGCGATTCCGACATCGAGATCGAGGAAGAGGCCGAAGACCTGGTGATGGAGTTCGAAGAGGCGCTGAAGCAGCGCCGCATGGGTTCGGTCGTCCGCATCAAGATCCAGGCGGACATGCCCGACGACCTGCGCGACTTCATCATCGGCCAGCTTCACGCCCAGCCGCAGGACGTGGTGCTGGTCGACGGCATGCTGGGTCTGGCCCAGTTGTCCGAACTGATCCCCGGCGGCCACCCTGACCTGAAGTTCAAGGGCTATGAGCCGCGCTACCCCGAGCGGGTGCGCGACAACGGCGGCGACATCTTCGCGGCGGTGCGCGAAAAGGACATGCTGATCCACCACCCGTTCGAGAGCTTCGACGTGGTGGTCCAGTTCCTGCGTCAGGCCGCGCGCGATCCCAACGTCATCGCCATCAAGCAGACGCTCTATCGCACGTCCAAGGACAGCCCCATCGTCGCGGCCCTGATCGAAGCGGCCGAGAACGGCAAGAACGTCACCGCCCTGGTCGAGCTGAAGGCCCGCTTCGACGAAGAAGCCAACCTGCGCTGGGCGCGCCAGATGGAGCGGGCGGGCGTCCACGTCGTCTTCGGCTTCGTCGAGTACAAGACCCACGCCAAGATGAGCGTCGTCGTCCGGCGCGAGGGCGACAGCCTTCGCACCTACTGCCACTTCGGCACCGGCAACTATCACCCGGTCACGGCCAAGATCTACACGGACCTGAGCCTGTTCACCTGCGACCCGGCGCTGGGCCGCGATGCGACGCGGGTGTTCAACTACATCACCGGCTACGCGACGCCGGATGAACTGGAAGCCCTGGTCGTCTCGCCGCTGAACATGAAGTCCAGCCTGATCGAGATGATCGGCAAGGAGATGGCCGCCGCCGCCAAGGGCAAACCCGCCGCCATCTGGGCCAAGATGAACGCCCTGGTCGACCCGGAGATCATCGACGCCCTGTATCGCGCCAGCCAGCAGGGCGTACGCATCGAACTGGTCATCCGGGGCATCTGCTGCCTGCGTCCCGGCGTGCCGGGCCTGTCTGAGAACATCCGGGTCAAGTCGATCGTCGGCCGATTCCTGGAGCACAGCCGCATCGTCGCCTTCGCCAACGGCCACGACCTGCCCAGCAACCGGGCGCGGCTCTACATCTCCTCGGCCGACTGGATGCCGCGCAACCTGGACCGCCGGGTCGAGTTGATGACGCCGATCCTGAACGCCACCGTCCACGATCAGGTGCTGGACCAGATCATGGTCGCCAATCTGAAGGACGACGCCCAGAGCTGGGTGCTGGAGCCCGACGGCTCCTATCGCCGGGTGACACCCAGCGGGTCGGAGCGGCCCTTCTCGGCGCACAAATACTTCATGACCAACCCCAGCCTGTCGGGACGCGGCCGCAAGGTGAAAACCCTGCCCGGCGCCCTATCCTATCCGGGCCTCAAGCCGCGGAAGCGCCGCTGATGAGCCCCGAGCGCGAATACGAGTCCAAACAGATCGCCGTCATCGACATCGGCTCCAACTCGGTGCGCCTGGTGCTGTATCGGCTGGAAGGCCGCGCCGTCTGGACCATGTTCAACGAAAAGGTTCTGGCGGGTCTGGGCCGCGATCTGGCCGCGACCCGACGCCTGTCTGAACCGGGCGTGGTGATGGCCATGACGGCGCTGCGCCGCTTCGCCGCCGTGATCGAGGGCGTCCAGCCGGACCAGGTGCTGGTCGCCGCCACCGCCGCCGTGCGCGAGGCCGAGGACGGCCCCCTGTTCTGCGAGCGCGTGGCCGCCGAGACGGGGCTGCGCATCCGCGTCCTGAGCGGCGAGGAAGAGGCGAAATATTCAGCGCTGGGCGTGCTGGCGGGCGATCCCGGCGCGCGCGGCGTGGCCGCCGACATGGGCGGCGCCAGTCTAGAGCTGACGCGGATCGGCGACGGTCCGCGCGGCAAGGGCGTGACCCTGCCGCTGGGGCCCTTCGCCCTGCTGGACGCCAAGGGCTTCGACGCCGATCGCCTGCGCGGCCGCATCGCCAAGCGGCTGGAGCCGATCGAAGACGATTACGCGACCCCGACCCTCTACGCCGTCGGCGGCGCTTGGCGCAGCCTGGCCCAGATGCACATGGCCATGGCCGATCACCCGATCCGCATCGTCCACCAATACGCCATGAACGCCGCTGACGCCCGCGACATGGCCCGACTGGTCGCGCGTCAGTCCCGCGCCTCGCTTGAAAAGCTGCCCGGCCTTTCCAAGCGCCGCGCCGAGACCCTGCCCTACGCCGCCCTGGTGCTGGAGGGGCTGATCGAACGGCTGGGGCTGGCCTCCGTCAACTTCTCGGCCTGGGGCGTGCGCGAGGGGCTGCTGTATCACGGCATGGAGCCGGCCATGCGGGCGGTCGATCCCCTGCTGGCCGGATGTTCGGCCTGGGGCGGCCGCCAGGGCGTGGACCCCGCCCTGCCCCGCGCGCTGGACGGCTGGCTGCAATCGGTCGCCTCAGCCCTGCCCGAGGTGTTCGGGGAGGAACGCGACGCCCTGCTGACGTCTTCGGTCTGCCGCCTGGCCGATCTGGGCGCGCGGCTGCACCCGGACCACCGCACCAACCTCGTGTTCGATCAGGTGCTGTGGTCGCCCATTCCGGGCCAGACCCACGCCGAGCGCGCCTTCATGGCCGTGGCGATGAACGCCCGCTATGGCGGCGAGGCGCGCACGCCCGCGCCGGAAACGGTCAACCGCCTGCTGTCGGAAAAGGGCCAGAAGCGCGCCCGCGCCCTGGGGCTGGCCATGCGGCTGGCCTGCGACCTGTCGGGCCGTTCGCCGCAGCTTCTGGCCAACGCCACGGCCACGGTCGAGAAAGGCGCCCTGCGGGTGACGGCCGCCACGGGCTACGCCGACATGCTGCTGGGCGAACAGACCAAACGTCGGGCCAAGGCCCTGGCCGAAGCGATGGATCTGGCGCTGAAAATCTAAAAACCCTCTCCCGCCGGGAGAGGGTTGATCAGCCCTCGATCTCGACCACTTCGACGCGGGCGCCGTTCAGCACCAGGGCGATCTCGCCTTTCTTGAGCTTCAGCGCGTCCTCGCCGAACAGCTGACGGCGCCAGCCCTTCATGGCTTCGACGTCGGCGTTGTCGTTCAGAGCGATCTTCTCCAGGTCCGACACGGTGGCGATCAGCTTTGACGCCACGCCCGCGTTGTCGCTCTTGGCCTTCAGCAGCACCTTCAGCAGTTCCACCACCGAAGGCGGCGCCGGCTGGTTGTGCGCCGGGCGCTCCAGCTTGGGCGCGTGGGCTTCCGGGTCGGCCAAAACGCGCTTCAGCTCCGCCGCCAGCTCCAGCCCCAGACGCGAGCCGCCGAAGCCCTTGGGCACCGAACGCAGGCGGTTGAAGGCGTCGGGGTCGGTCGGCGCCTGGACGGCGATCTCGTCGATGGCCTCGTCCTTCAGGATGCGGCCGCGCGGCTGGTCGCGCTCCTGGGCCGCGCGCTCGCGCCAGACGGCGACAGCGACGAAGGCGGCCAGATATTTGGCGTTGAACTTCTTGGGCTTCAGCCGCTTCCAGGCGTTCTCGGGCGAGGTGTCGTAGAGGGCCGGGTCCGTGACCGCGCCCATTTCCGACATGACCCAGTCCAGACGGCCCTCCTTCTGCAGCCGGTCGCGCAGCTTGGGATAGAGGGCCGACAGGTGTGTCACGTCGCCCAGCGCATAGGTCAGTTGCGCATCCGACAGCGGGCGACGCGCCCAGTCGGTGAAGCGGCTGCCCTTGTCCAGCTCCTGACGCAGCATCTGACGGACCAGGGCCTCATAGCTGACCTGATCGCCGAAGCCGGCGGCCATGGCGGCGACCTGGGTGTCGAACAGCGGGCGCGGCATGGCGCCCAGCTTGTTGAAAATCTCCACGTCCTGCCGGGCCGCGTGGAAGACCTTCAGAATCGATTCGTCCCGCAGGATGTCGAGGAAAGGCTCCAGATCCAGCCCCTCCGCCATCGGATCGATGATGGCGGCGTCCGTTGGCGAAGCCGCCGCCTGAATCAGGCACAGCTTGGGCCAGTAGGTCGTTTCCCGCATGAATTCCGTATCAACGGTGATGTACGGGGCCTTGGCCAAACGCTCGCAGAAGGCGATCAGCGCGTCATTGGTGGTGATTGGCGTCATTCCGATGCTATAGCCCCGCGCGACGCCGTCGTGGCAAGAGCGCCGCGACAAATTTTCGCCCCCGATTTCGAGCCGTGACCGATGAGCGACACCCCCGAGGCCCTGAAAAACGGTCTGACCTACGCCGATGCAGGCGTAGACATCGACGCCGGAGAACAGCTGGTCGACGCGATCAAGCCCCTGGCCAAATCCACGCGCCGCCCCGGCGCAGAGGCCTCGCTGGGCGGTTTCGGCGCCCTGTTCGACCTGAAGGCCGCCGGTTTTGAAGACCCGCTGATCGTCACCACCACGGACGGCGTCGGCACCAAGCTGAAGATCGCCATCGAAACCGGCCGTCACGACGGCGTGGGCGTCGATCTGGTCGCCATGTGCGTCAACGACCTGCTGGCGCAGGGCGCCGAGCCGCTGATGTTCCTGGACTACTACGCCACGGGCAAGCTGGACGTGGACGCCGCGCGCCGCGTCGTCGCCGGCATCGCCGAGGGCTGCCGCCAGTCGGGCAGCGCCCTGGTCGGCGGCGAGACGGCCGAAATGCCGGGCATGTATTCGGGCGGCGACTACGACCTGGCAGGCTTCTCGGTCGGCGCGGTCGAGCGCGGCAAGGTGCTGCCCTATCTGGATCAGCAGAAGCCGGGCGACGTCATCATCGGCCTGGCCTCCTCGGGTCCGCACTCGAACGGCTATTCCCTGATCCGCAAGGTGGTCGAGAAGTCCGGCCTGGCCTGGGGCGACGACGCCCCCTTCGCCAAGGACCAGACCCTGGCCCAGGCCCTGATGGAGCCGACCCGCATCTATGTGAAGCCGGTCCTGCCGCTGATGAAGGCGGACCTGATCAAGGGCGCGGCCCACATCACGGGCGGCGGCCTGATCGAAAACCCGCCGCGCTGCATCGCCGAGGGCCTGGAAGCCAGCTTCGACTGGGACGCCTGGCCGATGCCCGCCGTCTTCCAGTGGCTGGGCGAGACGGGCGGCGTTTCGGACCACGAAATGCGCCGCACCTTCAACTGCGGCGTGGGCTTCATCCTGATCGTCGCGCCGGAGAACGTCGAGCCGGTGCTGGCCGCCTTGCTGAACGCAGGCGAGACGGCGTTTGTCTGCGGACAGCTTCAGGCGGCGTAAGGCGTCGCGCCTACTTCAAGACCAAAGCCCCCGGCCAACTCGACCGGGGGCTTTTTTGCGTCCACACGTCTTCCGCTCACCCCGGCCGACGCCGGGGCCCAGTGAGAACCGCAAGCGCCGCGTCCTGAGCCAAAGCACTGGATCCCGGCGTCCGCCGGGATGAGCGGGCATGAAGGGTTTCAGCCAACAAAAAGGCCCCGGTCACGCTGACAGGGGCCTTCCTTGTTCAGACTGTCGCCGAGATCAGCGCAGGCCGCCGTTCTGCGTCTCGTCGTAGAACTTGGCCATGTCGGTGTAGAGCTGCTCCAGAGCTGGACGGGCCGTGTACATCATGTGGCCGCCTTCATAGTAGGTGAACTCCAGGTTCCCGCGCAGGTGCGGCTCCAGCATCATCTGGGCCAGGTCGTACTCCGTGCTGAAGAAGGGCGTGGCGGCGTCGTAGTAGCCGTTCAGCGCCAGCACCTTCAGGTGCGGATTGCGGCGGATGGTCGTGGCCAGGTCGACCGCCGTGTTCGGCGTAGTCTGCGGGCCGCCGACTGGCGGGCGGTGGCTCCAGTCCCAGTCGAAGCCCGGCAGGCCGCGAGCCGACTGGCGATAGTCCATGTCGGTGCGGTAGTTCAGCGTCGTGGCCACATAGTCGCGGAAGATGCTGAAATAGGCGCCGGTGATGGCGCTGCTGGAGGGGTCTTCCTCGGGCGAACCGCCGACCGCATTGGCGTCGATGCCCAGGTAGCGGGTGTCCAGACGGCCGACCGTCTGGCGACGATCGCGCAGCAGCTCCTTGCGGAACGGGCTCAGCTCAAGGCGCAGATTGGCCTGATCCAGAACCTCGGGCGAAATGCCGATCAGGGCGCTCATCTGCTGGGCGATCTGGGCGCGCTCGGCGTCCGAGATCAGATGCCCCTTCGACAGGGCGGCCGAGTACGGGCCGATGGCGAATTCGCGGGCGCGCTGGACGTGCTCCTCCAGGCTGGGCTTGTTCGGGATCTTGTTGTGATACCAGGCCGTCGCCGCATAGGTCGGCAGCAGGGTGACGAAGTTCTGCGGATAGCCCGGCTGGCGCACGCCGTAGTTCATGATCGACGACAGCAGCACCACGCCGTTCAGCGACATGCCGCGGCTTTCCAGCTGATGCACCAGGGCGCCCGCGCGCAAGGTGCCGTAGCTTTCGCCCAGAACGTATTTCGGGCTGGACCAGCGATCGAACTTGGTCGTGTAGCGCATGATGGCGCGGGCGAAGGTGTCCGCGTCCTGATCCACGCCCCAGAAGGCCGAACCCGGCGTCTCGCCCAGCGGGCGCGAATAGCCGGCGCCGACCATGTCGATGAAGACCAGGTCGGTCTTGTCCAGCAGGGTCATGTCGTTGGGCGCCAGGTTGAACGGCCCCGGGCGCTCGACCACCGGGGCGTCGGTCTGGACCCGCATCGGGCCGAAGGCGCCCATGTGCAGCCACACCGTCGGCGAACCCGGACCGCCGTTGAACATATAGGTGATCGGGCGACGACCGACCGGCTGGCCGTCCAGCGTATAGGCCACATAGAAGAGGCTGGCCGTCGGCATGCCCGCGTCGTTGCGGACCGTCAGCGTGCCCGCCGTGGCCTTGTAGCGCATGGCGCGGCCGTGGGCGGTGATCGAGTGGCTGGTCGTCACCGTCTGTTCGTCGGCGCTGGCGCGGGCCCAGTTCTTCTCGATCTGTTCGGCGTTGGCGTTGCGCAGACGTTCGGCCGCCGAGCGGATCGGACCCGAGCCGCCGCTGGACGCGGCCTCCTGAGCCATGGAAACGGCCGGCGCGGCCAACAGGGCCGCAGCGCAGGCGGCGGTCAACAGACGACGCATATAGGATACTCCCCCCTAGGATGCCGGACTCTCCGGCGGATCGACGCTAGCGCCGCCGTTTCCGAAGAAGCAACGGAGTTTGCATCAGTTGGTCGATATTCGTTCGGCGGCGCTGCGCCCTCCCCTTCGCCTTGAAGTCCCTCTTGCTAAGTCGCCGTCGGGGCCGCATGGCAGTCGCGCCTTTTTCAACGCGTGAGCCGCTCATGTCCGTCGCCAAAACCCGCGTCGCCGTCCTGATCTCGGGAACCGGCTCGAACATGGCCAGCCTGATCGCAGCGGGTCAGGCGGCGGACGCGCCCTATGAAGTCGTGGTCGTCGTCTCCAACATCGCGGGCGCGGGCGGCCTGACCAAGGCCGAGGCGGCAGGCGTCGAGGCGTTGACGGTCGAGCACAAGCCCTTCGGCAAGGACCGCGAGGCGCACGAGCGCGCCATCGACGCCCTGCTGGCCGAACGCGGCGTCCAGGTCGTGGCCCTGGCCGGATACATGCGCCTGCTGACCCCGTGGCTGGTCGGCAAGTGGGCGGATCGGATGCTGAACATCCACCCGTCGCTATTGCCCCTCTATCCCGGCCTGAACACCCACGCCCGCGCCATCGAGGCCGGAGACCTTGTGGCGGGCTGCACCGTCCACATCGTCACCGAAGGCGTCGATGAAGGCCCGATCCTGGGCCAGGCGCGCGTGCCGATCCTGCGGGGCGACACGCCCGACATTCTGGCGGAACGGGTCAAGGCGGCGGAGCACGGCCTTTATCCCCAGGCGCTCGCCGATTTCGTCCGCCGCTCGTAATCCTTAACGATTTTTAATGCGACAGCCGGTCGCAGGCGAGCGCAGGTTGCCCGCAAGCACGAATGCGCCGTCCTGATGGCGTAATCGCGCACGTCTGCACCACTGGGAAAGACCCGATGATGAAAACCCGCCTGATGGGCGCCGCCGCCATGGCGCTCGCCCTCGCCTTCTCGGCTCGGCCGACCTTAGCCCAACACGCCCACGCCTCGGCGACCGCTTCGACCACGCCCGAGATCAAGCCCTGGGGCTTCGACCTGGACGGCCGCGACCTGACGGTGAAGCCGGGCGACGACTTCAACGCCTACGCCAACGGCGTCTATCTGCGCGATACCGAAATTCCGGCCGACAAGGCCCGCTTCGGCCCGTTCGACGTCCTGTATGAGAACTCGCAGGCCCAACTGCGCGCCATCATCGAAGCCAGCGCCGCCAACCCGGTCAACGACAACGCCCGCAAGGTTGGCGCCCTGTACGCCAGCTTCATGGACGAGGCCCGCGTGAACCAGCTGGGCGCCCAGCCCCTGGCCGCCGACCTGGCCGCCATCCGCGCCGTCGCGAACCACAGCGACATGGCCCGCCTGATGGGCGCTAGCCACGAAGGCTTCGGCGGCTCCCTGTTCGGGGTGGCCGTGTTCGAGGACTTGCAAGACCCCAACGTCAACTCGGCCTATCTGGGCCAGGGCGGCCTGGGCCTGCCGGACCGCGACTATTATCTGAAGCCCGACTTCGCCACCCAGCGCGAAGCCTATGTCGGCTATGTCACGCGCGCCCTGACCGCCGCCGGCTGGAGCAACCCGGCCCAGGCCGCCGCCGACATCCTGGCCTTCGAGACCAAGGTGGCCGAGAAGCACTGGACCACGGTCGAGCGCCGCCAGATCGACAAGATCTACAACCCGACCCCGGCCGCGCAGCTGTCGACCTTCGCGCCGGGCTTCGACTGGGCCGCCTTCCTGCAGGCCTCCAAGGTCGAAAGCGTGCCGACCCTGGTGCTGATGGAGAACACCGCCATCCCCGGCATCGCCCAGGTGTTCGCCGACACCCCGATCGAGACGCTGAAGGCCTGGCAGGCCTTCCAGACCGTCGATCAGGCCAGCCCCTATCTGTCCGACGCCTTCGTCGACTCGCGCTTCGAATTCCGCGGCAAGACCCTGCGCGGCCAGCCCGAGAACCGTCCGCGCTGGAACCGCGGCGTCGCCCTGGTCGACGGCCAGCTGGGCGAGGTTCTGGGCCAGGAATACGTCCGCCTGCACTTCCCGGCTTCGTCCAAAACGCAGATGGAAACGCTGGTCGCCAACCTCAGCGCGGCCATGACCGAGCGTCTGAAGGCTCTCGACTGGATGAGCGAGGCTACGCGCGAGCAGGCCCTGCTGAAGATGTCCAAGTTCGGCGTGAAGATCGGCTATCCTGAGAAGTGGCGCAGCTATGACGGGCTGGAGCTGACGGCGGGCGACCTCTACGGCAACGTCGAGCGCGCCTCCGCCTTCGACTGGGCCTGGAACCGCAGCAAGATCGGCCAGCCGGTCGATCCGCTGGAATGGGGCATGACGCCCCAGACGGTGAACGCCTATTACAACCCGCCGCGCAACGAGATCGTCTTCCCGGCCGCCATCCTGCAGGCGCCCTTCTTCGATCCGAACGCCGATCCAGCGGTCAACTACGGCGGCATCGGCGCCGTGATCGGCCACGAGATCACCCACGGCTTCGACGATCAGGGCCGCAAGACCGACGCCAACGGCGTGCTGCGCGACTGGTGGACGCCCGAGGACGCCGCCCGCTTCGAGGAGCGCGCCAAGACACTGGGCGCCATCTACGCCGCCGAAGAGCCGGTCCCCGGCACGCACATCAACGGCGACCTGACCATGGGCGAGAACATCGCCGACCTGGGCGGCCTGCTGATGGCGCTGGACGCCTATAAGCGCAGCCTGAACGGCCAGCCGGCCCCGGTGATCGACGGTCTGACCGGCGAACAACGCGTCTTCCTGGGCTGGGCCCAGGTGTGGCGCGAGAAGTCGCGTGAAGAGGCTCTGAAAGAGCAGCTGACCACCGACCCGCACTCGCCCGGCATGGCGCGCGCCGCCACCCCGCCGCGCAACATCGACGCCTGGTACGCCGCCTTCGGCGTCACCCCGGATCAGGCGGAATACATCGCCCCCGAAAAGCGCGCCCGCATCTGGTAAGCGGCGCGTCCGGCGACGGACAAAAGGAAAGGGCGTCGGCTTCGCGGCCGACGCCCTTTTTGTTTTCCCCTTGCGGAGAAAGCCTTACTCGTGCGGCTTCTTCGGCGTGGTGGCGGCGCCTGCGACGGCGCCGATGACGCCGCCGGCGACGGTCGCGCCGGTGTTGCCGCCGATCGCCTGACCGGCGACCGCGCCGCCCAGGGCGCCCGTGGCGGCGCGTTGTTCCGTCGTGGTGCCGCAGGCGGCCAGCAGAGCCGTCAGGCCGATCACTGGGGCGAGTTTCAGCATCGTCTTCATGGCGGTCATCCTTGTTCTTCTTCGAGAGACAGCGTGACCATGAGAACGAAACGGCCCGCCCCCGGTTCCGAGGGCGGGCCGAATTGTCACACAGCTTGACCGCGAACGATCAGGCCGCGTCGGGTCGAAAAGGCGAAGCCTTTTGACCGCGGCTCAGAAAAACAGGCCGCGTCGAGCCGGGTGATCCCGAAGGGCGACGATCGCGGCCCCTCAGAAAAGCCCCTTAGCCGACGATGTCGGCGTCCGTGAAGAACTGGGCGATCTCGATGCCGGCGTTCTCCAGCGAGTCCGAACCGTGGACCGAGTTCTCGCCGATCGACAGGGCGAACAGCTTGCGGATGGTGCCTTCAGCGGCGTCGTTCGGGTTGGTGGCGCCCATGACTTCGCGGTATTTGGCGACGGCGTTGTCGCCTTCCAGCACCTGGACGACGACCGGCTCGGCGATCATCTGCGAGACCAGTTCGCCGTAGAAGGGACGCTCGGCGTGCACTTCGTAGAACTTCTTGGCTTGGGCTTCGGTCAGCTTGACGCGGCGTTGGCCGACGATGCGCAGGCCGGCGCCTTCGATCACGGCGTTGATGGCGCCCGTCAGGTTACGGCGGGTGGCGTCCGGCTTGATGATCGAGAACGTACGTTCGGTCATGGGAGTGACTTCTTGTTTGGGAGTTTGAGGGTCGGCGGCTTATAGCGAGCGCCGCACATCTTTCCAATATCCCCGCGCGTAAGCCTTTTTCTTTCCGGTTCCCATGCTGCAGATCAAAAACCTGACCTACAACGCCTGGGGCCGCGAGTTCCTGGACGACGCCTCCGTCAGCCTGCCGCCGGGGTCCAAGGTCGGCCTGGTCGGCCGCAACGGCATCGGCAAGTCGACCCTGTTCAAGCTGATCCTGGGCGAACTGGCCGCCAATGGCGACGAAATCTCCCTGCCCAAGACCGCGCGCATCGGCTCGGTGGATCAGGAACACCCCGCGACGCCCGTCAGCGTGCTGGGCACCATTCTGGAAGCCGACGTCGAACGCCACGACCTGCTGACCCGGCTGGAAACCGCCGAGCCCGAGGAAATGGGCGAGATCTGGGGCCGCCTGATCGAGATCGACGCCGACAGCGCCCCTGCGCGTGCGTCCGAAATCCTGGCGGGTCTGGGCTTCAGCCATGACGACATCCTGCGCCCGATGGCCGAGTTCTCGGGCGGCTGGCGAATGCGCGTGGCCCTGGCCGCCGCCCTGTTCGCCGAGCCGGACATGCTGCTGCTGGACGAACCGACCAACTACCTCGACCTGGAAGGCGCCCTGTGGCTGGAGCAGCGGCTCAAACGCTATCCGCACACGGCCCTGATCATCAGCCACGACCGCGAGTTGCTGAACGGCGTCTGCACCCACATCCTGCAGCTATCGAACCGCAAGCTGGACCTCTACACCGGCAACTACGACACCTTTGAAAAGACGCGGGCCGAGAAACTGCGCCTGATGGCGTCGACCCAGGCCAAGCAGGACGCCGAGCGCGCCCACCTGCAGAAGTTCATCGACCGCTTCAAGGCCAAGGCCTCCAAGGCGACGCAGGCCCAGTCACGCGTCAAGCGGCTGGAGAAGATGCAGCGCATCGAACTGCCGCCCGAAGAGCGCGTCGCCCCCTTCACCCTGCCCTCGCCGGAACGCCCCCTGCCCCCGCCGCTGATCCGGCTGGAGAAGGCCAACGTCGGCTATGAGCCGGGCAAGCCGATCCTGAAGAACCTGAACCTGCGGATGGATCTGGACGACCGGATCGGCCTGCTGGGCGTCAACGGGGCGGGCAAGTCGACCTTCGCCAAGCTGATCGCCAAGGCCCTGACCGTCGAGACGGGCGAGTTCCATCGCGACGGCAAGATGCGCGTGGGCTGGTTCCACCAGCACCAGATCGAAGCGATGGACCCGACCGACACGCCGCTGGAGATCATCCGCCGCGCCATGCCGGATGCCTCGGAGAGCAGCCGCCGCAGCCGCCTGGCCCAGTTCGGCCTGCCGTTCGAGAAGCAGGAGACCACTGTGGCGTCCCTATCGGGCGGCGAGCGGGCGCGCCTGCTGCTGAATCTGGTGGCGATGGACGCGCCGCACATCCTGATCCTGGACGAACCGACCAACCACCTGGACATCGACAGCCGCCGCGCCCTGCTGGACGCGCTTAACGAATATACGGGGGCGGTCATCCTGATCACCCACGACCGTTCGCTGATGGAGCTGGTGGCCGACCGCCTGTGGCTGGCCGCCGACGGATCGGTGAAGCCGTTCGACGGCGACATGGACGACTATCAGAAGTTCGTCCTGGACCGCGCCAAGCAGGCGGGGATGAAGCCCAGTCAGGTCAAGCATGAGGAAGCTGTGGCCGAGGCTCCCGCGCCCACGCCCAAGGCCGAAAAGAAGAAGGGGCCGTCTCCGTCCACGCTCCGCCATGCGGTGAAGAAGGCCGAGGACAGGATGGCCCAGCTGACTGCCGACCTGGCGCGTCTGGACGACGAGCTGGCCAACGCCGCCGTCAATGACCCGAAGAAGCTGGAAGGCCTGACCCGCGCCCGCGCCAAGGCCCAGACCGACCTGGATCAGGCCGAAGTCGACTGGATCGCCGCCGAAGAAGCCCTGGCCGAGGTGTCCTGATGAGCAAGACGCCGCCCCTGCTGACCAAGGACGAGATGCAGGAGGCGTCCGCCCGTCTGCGCGCCTACCTGCGCGACGAGATGGAGGTGGAGGTCGGCCAGTTGCCCGCCGAAATGCTGGTGGAGTTCATCGGCCGCGACATCGGCCGCCTGTTCTACAACCGCGGCCTGCGCGACGCGGAGACCGTGGTGCGCCAGAAGGTAGAGGACGTCGCCGACGCCCTCTACGGTCTGGAGCGATAAGCCCCACAGCCCTGATCCCGCTCACCCCGGCGGACGCCGGAGCCCAGTGAGAACTTCATCCGCCGCGTTTGCAGCCAAAGTACTGGATCCAGGCCTCCACCGGCATGAGCGGATATTGTTAGCCGCAGCTGACGCGTGTCACGACGTTGGTCTTGTCGTCGTAGGTGAAGGTCACGCGGTTCTCGCGATAGTCCATGGTCGCCGCGCAGCTGCTGCACAGGACGCGGAAGATGCGGCCTTGCGGCGCGGTCGGAATGGTTGAGCGATTGCGGCCCACATACTCCTGATAGTCGCTGGCCTTGCAGGCGACGGGGGTCGCCTCGCCGCCGGGCGCAGGCGTCGCGCCGCCGCCCTGGGTCGGGGCGCAGGCGGCCAGGGCGAGGAAGCCCGCAGCGGCGCTCAGGGTCAGAATCGTCTTCATGGCGGCGTCCTTTTCGATCAGCCGCAGCGAACCTGTTCGACCAGGCCCGTCTGCTGATTATAGAAAATATTCAAGCGGTAAGGCGAATAGTCTTCGGTTACGGGACAGGTCGTGCAGGCGACGCGACGGTTCACCACATCCACCGGAACGGGAATCTGGCTGCGCGGTTTCCCGACCAGCCACTGAAGCTCGCCGGCCTTGCACATGTCGCCGTCGATGCTGCGGACGCCCGGTTCGGACAGATAGGGCCGTTCAGTGGAAGAAACCGGCGTCCGCACCGGCGCCGTCGGCTGGCCGGCATGTCGCGCAGGCGGCGGCGAGGCGCACGCCGACAGGACGACCAGGCCGACGCCCAGGATCAGGCCGCTTTTTCCCAGCGGCCCTCGTCCGATTGTTTCCAGTAGGCCAGGTCGGCGCCGTCCGCCTTCAGCGTCCGCCAGCGCCCGCGCGCATGGTTCAGCGCCTGCTCGTCCCGGCCGTCGAAAATGATGAAGCAACGTGCGAACTCCTGCGTGGCCCCAAGCTCTGAATCATCGACGATGAACAGCGCCTGAGCGCCATTCAGATTCTCGCCCGATTCGGACAGGAGCACAGGCTGGCGCGCAGCGTGTCCGCCGTCAGCCCGTCCGTGCGGCAGGAAACTGTCGTCGCGATAGGTCCACAACAGCTCGTCGATGTCGTCGAGCCGGTGCGAGGTCGCGCCCCGGATCAGGGCGCGCCATCCCCGCTGAAGCGTGCGCTCCAGCAGGGTCGGCAGCACCTGATCCAGCGTCGACCGCTCCAGGTGGTAGAACCAGATTTCCGGCTTGGCGTCAGACACCCGGCCCTACCTTCCTGAACTGAGGTCAGCCTTCGTAGTGGTCGGCGACCATGCGGTCGAGCAGACGCACGCCATAGCCCACGGCGCCGTCCGGCACGGTCGGGTTCTTTGAGTCCTTCACCCAGGCGGTCGAGGCGATGTCGATGTGCGCCCACGGCGTGCCGTTGGTGAAGCGTTGCAGGAACAGGGCGGCGGTGATCGAGCCGCCGGCGCGGCCATTGCCCATGTTCTTCACATCGGCGATCGGGCTGTCGATGTGGCGGTCGTATTCCGCCGGGATAGGCATGCGCCAGGACTTTTCGCCCACCTTCGGACCTGCGTCGGCGATGTTGGCGGCCAGTTCGTCGCTGTTGGTGAAGACGCCCGCGTATTCCAGGCCCAGCGAGATGATGATGGCGCCCGTCAGGGTGGCCAGGTCGATCATGAACTTCGGCTTGAAGCGGTCCTGCGTGTACCAGAGCGCGTCGGCCAGCACGAGGCGGCCTTCGGCGTCGGTGTTCAGCACCTCGATGGTCTGGCCCGACATGGAGGTGACGACGTCGCCCGGACGCTGGGCGTTTCCGTCCGGCATGTTCTCGACCAGGCCCAGAACGCCGACGACGTTCACCTTGGCCTTGCGGCCGACCAGGGCGTGCATGAGGCCGGCCACGGCGGCGGCGCCGCCCATGTCCCACTTCATCTCCTCCATGCCGTCGGCGGGCTTCAGGCTGATGCCGCCGGTATCGAAGCAGACGCCCTTGCCGACGAAGGCGATGGGGGCCTCGCCTTCCTTGCCGCCGTTCCACTGGATGACGGCCAACTGGCTTTCACGCACCGAGCCCTGCCCGACGCCGAGCAGCGAGCCCATGCCCAGCTTCTGCATCTCGGCTTCGCCCAGGATCTCGACCTTGGCGCCCAGGGCCTCCAGCTCCTTCACGCGGCGCGCGAACTCGGCCGGGTACAGGATGTTGGCGGGCTCCGACACCAGGTCGCGCGCGAACAGCACGGCGTCGGCCACAGCCGACAACGGCTGGAAGGCGGCCTCTGCGGCCTTCACGTCCGAGGTCACGACGCGCACGGTCGTCACCGACGGGATCTTATCGGCCTTCTGCTTGGTCAGGTATTTGGCGAAGCGATAGGCGGCCAGGCGCACGGCGAATCCGGCGCGGGCGGCCAGTTCCGGCGACAGGTGCGACACGTCGATGGTCAGGACTTCGGCGCCCGACAGCTTGGTCGCCTGATAAGCGGCCGCAGCCGCGGTTTCGACCGCCAGATCGTCCAGCTTGTCCGCCGCGCCCGCGCCAACCAGCAGGACGGCGTTCGCGTCGATCCCGGCCGGAGCCGCGACGTTCAGGCTGCTGCTGGCGGCGCCGTTGAAGCGGCTGTTCTTCATCGCCTTGACCAGGGCGCCCGAGGCGGCTTGATCCAGCGCCGGTCCGGTCCCAGCCAGCGCCCGCCCTTCATGAACCAGCAAGGCGAGAATTTCGGCTGCACCCGACGAAGCGACGAATTCGATTTTCATAAACTGACTCCAGACCGAGAAATCATGCCCCGGTCACGCTTGAATTTGCCATGGTCGCGGCGACGGTTTCGTCGGGGCGGCCGGATGTGTATTACATGGCTCGCATCGCCCTGGGCTGCAACACGCTCGCAGCCGATTATACGACCTTACCCGCCGCATGACCCTGATTCAGAGGTATCTTTTCCGCCAGATCGGCCTGCCCATCGTGGCGGCGGTCGCGGCGCTGGCCGGGATAGGCCTGCTGAGTCAGAGCCTTGATCAATTGGAGGTCATCGTCGAGCGCGGCCAGAGCGTCTGGGTCATGGTCAAATTGACCTTGCTGGCCCTGCCGCAGCTGATCGCCGTCATCCTGCCCATCGGCCTGTTCGTCGGCGCCCTGATCGCCCTGACGCGGCTGCAGCGCGAACAGGAGCTGACCGCCGCCTACGCCGCCGGGGTCAGCCGCTGGGCCCTGATCCGGCCCGCCCTGCAGATCGCCCTGATCGTCACGGTCATCTCCCTGCTGGTGAACGTCTTCGTCCAGCCCTGGGCCCAGCGCGAGGGTCGCCGCCAGGCGTTCGCCATCCGCACCGACCTGGCCGCCCTGCTGGTCGAGGAAGGCCGCTTCGTCCAGGGCCCGGACGGCCTGACCGTCTACGTCCAGCAGATCGAGCAGAACGGCCTGATGAAGAACCTCTTCGTCTATCTCGATAACGGCAAGACGGTCACGACCTGGGACGCCGAGACGGCCCGCTTCGGCCGCGTCGACGGCCTGCCGGTGCTGACCATGCAGAACGGCTCGATGCAGCGCTATTCCTCGCGCGAGGTGCTGAACCAGCTCTCGTTCGACCAGCAAGTGTTCGACCTGTCGCCCTACGCCAAGACCAGCGAGCGCATCCGCTTCAAGCCGTCGGACCTGTGGCTGACGGACCTGTTCGACCCGACCCCAGCCCTGCTGGAGACCGCCGGAACGCGCGGCGAGCTGGCGGCCGAGGGCCATTCGCGCCTGGCTTCGCCTCTCTACGCCCTGGCGGCCATGGCCTTTGCGCTGGCGGCCATCCTGGGCGGCGCGTTCAGCCGCAGCGGCTACGCCGGACGCATCGCCAGAGCCGCAGGCGCCTTCCTGGTCCTGCGCGTCATCGGGTACGGCCTGGTGGCCGGCAGCGCCTGGAACGGCGCGCTCAACATCCTGCAATACGTCGTGCCGCTGGCCGCCACCTTCCTGGCCCTGCGCATCCTGTTCCGCGCGCTGAAGCCGCGCCGTCGCCGCACCTGGGCGCCGCTGGAACGCCTGAAGGCGAGGTTCGCATGAGGCTCCGTCTCGGCCGCATCGAACGCTATGTGCTGATCCAGCAGATGAAGTCGCTGGGCGTGGCGCTGGCCGTCATCGCCGCCCTGGTCATGCTGATCGACTTCGTCGAGGTCTCGCGCGGGCTGAATTCGTCCGGCGAACTGTCGGGCGGGCGCGTCCTGGGCCTGGTCATGGTCAAGTCGCCGTCGGTGATCGTGCAACTTCTGCCCTTCGTCTTCCTGTTCGGCACGCTGGGCGCCTTCGTCAGCCTGAACCGGCGCAGCGAGCTGATCGCCATGCGGGCGGCGGGCGTTTCGGTCTGGCGCTTCGTCCTGCCGGCGGCGGGCGCGGCGGTGGCGCTGGGCGTGCTGACGGTCACGGTGCTGGGCCCGATGGCGGCGGCGGGCGACGCCGTCTGGCAGCGCGAGCGCGCGCGCATCTCCGGCTCGGTTCCCGGCAGCGAATCGGGCCAGGCGGTCTGGCTGCGCGAAGGCGACGCCAACCGTCAGATGATCATTCGCGGAGGCCGCCAGGAGCAAGCCAGCGGGCGACTGCTGGACGCGACCTTCTTCATCTACACCACGACTTCGAGCGGCCGTCGCGTCTTCACCGAGCGGGTGGACGCCGCCACGGCGACCCTCAACGCCGGGCGCTGGCGCCTGACCGACGCCTCGGGCGCGCAGACGGGCCAGCGGGCGGTGCGCTACGCCACCCTCGACCTGCCGTCCAACCTGGCCGACGAAGAGGCCTTCCAGCGCTTCGCCAGGCCGCAGTCGACGCCCTTCTGGTCCCTGCCCAATCAGATTCGCAGGATCGAGGACGCCGGCTTCGCCTCGACCGCTTACCAGCTGCGGCTGCAACAGCTTCTGGCTACGCCGCTGATCTTCGGCGCCATGTCCATTCTGGCGGCCGCCTTCTCGCTGCGGCTGATGCGCCTGGGCGATCTGGCGCGGATGACGGTGGCGGCCGTGGTGCTGGGCTTCGCCTTCTTCTTCCTCAATCAGTTCTCCTCAGCCATGGGTTCGGCCGAGGTCGTGCCGCCGATCATCGCCGCCTGGCTGCCGCCTATATTGACGGCTCTCGCCGCCTTTACCTTGCTGTTCTATACCGAAGACGGCTAATCGAGCGGTTTCCGCCCGGCCGGTAATGAGTGGACACCGCATGACCCATCGCCGTCTCCCCCGCATGGGAGCCCTGCGCCTTCGGCTGTTGACCGGCGCGGCGTTGGTCATAGGCGCGCCCCTGTCTGCGCCAGGACTGGCCTACGCCGCCCAGGCCCAGGCGCCGGCTCCAGCCCCCGCCGTTCAGGCGGCGCCGCAAACGGCCGCTCAGACGCCGGGCGCAGACGGTCTGACGCCTGACGCCGTCTACATGGACGCCGATTCCGCCCAACGCGAAGGCGACGTCGTCTCGGCCCAGGGGTCGGCCGAGGATCGGGTCATGGCGCGTTTCCAGGACCACAGCCTGCGCGCCAAGGACGTCACCTATGACCTGCAAAGCCAGGTCGCCACGGCCTCGGGCGACGCTGAACTGACGGCGCCGGACGGCTCGGTCGTTCACGCCGAACGCATCGAACTGGATTCTGATTTCAAGACGGGCGTGGCCGTCGACCTGGCCACGCGCCTGTCGAACGGCTCCAGCCTGATGGCCGCCACCGCCGTGCGCCGTTCCGAAACGGTCAGCGAGCTGAACAACGTCATCTTCACCCCCTGCCCCATCTGCACCGTAGACGGCGCGGCCAAGACGCCCAGCGTCTCCATCCAGGCCTCCAAGGCGGTGCAGAACGAAGAGCTGCGCGCGATCCTGTATCGCGACGTGGTGTTCCGCCTGGGCGGCGTGCCGATTTTCTACCTGCCCGCCTTCTCGCACCCCGACCCCAGCGTAGATCGGGCGTCGGGTTTTCTGGTCCCCTGGGGCGACTATCAGGCCGGACGGGGCGTCTCGCTCGAACTTCCCTATCTGCACGTCATCTCGCCGTCCGAGGACGTTCTGATCAGCCCGCAGTTCAACACCAGGGTCGAGCCTCTGCTGAACCTGCAATGGCGCAAGCGATTCACGGACGGCATGATCGTGGCGCGCGGCGGCGCCACCTACGGCCGCAGCTTCGGCGACTTCGACCTGGACGGCGACGGCGACGCGGAGAGCAACGTCCGCTTCGGCGACAAGACTGCGCGCAGCTATCTGCTGGCACACGGCGCCTTCGACCCTGACGGCCCGTGGCGCTGGGGCTTCACGGCCGAGCGCGTCTCGGACAAGACGCTGTTCGACCGCTATGACGTGCGCGACGCCTATCAGGACAACGGCCTGTATTACGGCGACAGCCGCCGCCTGATCAGCCAGATCTACGCCGAGCGTCAGACCCAGCGCTCCTATCTGTCGGTCGCCGCCTTCACCATGCAAAGCCTGCGGGTGGCGCAGTTCGACCCCGTCACCCCGGCCCTGAACGTCTTCGAGGACGACAACACCCTGCCGCTGGTGGCGCCCCTGATCGAGGCGCGATGGGAGCCGGAAGGCCCCGTCTTCGGCGGCCGCCTGCGTCTGCGCGGCTCCGCCGTCGCCCTGACCCGCGACGCCTATGTCGGCTTCCCCACCCTGGCGCCCGAACTGATTCCCGGCGGCCCGACCGACGGCCTGCCCGGCGTCGACAGCCGCCGCGTCACCGGCCAGGCGGAATGGCGCCGCGCGATGATCTCGCCCATCGGCGTGCGCTGGGAGCCGTTCGTCGACCTGCGCGCCGACGTCTATTCGGTGGCCGACCTGCCGCCCGCCATGGGCGTCGAAAACGAGACCTACGCGCGCGCGCGCGCCAGCGCCGGGGTCGACGTCAGCTACCCCCTGTACCGCCGCCTCAGCGCCTCGTCCGATCTGATCCTGGAACCGATGGCCCAGTTGTCGATCTCCAACAAGGCGGACCTGGATCGACGCATTCCGAACGAGGACAGCCAGATCACGGAGCTGGACCACCTGTCCCTGTTCCGCATGGATCGATTCCCCGGCTACGACCTGCTGGAGGGCGGCTTGCGCTTCACGGCGGGCGCGCGCGCGACCTTGCACTGGGACGAGGTGCGCTCGGCCAGCCTGTTCATCGGCCGCAGCATGCGCGCAGACGACCAGGACGAATACCTGACGCCGATCCCGGACGATCCGACGCGCCTTTATGACCCCTCGGGTCTGGCCAGCCGGACCTCGGACTGGGTGGTTCAGGGGTCATTCAATCCCTCGGATCGCATGCGCGGCTGGTTCCACGCCACCATCGACGGCAATGGCCAAGTTCGTCGGGCTGAGGCGACCGTCGACGGCCGCTGGGGACGCCGAAACCTGGCCAGCGTAAGCTACATCGTGGACAGCTCGAACCCCTTGGACGGCCCCGAGAACCGCAACTACGAGTTCGTCCAACTCTCCGGTCACCAGTTCATCTACGGCAACTGGGGCGTGGCGGTGACGGGGATCGCCGACATGCAACGCGACATCGTCACCCGGTCGGAGGTCGGCCTGCTGTACGACGACGACTGCTTCCGCATTGAGCTGGGCTGGCGGCGCGACAACACGCGCGTCCGGCCGACCGGCCCGGCGGAAGGCGTTTACATCCGTCTTAACCTCGCCACTTTTGGGGCTTCAGGCTATGATCGCAATGATATGCGGTAGGCAGGGCGCGCATTGCGGCGTAGGGGAGCTTGCGCCCCGGCGCTGCGGCGTGGCGATCGCCGCCGATCGGCTCGGGACCGCTTTAGGGAATCAGGACTGACGATGGGTTTGATGCGTTACTCTACGGGAGCCGCCCTGGCCGCCCTTATGGTCGTGGCGGCCGTGGAGCCTTCCTCGGCTCAGACTCCGGCGTCTCCCGCTCCTGCGCAGGCCGCGCCTCAGACTCCGGCCGCCGGCGCGCTGAACCCCGCCGCCGAGGAAGCGCCCCAGCGCACGGCGCCTGCGCCGCAGTTCCGCCTGTCCGACGGCATCATCGCGACGGTCAACGACCGCATCATCACCGGCTTCGACCTGCGTCAGCGGATGCTGGTTCTGATGGCCATGACCCAGGTCCAGCCGACCGAAGAAAACATCGGCGCCATCCAGCAGCAGGCGCTGAACGACCTGATCGACCAGCACCTCCAGGCCGCCGAACTGGCCAAGTTCGAACAGCTCAAGATCGGCGACGCCGAAATCGATCAGGAAATCGCCGACATGGCCCGCCAGGCGGGCACGACGCCGGCCAGCTACATCAACTTCCTGGAACAGGGCGGGATCAGCATCCCCGCCTTCCGCGAGCAGATGCGCACCGAGATCGGCTGGCGCGAACTGGTCGGCGGCCGTTTCCGCGACCGCGCCCGCGTCGGCAAGAGCCAGGTCGAGCAAACCATGCGCCAGATGACCGAATCGGCGACCAAGCCTCAGTATCTGATCGGTGAAATCTACCTGGAAGCCGCCCGCGTCGGCGGCATGCAGGAAGCCATGAACGGCGCGCGCCAACTGGTGCAGCAGATGATCCAGGGCGCGCCCTTCATGGCCGTGGCGCGCCAGTTCTCGGCCGCCCCCTCGGCCGCCCGCGGCGGCGACGCCGGCTGGGTGGTCCAAGGCACAGTCCAGCCCGCCCTGCAGTCCGTCATGGACACGCTGGAGCCCGGCCAGCTGTCGAACCCCATCCCCGTCGATGGCGGCGTCTACATCCTCTACATGCGCGACAAGCGCTCGGGCGCCTCGACCAGCATGGTCAAGATGAAGCAGGTCATGGTCGAGCTGCCGGAAAACGCCGATGAGGCCCAGGTCGCCGCCGCGACCCAGCGCCTCGAGGCCCTGCGCGGCCAGCTGACCTGCGACAACATCCTGACCCGCGCGCGTTCGGAACCGGGCTTGCTGGGCGCCGATCTGGGCGAGAGCGACGTCGCGGACCTGTTGCCGCAGTTCCAGCAGGTCGCCCGCTCGGCCGAGGTCGGCTCAGTCAGCACGGCGGTCCGCACCCCGCTGGGCGTGCACCTGCTGGCCGTCTGCGATCGCCGCCTGGGCGGTCCCGACGCCCCCTCGGCGCAACAGGTCGAAGCCCGTTTGCAGAACCAGAACTACGCCATGCTGGGCCGCCGCTATCTGCGCGACCTGCGGGCCGACGCCCTGATCGAAATCAAGCAATGACGATGATCCGGCCGCTCATCGTCACGATGGGCGACCCCGCAGGGGTGGGGCCGGAGATCATCGCGCGCGCCTGGTCGGTGCTGGGCTCCGCGCCCGGCCCCCTGGCGCCGGTCGCGCCCTTCGTCGTGGTCGGCGACGCCGCTGTTCTGAAGGCGCAGGGCCAGCCGGTCGAGGCCGTCCTCAGCCCCGCGGACGCCGCCGGCGTCTTCGGCCGCGCCATCCCCGTCCTGCACCATCCGGCGCCCGCCCCCGTAGCGGCGGGTCAGCCTGAGCCCGCCAACGCCGTCGCCGTCGCCGACTGGATAGAGCGCGGCGTCGATCTGGTGCTGTCGGGCGAAGGCTGCGGCCTGGTGACGGCGCCGATCGCCAAGGCGCCCATGTACGCCTCCGGCTTCCGCTTTCCCGGCCACACCGAGTTCATCGCCGAACTGACCGCCGACGTCCCGTTCAGCGGCACGCGCGGCCCGGTGATGATGCTGACGGCGCAGAATCTGCGGGCCTGCCTCGTCACCATCCACGTGCCGATCGACCAACTGCCCGAACTGGTGACGGGCGAGCGCGTCGCCCGCGTCGCCCGCGTCGTCCACGAATCGATGAAGCGCGATTTCGGCATCAACGCCCCGCGCCTGGCCCTGGCCGCCCTGAACCCCCACGCGGGCGAAGGCGGCGCCATCGGCCTGCAGGAGGTGACGGTGCTGCGGCCCGCCGCCGAGGCCCTGCGCGCCGAGGGATTGAACATCACCGATCCCCTGCCCGCCGACACCCTGTTCCACGAAGAGGCGCGGGCGCGGTATGACGCCGTAGTCTGCCTTTATCACGATCAGGCGCTTATCCCGGTGAAGACGCTGGACTTCTGGGGCGGGGTGAACGCCACTCTGGGCCTGCCCATCGTCCGCACCTCGCCCGACCACGGCACCGGCTTCGACATCGCCGGCAAGGGGATCGCCCGCGCCGACAGCTTCATCGCCGCCGTCCGCCTGGCTTCGGAGATGGCGTCCGCCCGCGCCAACCGATAGCCTTCTCCCCTCGGGGGAGAAGGTGGCAGGCGCAGCCTGACGGATGAGGGGGCGGCCAGCCATGTGGCAAACGCCGGACAGGACGAAGCGCGCCCGCCGACAACGGCGAACCCTCACCCCCGCTGAGGAAATATTTTGGCGTCTTGTCCGCGACCGCCGCTTCGATAATCTCAAGTTTCGTCGCCAGACGCCCGTCGGCGGCGTGATCTGTGACTTCGTCTGCACGGAAATTCGACTCGTCGTAGAACTGGACGGCGGCGTCCATAAGCTTCATGAGGCGCAGGATGCTGAACGTGACGCCAGACTGGAGCAGGCGGGATTCATGGTGCTGAGATCGGGCAATGAAGCCTTTCTGTCCGACCCCAACGGCCTGTTGGGCGCGATCCGCGCACGCGCCGTGCAGATGCGGCTGCAGCCCCCTCATCCGAGCGGCTCCGCCGCCCACCTTCTCCCCCGAGGGGAGAAGGGCGAATGACCTTGCCCTCCCTGCGTGAAACGCTCGACGCCCACGGCCTGTCGGCCAAGAAGAGCTTCGGCCAGCACTTTCTGCTGGACCTGAACGTCACGCGGAAGATCGTCCGCTACGCCGGACCGTTCGACGGCCGCGCCGTCATCGAGGTCGGCCCCGGCCCCGGCGGCCTGACCCGCGCCCTGCTGGAGAGCGACGCGGGCAAGGTGGTGCTGGTCGAGAAGGATCCGCGCTTCATCCCCCTGCTGTCCGAACTGGACGACGGCTCGGGCCGCCTGACCATCGTCGAGGCCGACGCCCTGAAGGTGAAGGAAGCCGAACTGGTCGAGGGACCGGCGCATCTGGTCTCCAACCTGCCCTACAACGTCGGCACGCCGTTGCTGATCAAATGGCTGACGGGGCCGTGGACGCCGTGCGCCCTGACCCTGATGTTCCAGAAGGAAGTCGCCGAGCGCGTGGTGGCCCAGCCGGGCGAGGACGCCTATGGCCGTCTGGCCGTCATCAGTCAGGCCGTGGCCGAAGCGCGCATCGTCATGCATCTGCCCGCCGCCGCCTTCACCCCGCCGCCCAAGGTGGCCTCGGCCGTGGTGCATCTGATACCCTTGGCCGAGCGCCCCGCCCCCGACCGCCTGAAGCGGCTGGAACGGGTCACGGCGGCCGCCTTCGGCCAGCGTCGCAAGATGCTGCGCTCCAGCCTGAAACAACTTGGCGGCGCCGCCCTGTGCGAAGCCGCTGGAATCGAACCCGACGCCCGCGCCGAAACCATCGACGTGGCGGGCTTCCTCAGATTGGCCGACGCTTTGACATGACAGTAGAAATCGAACCCTTCCGCGCCATCGCCATCAGCCGCATCGCCCATGAGATGAAGGCGCAGGGCCAGTCGGTCATCCATATGGAGTTCGGCCAGCCCTCGACCGGAGCCCCCAGCCGCGCCATCGCCGAGGCCCACCGCGTGGTCGACGCCGAAGCCGGCGGCTATTGGGAAAGCCCCAACCTGCGCGCCCGCGTGGCCAAGCTGTACAAGGACCGCTACGGCGTCGTCATCGATCCCGAGCGCGTCATCATGACCGCCGGCGCCTCTCCCGCCCTGGTGGTGGCGCTGAACATGCGCTTTGCTCCCGGCGACCGCGTGGCTATCGCTCGCCCCGGCTATGTCGCCTATCGCAACACGATGAAGGCCCTGCACATCGTCCCGCAGGAGATCGACTGCGGCCCCGACGTGCGCTTCCAGCTGACGGCCAAGGCGCTGCGCGACCTGGACCCGGCGCCCCAGGGCGTCATCATCGCCAGCCCCGCCAATCCGACTGGCACCGTCATCGCCGAGGACGAGCTGAAGGCCATCGTCGAGGTCTGCCGCGAGCGCAACATCAGCATCATCTCGGACGAGATCTATCACGGCATCACCTACGGCCACGACACGCCCTGCATGCTGCAGTTCGACGACAAGGCCATGATCGTCAACAGCTTCTCCAAATACTGGAGCATGGCGGGCTGGCGTCTGGGCTGGCTGATCCTGCCGGAAGAAGAGGTCCAGCAAGCCCGGGCGCGCATGGGCAACATGTTCCTGACGCCGCCGACGCTCAGCCAGTTCGCCGGCCTGGCCGCCATGGACTGCGAAGAAGAGCTGGAAGCCAACATCGACGTCTATCGCGCCAACCGCGAGCGGATGCTGGAAGCCCTGCCCGCCATGGGCCTGCGCTCGATCGCCCCGCCGGACGGCGCCTTCTACATCTATGCCGACATCGGCCACCTGACGAACGACAGCATGGCCTTCTGCGAGAAGCTGGTGCGCGAGACGGGCGTGGCCACGGCGCCGGGCGTCGACTTCGACCCCGTGAACGGCCACCGCTTCATCCGCTTCAGCTTCGCCGTCTCGACGCCCGAGATCGAGGACGCCCTGGCCCGCATGAAGACCTTCTTCGCCGCCCGCACCGAGGAAATGCAGGAACAGCGGACAGCCTAGGCGCGTTCGACAAGCCCCGGAACCTTCGGAGCTTTCATGTCGAAATCGCGTCTCGCCGTCTCAGTCCTGCCCTTCACCCTGGCCGTGCTCGCGGCCTGCGGATCGCCCGCTGAGACGCCGAGGCCCGAACAGGCCCCGGTCGCCGAAACCGCCGCCTCCGCTCTGAATCGCGAGGCGGTCGAGGCCGCCGTATTTGAGACCGTCGCCGCCCCCGTCGAGGGTCAACCCGCGCGGCCCGACGCGGCGACGGCGCGCGCCCAGATCCTGCTGGACCGCGCCAACTTCTCGCCGGGCGTGATCGACGGCCTGGGCGGCGACAACACCCGCCAGGCCATCGCCGCCTTCGAAAAGGCCGCCGGTCTGCCTCAGGACGGGGTGCTGGACGCCGAGGTGTTCCGCCGCCTGACCTCGGGCGACGACGGCCGCGTACTGACCGACTACACGATCACCGCCGCCGACTTGGCCGGTCCCTTCATCGGCCAGGTTCCGGCCGATCTGACCGACATGGCCAAGCTCCAGACCGTCGGCTACGCCACGCCGCTGGAGATGCTGGCCGAGAAGTTCCACATGACCGAGGGCCTGCTGCAGGCGCTCAACCCCGGCGTTGACTTCGGCAAGGCGGGCCAGACCATCGTCGTTGCCGCCGTGGCCAAGACCGAGCTGACGGGCGACGTGGCCCATATCGTCGTCGACAAGGCCGAGCGGTCGGTGCGGGTCTATGACGCGGCGGACAGGCTTCTGGCCTTCTATCCGGCCACCATCGGCAGTTCGACGCGCCCGGCGCCTTCGGGCGATCTGACCGTCGTCGGCGTCGCGCCCGAGCCGAACTACACCTACGACCCGGACCGCGTCAGCTATGACCGGGGCGACCGCAAGGTCATCGTGCCGCCGGGACCGAACAATCCGGTCGGCTCGGTGTGGATCGACCTGTCGCGCGACACCTACGGCATCCACGGCACGCCGGACCCGTCCAAGGTCGGCAAGACCTTCTCCAGCGGCTGCGTGCGCCTGACCAACTGGGACGCCGAACAGTTGGCGTCCAAGGTCAAGCCGGGCGTGCGCGTGACCTTCCGCTAGTCGCCGTAGAGATCAGCCGCCGTCCGACCGGGCGCGTCCAGTTGCGTCAGCGGCAGCGGCGGCGGGTCCAGCGTCACGCCCAGCGCCTGATAGGTCGCCGCGCTGGAGAAACCGTAGGGCTCGGCGTCCGCATTGCTGAAGGCGTAGTAGACGGCGCTGACCCGCGTCATCACCGCCGCCGCCAGGCACATGGGACACGGGTGGCCGCTGGCGTAGAGGATCGCGCCCGACAGATCGACGCCGCCCAGCGCCGGCCCAGCCTGACGCAGGGCCTCCATCTCGGCGTGGGAGCTGGGATCGTTGGTCGCCAGCATCCGGTTGACGCCGCTGGCGATCAGGACGCCATCCTTGACCAGCACCGCCCCAAACGGCCGACCGCCCGCCCTGACGTTCTCCAGCGCCAGGTCGACGGCCTGAGCCAGCCAGCGGCGGTGCTCGGCGTCGTTCATGGGCGTCAGACCACTTCCTTCAGCAGGGCCTGCTTGTAGCCATCAACCCACAGGTTGCGGTGACGGCGGCTGCGCTCGGCGTGATAGATGTGGGCCAGTTCGGCGTAGGATCGGTCGAAGTCCTCGTTGACCAGCACATAGTCGAAGTCGTCGCAGTGCTCGATCTCGCCCTTGGCGTTGGCGACGCGGCGCTCGATCACGTCCTCGGCGTCCTGCGAGCGCGTCACCAGACGGCGGCGAAGCTCCTCAAGGCTGGGCGGCAGGATGAAGACCCGCACGGCGTCGCCGGGGCATTTGGCGGCCACGTCGCGGGCGCCCTGCCAGTCGATGTCGAACAGGACGTCGCGGCCTTCCGCCAGCGCCCGCTCGACCGGGGCCGCCGGACTGCCGTAGCGGTTCCCGTGCACGTCGGCCCATTCCAGGAAGGCGTCGGCGTCGACCAGGCGCTGGAATTGCTCCTTGCTGACGAAGTTGTAGTCGCGCCCGTCCACCTCGCCCGGACGGATGTCGCGGGTGGTCATGGAGACCGACAGCTCCAGCCCCTTGTGGTCGGCCATCAGGCGGCGGCACAGCGAGGTCTTTCCGGCCCCCGACGGACTGGCCACGATCAGCAGGACGCCACGGCGGGGGGTGCGGTTATTCGACATTCTGAACTTGTTCTCGAAGCTGCTCGATGACGGCCTTCAATTCCAGGCCGATTCCGGTGAGCGCGGTCGTAGCGGATTTCGAACAGAGGGTGTTCGTCTCGCGCATGAATTCCTGCATCAGGAAGTCGAGTTTTCGACCGGCGGGGGGTTGCTGCAACAGTGCGCGGGCCGAGGCGACGTGGGCCGTCAGCCGGTCCAGCTCCTCGCGCACGTCGGCCTTGGTCGCCAACGCCGCGGCCTCGAGGAAGACGCGCTCGTCCAGCCCCGGCGCATCGGGCGCCAGTTCGCTGATACGACGAGTAAAGCGTTCGCGGATGGCCTCGACCTGAGCCGACGCCTCAAGCTCAGCGCGGGCGACCAGAGCCTCGATGGTCCCGACGAAGTCGTGGATCACCGGCGTCAGCTGCTCGCCCTCGCGCTGACGCGACGCCTTCAGCGCGTCCAGCGCCTGTTCAACCGTGGCGGCCATGGCCAATTCCAGAGCCGCACGGGCCTCGGCGTCCTCGTCCTCTTCCGCGACCTCGATGACGCCGCGCAGGGCCAGCAGGCCGTCGGCCGAAGGCGGGGTCGCCCCCTCCTCCGCCAACTGGTTCGCCAGCCGCAGATAGGTCGCCAGCACCGCCTCATTGACGCGCGGCGCGGGCTCGCTCCCCTCGGCGCGCTTGGTCTGCAGGCCCAGCGTCACCTGCCCCCGGTTCAGCCGCGCCTGAGCCGCCGCCTTGGCCAGCCGCTCCAGATTGTCGAAGCCGCCGGGACCGCGAAAGCGCGTCTCCAGCGAGCGCCCGTTGACCGAGCGCGCCTCGACCGTCCAGGTCCAGCCGTCCAGCGCCCCATCGGCCCGGCCAAAGCCGGTCATGCCCGAGATTTGGCCTGAAATCTGACTCATCGTCCGGCCTCCGTCGGCACGCGAATGACCTTGGCGCCCGGCGGGATGGCGATGGCTGGGCTGGCGGCTTCGTCCGTCATGGGCGCCGGCGAGGTTTCCGGCGCGCTCTCCCCGGCCGCCAGACCGGCCTTGCGGCGCTCGATCTCGCGCCAGCGGGCCACGTTCAGCAGATGCTCCTGATAGGTGCGGGCGAAGACGTGGCCGCCCGTGCCGTCGGCGACGAAGAAGACGTATTCCGAGCGCGGCGGGTTCAGCACGGCCTTGATCGCCTCCTCGCCCGGATTGGCGATAGGCGTCGGCGGCAGGCCGTCGATCAGATAGGTGTTCCACGGCGTCGGATTGCGCAGCTCAGACAACAGGATGCCGCGCCCCAGCGGCCGCCCCTTGGTCACGCCGTAGACGATGGTCGGGTCGCTCTCCAGCCGCATCCCCAGCCGCAGGCGGTTGGTGAAGACGGCCGCCACCTCGGGCCGTTCGGAGGCGATGCCCGTCTCCTTCTCGACGATGGAGGCCAGGATGACGGCCTCTTCTGGCGTCGTGACCACCGTGGCGGGCGAGCGGGCGGCCCACAGGGTCTCCAGCTTGGTCTTGGCGGCGCGCTGCATCCGGGCGACGACGGCCGCGCGCGTCTCGCCGCGCGTGACCTCATAGGTTTCCGGCCACAGGCTGCCCTCGGGCGGAACCTCGACCTCGCCGGTCAGGACCGGCTGCTTCATCAGGATGTCGACCGCCTGGGCGCTGGACCAGCCTTCAGGCAGGGTCACGTAGTGGCGCACCGCCTTGCCGTCGACCAGCAGGCCCACCACCGTCGCCAGAGAGGCGCCCGACGGCACCTCATACTCGCCCGCGCGGATCTTGCGGTCGGCGCCCGTCAGGCTGATCGCCGCACGGAACAGGTCGGTGGAGCGGATCACCCCCGCCGATTTCAAATTGGCCGCGATGGCCGGAACGCCCGCCCCGGACGGCAGGGTGACGATGGTCGCCTCCCCTTCCGCCGCCTTCGGCCCCGGTCCCCAGTAGATGGCCCAGAACGCCACTAGCGCAGCGACAAGGAACAGGCCCAGCGTCCCGGCGGCGGTGATCAGGCCGACGCCGAGGCCGAAACGAGAGCCTCCGCCCCCGCCGCCCTTTTTCGGAACGCGCGACTTGGGAATGCGAACCTTGGGGGTGCGGGGGGGCGGAGCCTTGGCCAAGTCAGTCGACCTTCTTGAAGATCACGGCCGCATTGGTGCCGCCGAAACCGAAGCTGTTGGACATCGCCACATCGATCTTCTTGGCCTTGCCCTTGTGCGGGATCAGGTCGATCGGCGTCTCCATCTCCGGATCGTCCAGATTGATGGTCGGCGGCGCCATCTGGTCGCGGATGGCCAGGACCGAGAAGATGCTCTCGATCGCCCCGGCGGCGCCCAGCAGGTGGCCCGTCATCGACTTGGTGGACGACACGGCCAGATCCTTGGCGTGATCGCCGACCAGACGTTCGACCGCCTTCAGCTCGATCCAGTCGGCCATGGTCGAGGTGCCGTGGGTGTTGACATAGTCGAGGTCCGACGGCTGCATACCGGCGCGCTTCAGCGCCGCCTTCATGGCCCGCAGACCGCCGTCGCCATCTTCGGATGGTGCGGTGATGTGATAGGCGTCGCCGCTCATGCCGTAGCCGACGACCTCGGCGTAGATCTTGGCCCCACGCGCCTTGGCGTGTTCGTACTCTTCCAGCACCATGATCCCGGCGCCCTCGCCCATGACGAAGCCCGCATGGCCGCGGTCATAGGGGCGCGAGGCCTTCTCCGGCGTGTCGTTATAGGCGGTGCACAGCGCCTTGCAGGCCAGGAAGCCCGCGATGCCGATCGGCACGACCGAGCTTTCGGCACCGCCCGCCACCATGACGTCGGCGTCGCCCAGGGCGATCATCCGGGCCGCATCGCCGATGGCGTGGGCGCCGGTGGCGCAGGCGGTGACGACCGAGTGGTTCGGGCCCTTCAGGCCGTGGCGGATCGAGATCTGGCCAGACGCCAGGTTGATCAGGGCCGAGGGGATGAAGAAGGGGCTGACCCGGCGGACGCCCTGTTCCTTCAGCACGATGGCCGTGTCGGCGATGGGGCCCAGACCGCCGATGCCGGAGCCGACCATGACGCCGGTCGCTTCCTTGTCGTCTTCCGATTCCGGCTTCCAGTCCGCGTCCGCCAGCGCCTCGTCCGCCGCTGCGATGGCGTACAGGATGAAGTCGTCGACGCGTTTGCGGTCCTTGGCCGACATGACCTGATCGGGATCGAAGACGCCCGGTTGCCCGGCCTCGCCGCCGCCGCGCCCGTCGACGCTGGGGACTTCGCCCGCGATAGTGCAGCCGTAGCCTTCGGTGTCGAAAGCGGTGATCGGACGGATGCCCGAACGACCATCCAGGATGCCCTGCCAGACGTGCTCGACGCCCGAACCGAGCGGAGTGACCAGGCCAAGGCCCGTGATGACGACGCGGCGCATGGTTCGCGCTCCTTCTTGGTCAGAATCGTAGCCAGAAACACTAATGGCCGCCGGACGGTCCCGCTAGGGGTCCGTCACGGCGGCCATCAGCTGGTAAGTGCGACGAATCGCAGGCGGATCAGGCGGCCAGCTTCTCGTCGATGAACTTCACCGCGTCGCCGACGGTCTGGATGTGCTCAGCGGCGTCATCCGGGATTTCGACGTCGAATTCTTCTTCGAAGGCCATGACCAGTTCGACGTTGTCGAGCGAGTCGGCGCCCAGGTCGTCGATGAAGGAAGCCTTCTCGGTGACCTTGTCCGGATCGGCGTCCAGGTGGTCGATCACGATCTTGCGGACGCGTTCGAGGGTGTCGGACATGAGTGTCTCTCTGCCTGTTTGAAATCGCCGTGAAGGCGGGTCTTGGGTTGTTTCGCCGTGTCACGGCTGCCTGTCGGGATCAAGCCTCAATGAGACTCACCCCCGAAAGACGTCCGAGCCCTTTAGCACAGGGTGACGGCGTGGAAATAGTCTGTTGCGCGTCGTGATGGCGCCGCGCAACGGGTTCAGATCATCGCCATGCCGCCATTGACGTGCAGCGTCTGGCCGGTGACGTAGGCCGCTTCATCCGACGACAGATAGACGGCGGCCGAGGCGATTTCGTCGCCGGCGCCCAGACGTCCGGCCGGAATCTTCGACAGGATGGCCTCGCGCTGCTGATCGTTCAGCACGTCGGTCATCGGCGAGGCGATGAAGCCCGGCGCGATGCAGTTGACCGTGATCCCGCGCGAACCGACTTCCTGGGCCAGCGACTTGGAGAAGCCGATCATCCCGGCCTTTGAGGCGGAATAGTTGGTCTGGCCGGGGTTGCCGGTGACGCCGACCACCGAGGTGATGCCGATGATGCGGCCCGAACGGCGCTTCATCATCCCCTTCACCGCCGCGCGAGTCAGACGGAAATAGCTTTCCAGGTTGATCTGGATGACCGACTGGAAGTCCTCATCCTTCATCCGCATCAGCAGGCCGTCCTTGGTGATGCCCGCATTGGCGACCAGGATGTCCAGCGGCGCGCCCGCCGCCGTCTCGGCCGCGTTCACCAGATTATCGACCGACTCCGGATCCGAAAGGTTCGCCGTGGCGAAGTGGGCCCGCTCGCCCAGTTCCTTGGCCAGATCGGCCAGCACGGCTTCGCGCGTGCCGGACAGGACGACAGTGGCCCCTTGCGCGTGCAGGGCGCGGGCGATGGCCCCGCCGATGCCGCCGGTAGCGCCGGTCACGAGGGCGGTCTTGCCGGTAAGGTTGAACATCTCTGTCTCTCCTCTTCCTTCTCCCCTTGCGGGAGAAGGTGGCCCGTCAGGGCCGGATGAGGGGTCTTGCCGACCCCTGCCGTGTCTTCAATCTTGAGAGGCCGTAGCGACCCCTCATCCGTCTGATTGCGCCAGCCACCTTCTCCCGCAAGGGGAGAAGGATCAAAGGCTTTTCGCGAACGCTTCCAGCTCCTCGGCCGTGTTCAGCGCCAGGGCCTCGGCGTCGGGGGCGATGCGCTTGGCCATGCCGGTCAGCACCTTGCCCGAGCCGACCTCGACGAAGCGGGTCACGCCGCCTTCGCTCGCCATCCACTCCATGCTCTCGCGCCAGCGCACGCGGCCCGTGACCTGCTCGACCAGCAGGCGACGAATGACCTCGGCGTCGGTTTCCGGGCGGGCGGTGACGTTGGCGACCACCGGCACGACGGGCGCGATGATCTTGGCGTCCGCCAGAGCGGCGGCCATTTCATCGGCGGCGGATTGCATCAGCGGGCAGTGGAAGGGCGCCGAGACGTTCAGCGGAATGGCGCGCGCGCCCAGTTCCTTGGCCTTTTCGATGGCCAGATCCACGGCGGCCTTGTCGCCGGAGATGACGACGTTGCCCTTGTTGTTGTCGTTGGCGACGACGCAGACGCCCGCCGCCGAACCGGCCTTGGCCGCCTCTTCAGCCAGTGCCAGATCGGTCTTGGGGCCGATCAGCGAGGCCATCGCGCCCTTGCCCACCGGCACGGCGCGCTGCATGGCCTGACCGCGCAGCTTCAGCAGGCGGGCGGTGTCCGACAGGCTGATCGCGCCCGCCACAGCCAGGGCCGAATATTCGCCCAGGGAGTGACCGGCGACGAAGGCGGCGCGCGCCACGTCGACGCCGAACTCGACCTTCAGCACCCGCGCCGTGGCGACCGACACGGCCATCAGGGCCGGCTGGGCGTTCTCGGTCAGGGTCAGTTGATCTTCCGGCCCTTCGCGCATCAGCTCGAACAGCTTCTGGTTCAGGGCGTCGTCCACCTCGGCGAAGACCTCGCGCGCGCTGGCGAAGGCGTCCGACAGGGCGACGCCCATGCCGACCGACTGGCTGCCCTGACCGGGAAAGAGAAGCGCGAGGCTCATCCGGGATCGTCCGTCATCCGTTGAATCAAGCCGCGAGGGGTAGGCGAATCCCTCCCCTACGGCAAGAAGAACGCGACAGCGGACAGGCCTCGCGCCCGTCCTCAGTCCTTGATTTCCGCCGTGCAGGGACGGTCGTCCGGCCCCGCCGCGCCGTCGCAACGACGCAGAGCCAGCAGGGTGTCCTGGGTCTCGACCAGCCGTTTCGTGCCGTCCGCCTGCCGCTCCAGCGTGAAGGCGTCGTACAGCCCGCCCGTCGCCGTAAAGGCGCGGAACGACAGGCGGTCCGCCTCGACGTCGATCAACTGATACAGCTCCGTGTTCTCGGCCGCGCGCACCGGCTGCGTGTCCGCCCGGTCGTTCAGCCCGTACATCTTGGAGCCGGTGACGGAGACGACATAGACCGGCCCCTGCGGACGGCCCGCCGCGCTGTCGGCGCGCGACGCCTCGGCCCCGGCCGGGTTGGAGACGCGGCCGTAGCAATGGTCGTGCCCCTGCAGCACCAGATCGATGTTGCGGGCGTCGAAGATCGGCTTCCAGGCGGCCTTCAGCTCTTCGGTGTCTTCGGGCCGGGCGCAGGTGTAGATCGGCTGGTGGAACAGGGCGACGTTCCAGCGCGCCGGGCTTTCGGCCAGCACCTTGTCCAGCCAGCGCGTCTGGCTTTCCCCGGCGCCCAGATCGATGGCCGCCGTGCCGTCCAGCACGATGAAACGCACGCCCTGATAATCGACATAATAGCTGGTCGCCTTCGCCCCGTCTGCCCCGTTGTCCGGCAGGGCGAACTGCAGCGGCCAGTGCGGCCCTAGGACGCGCGATTCCTCGCCGTTCGGCAGGATGTGGTCGACGTATTCGTGGTTGCCGCTGGCGGGCAGCTGCGGCGTCATGGCGAAGGCGCGGCCGCCGGCCTCGGTCCATTCGCCCCACTCGTCGTCGTGAACCTTGACCTCGCGCTGGGCCACCAGATCGCCCGCATGGACGACCAGGGCCGCCGGTCCCGCCTCCTTGAAGGCCGAGCGGATCACGCGCGAGCCGATCTCCAGAATGTCGTTCTGCGTGTCGCCCAGATAGATGAAGCGGAAGGGCGCGAACTCGGCCTTCGCCGTGCGGAACGGCAGCCACTCGCTCCAGCCGTCGGCGGCGCGCACGCGATAGACATAGCGCGTGTCCGGCTTCAGCCCGTCAAAGCGCGCCTGATGATAGAAGGCGCGGCCGTTCTCGTTCTCGATCGGCGCCGTGGTCCCGGCCACGGTGCGGGCGGCGAAGCCCAGCAGGGGGCCGTCGATCTCCTCGGCGATCTGGGCCTCGGCGGCGGTCTGGCGCGCATCGGTGCGCCAGGCGACGGCGGCGCCGCGCGCGGCGTCTGCGGCGGGGCTCAGCACGATGCGGTCGGCCCAGCCCTTGGCGGCCCAGCGGCCGTTGGGCGCGTGCAGCGGCGGCGGCAGCGGATCGGGGTCCGGCGGCGCGACGACCTGGGCCATGGAGGGCGCGGCGGCTAGCAGAACAGACGCGGCCAAACAGGCGACGGACAGCTTCATGACGATGTTTCCCCGAACCTCACGTGGTCGAGGGCGACGCCTAGCGGCCCAATGCGACGGTTCGCCGGGGCTTTTGTGAAACTCCTGCGAGGAATAGGCCGACTACGACGGGATCAGGCCCAGCAGCTCCTTGCCCGCCAGCACCGCGAACAGCAGGGCCGCCGCCCCCAGCAACAGGTTGGAAATCCAGCCGCTGCGCCATTCCTGCGGCGTCCGGGCGCTGTTCAGCAGCCACAGAAGCGTCCCCGCCAGGAAGGGCATGAACAGGCTGCCCAGCACCCCATATGCGACAATCAGCCCGAACGGCCGGTCCATGAACAGCAGCAGCATCGGCGGGCACGTCAGCCACAGGGCGTAGGCGCGGAACGCCCGGCTCTTGTCGCCGCGCGCCTTCGGATTGTCGGAGCGGCCGCGCACATGGGCGGTGAAGTCGGCAAACATCAGGCTGACGCCCTGCCACACGCCCAGCAGGCTGGAGAAGCTGGTGGCCCAGAATCCGACCAGGAACAGAATAGAGATCGGCCGCCCGAACCGCTCGCGCAGCACCTGGTCCAGGTCCAGCAGCCCCCGGTCACCGCCCTGCAAGGCGATCCCGGCGCTATAGAGCAGCTCGGCCCCGACGATCAGCATGGCGACCACAAAGACGCCGGTGACGACATAGGCCACCCGGTTGTCCAGCCGCATGACCGCCATCCAGCCCGGCCCCTTCCAGCCCTTGGCGTTCAGCCAATAGCCATAGGCCGCCATGGTGATGGTGCCCCCCACCCCGCCGATCAAGCCCAGGGTATAGAAGGCCGACCCTTCCGGCAGACTCGGCCACAGACCGGTCAGCAGCTCCGGCAGATTGGGCGTGACGATCACGGCCAGGCCGACGACGGTGACGAACATCACCCCGACGCAGGCCGTCATCACCTTCTCGAACAGGCCGTAGCCGCCGAACCAGACGAAGATCAGCCCGGCGACCCCGCTCAGCATCCCCCAGGCCTTCAGGTCCAGCACGGGGAACAGCGCCGCCAGCGGCAGAGCCGTCGAGGTCATGGCCGCCGCCCCATAGACGAAGCCCCACACCACCACATAGACGCCGAAATAGAGCCCGGCCCAGTTCAGCCGCCCGTCCAGCCAGCCGCCGCCCAGACTGGACCAGCCCTCGAACATCGTCCGCTCGCTGGACAGGGTCCACCGCCCCACGGCCTCGGCCAGGGCGATCTTCAGCACGGTCCCGACGACGGCGGCCCACAGCAGGGCGTAGCCGAAGCGCGATCCGGCGATCAGGGTGGCGACCAGATCGCCGGCCCCCACCCCGGTCGCCGCCACCACGATTCCCGGCCCGATCAGCGACCAGCGGTTCCTTGGCGTCGGCGTTTGCGTCATGCTGAAGGCTCCGGTTGCGTGATGCCCAACCGTGCCGCGCTTCGCCGCCCCTGCCAATTGCCGGCGCAAAGGCCGCCGCGCCTTGCCCTGCCGGGGTTTTTCCCGTATAGGCGCGCCCTTTCCAGGGCTTCGGTCCTGCTGCGGAATGTCAAAGGGTCGGGAAACTCCCGTCCGCCGTGTCAGGAGCCATCGTGGACGAACTACCCGGTTCGCCCGCGCCGATGTCCGCCAAGGGAGAATGCCGCATGGCTCTTTACGAGCACACGGTCATGACGCGCCAGGATATCTCGGCGCAACAGGCCGAAGCGCTGAACGACACCATCAAGGCTCTGATCGAAGAAAACGGCGGCTCCGTCGCCAAGATCGAGTACTGGGGTCTGCGCAACCTGACCTACCGGGTCAAGAAGAACCGCAAGGCTCACTATTCGCTGATGGCCGTCGACTGCCCGCCGGCCGCCATGGCCGAAGTCGAGCGCCAGCTGTCGATCAACGAAGACGTGCTGCGCTGGCTGACCATCCGCGTCGAGGAACTCGACCTGGAGCTGTCGCCCCTGCTGGCCCGCCGTGAACGCGAGCGTGACCGCAGCGCCCCGCGCGGCGACGACGCCGCGGCTTCGGAATAAGGAACCGGATCATGACCGATACGACTGCCCCCATCCCGGGCGCTCCGGCCGGCTCCGGCCCGGCCCGTCGCCCCTTCTATCGTCGTCGCAAGGTGTGCCCGTTCTCGGGCGCCAACGCGCCGAAGATCGACTACAAGGACGTGAAGCTGCTGCAGCGTTACGTCTCCGAACGCGGCAAGATCGTGCCCTCGCGCATCACCGCCGTTTCCGCCAAGAAGCAACGCGAGCTGGCCAAGGCCATCAAGCGCGCCCGCTACCTGGCCCTGCTGCCGTACGTGGTGAAGTAAGATGAAGGTCGTTCTGCTGGAACGCGTCGAGAACCTCGGCGCCATCGGCGACGTCGTCACTGTCAAGGACGGCTTCGCCCGCAACTTCCTCCTGCCGCGCGACAAGGCGCGTCGGGCCACGGAAGCCAACCTGAAGGCCTTCGAAATCGAGCGCGCCGCCATTGAGGCCCGCAACGACAAGAACAAGGCCGAAGCTCAGAAGATCGCCGACAAGATCGACGGTCAGAGCTACGTCATGATCCGTCAGGCCGGCGAAACCGGCCAGCTGTACGGCTCGGTCGCCGGCCGCGACGTCGCTGAGGTCGTTCGCGCCGAAGGCGGCAAGGTCGAGCGCTCGCAGGTCGTCCTGAACACGGCGATCAAGACGCTGGGCGTCCACGAAGTGCTGGTTCGCCTGCACCCCGAGGTCTCGGCCACCGTCAAGATCAACATCGCCCGTTCGGCCGACGAAGCCGAGCGTCAAGCGAAGGGCGAGGACGTGATCCGCGCTCAGTTCGACGACGAGCGTAACGCCGCCGACCAGGCCGCTCAGGAGCTGCTGGAAGGCGGCGCCGGCCAACAGGAAGGCTTCGGCGACGAAGCCTGATCCTGTCGCTTCGGCGAGATGATCGAGGGGCGTTTCCGCAAGGAAGCGCCCCTTTTTCTTGGGCTGAACGCCCCCTGTTCCGCTCGCTCGGCGGACGCCGGGGCGAGCGGGTATTGAGCATATCGCTCACACTTTAGTTTCCCTAAACATCCCCGCACATAATCTCGATAGGCGTCGCCGTTTTCGCACCGCAATATCGCCATGGCTCGTCGCCGTTGACGGGCAGGAGATGACGATGCGCCCCGGCCTTTACGCCCGACTGCATCGCCCGGCAGTCCGACCGGCGCGATGTCTGTGCCCGCGACACTGAAACCGTCCCCCACGACCGGCCCGCCGCCGGTCTGCGGTTTCCGTCCGCTTTAAGAATTTCGCTTCCCGACGCGCCTGACGTCCGCCCTTCCGCGGCGGCGATCCCGGACGTGCGTCCAATCAGAAAAGACGACCTCTCGAGATGACCTCCCGCTTTCCCCGCCGCCCCGCCCTTCTGGCCGCCGTATCCGGCGCCGCCCTGCTGATCGCAGGCGCCGCCACCGCCCAAACTGTTCCTGACGACGCCACCTCGGTCGACGACATCGTGGTGACGGGCACCCGCGCCCCCGCCCGCTCGCGCCTGGACACCCTGGCCCCCGTCGACGTGGTGACGGCCGAGACCCTGCAGAACCGCGGCACGACCGAGTTCGCCGCCGCCCTGGCCCAGACGGTGCCGTCCCTGACCTTCCAGCGGCCCTCGGCCAACGACGGCACGGACTCGATCCGTCCCGCCACCCTGCGCGGCCTGTCGCCGGATCAGACCCTGGTGCTGGTCAACGGCACGCGCCGTCACGCCTCGGCCCTGGTCAACGTCAACGGCACGGTCGGCCGCGGCTCGGCCGCCGTCGACCTGAACGCCATCCCCAGCGGCGCCCTGGACCGGGTCGAGGTGCTGCGCGACGGCGCCTCGGCGCAATACGGCTCGGACGCCATCGCCGGCGTGGTCAACCTGCGCCTCAAGGAAGCCCGCGAGGGCGGCGGCGCCAGCGTCACCTACGGCCAGTACTTCACCAATGTGGAGACCGCGCGCGGCAAGCGCGACGAGCAGGACGGCCGCGCCGTCACCGTCTCGGCCTGGCAGGGCTTCGGCCTGGGCTCGGACGGCTTCCTGACCCTGTCGGCGGAGTATTCCGACCGCGACCCGACCAACCGTTCGGACTACGATCCGCGCCCCGCCGCCAACGGCGCGATCACCGCCCGCTTCGGCGACCCCAAGGTCGAGCAGTGGAGCGTCTTCGCCAATGCAGGCAAGCCGCTGAACGCCGACTGGGAAGCCTATGGCTGGGCCGGCTATCAGGAACGCGACAGCTCATCCGCCGCCTTCCCGCGCCTGTCGAACAACCCCAACAACGTGCCGTCCATCTATCCGAACGGCTTCCTGCCCAAGATCGCCATCAATTCCCAGGACGTTTCCGCCGCCGGCGGCGTGCGCGGGACGCTGGCCGGATGGGACGCGGACTTCAGCCTGGTCTACGGCCGCAACGCCCTGGACTTCCGCACCGAGGATTCGCTGAACGCCACCTATGGCGCCGCCTCCCCGACCAGCTTCGATTCCGGCGGCCTGACCTATGACCAGTTGGTCTTCGGCGCGGATTTCACGCGTCAGTTCGAGATCGGCCTGAACGGCGGTCCGCTGAACTTCGCCTGGGGCCTGGAGGCCCGCAAGGAGAACTACAAGATCGACGCCGGTCAGCCGGAATCGTGGAACCGCGGCCCGCTGGGGTCGAACACCGCCCTGGCCGGCGGCGCCCAGGGCTTCCCCGGCTTCCAGCCCTCGAACGCGGTCGATGAAGACCGCGACGCCGTGGCCCTGTACGCCGACGTCGAAATCCCGCTGACCGAAAAACTGACGGTCGAGGGCGCGCTGCGCGTCGAGGACTATTCCGACTTCGGCGACGCCCAGACGGGCAAGTTCGCCGCCCGCTACGACTTCACCCCGAACTTCGCCCTGCGCGGCTCGGCGTCGACCGGCTTCCGCGCCCCGTCGCTGCAGCAGAGCTTCTTCACCTCGACCTCCTCGGTCGTGCAGAACGGCGGCTTCGTCGAAACCGGCACCTTCCCCGCCACCAGCGAAGTCGCCTCGGTTCTGGGCGCCCGTCCGCTGAAGGCCGAGACCTCGACCAACTACACCCTGGGCGCCGTGATCCGGCTGGGTGATTTCGACCTGACCGTCGACGCCTATCGCATCGAGATCGAGAACCAGATCGTCCTGTCGGAGCTGATCAACCGCAGCTTCTCGTCCCAGGTCGCCAGCCTGCTGGACCCGTTGGGCGTCCAGGCCGCGCGCTTCTTCCTCAACGGGGTGTCGACCGAAACCGAAGGCGTCGACATCGTCGGCCGCTATCGCCTGCGCACCGAGACGGCGGGCGACTGGGACTTCACCGTCGCCGCCAACGTCAACGACGTCAGCGTGACCAAGACCCCGACCTCTTCCTCGGTGCTGAACCCGGTCCCGACCCTGTTCGCGCGCCAGCGCATCCTGACCATCGAGGAGGGCACGCCGGACACCAAGGTCTCCGCCTCGGCCGACTGGAGCCAGGGCCGCTGGGGCGCCACGGCGCGAGCGACCTATTACGCCAGCGTGCTGCAACCCGGCTCGACGTCCGCCAACGACTATTCGACCGGCGACAAGACCACCATCGACCTGGAAGGCCGCTTCCAGATCACCGACCGGGTCGGCCTGGCGATCGGCGTGGACAACGTCTTCGACGAATACCCGGACTTCGTGCCCGCCAACCTGAACAACAACGGCGTGCTGGGCTTCCCCTACTACTCGCCGTTCGGGTTCAACGGCCGCTACGGCTACGCCCGGTTGAACGTGAAGTGGTGATGGACTTGGAGCGCGCGCATCGGGGCTTCCTCCCTGTCCTTTGAGCGCACCTCCCTCGTCAGACGCGGCGGCCCGCGGGGAGCCGCCGCGTCTGACGAAAACTTAATGTGGGCCAACGTTCGTCGGTCATGGTTCGGTCGCGAACCGCGCGCTAGGCTTCACCGCCTCGCGGGAAGGAAGCCCATGAAAGCCGCCACATTCGCCGTCGCCGCCGCCCTGGCGCTGTCCGCCCTGCCCAGCGCGGCCGCCGCCATGACCGTGCAGGAGTTCCTCACCTCCGCCAACCGCATCCCTCGCAATCCCACGGCGCTGCTGCGGTCGGACACGCGGCGGCTGATGAATGAGATGAACGGAGCCTTCAAGGCAGTGCGCGACGATCAGGTCGCCGCCAAGGCTGCAGGACGGCGCTCCGCCACCTGCATTCCCGAAGGCGCCAAGATCAGCCTGTCGCCCGACATGATCCTGAACCGTTTCAACGCCATCCCGGCCCAGCGGCGCAGCATCAGCGTCAATCAGGCCGTGCGCGAGTGGATGGCCGAGGAATACCCCTGCCCCGCCTGACCGGCTCCTGAACCCTTGCACAGCGGCGCAGGCGAGCGCATCTAGCCCTCCATGCCGCGTTCCGTTCCCGTCCTCTTCGCCGCGTCCCTAGGCGCCCTGACTCTGCTCGCCTCCGCGCCCCTGGCCCAGGCCCAGTCGTCTGACATGACCGTCCAGCAGTTCCTGACGATCGGTCATGACATCCCGCGCAACCGCGCCGTGGCCATAATGCGCCCGGACACCCGCCGCCTGATCCGCGTCGTCACCGGCGCCGTCAGCACGGTCAAGGCCGAGCAGGCCTCGGCCGTTTCGGCGGGCCGCACGCCGGCGCACTGCATCCCCGCCTCCGGCACCGGCATCACGCCCGAGGCTCTGGTCGCACGCTTCGAGACCATGCCGGAATCGCGCCGTCGCATCACCGTGACCCAGGCCGTGCGCGATTGGATGGCCGAGCGCTACCCCTGCCGCGCCTGACGACCTCCTACTGATCCGACAGCGGTTTTCCGCGCCCGTCCACAGGCGTCGGCGACTGTCCACGACCACGACCCCGCCCGCGTCTGACGCAGGGCGCGCCTATGCGTATTGATGATGCCGATGAACGCCGCCTTCGCTCCGATGCCCTATGACGCCCCCGACGCCGTGCAGGTGTCGTCCATGCCCCACAACCTGGAGGCGGAGCAGGCCCTTCTGGGCTCGCTGATGTTCGACAACGCCGTGTTCGAGCGCCTGTCGGACCGTCTGCGCGGCAGCCATTTCTACGAGCCCTTCCACCAGCGCCTGTTCGATGCGGTCGAGGACCACATCCGTCAGGGCCTGCTGGCCGAGCCGACCATTCTGATGGAGCGGTTCAAACAGGATCCGGCGTTCCAGGAGTTCGGCGGCCTGCGCTACCTCGCCGATCTGGTGGACCGGGCGCCGCCCGCCGCCAACGCCCCCGACTACGCCCGCGTCGTCTATGACCTGGCCCTGCGCCGCGACCTGATCCGCATCGGCGGCGAGATCATCAAGGAGGCGCCCAACCCCGAGACGCCCGCCGACGAACAGATCGAACAGGCCGAACAGACCCTGTATTCACTGGCCGAGACGGGCAAGCCTTCGTCGGGCTTCGTCAGCTTCTCCCACGCCCTGTCCGGCGCCGTGGAGATGGCGGGCGAGGCCTATCAGCGCGAGGGCAAGCTGGCCGGTCTGGCCACCCGCCTGGACGACCTGGACCAGAAGCTGGGCGGCCTGCACCCGTCCGACCTTCTGATCCTCGCGGGCCGTCCCTCGATGGGCAAGACGGCGCTGGCGACCAACATCGCCTTCAACGTCGCGCGGAACTATCGCTGGGAGCCGACGCCGGACGGCGGACGCAAGACCGTCGACGGCGGCGTCGTCGCCTTCTACTCGCTGGAAATGAGCGCCGAACAGCTGGCCATGCGTATCCTGGCCGACGCCTCGGGCGTGTCCTCGGACAAGCTGCGCAAGGGCGAGATCGACGCCTCGGACTTCGGCAAGATCCGCGACGCCGCCATCGAGATCGGCGAAAGCCCCCTCTACATCGACGCCACCGGCGGCCTGTCCATCTCCAAGCTGGCGGCGCGCGCGCGACGGCTGAAGCGGATGGAGCACGGCCTTGATCTGATCGTGGTCGACTACCTGCAGCTCGTCACGACCGGCGAGAACAGCCAGAAGAACCGGGTGCAGGAAGTGTCGGAAATCACCGGCGGCCTGAAGGCGCTGGCCAAGGAGCTGAACGTCCCCATCATCGCCCTGTCGCAGCTGTCGCGTCAGGTCGAGCAGCGCGAGGACAAGCGGCCGCAACTGTCCGACCTGCGGGAATCCGGCTCGATCGAACAGGACGCCGACTGCGTCATGTTCGTCTATCGCGAAAGCTACTACCTGGGCCGGGCCGAGCCGCGCGAAGGCACTGAAGAACACCTGAAGTGGCAGGAAGACATGGACCGCCTGCAGCACCAGGCCGAGGTGGTCATCGGCAAGCAGCGTCACGGCCCCATCGGCATCGTCAAGCTGGCGTTCGATTCCAACACCACCCGCTTCGGCAACCTGGCCCACGACGGCCGCTACGGCGGCGCCTATGCGGATATTCCGGAGTAGGCCGCGCAAAGGCTGGCGCCGCCCGAACAGCGGCCTATAACCGTCGCCATGACCTCCCCCGTCTTCGCTCCCGCCGTCCTCAACGTCGATCTGGACGCGCTCGCCCGCAACTATCGCACCCTGGGCGCCGTCAGCGGCGCGCCGGTCAATCCAGTCGTGAAGGCCGACGGCTACGGCCTGGGCGCCGCCGCCGTGACCCAGCGCCTGATGGCCGAGGGCGCGCGCACCTTCTTCGTCGCCCGCGCGGCCGAGGGCGTGCGCCTGCGCGAGGCGATCGGGCCTGAGCCGGTCATCTATATTCTGGACGGCTGCCACGGCGACGGGGCCGCCATGCTCAAGGCCTCCAACCTGCGGCCCGTCATCAACCACCCGACCCAGCTTCAGACCTGGCAGACGTCGGGCGGCGGGGCCTGCGGGCTTCAGATCGACACCGGCATGAACCGGCTGGGCTTCCGCGTCGAGGACGCGCCCGAACCGTTCGAGGGTCTCGAACTGGTGATGACCCACCTGGCCTGCGCCGACGAACCGTCCAACCCGCTGAACCGCGCCCAGCGCGACGCCTATGCGGCGGCGGTCCAACGCTATCCGGGCGTGACGCGCTCCTTCGCCAACTCGGGCGGCTGCTTCCTGGGGCCGGATTTCGCCTTCGACGTGGTGCGTCCAGGCATCTGCCACTACGGCGGCGGGCCGGAAGGCCGCCCGCACGAGAAGATCGCTCCGGTCGCCAGCCTGATCGCCCAGGCGGTGCAGGTACGCGACGTGCCCGCAGGCGAAACCGTCGGCTATTCGCAAGGGTATAGGGCGGAGCGGCCGATGCGCGTGGCCACCGTTGGCGCGGGCTACGCCGACGGCGTGCTGCGCTCCTACAGCCCCAAGGGGCAGGTCTTCATCGCGGGCGAGATGCGGCCCATCATCGGCCGGGTGTCGATGGACGTGCTGGCGGTCGACGTGACCGGCCTCGACGTCAAGGCGGGCGATCCGGTGGAGATCTTCGGCGCCAATCGCCTGATCGACGACGCGGCCGCCGCAGCGGGCACCATCAGCTATGAACTGCTGACCTCGATCACGCCGCGCGTGCCGCGCGTCTATCAGGGCTGAACAGCAAAGGGCTGAGGCGCAAGGCCCCAGCCCTTCTTCAGACTTAGCTCAGGGCGAACGCCGTGGCGCCCGCGCCGACGATGACGAAGCTGGCGATCACCGCGCCGACGATGGCGAAGACGATGACGTTCAGGATGATGGCCGCGACCACCACCACGATGGTGTAGCCCAGCGCCTTGTCGGCGGCGGTCTTCATCAGCGTCGGCAGGCCCAGATACATCAGGTAGAAGCCGTACAGGCCCAGCAGGCCCGCCAGCCAGGCCAGCATCGGCAGGACGTTCAGCACGCCCGCCACCCAGGCGGCGGTCATGGAATAGACGGCGACCTGCATCGCCTTCACCGGGTTCTTTGTCCCGCCGAAGGTCGGCGCCAGGGCGTCGATGATCAGGCCCAGAATATAGACGCTGATCAGGCTCAGCACATAGCTGAGCGCGCCCGCCAGCACCGGACCGAACAGGCCGCGATGACCGAAGGCGATCTGGCCCACGATGGTCGCCACCGCCGGAATGGCCGCCAGGATGACGGCGTAGCTGGTGAACAGCCCCTTGATGCTGGCGCTTTCGGCGTCGATGACCGGCCATTCGAACTTGGGCCGTGTCAGGATGTATTTGACCCGCGAGACGAGCGAGGGATCGACGGCGGGGGGATTTTCCAGGGTCATTCGTTAGCCTTCTGGGCGGTTGAGTCGGATCACGGCCTTATCATGTCAGAATGACGGCTGTGTGGATGCCGACGCAACCCCGCACTCTCCCTATGACAGTTTCGGACGTAAGCCATTCCGACCCGCCTGTCCTGGCCCGTCTGATCTGCTAGGTCTGATCACATGGCGCGCGACTCTCTTCTCTTCGTCTGCAAATCCTGCGGGGCGGTTCATTCCAAATGGGCCGGGCAATGCTCGTCCTGCGGCGAGTGGAACGCCCTGGTCGAGGAATCCAAGGCGGCCCCGCCCGGCGCCATGAAGCCCGCCTCGACCGCGCGCGGGCGCGGGGTGCAGTTCGAGACTTTGCAGTCCGACACGCCTGAGCCGCCGCGCATCGTCACCGGCGTGACCGAGTTCGACCGCGTCTGCGGCGGCGGCGTGGTGCCCGGCTCGGCCATCCTGCTGGGCGGCGACCCCGGCGTCGGCAAGTCGACCCTGCTGCTGGAGGTCACGGCCAAGGCCGCCCGCAACGGCGCCAAGGTCGCCTATATCTCGGGCGAAGAGGCGATCGAGCAGATCCGCGCCCGCGCCAAACGCATGGGCGTGGCCGACGCGGACGTGGCGCTGGCCTCCGCCACCGCCCTGCGCGACATCCTGACGACGCTGAAGCGCGATCCGTTCGACATCGTCATCATCGACTCCATCCAGACCCTATGGAGCGACGCGCACGACGCCGGTCCCGGCTCCATCACCCAGGTACGCGCCTGCGCCGCCGAGCTGGTGCGGCTGGCCAAGAACGGCGGTCCGGCCATCGTCCTGGTCGGCCACGTCACCAAGGACGGTCAGATCGCCGGGCCGCGCGTGGTCGAGCACATGGTCGACGCCGTCCTCAGCTTCGAGGGCGAGCGCGGCTATCCCTTCCGCATCCTGCGCGCGGGCAAGAACCGTTTCGGCGCCACCGACGAGATAGGCGTGTTCGAGATGGGCGACGCAGGCCTGCGCGAAGTGCCCAACCCCTCGGCCTTGTTCCTGGGCGAAGGCAAGGACCGGGCGCCCGGCGCCGCCGTCTTCGCCGGGATCGAGGGATCGCGCCCTGTTCTGGTGGAAATACAGGCCCTTGTCGCGCCTTCTGCATACGGTACGCCAAGGCGAGCCGTCGTCGGCTGGGACTCCGGCCGTCTGGCCATGCTGCTGGCGGTGCTGGAGGCTCGCTGCGGTCTGGGGTTCGGCGACAAGGACGTCTATCTGAACGTCGCGGGCGGTATGCGGATCAACGAGCCCGCCGCCGACCTGGCCGCCGCCGCCGCCCTGATCTCGTCGGCGCTGGACATGCCCTTGCCGCAGGGCTGCGTCGTCTTCGGCGAGATCGGCCTGTCGGGCGAGGTCCGCGCCGTCGGCCGCGCCGAGGCCCGCCTGCGCGAGGCCAAGAAGCTGGGCTTCGAGCGCGCCCTCGCGCCGCCACAAGCCAATGGCAAGGTGAAGAAGGGCGATGTCGCCCTGACCGTCGTCACCCGCCTGACTGACGCGGTCGAGCGAATCTCCCAGAACCGCTACTAAGGCGCGTTCCCATCCCTTGAGGCCGCAGAGCGCGTGACCAGCTACGACGTCTTCGTGATCCTGGCCCTGCTGGCCTCGGGCGCCGCCGGATGGTTCCGGGGCGGCATGCGCGAGCTCACGGCCCTGTTCAGCTTCATGCTGGCGGCGCTGCTGGCGTTGATCACCCTGCCGTGGACGGCGCCGATCGGGCGCGATCTGGTCGATCCCGACTGGGCCGGCTCCGTGCTGGCCGTCGGGCTGGTCTTCGTTCTTCTCTATTTCGGCCTGCGTTTTCTCGGCTCGGCCATTTCGCAGGGCGCGCGCGGCCATGCGCTGGGCGTGCTGGACCAAACGCTAGGCCTGCTGGTGGGCCTGGTCCGCGCCCTAGGCCTGATCGGGGCGGTGCACCTGATCATCATGGGCGCCATGCAGGACAACCCGCCGCGCTGGCTGTCCGAAGCCGCCACCGCCCCGGTCAGCGAAGGCGCCGCCCGCGCCATCCAGATCGTGCTGCCCACGCTTGGAAAGGGCGCCGACGCCCTGACCCCCGTGGTCGGTTCTTCCGTTCGCGAAGGGTTTTCCGACCAATGAGGCTTGCCCCGGACGCCTGGGCGGCTTACGTGCGCGGCGCCGCCCTTTGAGTTATCCTTCCCCGGTCATCGGAGCCTGACGATGCGCCACCATATCGCCGAACCCGTCGTTCACCGTGAGCATTGGCGTGAGCCGGAAGACGATCAGCTGCGCCTCGAATGCGGCGTCTGCGGCGTCTGGGGCGCGCCCGAGAACGAGGCGTCCTCCATCGTCGCGCTGGGCCTGCACGCCCTGCAGCATCGCGGCCAGGAAGCCTGCGGCATCGCCAGCGTCCACGACGACCGCTTCTACACCGAACGCCATCAGGGCCTCGTCGGCGACGCCTTCGGCAACGCCGAACTGACGAAGCGCCTGCCGGGCCAGGCCTCCATCGGCCACACCCGCTACTCCACCGCCGGCGGCAGCTTCCTGCGCAACATCCAGCCCATGTTCGCCGATCTGGACCAGGGCGGCATCGCCATCGCCCACAACGGCAACCTGACCAATTTCAAATACCTGCACGCGCAACTTGTATCGGAAGGCGCGATCTTCCAGTCCACTTCGGACTCCGAGGCCATCCTTCACCTGATCGCTCGCAGCCGTAAGGCCAAGATCGTCGACCGCTTCATCGACGCCCTAAGCCGGATCGAGGGCGGCTACGCCCTGGTGGCCCAGACCCGCTACAAGATGATCGGCGCGCGCGACCCGCTGGGCATCCGTCCGCTGGTGCTGGGCAAGGTCGGCGAAGCCTGGGTGCTGGCGTCCGAGACCTGCGCCCTGGACACCATCGGCGCCACCTTCGTACGCGACGTCGAACACGGCGAGGTCGTGGTCATCGACGAGGAGGGCCTGACCTCGATCAAGCCCTTCGCCGCGCGGGCCGCTCGCCCCTGCCTGTTCGAATACGTCTACTTCGCCCGTCCCGATTCCGTCGTGAACGGCCTGTCGGTCTATGACGTCCGCAAGGAGATGGGCCGTCGCCTGGCACGCGAGCACAAGGTCGAGGCCGACATCGTAGTGCCGGTGCCCGACTCGGGCGTCCCCGCCGCCCTCGGCTACGCCCAGGAAAGCGGCCTGCCCTATGAAATGGGCATCATCCGCAGCCACTACCTGGGCCGCACCTTCATCCAGCCCAGCCAGGGCGCTCGTCAGAAGGGCGTGCGGATGAAGCACAGCCCCAACCGCGCCGCCCTGGAAGGCAAGCGCGTCGTGCTGATCGACGATTCCATCGTGCGCGGCACCACCTCGCTGAAGCTGGTCCGCGCCGTACGCGCGGCGGGCGCCAAGGAGGTGCACCTGCGCTCGGCCAGCCCGCAGATCCTCTTCCCAGACTTCTACGGCATCGACATGCCCGAGCGGTCGCAGCTGATGGCCGCCACCCACAGCATGGAAGAGATGCGCGCGGTGCTGGAGGTCGATTCCCTCGGCTTCCTGTCCATCGACGGCCTGTACGACGCTCTGGGCGCCGGGCCGCGCAACGCCGCCAGCCCGCAGTATACCGACCACTACTTCACCGGCGACTATCCGACCCGCCTGCTGGACCGTGAGATCGAGGAAGGCGGCCGTGATCCGCGCGGCAAGCAACTTTCTCTGCTGGTGACCGCTTAAGGCTGGATGATCCAGCTCGGCTACTTCACGCTCGACACCCCTGACGTCGACAAGGCCCGCGCCTTCTACGCGGGCCTGTTCGGCTGGCGCTTCGACGAGGCTTCGTCCAGCCCGACCTACGCCCATGTGGCCGGGTCCGACCCCGCCTTCGGCCTCACCAAGGGCGAGCACAAGACCTTCCCCAATCTCTATTTCCGCGTGGACGACATTCACGCCGCCTGCGCCCGCGTGACCGAACTGGGCGGCCGCTCGGCTGTGCCGGCCGAGAGCCCGTCCGGCCTGTCGGTCGTGGTCAGCGACGATCAGGGCGTCAGCTTCAGCCTGTGGCAGCCTGCGCCGGGCTACTGAGCCTTTCGCCCGGCGTCCGGCCGCGCTATCAGCGGCCCCATGTCCGAACACGCTTGCCTCCCTCTCGCCAACCGCGTCGCCCTGGTCGTCGGCGCCTCGCGCGGCATCGGCCGCGAATCTGCCCTGGCCCTGGCCAAGGCCGGCGCCCACGTCGTCGCCGCCGCGCGCACCCAGGGCGCCCTGGAGGAGCTGGACGACGAGATCTTCGCCGCCACCGGCCAGCACGCCAGCCTGGTCCCGTTCGACCTGGTGGACGGCGGCGCCATCGACCGCCTGGGCGGCGCCCTGTTCCAACGCTTCGGCAAGCTGGACATCTGGGTTCAGGCGGCGGCCACCATGGGCCCGTCGGGCCTGACCCCGGTCGCCCACGCCGAACCGCGCGAGTTCGCCAAGGTCGAGAAGATCAACTTCACCGGCGTCTACCGTTTGATCCGCTCGCTGGAGCCGCTGCTGCGCGCCTCGGACGCCGGGCGCGCCATCCACCTGACCAGCAGCGTCGCCAGCCAGCCGCGCGCCTTCTGGGGCATGTACGCTGCGACCAAGGCGGGCGCCGAGGCCCTGGTCAAATGCTGGGCCGACGAGATCGAGAGCACGCCGGTGCGCGCCAGCATCGTCGATCCCGGCCGGATGCGGACGCAGTTGCGCGCCCAGGCGTTCCCGGGCGAAGATCCCAGCGTTCTGCCGCATCCTTCGGAGATCGGTCCCCTGATCGTCGAACTGGCCCGCTCTGATCTCACTCCGCCTCTGACGGTCAGCTTCAAGGAATGGAAGCAAGGCCTGTCGGCGGACGCCCTGGTTTAAAGTCTTCATGCCGACAAGACCGGCGACGGACGAGCGAACCGCGACAAGCTCAACGCTGCGTCGTTCGCCCCTGCCGCTGGTCCGCGCCGCCCCGTTGGCCGACATCGTGGCGCTGATCGCTTCAGTCGGCCTGATCCTCACCTATGTCGGCTTCTGGAGCGCGCCGCTGACCGACTACGGCGCGCGCTCGGCCGACTTCCTTCGCAACTTCTACTATCCGGCCTATCTGCTGGCTGTGGTGCTGGTCTGCATGAGGCCCGAGCGCGCGATCAGGGGCATGGTCCGATCGCCGCTGCTGATCGCCTTGCTGCTGCTGACGGCAGCCACCTACTTCTGGTCCATCATGCCCGATCTGACGGCGCGGCGGATTCCGGCCCTGCTGTTCACCACCCTGGCGGGCGTGGCCCTGGCCTCGCGGTGGAGCTGGCGCAGCCTGACCGAGATCATAGCGGGAACCCTCGGCGCCCTGGCCGTCCTCTCCTTCCTGCTGGGCGCGCTGCTGCCCGATTTCGGCCGGATGCAGGAGCTCTTCCCCGGCGCCTGGCGCGGCCTGTGGCTTGAGAAGAACGGCCTGGGCCACGTCATGGTGAAGACCACCATCTTCCTGCTGGCCGCGGGCGTCATGGCTCCCGAGCGGCGCAAGCTGTGGTTCGGCCTGGCGGTCGTCTCTGTGGCGCTGGTCATCCTGTCGACCTCGAAGACGGCCTTGCTGGTGCTGCTGCTGTCGCTCAGCGCCATCGGCTTCGTCGCCGTGGTGAAGTCCGGCCCCCTGCGAGCCGTCGTCGCCACCTGGCTGGCCGTCGTGGTCGTCATCGGCGGCGCCCTGCTGATCTCCGCCGAAACCGACGTCGTGCTGGGGCTGTTGGGCAAGGACGCCACCCTGACCGGCCGCACAGAAATCTGGTCCGGCATCATGCAGCAGATGTCCGAGCATCCCTGGCGCGGCTTCGGCTACGGCGCGGTATGGGACGACCCCGGCTTCACCGGCCCTAAAGCCTGGATCGGGCACCAGGCCCACTTCATCCCGGCCAACGCCCACAGCGGCTGGCTGGAGATCTACATCGCCCTGGGACTGGGCGGCGTCATCCTGTTCGCCCTGTGGCTGGTGCAGATATGGGCGCAATCGCTATGGGCGGCCTACACCAGTCCCGGCGGCTGGGTGGCCCTGCCGATGATGGCCTCCTTCACCTTCACCATGCTCAGCGAGAGCATCGCCATGAACTGGCATGAGCTGCGCTGGGTCGTCATGGTCGCACTGGCCCTCAAGCTCGCGCTTGGCGACGAACCCGAACAGCCCAGTCGCCCACGCTGATCGCCGCGCAAGGCGGAGCGATCAGCGCAGATCTGAGCAATGGGCGAAAGACGTCCCGTTGGCCGGGACGACATCGTCAACGCTTGGCGCCGCCCTTCTGGCCCGTGCGGACGCGGCCCGAGCGGGACACCTGGCGTGCGCCGCCGCGCGCGCCCTTGCCGATGAAGGCGTTGGAGCCCGCCTTCTTGGACGCGCTGGCCTTCAATCCGCCCAGGGGCTTCACCTTGGGCTTGATGCCGGCCTTGGCCTTCTGCTCCAGCGCCTTGCCCGGCAGGTTGGACAGCTTCTCGGCCTTCTCAGCCTTGATCACCCGACGCGGGGCGGTCTTGGCGTCGCCCTTGAAGCGTTCCGGGCCGGACTTGGCGCCGCCCTCGGCATAGGGGTTGGCCGAACCCGACTTGACGTTCAGGCGGATCGGCGTGCCGTGCAGGTCGAAACTCTCTCGGATCGAGTTGATCAGATAGCGCTTGTAGTGTTCCGGCATGGACGCGGCGCGGCTGGCCATCAGCACGAACGTCGGAGGACGCGCCTTGGTCTGGGCCATGTATTTCGGCTTGATGCGCTTGCCGTCCACGGCGGGCGGCGGGTGTCTCTGGGTCGCCAGGGACAGCCAGTCGTTCAGATCCTTGGTCTTCACCTTGACCGACCAGGTGTCATAGGCCTGAAGCACGGCGGGCATCAGACGCTCGACGCCGCGGCCGTTGAAGGACGACAGGGCCACGAAGGGCGAACCGCGCAGCTGCGGCAGCTTGTCGTCCGCCAGGCGCTTCAGCTCGGCCAGGCGCGACTGCGGCTCTTCTTCCAGATCCCATTTGGAGGCGACATAGACCAGCGCCCGCCCTTCCCGCTCGACCAGATCGGCCAGTTGCAGGTCTTGGGTGTCGAAGGCGTCGTCCTTGTCCATCACCATGATCACCACCTCGGCGAAGGTGATGGCGCGGATGGTGTCGGCGACCGACAGCTTTTCCAGCTTCTCCTGGACGCGGGCCTTGCGGCGCATCCCGGCGGTGTCGATCAGGCGGATGTTCTTGCCTTCCCAGACCCAGTCCACCGAGATGGAGTCGCGCGTGATGCCGGCTTCCGGGCCGGTCAGCAGGCGGTCGTCGCCGATCAGGCGGTTGATCAGGGTCGACTTGCCCGCGTTCGGACGGCCGATGACGGCGATGCGGATCGGCTTTTCCGGCTCGTCGACTTCCTCGATGAAGATGTCTTCGGACGCGGCCAGGATCGCCTGATACAGGTCGGCCATGCCCTCGCCGTGCTCGGCCGAGATCGGCACCGGCTCGCCGAAGCCCAGGCCGTGAGCCTCGCCCACGCCGCCGCCGCTTTCGCGGCTTTCCGACTTGTTGGCCAGCAGGACGACGGGCTTGTGCACCTTGCGCAGGCGATCGGCGAAGATGCGGTCCAGCGAGGTCACGCCTTCGCGCGCGTCCATCATGAACAGGATCAGATCCGCGTCCTCGATCGCCGCCTCGGTCTGCTCGCGCATCCGGGCTTCCAGGCTTTCGTCGGTGACGTCCTCATACCCCGCCGTGTCGATCAGGGTCAGATCCATGTCGCCGATCACGCCGTCGGCGTAGCGGCGGTCGCGGGTCACGCCGGGGCGATCATCGACCAGCGCAAGGCGCTTGCCGACGAGGCGATTGAACAGTGTCGACTTGCCCACGTTGGGGCGGCCGACGATGGCGACCTTCAGAGCCATGTCGGCCTTCTAGCTTAAATCGGTGAAAAGGTCAGCGGATGCTGACCAGTTGGCCCTTGTCGGTCAGGACATAGAGGGCGCCGTTGTAGGCGGCCGGGGCGATATAGGCGGCCGCGCCCAGCTTCAGGCTGCCGGTCTGGGCGCCGGTCTTCGGATCGAAGGCCACGGCCTCGCCATCCGAATTGACCAGAACCAGACGGTTGGACGCCAGGATCGGACCGGACCAGACCGGACGCACGGTGCGCTTGCCGAAGCCCAGGAAACCGCCTTCCTTGCGGACGCGGCCCTCGTTCAGGTCGCGCGACCAATAGACCTGGCCCGTCTCGCGGTTGACCACGGTCAGTTCGCCCGCCTGAGACACCACATAGACCACGTCGCCGACCGGCAGGGGCTGGTTCACCCCGACGATGGGCAGGGACCATTTCGGCTGGCCGCTGCGCAGGTCCATCACCTGCATCACGCCCGACTGGCTGATGGCGTAGACCTGACCGCGGCTGACGACCGGACGACCGGCGATGTCGCGCAGTTCCGACAGGGCGCTGGTGCGGCTGGTGCGCGACAGCACCTGCTCCCACACCGGCTGGCCGTTGGTCGCCTGCAGAGCCACGATCTGACCCGAGGAGAAGGGCGCCACCACCGTGCCGCCGCTGACCGCCGGGCTGGAAGCGCGCATGATGCGGGCCGGCTCGGTGATGCCGCGATAGGACCAGTCCTGCTGGCCGTTGGCCACGTTGAAGGCCATCAACTGGTTGTCGATGTCGACGACATAGACGCGCTGGCCCGCCACCGTCGGCGCGCCGTGGATCGGCAGGTCGACTGCGGTGCGCCACAGCTCGGCGCCCGTATTGGCGTCAAACGCCGTCATGACGCGATAGCCCGACGAGACGAAGACCTTGCCGCCGCTGACGGCCACGCCGCCGCCGAAGCCGCCGCCGCCCGATCCGCCGCCCAGGCCGATGCCCATGAAGCGGCGGCCGCGATCAGCCTCCTCGACCTTGACGCTGGCCTTCCACAGGACGGCGCCGGTTCCGGCGTCCACGGCGGTCACGCCCGCTTCGCCGTCCAGCACGAAGATCTTGCCGTCCTCAGCCACCACCGGGGACATGACCTGGCGATCGTTCGCCGAGCCTGCGCCGATGTCGCGCCGCCAGGCGACGGTGAACTCAGGCGCAGCGATCACATGCTCGACGGCATTCTCGGCGTTGCCGCCGGGCTGGCTCCAGGCGGTCGCCGCCTGCGGGCCCGGCAGGAAGAAGTCACGCCCCGAAAGGGCCGCCGAGGGCGCGAGCTGCTGCTCGAACTCCAGGATGGAGACACGCTGTCCCTCGGTGGCCGTCGCAACCGGCTCCTTGTCTCCGCCCAGACCGAACGGCAGGGCGTTGCGGACCGTGCCGCATGACGCGACGGTCAGGGCCAGACCGCTCAACAGGGCGACTTTAAGGGTTTTGGTCATGGTTGGCGTCCCGAGGGAGTCAAATCAGGGGGCAGGCGTCGCGGCGGGCGCTTGAGCCGGGGCCGCAGCCTCGGCCGGAGCGGCGACGGCGGGAGCCGCCTGGCCCGGAGCGGGCGTCGGCAGCGCAGCGGCGGCCTTGACGATGGCGGCCAGGTTGGCGGCCGTGCCGGTGTCGACGGCCTGAACGGCGGCCTGGGCGCGCTGGCGCACCGGGTCCGGCACATCCTGGCCGAGTTGCAGCTGCACGAAGGTCTGACGCGCCTCGGCGGTCTTGCCGTGCTGCAGCTGGGCCATGGCCAGGGCTTCCTGGGCGAAGGCCTGCATCGGGCGCTTGTCGCCGGTCAGCGGCTCCAGGCGCTTCTGCACGTCTTCCAGCGAGGCCGTGTCCATGACCAGGAAGACCGCCTTCAGGGCGGCGATGTCGGACAGAATCGGATCCTTGGCGGCCTTGGCGGCTTCATCCAGCAGAGCCACGGCCTCGGTCGTCTTGTTCTCGGCCTGGGCCAGACCCGCCTGCTGCATCAAAGCCAGGGCCTTGTAGCCGCCGCCCGCCTTGGCCGACTCGGCGAAGGCGGTCTTGGCTTCGGCGGGCTTGCCCGCCTGCAGCGCCTGAACGCCCTGCTCATAGGCGGCCGAGGCCTTGTCGGCCTGCGAGCTCACATAGGATTGCCAGCCCCACCAGGCCAGCGCGGCGACCAGGGCGACCGCCAGCAGGCCGCCCAGAATCGGCAGCCAGGTGCGAGCCAGACGCTTATAGCGTTCGGAGCGAAGCTCCTCCTCGACCTGTTCGAAGACATCAACCACGAAACGTCGCCCCAAAAATGCAGCCAAGGCCGATCATAAAAACGCCGCGACCCTAGAGGTTCGGCGTCACGGCCGCAACGCAGGCGTTGGGCGCGAAACGGCTTTTTCCAGCCCTAAGCCGGGACTGGGGCGGGAAAACGGCGCTCAGATCTGTTGCGACAGCTTCACCACGCCCGCCGCCAGCAAGGCGACCAACACCCCGGCCGTGGCCCAGAACATCTGCATCCCGCCCATGGAGCCAATGGAGCCGAGGGCCGCATCGCCCAGCCCGCTCCGCTCCAGCAGCGACTGAAGCGCCAGCCCGCCCTGAATCCCGGCCTGGGAGCTGGCCGAATCGATCACGCCGCCCGCCTGGGCGGAGAATCCATCCGGTCCCACATGGAAGTTGACGCCCAGCAGTTCGTGCATCGCGATCAGGCCCCCGATCACCCCCGCCGCCGACAGGGCCACGGACCGCACGCGCGAGGCCTTGTTCAGCCGCGCGGCCACGTCCGCTTCAAAGAAGACCGAATCGGGAAAGTGCGGCGTCTGCGCGAACAGGCGCTCGATCGTCGGGTCGAATTCATCAGCCGACATGGGATGCGCTCCCGATTGCAACCGGCCCCGGCTGGAGCCGGGCCCGAAGTTTATCCAGACCACGCTTGACATGAGATTTCACCGTTCCAAGCGGCAAATTCATGGCCGCGGCGATTTCCGGGTGCGACAGCCCCGCGCCGTGACACAGGGAGACGCACAGGCGTTCGACCTCGCTGAGCCCCTTCAAGGCCTCGTCCAGGTCCACGCGGCCGATGCTGTCGACGGCGGGCGCGACATTTTCCGTTTCGGTTTCCGCCACATAACGCGCCTCCTTCGAAATGCGCTTCAGATACATGCGGGCGGCGATGCGCTTGACCCAGGCGGCGAAGGTGCCCTCGCCCCGGAACTCGGCGCATTTCTCGAACGCCAGCAGAAAGGCGTCCTGGGCCAGGTCGTCGGCCAGCGCAGGCTGGGCGCCCATGCGGCGCAGAAGGCCCCGCACCGCCGAGCCGTGCCGACGGACCAGTTCGCCGAACTCGCGGCGGCCGCCGCCGGCCGCAAGCCCAGCAAGCTCGACGTCGTGCAGATCACGTAAGGCTTGGGCCATGACGGCTTCCCTGCTCCGACCCGCCTCAGCCTTTGTTCTTGTTGAAGAAGCTCAGGATGATGAAGGCCAGACCGATCATGCCCGGAATCGCGGCGATGCCGACGATGGGATAGTAGGCGTCCATCTCGGCGAAGCTGACCGCATACCCGAAGATGCCGATGCCGAAGGCCACCGCCAGCAGAATGACGCCGGTGCGCAGGTCGCGCGCAGCCGTCGCCGGCGGCTTCACATTCTCCTTGCTGATGGTCTCGATGACCTCGGGCGGCAGAGGCTGACCCTTCTCGATGGCCGTCCGCAGCGTAGCCTGCATCTCGCGCCGCTCGCGGCTCTTCAGCCAGGCAGGGATGACCACGATCGCCACCACCATCAGGAATGGCGCCAGCGGGATAAGGATTTCAAAGCCGTCCATGGGTTGTCGCCCCTTCGTGAAACTCTGTTCGGCCGAGCCTGATGCGGCGGCCTTCTGATCACAAGAGGCGGCGATGATCGCCTATGGATGCAGTTGCGCGCATGAACTCTTCGTAATGCGTCACCACAGCGTGACTCGACACGCCCGAAACGGCGTTCAACGCTGTCGCCGATCCCTTCGGAGCGGCGCATGACCATCACCTATCGCATCGTCCAGCACGACGGCGGCTGGGCCTACCAACTGGGCGACAGCTATTCCGAGACCTTCCCCAGCCACGCAGCGGCGCTGGCGGCGGCCACGGCCGCGGCGCGCGAACAGCGCGTGCCGGACCGCACGTTCTGGATCGAATATGAAGACGCCTCGGGCCAATGGGTCACCGAGCGCGCCGACGGCCACGACCGCCCGACGACCGCCGTCGAGGACTGAACCTCAGCCCTTCAGAGCGGCGGCGTAGACGTCCGGCTTGAAGCCCAACAGGGTGCGCCCGTCGCCCAGGTCCAGCACCGGCCGCTTGATCATCGACGGCTGGGCCAGCATCAGATCCACCGCCTTGGCGGCGTCGATGTCGGCCTTGTCGGCGTCCGACAGCTTGCGGAAGGTCGTGCCCGCCCGGTTCAGCACCTTCTCCCAGCCATGCTCGGCGACCCAGCGCTCCACATCGGCGCGATCCGCGCCTGCGGCCTTGTAGTCATGAAAATCATAGGCCACGCCGTTCTGATCCAGCCAGACGCGCGCCTTCTTCATCGTGTCGCAGGCCTTGATGCCATACAGGGTGCGGGTCATGGGCGAACTCCAAGCGTGACGGACAGCCGGGGTCTGACATCGAAGCGCGGAGGGGTCAATTTTCTCGTCGCATGAAGAAATCTTCACTCGACGAACCAACCTTCACTTGAAAGAGTCATGTTATCAAACGGAGGCGAACATGAAGCGTGCAGCAGCCTTAACGACCCTGGCGCTCATATCAGCCTGCTCCGAGCCCCGTCATGAAGTCAGTGCAAAGGTGACGACGCCTGTTGAGACGGGCAAGATCGCAGGCGTCCAACAATCTGTTGAAGCCCGCGTCGAAGTCCCCGCAGAGGCGGCAGAGGCCATTGAAGCCCATATTCGAGCGCAGGAGGCTGAAGCTCGGAAAACCAAGAGCCCCTAAAGAACTTCCAGCACCGCCTCGACCGGCCGACCGATCGCCGCGCCCTTGGGCGTCTCGACGATCGGGCGCTCGACCAGGACCGGGTTCTCGATCATCGCGGCACGGACCGTCGCGTCATCCGCGTCGGCGGCCAACAGCTCGGCGGCCTTCGTCTCCTTCTTGCGCAGCAGGCCCTTCAGCCCGCCGCCCGTCTCGCGCGCCAGACGGTTCAGGGTCTCGGCGTCCCAGCCGGTCTTCAGATACTCGACCACCGTCGGCTCGGTCCCGCGCTCGCGCAGCAGCTCCAGCGCCTTGCGCGAGGTCGAGCATTTCGGGTTGTGGTAAAGGGTGACGGTCATGGTCAGGCTCCTGTCTGCGCCCTCACCTAGGCCTTGAGGCCGTCTTGCGCCAGCTTCCCCGCCCCGCGCAGGCCGCCGATGTGCAGCAACAGGCACAGCACCATGCCGGCTCCCGCCACGCCGACGCTCCAGCCCGGCAGCCCCGGCGCGGCCGGCGACGCCCCGACCATCAGGCTGACCGACATCGCGCTCAGTTCATAAAGCGCCCAGGCCAGGCCGAAGACCGGCAGGATGCGGTTGGGACGGCGCCACTGCACCAGGCCCAGCACGGCGGCGACGGCCGAGAAGACCACCGCGAAACCCGTTGTCGCCCCGCGGAACTCCGCCTGTTCGGGCGCGCTCAGGAACCAGACCAGCCCGGCCTGCATCAGGCCCACGCCCGCCCAGATCCAGAAGGCCCAGGCGCTGCCGCGCGCCAGCGCCCTCGCCGTCTCGGTCGAATCGACCGGGGCGAACGGTTGGGGCGGTGCGATCCGTCGGTTCATGCGCGACTCCCTGACTGAGGCGGCGAAACTATCCCGCTCCGCGCCGAAATCCCAAGTGCGTGAAAGAGATATCGCCCCACCTTCACCTTTGGCGCCCGCCCGTCTAGGGTCGCCGCCATGCGGATCGAACCTCAAGATCAGGCCGTGCTCGATCACGTCGCGGCCCAAGGCGACGCCATTGTCCAGCGCGCCGTCGACTGGTCCAACATCAACTCAGGCAGCCGCCACGCCGAAGGGCTGGCGCGGATTCTCGACGTTCTGGACGCCACGGCGCGCGCCGCCTTCGCCCAGGCCACGGTCGAGCGCGTGCCGACGCAAGGCTCCACCACCGTCGCCGACAGCGGCGCGGTCATCGCCGAGAGCTACGCCGACTGCCTGAAGATCGTCGCCCGGCCCGAAGCCCCGCTTCAGGTCGTGCTGACCGGCCATTACGACACCGTCTTCCCCGCCGACAGCGCCTTCCAACGCGTCGTCACCCGCGACGACGGCGCCCTGAACGGCCCCGGCATCGCCGACATGAAAGGCGGAATCAGCGTCATGCTGGCCGCCCTGGAAGCCTTCGAGATGCACCCCGACAAGGCCCGCGTCGGCTGGACCGTGCTGCTGTCTCCCGATGAAGAGATCGGCTCGCCCGCCTCGGCCCCCCTGCTGGCGGAGCTGGGCGCGCGCGGCCACGTCGGCCTGACCTATGAACCCGCCCTGTCCGATGGGACGCTCGCGGGCGAACGCAAAGGCAGCGGCAACTTCCACCTGATCGTCACCGGCAAGGCCGCCCACGCGGGCCGCGCCTTCCATGAGGGCGCCAACGCCGTCGCGGGCGCCGCCATCATCGCCGCCCGCCTGCACGGCCTGAACGGCCAGCGCGAGGGCGTCACCGTCAATGTGGCCAAGATCGCGGGCGGCGGCCCCCTGAACGTCGTGGCCGACAACGCCGTGGTCCGCTTCAACGTCCGCGTGCCGGACGCACAGAGCGCGACCTGGATCGACGAAACGGTGCGCGCCCTCGCCGCCGAGCCGCCCTTCCCCGGCCTGACGCTGGACCTGCACGGCGGCATGACCCGCGCGCCCAAGCCGATGGACGCCAGCCAGACCGCCCTATTCCACGCCGTCCGCGACGCCGGCGACCTGCTGGGCCAGACCATCGCCTGGAAGCCGTCCGGCGGCGTCTGCGAGGGCAACAACCTGCACGCCGCGGGCCTGCCCAACGTCGACACCCTGGGCGTCGTCGGCGGCGAGATCCATTCGGACCAGGAGTTCGCCTGGCCCGCCAGCTTCGTCGAACGGGCGCAATTGTCCGCCCTGATCCTGTGCAAGATCGCCTCGGGTGAGATCGACGCCCTCAAACTGAAACAGCTCCGACTGGAGACGATGTAACCGCATGCTCGTTGTTCGCCCCGCCGGCCCCGCCGACCTTCATCACCTGCTCGAACTGGCCATCCTGTCCGGCCCCGGCTTCACCAGCCTGCCCGAGGACGCCGACGTCCTCAGCGAGCGCCTGGAACTGAGCCAGGCCAGCTTCGAAGGCCGCATCCCGCCGCAGGAAGCCTGGTATACCCTGATGCTGGAAGACGGCGACACGGGCGACATCGACGGCGTCGGCTCGGTCAAGGCGACGGTGGGGCTGAAGCGCCCCTTCTTCAGCTTCCGCGTGGTCAACAACACGGTCCAGTCGCCCTCGCTGGGCATCAAGCTGAACCATCAGACCCTGGTGTTGGTGAACGAGTGCACCGGCTGGACCGAGGTCGGCTCCCTGTTCCTCAAGGCCGATCGTCGCAAGGGCGGCGCCGGGCGCCTGCTCAGCCAGTCACGCTACATGCTGATCGGCGCCCAGCCGGACCTGTTCGCGGACAACGTCCTGGCCGAACTGCGCGGCGTCTTCACGCCCGACGGCTACTGCCCCTTCTGGGACCATGTGGCGCACAAGTTCTTCCCGATGGACTTCGACGACGCCGACCGCATGAGCGGGTCGACCGACAAGCAGTTCATTCTCGACCTGGCGCCGCGTCACCCCATCTATATCGACCTGCTGCCCGAACCGGCCCGCGCCGTGATCGGCAAGGTCCACCCGCAGGGCGTGCCCGCCATGGCCCTGCTGGAAAGCGAGGGCTTCCGCCCCAACGGCCTGGTCGACATCTTCGACGCCGGCCCGACCGTGGCCTGCGGCCGCGACAACATCCGCACCGTCCGCGACGCCCGCGTCCTGAGCGCCCGCATCGAGAAGGAAGTCGAGGTCGAACTGCCCAGCCTCGTCTCGACCGACAGCGTCTCGGCCTTCCGCGCCGTGCGCGCCCGCGTCCTGGTGGACGGCGAAACCGTTCACATGACCCCCGACGTCGCCGCCGCCCTGAAGATCAAGGACGGCGCCACGGTGCGGGTGAAGTCGTGATACCCGCGCTCAAACAGCCGAAGGCGGTAGCGCACAAAAACGCCCTTCTCCCCTTGTGGGAGAAGGCAGCCTGCGAAGCAGGTCGGATGAGGGGTGTCGCCGCGACGTCCGCCTCTTATCTTAACTACAGCACCGCCCCGTCAGACGTCGCCGCAACCCCTCATCCGGTCGCTGCCGCGACCACCTTCTCCCACAAGGGGAGAAGGGGAGAACTCAAATGACCCGTTTCACCTCCACCAACCCCGCCACCAGCGAAACCGTCTGGGAAGGCGAAGCCGCCACGACCGAACAGGTCGGCGCCGCCGTCGAGGCCGCCCGCGCCGCCTTCCCCGACTGGGCCGACCGTCCGCGCCAGGACCGCATTGACGCGGTGAAGCGCTATCAGGCCATCCTGAAAGACCGCGCCCCCGAAATGGCCGAGGCCATCAGTCGCGAGACTGGCAAGGCCCTGTGGGAGACCAAGACCGAACTGGCCTCGATGGCGGGCAAGGTCGATATCTCGATCCGCGCCTATGACGAGCGCACCGGCGAGCGCAGCAGCGACACCGCCTTCGGTCGCGCGACCCTGCGTCACCGCCCGCACGGCGTCTCGGCGGTGCTCGGCCCGTTCAACTTCCCCGGCCACCTGCCCAACGGCCACATCGTCCCGGCCCTGCTGGCGGGCGATACCGTCGTGTTCAAACCGTCCGAGGAAACGCCCCTGACCGGCCAGCTAATGGCCGAATGCCTGGACGCCGCCGACCTGCCCAAGGGCGTGTTCAACATGGTGCAAGGCGGGCGCGAGACCGGCGCGGCCCTGCTGGACCAGCCCATCGACGCCCTGATGTTCACCGGCTCGGGCGCGGCGGGCGCGCACTTCCGGCGCAAGTTCGCCGATGATCCGCACGTCATCCTGGCGCTGGAGCTGGGCGGCAATAACCCCCTGGTCGTCTGGGACGCCGCCGACGCCGAAGCCGTCGCGGGCATCGTGGTCCAGTCCGCCTTCGTCACCACCGGCCAGCGCTGCTCCTGCGCGCGCCGCCTGATCGTGCCGGAAGGCGCGCAGGGCGACGCCATCGTCGAGGCCGTGGCCGCCATGTCGGACCGCCTGAACTTCGCCCCGTGGGACAGCGACCCCGAACCCTACGCCGGGCCGCTGATCTCCGAGAAGGCCGCCGGCAACGCGCTGGCCGCCCTGCAACAGCGCATCGACGCGGGCGCGCGCGTGATCCGCGCCTCGGGTCCGGTCGACAACCTGCCGGGCGCCTTCGTCAAGCCTGCGATCATCGACGTCACCGGCGTCGCGGTCGAGGATGAGGAGATGTTCGCTCCCTTCCTCCAGGTCATCCGCGTCCCGACCTTCGACGCCGCCATCGCCGCCGCCAACGCCACCAAATACGGCCTGTCCGCCGGTCTGGTCAGCGACGATGCGAAGCACTGGGACCGCTTCATCAACCGCATCCGCGCGGGCGTGGTGAACTTCAACCGCCCGACCACGGGCGCGGCGGGCGACATGCCCTTCGGCGGCCTGGGCGCCAGCGGCAACCACCGCCCCAGCGCCTATTACGCCGCCGACTACTGCGCCTATCCGGTCGCCAGCTTCGAGGCGGGATCGGTCAAGAACATCGAAAACGAGATCAAGGGCTTGCGCGCATGACTTCTGCTGTCGAGGCCAATGCCGACGGCCTGATCGGGCCGACCCACTCCTACGCCGGGCTGTCGCCGGGCAATCTGGCGTCCAGCCTGAACAAGGGCGAGGCGTCGAACCCCCGCGCGGCCGTGCTGCAGGGCCTCGACAAGATGAAGACCCTGGCCGACCTGGGCCTGCCCCAGTTCGTCCTGCCTCCGCATGAGCGGCCGAACATCCCCTTCCTGCGCGACCTCGGCTTCTCGGGCTCCGACGCTCAAGTGCTGGAGCGCGCATGGAAGGACGCGCCCTCCTTCGCCGCCGCCGCCTGTTCGGCCTCGCCCATGTGGGCCGCCAACGCCGCGACGGTGACGCCCAGCGCCGACGCACGTGACGGCCGGGTCCACTTCACCCCCGCCAATCTGATCACCAACCTGCACCGCAGCCTTGAGCACGATCAGACGAAGCGCGCGCTGGACGCCCTCTTCCCCGACGCCAGCCGTTTCGCCGTCCACGACGCCCTGCCCTCGGTCGCCCATCTGGCGGACGAAGGGGCGGCCAACCACGTCCGCCTATGCCGCGATCACGGCGAGGCGGGCGTCAATCTGATGGTCTGGGGCCGCGAGGCCTGGGAGCATTGGGACGGTCCCTACCCCGCCCGCCAGACGCGCGAGGCGTCCGAGGCGATCATGCGCCGCCACGAAGCGTCCGGCGCCGTCCTGGCGCGTCAGGGCAAGGCCGCCATCGCCGGCGGCACCTTCCACAACGACGTGGTCTGCGTCGGGGCCCTGGACACCCTTTTCTTCCATGAGCTGGCCTTCGAGGACACGGACGCGACCAAGGCCGCCATCCGCGCCGCCGCCGACGGGTTCGAGCCGCAGTTCGTCGAGGTCTCGGCCGCCGACCTGCCGCTGGCCGACGCCATCAGCTCCTATCTGTTCAACTCCATGCTGATCCGGGTTCCGGGGCAGGACCGCCTGACCCTGATCTGCCCGACCGAGACGCGCGACAACCCGCGCAGCCATGCGGTCGCGCAAGGGCTCGCCGCCTCCAACGGCCCGATCGGCCATGTCGAATACGTCGACGTGCGCCAGTCGATGCGCAACGGCGGCGGCCCGGCCTGCCTGCGCCTGCGCGTCGTCCTGACCGAGGCCGAGCTGGCGGCGACCAATCCGGCCATGCGCCTGACCGACGCCCTTCACGCCCGCCTGTCGGACTGGGGCCGTCGCTGGTATCGCGACAGCCTGACGGCGCACGACCTGGCCGATCCCGCCCTGCTGGACGAGACGCGCGGCGCGCTGGACGAGCTGACGCAGATCCTGAACCTCGGCGGCGGCTTCTATCCGTTCCAGCGGATCTGACCCTCAGACAGGACCATCGGCCGCAGCCCTCGTCACGCTGCGGTCAAGCCGCCGTCATCGGACCGTAATGCACCGCTCGTAAGCACGGCGCATGATCGCTTCACGCCGCGCCTTCATGGCCTCCGCCGCCGCCCTCGCCCTGTCGGGCTACGCCAAACGCGCCCACGCCGTCGCCGCCGAACCGGGCGGCTTCGTCGACGGCCCCTCTCGCAACGAGGTGTTCGGCTACGGCCCGATGAAGGCCGACCCCTACGGCCTGCTGGACCTGCCCGAGGGCTTCTCCTACCGCGTGGCGTCCCAGGCGGGCGAGACCATGGCCGACGGCCTGCTGACCCCCGACAAGTTCGACGGCATGGGCTGTTTCGGGCTGGATGAGGACCGGGTGATCCTGGTCCGCAACCACGAGGTCAATCCGCTGGAGTTCAACGCCAGCGCCTGGGGCGCCAATCACCGACTGGTCGGCGATCTGGACCGCGCCCGCGTCTACGGCGTCTATCCCGATGAGAACGGCGCGGTCGCTCCGCTGGGCGGCGGCACCACCACCGTCGTCTACAACCTCAGGACCGGCCGCACCGAGCGCCAGCACCTCAGCCTGGGCGGCACGGCGGTCAACTGCGCCGGGGGCGTCACCCCCTGGGGCTCGTGGCTGAGCTGCGAAGAGATCGTCGCCGGGACCAAGGACGGCCTGCCTCAGGACCACGGCTGGGTGTTCGAGGTGCCGTCGCGCGCCACCGGCCTGGTCGATCCGACCCCGATCCGCGCCATGGGCCGCTTCAAGCACGAGGCCGCCTGCATCGATCCGCGCACCGGCGTCGTCTACATGACCGAGGACACGGCCGAGAGCCTCTTCTACCGCTACCTGCCGACCGACCCGCGCCGTCTGCAGGCGGGCGGCCGCCTTCAGGCCCTGGCGCTGGTCGATCAGGCGCGCGGCGACACCCGCAACTGGAACGACGTCCTGTGGCGCCAGGGCCAGCGCCTGGCCGTGCGCTGGGTCGACCTGGATCATGTCGAAAGCCCCGACGGCGACCTGTCCCTGCGCGGCCACGCCTCGGGCGCGGCCCTGTTCGCGCGCGGCGAAGGCGTCCACTGGGCGGGCGATCACCTCTACTTCACCTGCACCTCCGGCGGCGTCGGCCGCCACGGCCAGATCATGCGCTACGTCCCCAGCCCGCGCGAGGGCCAATCGGACGAGGCCAGCCAGCCGGGCGTGCTGGAGCTGTTCGTCGAGGCGGGCGACCGCGCCGTGCTGGACTATGTCGACAACATCGCCATCGCCCCGAACGGCCACGTCATCGGCTGCGAAGACAAGCAGGTCGGCACCCAGCATGTAAAGGGCGTCACCCCCGACGGCCGCGTCTACGCCATCGCCCGCAACGCCATGCGCCACGACGCCGATGAATCGAACACCGAGTTCGCCGGCGTCTGCTGGGCGCCGGACGGCCGGACCATGTTCGTGAACCTGTATTCCCCCGGCATGACGCTGGCCGTCACCGGCCCGTGGGAGCGATTCAGGGCCTGAGGCCCTTCCCCCATACCGTCCCCCTCGGGCCTGTCCCGAGGGGGACGGACAGAGGGCTGTCAGCGCACCCTCGCCGTCCAACCGCAGAGAATTTCCGGCGTCGGCGCGCGTAGACCCGCGCTTTCACACTGTCGCCTGCGCCCATGCGATGATCTCTCCCCCGCGCCGCCGCAGAGGAGAGGTTCAGACGATTCAGACGAATTGGACTCTGTTTTTTCTTCCTCCCCTTCATGGGGAGGGAGAAGATGCGCCGCCTTATGCCGCGAACCGCCCGCCCTTGGCGGCGTAGGCCTGGGTGCCGTGCGTGAACACCTTGTCGGTCGGCAGCACGGCCTCGATCGGCAGAGCCTCGGCGCCTTGCAGACGGTCGTAGATCGGGCCGAAGTCCTGAAGCGTCTCTCGCTTCAGCTGTTCGATGCTGTCGATGACGAAATAGACCTGCTGGAAGTCGTCGATCCGATAGAGGGTCTTCATCACCCGCTCCAGGTCGAAGCCCAGACGGTTCGGCGAGGGGTCTTCCAGGCTGAAGACGCTCTCGGTCGCCGACGACACGATGCCCGCGCCATAGATGCGAAGCTCGCCCGCTTCCTGCATCAGGCCGAACTCGACCGTGTACCAGTAGAGGCGCGCCAGGTTCGGCAGCATGCCCAGCGACGCCGCCCGCTGCCCGCCCTTGCCGTAGGCCTCCATATAGGAGGCGAAGTCGGGGTCGGTCAGCATCGGCACATGGCCGAACACATCGTGGAAGATGTCCGGCTCCTGCAGGTAGTCCAGTTGGTCCGGCTTGCGGATGAACTGGCCCGAGACGAAGCGGCGGTTGGCCAGGTGATCGAAGAAGACCTCGTCCGGCACCAGCCCCGGCACGCAGACCACGGTCCAGCCGGTCAGGGCCTGAAGCTTGGGGTTGATGACCTCGAAGTCGGGAATGCCGCCTGCGTTCAGGTCCAACGCGTCCAGGCCGCGCAGGAAGGCCTCGCTGGCGCGACCCGGCAGGATCTTCATCTGCCGCTCGTACAGGGTGTTCCAGGTCTGATGCTCGACCTCGGTATAGGCCGACCAGTTCTGAGGGATGGTCCAGTCGGCGGCGGCGCCTTCCGGCGGCTGCTCGAAAACGTGCTCGAAGTCGGACATGGGGACGCTCCTCACGGCTCTGATGGCCTTTCGGGGCAGATTAGCGCGCGTTTTCGTCCACGTCACGCACGGCTGTTGCAGCGCTTTCGTGGCGCGGCGCGGCGCAAAAGAAAACGGGCCGGAGGTTTCCCTCCGACCCGCTTCGCTTTGAAAGCTGTCTCTGGCGAACCAGAGGCCAGTTCCGAAATCTTACTTGATTTCGACCTTGGCGCCGGCTTCTTCCAGCTTCTTCTTCAGCTCTTCAGCAGCTTGCTTCGAGACGTTCTCGACGACCGGCTGCGGAGCGCCTTCGACCAGGTCCTTGGCTTCCTTCAGACCCAGGTCGGTGCGGACGCCGCGGACTTCCTTGATGACGTTGATCTTCTTGTCGCCGCCGTCAACCAGGACAACGGTGAACTCGGTTTGCTCTTCGCCAGCCGGAGCGGCTTCAGCAGCGCCGGCGACGGCGGCGACGGCGACCGGAGCGGCGGCCGAAACGCCCCACTTCTCTTCCAGCAGCTTCGACAGTTCAGCGGCTTCCAGGACGGTCAGAGCCGACAGTTCTTCAACGATTTTGGCGAGATCAGCCATTTTAGTCTTCCTTCGGTAGGATGAGGTTCAGAGAGATATGCAGAGATGACGGGGCTTAGGCGGCGTCTTTGGTCGCGTACGCGTTGAAGACGCGCGCCAGTTGGCCGGCCGGCGCCTGCAGGACGCCAGCGACCTTGGTCGCCGGGGCTTGCAGCAGGCCGATGAGCTTGCCGCGCAGTTGGTCCAGCGACGGCAGCTTGGACAGGGCCTCGACGCCCTTGGCGTCCAGAACCTTGTCGCCCATGAAACCGCCCTGGATGACGAACTTGTCGTTGCCCTTGGCGAATTCGGCCGTGACCTTGGCGGCAGTGACGGGATCGGCGGCGTATGCGATGCCCACGGGGCCCTTGAACAGGCTGTGGTACTCGCTGCCTTCCTCGACGCCCAGCGCCTTGAGCGCCAGACGGTTCTTCACCACCTTGAACGCGCCGCCTTCTTTACGAAGGCGACCACGCAGGTCTTCCATCTCCACAACGGTCAGACCCAGGTTGTGGGTCACGACCACGGCGCCCGCGTCGGCGAACACGCTCTTCAGCGATTCGATCGACTCGGCTTTTTGTGCGCGGTCCATTGTGGTCTCCAGTTTTGGTATTCGCCGCCGGGCTTATTCCCGACGACGGATTTGGCTTAAGCGCCATGCATCGCTGCACAGCGTTCAGGCCGGTCTTATTGTCCGAAGGAAGCGTAGCCCGCCCGCCGGATGCCGGCAGGCAAAAGGTCTTTGCATCCCCATCTCCCCACGGCGCCAGAGGGCTCTCTGGACGTTTACGACGCGGGCGACCCCCGCATCCCGAAGTTCTCGGACAGGCATCGTCAGAACCGAGGCCCTGACGAGATGCGGGCTCTATACACGGCCCGGCGAGAAAATCAACGCTTGGTGGGCTTGGCTCCGCCCGCCGCCTGTCGGGTCATGGCCTCACAGTCAAAGGCGCCGCAAAACTTGGTCATCAAATCTTGCAGATAGGCCATCTGGAAGCCCTGCATGGCCTGGTTCAAGGCGCCGCCCATCTCCATCTGCTTGGCGGCGATCGCGCGCCCCTGCGGCGTGTCGTAGAAGCCGACCAAAGCCTCCAGTTCAGCCTCGGTGAAGCGCGTCTGGATGTCGTCGCTCAAGCTCTGGATCAGTCCATCCATATGAGGCCGCAGGATGATGACGGTATTGGCGCGGAACCACTCCAACTGTTCGGCCGGCATCTCGTCGGCCATGCCCGTGAGTTCATCGCTGACCAGTTGCTGTACGAGCTTGTCGATACCGCCCGTGGTCAACTCCAGATAGCGACGGGTCAAGGCCGCGCGATTGTCCGGAGCCTGCACAGAGGCCTTGGCCTGTTCCTCGAGCGACGCATGAGCATGGACGGGCGCCGCAAAGGTCGCTCCCGTCACGACAAGGGTGAAACAGACAGCGGACAGAACGGGCGACACCGGATTCTCCATAGCGAGGCCACACCCATAACGAACGCCGTTCGTCATTGAAAGCGCGCGCCCTACTCCGTCCCGCGCCCCGGATCGAAGTCGCGGATCAGTTCGGCCAGTTCGTCCTCGTCCACCACTGCGGCGGCGTCTTCGGTCGACATCCAGCGGCGCTCGCGCTGGGCGTCTTCGGGCCAGGCGCCCAGCTGGATGAAGACCTCCAGCGGATAGACGCTGGCGATGGTGGCCTGGACCCGCCCGGACTTCAGCCGCTTGCCGTATCGGAACCAGCCGATCGGCGCGCCCATGACGTCGCCCTGGACGCCCGCCTCTTCATAGGCCTCGATCACGGCGGCCTCGGCGTCGGTCTTGCCGGCCATGCGGTTGCCCTTGGGGATGACCCAGCGCCGCGTCTCGCGCGAGGTGATCATCATGATCTCCACGCCGTTCGAGCCATGCCGCCAAGGCAAGGCCGCGATCTGGCGCGTTTCCGAAGACAAGGTGCGGGGCTTGCTGGACATCAGGTCAGGAACAGCCCGCCCAGGACGTAGAACAGGGCGCCGATGGCCGCGGCGGCCGGCATGGTGATGAACCAGGCGGTGACGATGCTGCGCGCCACGCTCCAGCGTACGGCCGAAACGCGCTTGGCCGCGCCCACGCCGACGATGGCGCCGGTGATGGTATGGGTGGTCGACACCGGAATGCCCATGCTGGTCGCCGCGAACAGGGTGATGGCCCCGCCCGTCTCAGCGCAGAAACCCTGCTGGGGGCTAAGCCGCGTAATGCGCGATCCCATGGTGTGAACGATCTTCCAGCCGCCGAACAGGGTGCCCAGGGCGATGGCCGCCTGACAGGTGATGACCACCCAGAAGGGCACGTGAAACTCGCCGCCCAGCATGCCGCGCGAATAGAGCAGGATGGCGATGATCCCCATCGTCTTCTGGGCGTCATTGCCCCCGTGGCCCAGGGAATAGGCCGAGGCCGACACGAACTGCAAACCTCGAAAGACCCGGTCGGCGAAGTTGGGATTGGCCTTGGCGAACAGCCAGGACACGATCAGCACCAGCAGCAGGGCCAGCAGGAAGCCGATGGCCGGCGACATGAAGATGGCGCCCACCGTCTTCAGCACCCCGGCGATGACCACGGCGCTGGCCCCCGCCTTGGCGATGCCCGCTCCCAGCAGGCCGCCGATCAGAGCGTGCGAACTGGACGACGGGATCCCGCCCAGCCAGGTGATGACGTTCCAGCTGATGGCCCCCATCAGGGCGCCGAAGATCACCTGATCCGAGATCACGTCCGGCGAGATGATGCCCCGCCCGATGGTGTCGGCGACGTGCAGGCCGAAGAACAGGAAGGCGATGAAGTTGAAAAAGGCCGCCCACCCCACCGCATAGATCGGCGGCAGGACGCGCGTGGCGACGATGGTGGCGATCGAGTTGGCGGCGTCGTGCAGGCCGTTCAGAAAATCGAACAGCAGGGCGACGCCGATCAGGAAGACCAGGATCAGGAGGGCGTGATCCATGGCGCCCTACAGGTGCTCGACCAAGACGCCGTTGATGCGATTGGCCACGTCCTCGAAGCGATCGATCACCTTCTCCAGGTGATCCAGCAGCTGGCTGCCGATGATGAAGCCCAGGGTGTTGCCGCCCGTCATGTCGTGACGGTGCGCCTCATAAAGCGCCTTCATGCCCGCATCATAGAGGTCGTCGCTGCGGGCTTCCAGGTTGGTGATCTGCTCCGTCAGGATCGCCAGCCGCTCATGGTTCTTGCGCATCGCCGGCAGCAGGCCGAAGGCCTCCTGCGTCAGGGCCGCGCATTCGACCGCGATGTCGGCCAACTCCTGCATCTTGGGCGAGAAATCGCGCATCTCGTACAGGGTGACGATCTTGGCCGCCTTCTGCATCTGGTCGATGGTGTCGTCCAGCGAGTTGGTCAGGCCGCGGATGTCCGAACGGTCAAACGGAGTGATGAAGCTGCGACGCACGGCGAACAGCACCTCGCGCGCGATCTCGTCGGCTTCTTCCTCGTGGGCGACCACCTTGGCGCACCATTCCCCGGTCTCGGGTCCGCCGTTCATCATCTGACGCAGGGCGCCCGCGCCATGAACCAGCGACTGAGCGTGGGCGTCGAACAGCCGGAAGAAGTTGTCTTCCTTCGGCAACAGCGCCTGGAACCAGTTGAGCATGGGTCGTCTCCGCAAGGCCGCCTCGCGCATACCGAGGACCGAGCCGGCGCCCCAAGTCCCGGCTTCCGGCCTCTTCGTCAAGTCATCCGCATACGGATTCTCGGATTTCTCCCCCAGCCATTGACGCCGTTCCAGCCGAGGCGCATGAAGAAAATGTCATCTTTGTGTTCAAATAGCGCCTGAAAATGTCACGACCTACCCTGCGGAGCAGGAGCGCCTGCTTGTCGAAGCTGGCCAGGCTCTAGCGCGTCGCGACCCCCAGTCCGCCTTGCGGTTGCTGGATCAGGCGGATCAGTTCGGTAAAACGCACAACGCCATCCTGAACCGCGCCGTCGCCCTGCGCCTTATGGGGGACTACCACGCCTCCCTTCGTGTTCTGGACGACGCGCTCGACATACGGCCCTACGACTTCATGGCGCTGCTGGCCAAGGGCGCCATGCTGGAGAAGGTCAACCAGACCAAGGCGGCGGTCGAAGTCTATCGCAACGCCCCGAAGATCGCCCCGCCGCGCGCCTCCTGCCCGCCCGGCGTCGTCAGCCAGATGGACTACGCCAGCAACCTGATCGACCGACACGCCAAGGCGCTGGCCGAGTTCATGAAAGATCGCATCGCGCCGCTGAAGACCGACCTGGGCGAAGCCAGCCGGGATCGCTTTGAAGAAGGCCTGGAGATCTACGCCGGTCTGAAACAGCCGCCCAAGCAACAGCCGCTCCTGCTCAACTATCCGCGTCTGCCGGTCATCCCCTTCTATGACCGCACCCTGTTTCCCTGGCTGGCGCAGTTGGAAGAGGCGACCCCTGTTATCCAGGCCGAACTGGCGACCCTGCTCGAAACCGCCTTCGACGAGTTTTCGCCCTACATCGCCTATTCCAAGGGCGCGCCGGTCAATCAGTGGGGCGAACTGAACCACTCGCGCAAATGGAGCTCCCTCTTCCTATGGAAGGACGGCCGCCGCCAAGATGAAGTCTGCGCCCGCGCGCCTCAGACCGCCGCCTTGCTGGAAAGCCTGCCCATGGCGGATCAGGACGGTTTCGCGCCCACCGCCATGTTCTCGGCGCTTCAGCCGAAGACGCATATTCCGCCGCACACCGGCTCCTCGAACGTGCGCCTGCTGACGCACCTGCCGCTGGTCCTGCCGGGACCGGCGCGCTTCCGCGTGGGCAATACAGTGCGCGAATGGGAGATGGGCCGCGCCTGGGTCTTTGACGACACCATCGAGCATGAAGCGTGGAATGAGGCGGAGGCCATGCGCGTCATCCTGATCTTCGACGTCTGGAACCCTTACCTCGACGACGGCGAGAAACGGCTGATCACCGAGATGATGAAGGCGCAGCGAGAGTTCACGGGAGGCTGAATCCCCGACTGGCCTCTCAAGCCCGCCCAACAGAAAACGGCCCCGGAAGATCGCTCTTCCGGGACCGTCGTCATTCTTAGCCGTGAAGCCGGATCAGGCGCCCAGCGAAGCCGGGTCGATCTTGAAGCCCGGGCCCATCGTCGAGGACAGGGCGATGCGCTTCACATAGGTGCCCTTGGCGCCCGACGGCTTGGCGCGGACGAGGGCGTCCACGATGGCCTTGACGTTGGCTTCCAGGGCGTCCTGGGTGAAGGAGGCCTTGCCGATGCCGGCGTGGACGATGCCCGCCTTCTCGACGCGGAACTCGACGGCGCCGCCCTTGGCGTCCTTGACGGCCTGAGCGACGTTCGGGGTCACGGTGCCGACCTTCGGGTTCGGCATCAGGCCGCGCGGGCCCAGCACCTTACCCAGACGACCGACCAGGGCCATCATGTCCGGCGACGCGATCACGCGGTCGAAGTCCATGAAACCGCCGGCGATCTTCTCGTACAGGTCTTCAGCGCCGACGTGCTCGGCGCCGGCCGCCTTGGCTTCATCAGCCTTGGCGTCCTTGGCGAAGACGGCGACGCGGACGTCACGGCCGGTGCCCGAGGGCAGGTTCACCACGCCGCGGACCTGTTGGTCGGCGTGACGCGGGTCGACGCCCAGGTTGATGGCGATTTCGATCGACTCGTCGAACTTGGCCTTGGCGTTGTCTTTCACCAGCTTAATGGCGTCCGAGAAGGCCAGCAGGTCTTCGGTGACGCCCGTGCGGGCCTTATGGGCTTTGGTCAGCTTAGCCATGTCTTAGCCCTCCACCACTTGAATGCCGATGGCGCGGGCCGAGCCCTCGATGATGCGCGACGCGGCGTCCAGGTCGTTCGCGTTCAGGTCTTTCATCTTCTTCTCGGCGATTTCGCGCAGTTGCGTCTGCGTGATCTTGCCGGCGAACTCGCGGCCGACGAGCTTGGCGCCCGACTTGATGCCAGCGGCTTGCTTCAGATACCAGGTCGCCGGCGGCGTCTTGGTGATGAAGGTGAACGACTTGTCCTGATAGACGGTGATGACGGTCGGAAGCGGGGTGCCCTTGGCTTCCTTCTCGGTCCGCGCGTTGAACTCCTTGCAGAAGCCCATGATGTTCACGCCGCGCTGACCCAGAGCCGGGCCGATCGGGGGCGAAGGCGTGGCCGAACCGGCCGGCACTTGCAGCTTGATATAGCCGAGAATCTTCTTGGCCATTGGTCTCTCCTATGAATGACCCGGCGACGATGCGCCCGGCCGGTGAGCCGTGGTGCGGCATGGCTGCCTTCCACGGATTTGACGCCGGGCGACTCGAAGGCCGTCCAGCGAAGGCGCGCGTTTAGCAGGCAGACCCTGAAAACGCAAACGGGACCGCCCGAAGACGGTCCCGATCTCTGCGTGGCGTCAGCAGCCGATCAGGCGCTGACCTTCTCCACCTGATTGTACTCCAGTTCGACCGGGGTCGGGCGGCCGAAGATGGAGACGGCCACGCGCAGGCGGGCGTTCTCTTCGTCGACGCTTTCGACCTGACCGTCGAAGCTGGCGAACGGGCCGTCGATGACCTTGACGTTCTCGCCGATGTCGAAGCGGATGGTGGGCTTCGGACGCTCGACGCCCTCTTCCACCTGGCCGATGATGTTCTGAACTTCACGCTCCGACACCGGCAGGGGCTTGGTGCCGCCCGCGGCGCCCAGGAAGCCCGTGACCTTCGGCGTGTTCTTGACCAGGTGATAGGCCTCGTCGGTCATCTCCATCTTCACCAGCACATAGCCGGGGAAGAATTTGCGCTCGGCGTTGACCTTCTTGCCGCGGCGGATCTCGATGACGTCCTCGGTCGGAACCAGGATTTCAGAGAAGGCGTCTTCCAGGCCCTGTTGCTTGGCCTGGTCGCGCAGTTGCTCGGCGACCTTCTTCTCGAAGTTCGAATAGGCGTGGACGATGTACCACTTGTGGCGGGGATTGGCCGCCGGCTTGGGCGCTGCATCGGTCATGTGCGCGTCTCCTTTATTGGCCAAGGCTGAGGATGATGCGGGACGCGAAGCCGAGACCCGTGTCGACGATCCAGAAGAAGGCGGCCGCGATCAGCACCATGATGAAGACCATCACCGAGGTGATCCAGGTCTCCTTGCGGCTGGGCCACACGATTTTGCGGGCTTCAGCGCGAACTTCGCTGATGAACTGCGGAATGGACGTCTTCTTCTTCGGCGCGGGCGCGTCGACGGCCACGGTCGCTGCGCCTTGCGCGGCTGCTGCGGTCTTGGTCCCCGTGGTGCGGCGGCCGCCCGGGGTCTTCGCCTTGGCCATTTGACGTCTCTTCAACCTCTGGATCCTGCTGCTCCACATGGGAAGTCCCAGGCGATCACAACAGGGGGAATGGCAGGAGTGGAGGGACTCGAACCCCCGGCCCTCGGTTTTGGAGACCGATGCTCTACCAGCTGAGCTACACTCCTAGTGTCCCGGACAAAGATCAGCGCGCCGTGGATAACCACCCAGCGGCGCGACCCTCGCCAGAGGGGGGCGTATGCCCGAGCCCCACGGTCATTTCAAGGGCCATCTGCGCCGCAGACGCGCGAAGTCGCGGATTTTCCTCAGAACAGACGCGCCACGGCGCTGGGCTCATAGCTCAGCCCTTTCACCAGGGCGTCGGAATCGCCGATCGAAAAGGTCTGGGCCCGGCTGCGGCCTTCCACCACCGCCACCGCCTCGATCTCTTCGGGAATCACCTTGACCACCGCCACGGCGTCGCCGCCGGGCGCCCAGGGGCTGAGGTCAGGCGAGCGGGCGATGATCAGGTCGTTCAGCCGCTTCACCTCGTCGCCGTCCGTAACCTCCTCGGCGCGGCCGTCGATGGAGACGCCGACCGCCTCCCCTTCCTCGCCCACGCCGCGCACGGCCACGCCGACGCGCGGGTCGGCGGTCATGTTCTTCAGTTTCTCGCTGTCGCGGGCGGTGACGAAATAGAGGTTCAGCCCGTCGTTCAGATAGCCCAGCGTCGCCGCTTGCGGCCGTCCGTCGGCCCGGTTCACGGCCAGGGTCATCAGCTTCTGGCTATCCAGCAGCTTCAGGATGGCGGCCACCGCGCCGCCGTGGATCGGGGTGATGCGCGAGGTCGAGCTCATGGCGTTTCTCCAGAAGATGACGAGGCAGATTGGCTGAACAGCTTCGACGCAGCCTTGACGCAGATCAAGGCGACTGGACGCCGCTTCGGTTCCAATGCCCCTATGACAGAGTCCCGCTTCGCGTCCGATGCGCCTCGCTTGGAGGTGGCCCCCCTCAGCGAAGCCGAGGCGCCGGCCGCCTTCGCCCTGGCGCGGTTGTGGCGGCCCAATCTGGAGCCGGCGCAGTGGGACGCCTTCCTGTCCGCCTGGCGCGCCGCGCCGGAAAGCCGGGGCATCCTCAGCGCCCGCAATCAGCGCGGCGGGGTGCTGGGCTTCGTCAGTTGGTGGCGCCAGCCCGATCTGGAGTACGGCGAGACCCTGTGGGCCGGTCCCTTCGTGGTGCGCGAAATGGGGGTGCGGCCCCTGGTGCGGCAGAGCCTGGCCGTCGAACTGACCGCCCTGGCCTGTCAGTTGGGCGCTCGGCTACGCTACGCGGAGGAAGCCGCCGCACCGGACTGCGCCGCCGAACTGACGGCTAGGACAGGCTGACCTATTCGGAATCGGCCGCTTATCGCCTAGACTGCCGCGCTATCCGGGAGACGACGTTCGTGAACACCGCTGCGGCCCAGGCCGAAATCGAAGAGGTGCGTCTGGAAGACGTCCATCCGTGCTCCACCTGCGGCGCCCGCCCGCTGGGCGTCTGCGCGGACCTGAAGGGCCATGAATTGCAGAGCATGGCCTGCGCCAGCGAAAGCGTCGCCGCCCAGCCCGGCCAGGCCCTGTTCCACGAGGGCGACCCGAACCCCTATGTCTTCAACGTCGTAGACGGCGCGGTGAAGCTGTATCGCCTGCTGCCCGACGGACGACGCCAGATCACCGGCTTCCTGTTCCAGGGCGACTTCCTGGGCCTGGGCGGACGCGGTCCGTCCAGTTTCACGGCCGAGGCTTTGACGCCGCTGAACGCCTGCCGTTTCCGGCGTGGCGACTTCGATCAACTGCTGAACGCCCTGCCCGCGCTGGAGCACCGCCTGGTGGCCCTGGCCGGGGACGAACTGATGGCTGCGCAGGAGCAGATCGTGCTGCTGGGCCGCAAGACCGCGCGCGAGCGGCTGGCCAGCTTCCTGACCCGCCTGTCCGAGCGACAGGTGCAGCTGGGCGGCGCCGTGGGCCACGTCCACCTGCCGATGACGCGGCTGGACATCGCCGACTATCTGGGCCTGACAATCGAGACGGTCAGCCGGGTCTTCACCCAGTTCAAGACCTCGGGCCTGATCCAGCTGCTGCCGGGCAATGACGTCGCCCTGCCCGATCCGGCCGCCCTCAAGGCCCTGGGCGAAGGCGCCGCCTGATCTCATTTCAGAAAAAAGGTGAAGGGGACGCGGCCTGACGTTCCGCGCCCCTCCCTGCATCGGCTTTAGAACTTGCGGCCGACGCCCACCGACACGACCCAGGGATCCAGGCTGACGCTGCTCTTCAGCGCGCCGCCGTTGATCTTGGCGTCCGTGTCGAACCACACCTTCTTGGCGTCCAGGTTCAGCGTCCACGGGCCGGAGAGGTTCCAGTCCGCCCCGGCCTGAAGCGCGACGCCGAAGCCGTCGTCCAGATCGACCTCGAAGCCGTTCTTATCCTTGCCGCTGAAGAAGGCCATGTAGCTGACCCCCGCCCCGACATAGGGGCTGACCGTCGCGTTCGGCGTCGGTCGGTATTGCAGCGTCACAACCGGCGGCAGCACCCAGGTCTCATGCACGGCCACGTCGGTCGCGCCGCCCTTGGCCCGGACTTCGTGCTGAGTCGCGCCCAGGATGGCCTCGACGGCCCAGTGGTCGGCGACGAAATAGGTGAAGCCCAGCGTCGGCATCCAGTCATCGCCGACATCGACCTTCAGGCCGCTGTCGGCCCCGGCGGCGGTGACGATGGCGTCATCGGCCTGCGGCAGGACGCCCGTCATGCGGGCCGTGACGATCAACGAGCCCTTGCCTACCTGTTCAGGCGCGGCGTTCTGGGCCGAGGCGGCGCCCGCGACGGCCAGCAGGCTAACGGAAGCGATCAATGCGGCGGCGGTTTTCATTAGTTTAATCCCCGACATTCGCCGGATCGAAAAACGCCCGGCTTCGATGTCTTGCCGATCATGCGCCTGCAACCGCCGCACAGCCTTGATCCATCGCAAGCCATGGATATTTCTTCGGTTTCGGCCAAGAAAAATCCCCTCCGACAAGCGCCGAAGGGGATCTTTCAGTCGGCATCAGCGGCCGAAGCGTCAGGGCTCTGAATGGCCCTCGTCTCCGGCGTCCGACAGTTGGAACTCATGCCACAGGCCGTTCAGCACCCCGAAGAGCACCGCAAGGCCCAGGCCAAGGATCCAGGCGAAATACCACATGGAATGATCTCCTTTCGCGGGATCAGTAGAGGTCGGGGTTGCTGCGCAGCGCCTGGGTCGTGGAACGACCCCACAGCACCTTGTAGACCCAGGCCGTGTAGAGAAGGATCAGCGGCAGGAAGATCAGCGTCACCAGCAGCATGATGAACAGCGTCAAGTGGCTGGACGATGCGTTCCACACCGTCAGGCTAGACTGCGGGTCGATCGTGCTGGGCAGGATGAAGGGGAACATCGACAGGCCGACGGTCGAGATGACGCCCACCGCCGACAGCGACGAACCGCCGAAGGCCAGGGGCTCGCTGCGCCGCCACAGGCCCAGGACCGCCGCCGCCGCGCCGAGGAAACCGAGCGCCGGAGCGATCATCATCCACGGATAGCGGCCGTAGTTGTCCATCCAGGCGCCGGAGACCGCCTCGACCGTGGTGCGCAGCGGGTTGGACGGGCCGTTGACGTCCAGGGCGCCGGTGATGCGGAAGCCCATGTCGCCATAGGCCACCATCAGGCCGCCGATCGCGAACAGGGCGATGCTCAGCACGCCGGCGACGGTGCCGATCATGCGTGCGCGGTCGGCCACGGGCCCGCGTTCGGCCTTCAGCCCCAGCCAGGCGGCGCCGTGCAACACCAACATGGCCACGGACAGCAGACCCGCGATCAGAGTGAACGGCGTGAACAGGCCCAGCAGCGAACCGTCATAGAAGGCGCGCAGTTCGCTGGTCAGGCGGAAGGGCGCGCCCAGCAGGACGTTGCCCATGGCCACGCCGAACACCAGCGCCGGCACAAAGCCGCCGATGAACAGCGCCCAGTCCCACATCGAGCGCCACTTCGCTTCGGGCCGCTTGGAGCGATACTTGAACGCGACCGGGCGCAGTATGAGCGCCGACAGCACCAGGAACATCGCCAGATAGAAGCCGGAGAAGCTGACGGCGTAGACGAAGGGCCAGGCGGCGAAGATCGCGCCGCCGCCCAGGATGAACCACACCTGGTTGCCTTCCCAGGTGGCGCCGACGGTGTTGATCACCATGCGGCGCTCTTCGTCCGTCTTGGCGACGAAGGGCAGAAGGGCGCCGACGCCCAGGTCGAATCCGTCCGTCAGGGCGAAGGCGATCAGCAGAATGCCGACCAGTCCCCACCAGATCAGGCGAAGCGTGGCGAAGTCGAGAGGAAGTTCCATCTTCGATTATCCTTGATCTGAAGCGTCAGGCCACGGCCGGTTCGGCGTCTGCCGCCGACTCGTCCTGGGCTTCCTGTTCGTGGAAGGGGCCCTTCTTGATGGCCTTGAGGATCAGGCCCACTTCAATCACGGCCAGGGCGCCGTAAAGCACGGTGAAGCCGATGATCGTCGTCCACAACTGCGTCACCGTCAGGCTGGATGCGCCCAGGAAGGTCGGCAGGACGCCTTCCACGGCCCAGGGCTGGCGGCCGACCTCGGCCAGAATCCAGCCGAACTCGATCGCGATCCACGGCAGCGGAATGGCCAGAACGGCCAGACGCAGGAACCACCGGGTTTCGTGCTTGCGCAGGGTGCACAGAATGAAGGCCGTGGCGAACAGGCCGATCATCAGGAAACCGATCCCCGCCATGACGCGGAAGGTCCAGAACATCACCGGCACGTTCGGCACCGTGCTCCAGGCCGCCAGTTGGATCTGTTCGGGCGTGGCCAGACGCGGATCCTCGACATAGCGTCTCAGCAGCAGACCGTGGCCCAGGTCGTTGCGGACCGTCTCGAACTGGCCGCGCGCAGCCATGTCGGTCGGATCAGCCTTGATCTTCTCCAGGGCGTCATAGGCCACGACGCCGCGCTCGATGCGGTCCTCGGCGATAGCCACCAGGTTCAGAATGCCTTCGACGGGCTTGTCGACGCTGCGCGTGGCGATCAGACCCAGAACATAGGGAATCTTCACCTCATAGTGGGTCTTGCGATCTTCCAGGCTGGGGAAGCCGATGGCCGTCAGGCCCGCCGGGGCCTCTTCGGTGTGCCACATGGCCTCCAGAGCAGCGAGCTTCATCTTCTGGTTGTCGGTCAGGGCGTAGCCCGACTCATCGCCCAGAACCACGACCGACAGCGACGAGGCCAGACCGAAGGCTGCGGCCACCGTCATCGACCGCTTGGCGAAGCCCTTGTGCTTGCCCTTCAGCAGATAGAAGGCCGACACGCCCAGCACGAAGACCGAGGCGCAGACATAACCGGCCGAAACGGTATGGACGAACTTGGCCTGGGCCACCGGGTTGAACAGCACGGCCATGAAGTCCGTGACCTCCATACGCATGGTGTCCGGATTGAAGGCCGCGCCGACCGGGTTCTGCATCCAGCCGTTCGCGATCAGGATCCACAGGGCCGACAGGTTGGTGCCCAACGCCGTCAGGAAGGTGACGAACAGGTGAGTCACCGGCTTCAGCTTGTCCCAGCCGAAGAACATGAGGCCCACGAAGGTCGCTTCCAGGAAGAAGGCCATCAGGCCCTCGATCGCCAGCGGCGCCCCGAAGATGTCCCCGACGTAGTGCGAGTAGTAGCTCCAGTTCATGCCGAACTGGAACTCCATGGTGATGCCGGTGGCGACGCCCAGCACGAAGTTAATGCCGAACAGCGTGGCCCAGAAGCGGGTGATCGTCCGCCAGATGGGCCTGCGGGTCATCACATAGATGCTCTCCATGATGACCAGCATGAAGGAGAGGCCCAATGTGAGGGGCACGAATAGAAAGTGGTATAGCGCCGTCAGTGCGAACTGAAGGCGTGACAGGTCTACGACCGCCAGGTCGATCATGGGTTCAGGCTCCTGACCGCCAGCCCCCATCGACCGGCGTTCTACTATAACCTAAAGTCGCACCGTTTGGCGCGCCTTGATCCTGATCAAAGCTGGCGACAGCGACTTGAACTAGAGGGCGTTTCGCCCAAAGACCTTTCGCCCCATAGGCTTTTTGCCCCATCCTCTATCGTGGCCGGTTGCATTGGATGAAGCCGGATCAGGCCCACATTCCCAGAATGGCGCACCAGGAGACGTGATGACGGCCCAGCCGGTCGACCCTCAACAGGCGGATTCGCGACGAATCGCAGAGACGACGGCGCCTGCGGCTTGGTTGAAATCCGCCCTGTCGCCCTGGCGTCGCCTGATGAGCCTGGGCGGCGCCCTGGTGATCGCGGACACGGTTCCCGCCATCGGCTTCGCCGCCGGACTGGCCCTGGCCGTCGGCGCCCTGCCGCAGGGTCTGGCCGAAGCCGTTCCCGGCCTGATTCTGGCGACGGTCGCCCTGATCGCGCGCGCCGCGCTCAACCAGGGCGCGGTCTTCGTCAACACCCGCGCCGCCCGCGCCGCCAAGAACGGCCTGCGACGTCACGCGCTGAAAGGCGCCTTGAGCGGCCGCCTGTCGGACGCCGCCGCCATGACCGCCGCCGCCGAGGGCGTAGAGGCCCTGGACGGCCACGTCGCCCGCTTCGCCCCCGCCCGAACGGCGGCGGCCGTCTCCCCCCTGATCCTGATCCTGGCGGCGGGGATCGTCAGCCCCTTCACCGCCGGCATCCTGATCTTCACCCTGCTGCCCTTCGTGCTGGGCATGGCCCTGACCGGCATGGCGGCCGGCGCCGAGAGCCGCCGTCAGTTCCAGGCGCTGGAACGGCTGTCGGGCCTGTTCCTGGACCGGGTGCGCGCCCTGCCCGCCATCCTGTCCTTCCAGGCCGAAGCCCAACAGACCCGCGTCATCGCCCGCGCCTCGGACGACCTGGCCCGCCGCACCGGCAAGGTGTTGAAGGTCGCCTTCCTGTCCTCGGCGGTGCTGGAGTTCTTCTCAGCCCTGGCTGTAGCCCTGGTCGCCGTCTACTGCGGCTTCAACCTGCTGAAGCTGCTGCCCTTCCCAGCGCCGGACGAACTGAGCCTGACGCAGGCCTTCTTCGTCCTGGCCCTGGCGCCCGAAGTCTATCAGCCCATGCGCCGTCTCGCCGCCGCCTATCACGACCGTCAGGCCGCCGAGTCCGCCGTCCCCAGCCTCAGCCGCCTGGATCAAACTGACGAGACGCCCCGCGCCCGTCCCTCCCCGCCCGTCGCAGCGCCCGCCGTACGTTTCAAGGACGTGGCGATCGCTTATGACGGCGCGCCGGTCCTCAGCGGCTTCGATCTGACGGTCGCGCCCGGCTCCATCGTGGCCCTGACCGGCCTCAGCGGGGCGGGCAAGACCAGCCTGCTGAACCTCTTCCTGGGCCTGGCGCCCCTGTCAGGCGGCGAGGTCGAAGTCGGCGACGCGCGCCTGTCGGACCATCCCGACCTGGCCGCCTGGATCGCCTGGGCCGGTCAGGCCCCGGTCGTGATCCGCGGAACCCTGGCCGAGAACATCGCCCTGGCCCGGCGCGGGGCTACGCCCGAAGAGATCGAACAGGCCGCCCGCAAGGCGGGGCTCGACGGCGCGCTGGACCGCCGGATCGACGAGCGCGGCGGCGGCCTGTCGGGCGGCGAGCGGCGGCGTCTGGGCCTGGCCCGCGCCTTTCTCAAGCCCTCGCCCCTGCTTTTGCTGGACGAGCCGACCGCCAATCTGGACGCCGCGGCCGAGGCCGCCCTGCTGCCGCTCATCCGCGAAGCGGCGCGCGGGCGCACGACCCTGATCGCGACCCATTCCGACGCCGTGGCCGAACTGGCCGATATGGTGGTGCGCCTGTGAAGCCTCAGTCCTCTCCCGGCGTCGCTCGCCTCAAGGCCATGATCCGCGCCCAGGAGCGCGCCCAGTTTCCGCGCCTGCTGGCCGCTTCGGTCACGGGGGCGCTGGTCTCGGCCGGGGCCGTGGCCCTGCTGGGGGTGTCAGGCTGGTTCATCACCGCATCCGCCCTGGCCGGCGCCGTCGGACCGGCCGCGGCCCAGGCGTTCAACTATCTGGTGCCCAGCGCGGTCATCCGCTTTCTGGCCATCGTGCGCACCGCGTCCCGCTATGGCGAGCGCGTCACCGGACACGAGGCGGCGCTGAAGGCGCTAGCCGCCCTGCGCCCCCAGCTGTTCGACGGCCTGGCGCGCGGCCCCGCGACCCGCGCCCTGTCGCTGGCGGGCGGCGAAGCCTCGGCCCGTCTGGTGCAGGACGTCGACGCCGTTCAGGACCGTTTCGTGCGCCTGTCCGCCCCGTGGAGCGCGGGCGCAGGCCTGTTGACCGGCATGGTGATGGCCTCGCTGGCCGGATGGCGGGCGGCCGTTGCGGTGGCGCTGGCCGCCGTAGTCAGCGTGGCGCTGGGCGTCCTCATGGGCCGTCGTCTGGCCGAACCTGCGGGCCGCCGCTTGCAGGAGGCCATGGGCGACTTCAAGACCGACTTCGCCGCCATGGCCGCCGCCGCGCCTGAGCTTCAGGCCTATGGCATGAAGGACTGGGCCGTGGACCGCCTGGCCCGTCAGGGCGGCGCCGTCGAGGCCGCCGCAGAGGCCCTGGCCCGCGCCGGAGGCTGGCTGATGGCGGGCCAGACCCTGGCCATGGCGCTAGGCGTCACGGGCGCGGCGCTGGCCGCAGGCGCCGCCCCTCCCGCCCTGACGGCGCTGGCCATGCTGGCCGCCGTCGCCACGATCGAGAGCGCGGGCAATCTGCTCAACGCCCTGCGCCAGAACGGCGCCGTCGCGGTCGCCGTCCAGCGTCTGGGCGAACTGTTGGATGGGGAAGCGCCCGTCGCGGCGCCTGCCGCCGCAGCGCCGACGCTTCGCCTGTCATCCGCCGATCTGCGTCTCACGCCGCCTCAACGCCTGGCCGTCGTGGGCCGCTCAGGCGCGGGCAAGACCACCCTGATCGAGCGGATGATGCATCTGCGCGCGCCCATTCCAGGCGAGGTCGCCTTCGCCGATATGGACGGCGCCGCCCTGTCCCCGGATGCGGTGCGGCCGCTGTTCGCCTATGCGCCGCAGCAGGCGGTGCTGATGGCCGGAACGGTGCGCGAGAACCTGCGCCTAGCCGCCCCCACGGCGGATGACGACCAGCTCTGGGCCGTGCTCGAAGACGCCGGACTGGCTGATCGCATCCGCGCCGCGCCCGGCGGCCTGGACGCGCCTCTGGGCGAAAACGGCGCACGGCTGTCAGGCGGCGAGCGGCGGCGCCTGGGCCTGGCCCGCGCCTATCTGCGCCCCGCCCCCTGGCTGGTGCTGGACGAGCCGACCGAAGGCCTGGACGCCGCCACTGAAGCCAAGGTGCTGGACCGGCTGTCGCAACGCCTCCAACGCACGGGCCAGGGCCTGATCCTGGTCAGCCACCGCTCGGCCCCCCTGACCCTTTGCGATCAGGCTCTGACGGTCAGCGGCATTAGCCAGAACGGCCATATCCAGGCCGACGTCGGACCGCTTCGGGCCGCCGCCTGATCTGCGAGACCTTTGATCTCCATCAAGGCGAAGAGGGCCGAGATAGGCTCTGCTGTCGGCATAGGAGAACTGTCATGCCTTCAGAAATCGTCGCCCCCGTCGCCGCCATGGGCGCCTTCTTCCTCACCTTCATGGCCGCCATGGCCTATGGCGTGATCAGCAGCAACCTGGCCGACCGCAAGGCGCGCTGACCATGACGCTGCACCATATCCGGCTGGAGTTGGCCCGCGAGGCCGATGCGCCGCACGGCGATCCGCGCGACGGCTATGATCTGGTCATGACGCTGGACCAGCAATCACGGCTGGACGCGGCGGCTCTGCTCGCTGCGCCTGAGCGCACGCGCGTCCGCCGTTTCCGCGACGGCGAAACCCTGGCGGTCGGCCAACTGTCTCAGGGCGCCGACGGCCGTTGGGTGCTGGACTTCCCCGGCGAAGAGTCCGACGCCGTCGGCTTCCGCCTCGAAAGCGAACGCTTCGTGCCGGGGGAATACGTCTCCCTGGCCGAGCCGGGCGGCCCCATGCGCCCCTATCGGGTCGCCTTGGTCCAGCCGCTGGATCGCGACTGAACCGTCATGATCGACGCCGCCTGGATCAGGCGGCGTCGTCTTCCTGTCCGTGAATCACGGGGCGGAACAACAGCTTGTCGATGCGTCGATCGTCCATGTCGATGACCTCGACCTCGAAACGCCCCAGTTGCAGGACGTCGCCCTCGTTCGGCACCCGCGACAGATGGTGCAGCACCAGGCCCGCCACCGTGTGGAAGCCTTCATGCTCGCCGAAGTCCTCGCCCAGGGCCTCGCCCAGTTCATCCAGATCGATCTGACCGTCGACAGCCCAGGTGCCGTCAGCGCGCTTGCGCACGGCCGTCTCGGCCTCGTCATGGCTCTCGTTGAAATCGCCGGCGATCATCTCCAGCAGATCCGTCGCCGTGACCACGCCTTCGAAGGCGCCGTATTCATCGACCACGAAGGCCATGTGAACCTTGGAGCCCTTCAGGATCTCCAGCGCCTTCAGCACCGAGGTCGACTGCGGAATGAAGGCCGGCTCGGCCACCAGCTTCTCGACGTTGAACTCGCCGTTGTCGAGCAAGCTGTCCAGCAGATCCTTCTTGTGGACCACCCCCAACGGATTATCGATGTCGTTGTCGCGCGCCACGACGATGCGCGAATAGGGGCAGGTGCGGATTTCCTCGCGCAGCACCTCTTCCGAATCGTCCAGGGCGATCCAATAGACCTCGTGACGCGGCGTCATGGCCACGCGCACGGCCCGGTCGCCCAGGCGCAGGATCTCTTCGATCATCTCCTGCTCTTCCGGCTCGATCAGGCCCGCAGAAGTGCCCTCGGCCAGGATGCTCTCCACCTCTTCCTGGGTGACGTCCGAGCCGTCGCGGTCCTTGACGCCCAACAGTTTGAGGATGCCCGAGGTCGAGGCCGTCAGCAGCAGCACGAACGGCTTCATCACCAGGGCCAGGGTCGAGATCGGACCCGCCATCTTCGATGCGATGGTCTCCGGGAAGATCAGGGCCAGCCGCTTGGGCACCAGTTCGCCGACGATCAGCGAGACATAGGTGATCAGCACCACGACCACGCCGGTGGCGATAATCTGCGAATAGGGGGCCAGGGCCGGCAGGTTCGCCGTCAGGATGTCATCCAGCTCGCCTGCGATGGCGGCCTGACCGTAGGCGCCCGCCAGAATGCCGATCAGGGTGATGCCCACCTGAACCGCCGAAAGGAACTGGGTCGGCTCCTCGGCCAGCTTCAACGCGGCGCGGGCGCCGCGGTCGCCTCGTTCGGCGCGGCTCTGAAGCTTGGATTTGCGGGAGGACACGACCGCGAGTTCGGTCATGGCGAAAAGGCCGTTCAGCACCACAAGCAGCAGCACGACGACGATAGCGATGGTCAACATCGAAAAGGGAGAAGCCCTGACGCGGCGCGACTAACGGCGTCCGCGCAGCCGATAGTAAAGGCGAAGCCTCGTCTGCGCCAGCACTGTTGTCGAAACTGCGGCGTTCAGCCCGTTCGAGCCGCTTCGACGCCGCCGTAGAAGCCCGTATCGGCGTCACCTTGCCTCATATGCCCGGCGGCGCAAGCGCTGAGCCCGATCACCAGACCAATCATCAAGCCCAGACGCGCGGCGCGTTTCATCGTGGTTAACCGATCATTGACGACCGCTTCTGAACGCCGAGCCGTGCGGCCCGGTTCCTGCGGTCAGGCGGCCGAAAGAACCGGCTCGCCCGACCATTCAGCGGCGGCGGCGGCGCCCTGCTTCATCCCCTGCAACAGGATGTCCAGGGTGACAGGCTTGGATACCAGATGATCGGCGCCCGCCTGCACCGCCTTCAGATGGTGAACTTCGGTCGTATTGGCCGTCAGCATGACGATAGGCGTGCGTGCGGCGCCCAGTCGCGCTTCGTCGGCGCGGATGCGGCGCATGGCGTCCAGCCCGTCCATGACCGGCATCTGCATGTCCATCAACACCATGTCGAAATGTTCCTGCTGGAAACGCCGCACGCCTTCCAGACCATTGTCGGCGGTGACGATCTCGAAGCCCAACGGCTCCAGCAGGCAGCGCACGACCATCTGATTGGCCGGGTTGTCCTCGACCGCCAGGACGCGAATCTGCGCGCCCTCATCCGACGCATGCGCCGCTTCAACCGATGTCGCCACCGGTTCGGCCACGACCGCCGCCACACGCTCGACGGGCAGGACCACACGGAACAGACTGCCCTCGCCCAGCGCCGACTCTGCGGCAATCTCTCCGCCCATCAACTCGGCCAACGACTTGCAGATGGACAGGCCCAGACCTGTACCGCCGAACTGGCGCGATATGGCGTCATCGGCCTGAACGAAGGGATCAAACAGGCGTCGCGCCGCTTCGGCGTCAAAGCCCATGCCCGTGTCCTCGACCTCAATAATCAGATGTTCCCGGTTGTCCTCGGCGCGCACGTCGACACGAACGGATACACGCCCCTCAGCCGTGAATTTCACCGCATTGGACACCAGGTTGGAGACGATCTGGGTGATGCGGACGCCGTCGCCGATCACCTGCCCCTGCGCGCTCGGCGCAAACGCCACGTCCAGCGTCAGCCCCTTGTCTTCAGCGACCGCGCGGCGCATCTCGACGACGGCCTCGATGTCGGTTCTGAGATCAAACGGCGTCAGCGACAGGCTGAACTGACCCGCCTGCATCTTCGACAGGTCCAGCATGTCGTCCAGCACGCGACGCAGGGCGTCCCCTGCTCCGGTGATCAACTTCAGCATCTCGGTCTGGCGCGACGTCAACGTCGTGTGCGCCAGGGCCGAGGCCAGGCCCAGCACGGCGTTCAGCGGGGTGCGCACCTCATGGCTGATGTTGGCGAAGAAACGGTCCCGCACCTCGGCGGCCTGTCGCGCCTCGGCCTGCGCCAGTTCCAGGGCCTTGAGCGCGCGGACGTGGTCCGACACCTCAAAGCGGATGGCGGTGTAGGTCTCGGGCCGCCCGTCAGACCCCAGGTTCGGCACGATGGTCGTATCGACCCAATAAGGCTCGCCCGACTTGGTGCGGTTCTGGATGGTGCCGCGCCACACCTCGCCCCCCGCGATGGTGCGATACAGATTGCGGAAATAGTCGCGCGGGTGGACGCCCGAGTTCACCACCCTGTGCGTCTGACCGATCAGTTCCTCGCGCGAGTAGCCGCTGACCGCCTCGAACTTGTCATTGCAGTACAGAATACGGCCGGCGCGATCCGTGATCGCCACGATGGCGGCCTCGTCGAGCGCGGCGGAGAGGCCGGCGCGGCGGGGCCAGTCAACGTCAGTCATAGATGCTCCTTTCAGCGGCGCCTGATGGCCCGCGCCTGGCTGAGAAAAGCTTAACCGTCCCATTCGACCAAAGTCGGGCGCCCGCTCTGATTCAATGCATCGTCAGAAAGCAAAACGGCCCCCGGATTTCTCCGGGGGCCGCTCTGTTACGCTTACGCTACTCTTACTGTGCGGCTCGAAAGCCGCCCGTCGATATTACTCGACGATCTTGGCCCCGGCGGGAGCGAGCTCCCGCCTAGGCTTTAGTCTCGCGTGGCGAGGATCGTCGATTACT